>JAWOMO010000030.1:0-139402 GCA_033852435.1 Nitrospira sp.
CAACGGCTGATCGGTTTCGATCATGCATCCGATGGCAGAAAGATTCGTAACCGTTCCTTCACCCACCGTCGAGACCATGCAATACATCGCCGGATAGGTTACAGGCAGCCGGTAGAGGCCGCGGTGATAGGGTCTAACTTCATCCATAGTAAACTTAGTCTAGCCTGGGAGGGCTGACAAATGTATCCCTCCTAAGGGGGGCGTGCGTGGAAGGGATGGGCGTGCGGAATGGGAGCAAATCAGATTGCTTTAGGAGAGAAGAGGAGACGGAGAAAACCGGCGCGAGATGTATAAAGCGGAGCGCGACGAACCACTTCAGACCCAAGCATGACAGCTGCAGCTCCGATGATGGTCTGCAGCGTGAGCGGCTCGCCCAGCGACAAGTGGGCGAGGATGATCGTGGAGATGGGAATGAAGTTGTGATAGGTCCCCACCGTCGCCGGAGTCAGAGACTGCAAGGATCGACAGCGCAGGAGAAAGACCGCGGCCGTTCCGAGGCCGATGAAGAGCACCGCGCCCACCACGCCCCACGAGAGATCGCTTTCGCGTGGTGCAGCGCCCCAAGCGGCGGTAATGACCGCCAAAACCAGTGCACTCGTGCCGAACATCGCCGTGTTCGAGACGAGCACGCCGTGGCGTCGGACAATCTTGCCGCTGAGCACAATATGCGCGGACATCATCCCAGTGAACAGCAGCGCGAGTCCGTCGCCGAATTCAAATTGAAGGCGCTCGAAGGGCATCCCATCAGAGATGGCGATGACGCAGCCCCCCCATGAGAGAAGAATGCCGAACCAGGTGATGGGATAGCTCCGATCCTTGCCCCAGACGTAGCTGAAGAGAGTGGTAAAGGTGGGCAGCAGGCTATAGACCAGGGCGTAATGAGTCACGCTCGTGTATTGAAGTCCCCAGGCCGCCACGGCGTAGGCCCCCACGCCCAGGAAGCCGACCAGGCCAAGCGGTACACAGTCGCGCACCCCGATGCCCCGCAGCCCTCTCCAATCCAAACAGGCGGTCCCGACGGCCAGAAACACAAAGCCGACAGCGACACGCCCGAAGGCCAGGCCGAGAAACGTGAGATGACTTTGTTGGAACACATACTTGATCGTCGGCGTGATCAAGCTCAGCAGCGCGACGACGCCAAGGAGGCAGAGGATCGGCACGGTTTGCGACGGCGTACCAGGCTTGGAAGGCTGATCCGGGACGGGAAGCGACATGGTCAGAGGCCTTCTATACTGGCCCGGATGAGCCGATCGATCAACTGCATGAGTTGCTGTTGGCCGTCGGGAGAGATGCTTGTGATGCGTGCGCAGAAGCGCGGTTGGATGGCATGCGTTACGAGGACCTCGCATTGCAGGAGGCAGTGGTCGTCCAGCTGGCACTCGATGCGGACTGTCTCGTTGAGCGTGAGGGGAAGGTCCGTCGTGAAGAGTAGTCCTTGTTCCGTCAGGTCCAGCACCTCACAGAGCGTGGTCTTTTCCCCTTGCGTCACGAAACCTCGACGATCGATGGGAAGCCGGAATTGCTGACGTTGATTTTTCATGAACTCCTGCAGCATGCACGGTGGGCGGCCCCGGCTCTTGAGTTGGACTGCGTCGAGAGCCAGTGGTCGTCCCTGGTCAGGGGAACGGTTTCGACTCAGGGTCCCTGACACGCTCGGCGAGCACTAGCGCCCCAAGTATGGGAAAGGGGAAGAGACTCACGAGCGTCAAGATCATCAAAAGCATGGTTGACCTCCTTCTGGTGAATGTCAATGTTATCCTCAGATTGCAATGCTGGGACCAGACGAATAGCGTCAAGGGCGGGATGCTCGAAGCAATTGATAAGCAGGAGCCTTTGAGCTGAACTGCCTGAAGAAGGCGGAGTGGAGCCGAATGACGAAGAGGCTTTGACTAAAAAACGACGGCAATTCCCGGCGCGTCGCCAAGAATTTCCTCCCACTTTCAGGGGGGGAAGGAGAAGAACAGCGCCCGTGTTGGTGCCTTGCTCACGGAGTGCGCAAGGCACCAATCCAGCCTAGTCCAGCCTGCTCCAGCCAAAGTTCGAGTTTCAGCGGAACCTTGGCTGGAGTGGGTCTGATGAAAATGTCGCGAACACCAAAGCTGAGTGGCTAACAAGCTTGCATGCATTCACTCATCTGGATTCAGCGCGTCGATCCGATATCGACGACCATGTTGTCTTCGTTCAACTCCGCCCGAACGAGTTTGCCTTCCGGCAGCATGGAAAGCTTGCTGCCTGCAGCCTCATCCATCACAAAAGTCTGCTTCCCTTCCGCATTGGTGATCTCGATTTCTTCCCCAAACGGGTCCGCATAGGTCAACTTCCCAGCGATGAGGCGATGTCCTCCAGGCGGAACACCTTTTTTGTGCAGGTCGATCAGCATGTTGCTCTCATCGATTACCAAGATGACTTCATCCCCCTGCTTTGCCTGGTAGAGCCCCATGCGTTCCGCCTTGTGGACGCTGACCGCACGATCCTGCAAGCCAGCCGTCGGTTTAAAAAACACTAACCCCGACTGGACCTTCTCAACCGTGGTCGATAGGTGTTTGTGCGCGGCCAAGTTAGCTTGGTCGGCCTCACGGGCTAACGCAGGGGTCACACACCACATAATAAGGCCCGTCGCCACAACGATGCTGACCATAATGGAACGCATAACTCTCCTCCTTTCTTCTCCTTTTCAGCAGGAGGAAATCACCCACACGTGTACTCTGGTCGCGCATGCCGACTTGCCCAAACGATGTGGCACACATAGCAGGCGCAACTGCGAGTCGGTTGCGGGACTTGGCAGCCCCCCATATAAATCCTTGGACTCATAAGTGCCTCGTGAAGAGCGTTGCAGAATTATTCAGGCGTTGGAGCGGCGGAGACTGGAGAATCGGTCGCGCGAGGAAAGACCGGGAAACGCGAGGGATAGGGCAGTCGGCTGGGCTTGAACACCCTCGTGAAATGCTATGCGCCAAGATGCGGCTTCGTCAAGCGGTATTCTCAGTGCGCTCATTTTGTGCCCAACGTCACCTCTCTTCTATAAATTATCCCTCACAGCTTGCTGATCATTTCCCCAGAACGGTACCCGTGATTGGATCCACTGCGCACTCAGTGAGCAAGGAACCAACACGGGTGCCGTTACAGTTCCCCTTTATGATACGATGCTGCGCATGTCGGCGATAAAGCTTGTCTTGTGGGCCTTCCTCGCTATTCTCGGTGCCGTGGCGCTCGCCTATGTGACTGGCCTTGTTCATCCGAATGAAAAAGTGAATGGGCTCTGGCTGGTCGTGGCGGCGGCTTGCATCTATGTGTTGGCTTATCGGTTTTATGGGCGCTGGCTGGCGAAGCAGGTCGTTGAGCTCAACAATCAGCGTGTGACACCGGCGGTGCGGTTGAACGACGCGGTGAATTTTCATCCCACGAATAAAGTCGTGCTGTTTGGCCATCACTTCGCGGCGATTGCTGGCGCTGGGCCCTTGCTGGGCCCCGTCCTTGCGGCACAGTTCGGATTTCTTCCCGGCTTTCTCTGGCTCGTGATCGGTGCTGTGCTGGCTGGTGCGGTGCAGGATTTCATCATCCTCGTGGCCTCAATGCGGCGCAATGGGCGTTCGCTGCCTGAGATTGCGCACGATGAACTCGGCTCCATCACAGGCACAGCGACGGCAGTGGCAGTGCTCTTTATTGTGGTCGTAGCGCTGGCGGGGCTGGGCTTCGCGGTGGTGAATGCGCTCTATCAGAATGCCTGGGGGACGTTCACGATTGCGATGACGATTCCGATCGGCTTCATCATGGGCTTCTATCTCCAGAAAGTCCGCCCCGGTGCGGTAGGGAAAGTTTCGGTGCTTGGAGTTGTCCTGTTAATTGCAGCGGTGTTGTTCGGGCGCGTTGTGGCGCAGTCGTCGTTTGCGCCCTGGTTCGAATACGAAAGACCCACACTGGTCTGGTTGCTGGCCGGCTACGGCTTTCTTGCGTCGGTGTTGCCTGGCTGGATGTTGCTCGTGCCGCGCGGCTATCTCTCCACCTTTATGAAGCTTGGCGTCGTGTTTCTGCTCGGCTTTGGCGTGATTCTCATGGCGCCGACGATCGAAATGCCGAGGGTGACAACGTTCGCCAACGGCGGCGGGCCGATTATTCCGGGCACGCTCTTCCCTTTTCTTTTTATTACGATTGCCTGCGGGGCTGTCTCGGGCTTTCATTCGCTCGTGTCGTCCGGCACGACGCCGAAGATGATCGAGCAGGAATCGCAGGCGGTAGTGGGTTATGCGGCGATGCTGCTCGAAAGTTTCGTCGGCGTGATGGCATTGATTGCGGCTTCAGTGCTGATCCCCGGCGATTATCTGGCGATTAATACAACACTGGGCGTTGATGCCCTGACGGCGATGGGCTTTGCGCCGGCGCGAATCGCAGAACTGTCGCAGCTTGTCGAAGTGGATGTAGCGGGGCGCCCCGGCGGGGCTGTGTCTCTGGCGGTCGGCATGGCCTCGATCTTTGCGGCGCTGCCCGGGATGGCAGGGTTGATGGCCTATTGGTATCAATTCGCGCTGGTGTTCGAAGCGCTCTTCATCCTGACGACGATCGATACGGGAACGCGCGTGGCGCGCTATCTGATTCAGGAAATGGCTGGGCGTGTCTATGCACCGTTCCGCCGGATGAACTGGTGGCCCGGCGTGTTACTGAGCAGCGGCTTCGTGGTCGGGGCCTGGGCCTACTTGATCGGGACGGGGAGTATTTCGACGATCTGGCCGATGTTCGGTGCGGCGAATCAGCTGCTAGGGACGCTGGCGCTCTGCATCGGGACAACGGTCTTGATCAAGATGTGGAAGTCGCCCTATCTTTGGGTCACGGCATTGCCGATGCTCTTCGTGGGTGCGATCACGCTGACCGGCTCCTATGAAATGTTTGGGATGTTCCTGGCGAAGGCGGCGACGCTCGCGGCGGGCGAGTCATTCCCGCTCTATCTGGACGCGGTGCTCGTGGCGGCCGTGGCGATCCTGGGTTTGATCGTCTTGAGCGACAGCATGAAGCAGTGGTACGGATATGTGGTCTTGAAAAAGCCCTTCACGAGTAGTGAAGTGATCGTCTTAGCTGGCGGCGGTTCGGCGGGGCGGATGCAGACTGCGATTCAGCATGATGATGACAAGAGCTTCCGCTTACCTCACGGGGGCGGATGCTGTTGAAACGGGATCATTAGGAGGCGACTGTGGCAGATCAATTTTCTTTTGATGTCGTATCGGAAGTGAACATGCAGGAGCTGAAGAACGCGCTCGAGCAGGCGACGAAGGAGATCAAGCAGCGCTTCGATTTCAAGGACTCGAAAACGGACATCACGCTGAAGGAGAAAGAGAAGGAGTTGGTCGTCATCTCGGATGACGAGTACAAGTTGAAGGCCGTGATCGATATCATCAAGGCCAAATGCGTGAAGCGCGGGGTGTCGTTGAAAGCGTTCGACTTTGGTGCAATGGAGCAGGCGTTGAGTGGAACGGTGCGGCAGACCGCGAAGATCCAGAGTGGACTTGTCTCTGAGAAAGCGAAAGACATTACGAAGGCGATTAAGGATTCGAAGCTCAAGGTGCAGGCACAAATTCAGGGCGAGCAGGTGCGGGTGTTGAGTAAGAGTAAAGATGAGCTGCAATCGACGATGGCCTTCTTGAAGGGGAAGGATTTCGGAGTCGATCTACAGTTCACGAACTATCGATAAGGGGGTGGCGCTCACGACCGTCTCATGAAGAATCTTCTTCCCCTGCTCTTTTTTGTTGTTTCTCTCGCCGGCTGCAATCGCAGCGATGCCATAGTTGTGATTCAGCTCCACCCGAAAAATCCCGACATCATATACATCGCGACGAACGACTACATCTATAAGACGCGCGATGGCGGGCAGACCTGGACGAATCTCTCGAAGGGCATGAGCCATTCGAGAGTCATTTCCATGGCGATTGATCCGGCCTATCCGGCGACGGTCTATGCTGGCACGAAAGGCGATGCCGTCTACAAAAGCCACGACGGCGGGCAGCGCTGGACGTCGATGCGTTCCGGCTTAGATGATGCGACGATTTCGTCGGTCGTCAATCAGTTCTTGTTCGATCCGACGGACAACAATCATATGTTTCTCGCGACGACGATGGGAGTGTTCGAGACGAAAAACGGCGGCGAGCATTGGACGAAGCGGATGGAGGGGATGAAGGAAGTGCTAATGGTGGTGACGCTCGGCATGGATCCGACGAGGCCGGCGGTCCTCTACGCGGGGACGAGCGGCGGAGTCTATAAAACGGTGAATGATGCCGGCCATTGGGAGAAGGTCAATAACGGTTTGGTCTCGCCCGATATCATCAAGAGTTCACGCGCGCTGAATGTCTCGTCGATACTCGTTGACCCGTACGAGCCGGATACGGTCTACGCCGCGACATTGGCTGGGTTCTACAAAACGACGGATGGCGCGAAGTCCTGGGTGCGCATCGGCGAGTCGCTGGCCGATCAGATGATCTTCGCCATGGTGCTCGATCGCTCGAAGAAAGGTGTGGTCTATATAGCAGGACGGGACGGTGTGCATCGCAGCGAAGATGCCGGTGCGACATGGAAGACGATGAATAACGGGCTTGCGACGACGAATGTCCGTTCCATTGCCCAGAGTGCGACCGATTCGAAGCTCTTCTATGCAGGCACCAACGGAAGTGGTTTGTATCGAAGCAAAGACGCCGGGGAAACGTGGGAACCGATGCCGCCCGTAGGGGGACGCTGAAAAAAGCTGTCAGCATCGTTTTCGCGTCGTCCAGTGGCTCAACATTCTTAAAAACGTATAGCTCGCCCCTTCACTCGCTGCGGCCTCGCTGTGGAAAGGCGCGTCTTGGCGCGCTAGGGTGACGGGCTCGAAGTCCAGCTTTTTTAAGCGTTCCCGACTTCAGATTATCGTGATTGTAAGCTGGAGCCGACGGACGAGCCCCCGAAAGAAGAACCCACCGACGTGTCTTGCAAGTTTGAGCCGACGCTCGAAGGCCCAAGACTCGACCCCACGGTCGAATCCGGAATGCTTGAGCCGACAGTCGACTGCTGGAGTGTGGAATTTACGCTCGAAGAAGTTTCGCTGTTTAAGGTCGATTCACCGATCGAGGGGCCGGCCCTGCCGGTCGCACCGATCTCGAATCCCGTCGGCCCGCTCCCGCCGATATCCCTACTGCTGCGAGGGGAGGCCCCGATTTCCTGACCGGTCTTACCTTCGCGCCCGATATCGGCACCTGTCGTTGGTGTTCGTCCGATGCCGGGACCCACGGCAGGGGCCACGCCGATGTCCACGCCGGTTTTGGCGCTTGCGGGGAGCTTCGGCGCGCGGATGTCTTTTTCGATCGATTCTTCGATTTCGCGTATATGCTGCGCTTGGATCGCCTGTTCCTCAGAACTCAGAGAGTCGTGTGGGCCGGACAAGTCGTTAATTTTCTCCAACCGCGCGCGCAAGAGTTTGAGATCTCCCCTCGCCCTCGCCACCGGCGACATCATCTCGCGCAGCATGATCCCTCTCGAGGCCAACGAACTATTCGAGAGATTGGCCTGCGCGAAGGCCAGAAGTTCGCCCACTTCGTCGCCAAGCGATTCGACCTGCCGGAGTTCCGCAAGGTCTGTCTTGCAGCACTCGAGAAACTGTCGATACTTGATGAGAAACGTCGTGACGTCACTCTGGAGATTCTGCATTTTGAACTCGCGCGGCTGTTTGTCTCTGCTATTCGCGTTAGCCTCTCTGTCGTTGTTCTCCACGAGAGGCACGCAGCCGGGACCATTGGCAGCTGAGAATCGTTGATCGGCCTTGCGGTCGGGACAGTAGTAGAGAGGCGATGCTGCGGATGCAGGCAATGCAGTGAGAGCGCAGAATGTTGCCGCTCCTATTAACAGAAACGCCAGATAGAGCACCCTTCGTCCCGTGTTTGTCTCCATTGAAGCATTGTCATCCGGTGCCAGAACCTTGTCAATGAAACGAGAGAAATTCGCGTTCAGAAACGGTCCAGGCATCGTCCGGGCGGCTCCTCTATTTTCCATTTCAGGAAGAACTGATTTCTTGAAAAAGCTGGGGATGAAGCTAGACCTTGCTCGGATCTACCACCAGCAACACCTGCGCTATGCGAATCCTGCTCCACGGAATGCCACAGAAAAGGGCCTCTTTCCGCCAGGCGCCCTATAGCGCTTCACAAAAAGCCACCTTATTTTCATAACGGGAGGCTTCGATTGACCCACCTCTTATTAGTCCGATTTTCAATTTTTTCTGGGTCGAAATACGGCATTTTCAAGACTCGGGGAAAATTCATAAGCTTATGAATTTCTTGTTGACAAGGTCTTAACGAGGAGTATACTGCGCCGCTAAGTGGGAGAAAGTGGGTGAAGCTGGAGATCAAAGTTTTCATGGTCATCGAGGGCATTGGCCTGTCATGCCCACGGAGGTGCTATCTTGGCTCAAGCCAAAAGATGGAGAAGTCTTTCTTGATTGCACTGTGGGGTATTGTGGGCATGCGGAGAATATTCTTGAGTCGAGCGCTCCGAGCGGCATCGTTATTGGCATCGACCGGGACATTCGAGCCATCGAAGCAGGCAGAAAAATACTGGAGCGGTTCGGGAGTCGGGCCGTCCTCATCAAGGGGCATTTTGTGGAATTGAAACGTCACCTGGCTGACCGGGGTATTTCGTCGGTGCAGGGAGTGTTGTTCGATTTGGGTGTGTCATCGCCGCAGATCGATGAGCCGTCCCGCGGTTTTAGTTTCCAAGCGGAAGGTCCGTTGGACATGCGAATGGATCAGTCAGCCGGTGCGACGGCGGCGGAGGTTGTCAACCGGACCGACGAAGTTGATCTTGCGAACCTGATCTATGAGCTCGGCGAAGAGCGATATTCGCGGCGCATCGCGCGCGCGATCGTTCGGGCTCGCGCCAACCGGCTATTGGAAACGACGAGCGATTTGGTGTCAGTGATCGAAGCGGCCGTGCCCGCGCACTATCGCCGCGGGCGCATTCATTGCGCGACACGCACATTTCAGGCGCTTCGCATCGCCGTGAATCAGGAGTTGGAGCATCTTGAGCCGGCGTTGCGCGATGCCGTCGATGTGTTGGCGCCCGGCGGACGGCTCTGTGTGATTTCGTTCCATTCACTCGAAGACCGCATCGTGAAGCACACGTTTCGGGCGCTTTCCGCTCAGGCCGGTGGCCTATTGGAAATTCTGACGAAGCGGCCTCAGTTTCCTACTGACGAAGAGATCAGCCGCAATCCTCGATCGCGCAGCGCGAAGCTCCGCGTCATTCAGCGGATGTCAAGGGAGGGACAGGCATGAAAGCCATCATGATCGTGGCCGGGATGTGTTTGGTTTTCATCTTCGTGTGGGAACGGGTCGACGTCGTGCGATTGGGTTACCACATCGAACGATTGAAAGCCCAAAAGCTCTTGCTGGAGCGGGAGCGGGATCAGCTGCAAGTCAAATTTTCCGCCCTGACAGCTCCGGAACGTATCGCCAAAGTCGCGACGGACAAACTGGGATTGATTCCTCCCCAGCAAGGTCAGGTATTCATGGTGCATATGCGGCCGGATCGACCGGCGCCCGCCGCTCCTCCGGTTGAGCAAATTCGAGTGGCCCGCCATATCTCAAAAGGGAGGGCGAACGAGTGACGCCAGGTCCCTCGCGAACCAGGCGGTACGTGATGCTGCTCCTGCTCCTCTGCGGGTTCGGCATCGTCTTATTTAGGCTGGTAACCTTACAAGTACTGCAAGCGGCCGAGCTGACTGCCAGGGCCGATCGCCAGCATCAGAAGAGCGTCACATTAGAAGGAGCGAGAGGGACGGTGATGGATCGACACGGAAAGGTGCTTGCGATGAATATGGAAGTGCCTTCCGTATTCGGTGTCCCGGCTTCCCTCGACAATCCCTCTCGTGCGGCCCGCACGCTTTCTCCCGTGCTGCACGTCAAGCGCGACGAGATCGAAAAGAAGCTTCGGCAGGACAAGCACTTTGTTTGGTTGGCGCGCAAGGTGGAGCCTGAGCAGGGGCGCCGTCTGGAACAGTTGTCCATTGATGGGATCGGCATGGTTATGGAGGGTCGTCGCTTGTATCCGAAGGGCCCTCTCCTGGCCCACGTCTTGGGGTTTGCCGGTATAGACGGATTGGGGCTTGAAGGGCTCGAACGCCGGTACGAATCACAGCTGCACGGCGAGAAGCGCGTCACCATTCTCCAGCGCGATGCGCTGGGGCGAACGGTGTTCCCGAAAGGTTTGGCCGAGCAGGTGCCTGCGCCGGGCCATACGCTGACGCTCACGATCGATGAGGTGATTCAGTACATCGCCGAGAAGGAATTGGAAGAGGCGATGAACCACACGCGTGCGAAAGCGGGCACCATCATCGTGATAGAGCCGCAGACCGGCGCAATCCTCGCCATGGCCGTCAGTCCTCGGTTTGATCCGAACGCGGTGGGCGCCCTGACGCCGGACCGCTGGCGCAACCGCGCGTTGACGGACACATATGAGCCTGGCTCGACCATGAAGATCGTCGTGGCGGCGGCAGCCCTTGAAGAGAAGGTGATGATGCCCGGCTCGATGGTGTTCGGTGAAAACGGACGTATGACGATCGCCAACACGACCATCCACGATCACGAAAAACTCGGATGGATGACGTTTTCGGAAATGATTCAGAAGTCCAGTAATATCGGAGCGGCAAAGACGGGCATGCTGCTCGGCGAACAACGGCTCTACCGTTATCTCCAGGCATTCGGCTTCGGTCAGCGGACGGACATCGATTTGCCAGGCGAGGTGATCGGGTTGTTAAAATCACCGAGAGAGTGGGGCCGGCGGTCACTGGCTTCGATTTCGATGGGCCAGGAGATCGGCGTGACACCGCTGCAAATGGTTTCAGCGATGGGAGCAATTGCGAACAATGGCGTGTTGATGAAGCCCTACGTGGTGTCGGAAGTGCGGGATCGCAAAGGTCTGCTCGTCAACGAAGTCTTGCCGCATGTGAAGCGGCGGGTGGTGTCGCCGGACACTGCGAGGACGCTCACGACGATATTGGAAAGCGTGGTGACCAACGGGACCGGATCGAAGGCCGCGATCCCTGGGTTTCGCGTGGCGGGTAAGACCGGCACCGCACAGAAGATCGATCCGCGCACCGGCACCTACTCGAACACCCAGTTCGTCGGATCGTTTGTCGGTTTCCTGCCAGCCGATTCTCCACGGCTGGCCATGATAGTGGTAATCGACGAACCCCAAGGGGAAGCCTGGGGCGGAACCGTGGCGGCGCCGGTGTTTCGGCGTGTCGGCGAGCAAGTGCTGACCTACTTGGGAGTGTCGCGCGATGATCAAGTGAAGATTGCCATGGTGGCACGAGAGTAACGACGGAGATGGAACGCGGGTCTATGACGGTCGGGCAATTGGTAGCAGCACTCAAAGGACAGGTGGAGATCGTCGAGCAGCATGGCGGATTGGATCGCGCCGTGACGGCGGTCACAGACGACTCGAGAGCCGTCGCGTCGGGCAGCCTCTTCGTGGCCGTGAAAGGCGAGCGCGCGGATGGTCATACCTTTGTGCCCCAGGTGGTGCAGGCGGGAGCCGCGGCGATCGTCGCGCAAGGTCTTGTTGAGACCGGATCCATTCCGTTGGTGCGGGTGGCCGATTCACGCAAGGCCTTGGGGTTGATTGGCAGCCGGTTTTACGGAGATCCTTCCGCCCGGCTCGCCATGATTGGTGTGACAGGCACGAATGGAAAAACGACGACGACATATCTCTGTAAGGCCTTGTTGGAAGGGATCGGCCTGCGGGTCGGATTGATTGGCACCGTGGCCTATCAAATCGGATCGGAAACCATTCCCGCTTCTCACACGACGCCCGGAGCTCTTGAGCTGCAAGGACTGTTGGCAAAGATGACACAGACGGGACTGAACAGTGTCGTCATGGAAGTGTCTTCCCACGCGCTGGCGATGGATCGTACGGCCGGCTGCGAGTATGACGCGGCGGTTTTTACGAACCTCACACAAGACCATCTCGATTATCACCGGACCATGGAGGAGTACTTCCAGGCGAAACTGCGACTGTTCGCGGGGCTCGGTGGCGGGAGGAAAGCCGGCCAGCGGGCCATCGTCAACATGGATGATCCTTACGGATCTCAGGTTCGTGCAGCCTGTCGCGTGCCGGTGTGGGGCTACGCTGTCACGAACATCGCCGATCTCAAAGCCGAGCAAGTTCGCCTCTCCATGAACGGAACGACGTTTACGGCGGCTACACCTGCCGGGACGTTCAGCGTGGAGAGCCGACTCGTCGGCGAACACAACGTCTATAACTTGCTGGGAGCCATAGGCGTCGCCCTTCATGCCGGAGCGACCTGCGATCAAGTGCGCGAAGCTGTCGCGCGGGTTTCCAATGTGCCGGGGCGTTTCGAACGTGTGTCGGCGGGCCAGGATTTTACCGTCGTCGTGGACTACGCGCATACGGAGGATGCGCTTCTCCGGCTGCTGACGGCGGCGAAGGCGTTGAAGACCCACCGGATCATTACCCTGTTCGGCTGCGGGGGCGATCGCGATCGCGGCAAGCGGCCCAAAATGGGACGCGTCGCCGTCGAGTACAGCGACGTCGTCGTTCTGACGTCCGACAATCCGCGGACGGAGGATCCCATGTCGATTCTTCAGGAAGTCGAAGCCGGAGTTCGCGAAGCGCTGCGAGGCCGCAGTCACGTGGAGTATCACCTCGTGCCGGACCGTCGCGACGCGATTGGAACGGCGGTGCGGCTCGCCCGGACGGGCGATATCGTGCTCATCGCGGGCAAGGGTCACGAAGACTATCAAATTATCGGCACGAAAAAGTTTCACTTCGACGATCGCGAGGTAGCACGGGAAGCGATCCAGCAATTGAGGAATTGCGCGTGACACTGCATTCGGGGTCGAGAGCAGAGCAGAGCGAGGAGTCCATGGCGCTCTTTACGGTTGAAGAACTGCGCGAAGTCATCAGCGTCAAGGTGTTGGCAGGCGATCCCTCGCCGTCAGCCAAGCGACGCATCCGGGGCATTAGTACCGATTCACGGTCGATTCGCCGAGGCGATCTCTTTGTTGCGCTGAGCGGGGAACGATTCGACGGCCATGAATTCGTCCCGGCGGTGCTGGCCAAAGGCGCTGTCGGCGCGATTGTCCATGATGAGTATCGGTTGCCCCAAGGCAAGGGCGCAGGCGCCAAGACGGCCGAGCGCACCGGACCGTTCCTCTTCGGCGTCCGTGATCCGCTGTTCGCCTACCAACAGCTTGCCACACACCATCGGTGTCGATTTGAGATTCCGGTTGTCGCTGTGACGGGGAGCAACGGTAAGACGACGACAAAGGAGATGGTCGCCAGTGTCCTTGCGCAGCGTTGGCACACGTTGAAGACGGAAGGAAATTTCAATAACCGCATTGGTGTGCCGCATACGTTGTTTCGCCTGACAGCTCGGCATCAGGCGGCCGTGATCGAGATGGGGGTCGATCAACAGGGACAAACGACGAGGCTGAGCGAGATCGTCAGGCCGACGATCGGCATCATCACCAATATCGGTCCGGACCATCTGGAATTTCTTGGAAGCATGGAGGGCTCCGCGCAGGCCAAGGCGGAACTGTTGGATCTGCTTCCGGCAAATGGCACGGCGATTTTGAATGCGGACGACCCCTACTTTGACTATCTCGCGGCCCGCGCCCAATGCCGGGTCGTTTCGTTCGGACTGTCTGAAAAAGCAGACGTGCGGGCGACGAATTTGTCGTCCGATCCGCGGCAAGGAACCACCTTTCGCCTTCTTCTTCCCGGTAAGAGCCGCCACACGGTGGTCACAATCAAGGTGCACGGTCTGCACAACGTCAGCAATGCCCTGGCCGCCGCGGCCGTCGGGTTCGCCCTGAATCTTTCCGGCGCCACGATCGCCCAGGGGTTGGCGAGATTCCGGCCTGCGGCGATGCGCTCGCAGGTCGTGACGCACCACGGGGTGCAGATCATCAACGATTGTTACAACGCCAATCCCGCCTCGATGAAGGCGGCGCTTCAGCTGTTAGCTCAGTGGAGCCCGGCGCGCGAGCGGGTGGCGGTCTTGGGGGACATGCTGGAGCTGGGGCAGGACACGCAGCACATGCATCGTGAGGTCGGCCAGTTTCTTGCGGGGTTGCATCTGTCGCGGCTGATCGTGTGCGGGCCGCTGGGACATGAGATAGCCGAAGGGGCCAAGCGAGCCGGAATGTCGGAGTCGGCCATCATCGAAACTCCTGATGCAGCGGGGGCGGCCGAGTTTTTACGGAGAAAGGTCCGACAGGGTGATGTGGTTCTCGTCAAAGCTTCACGCGGCATGAAGATGGAACAAATTGTGCAAGTGTTGACCGGTATGAGAGCAGTGACGAAACAAGCGTCGTAGCGAAGCGAGTGCGGTCTCTACGGAAGGGGTGCATGCTTTACATCTGGTTGTATCCGTTTCACACGGAATATGGATTTCTGAACGTTTTCCGGTACCTCAGCTTCCGCATCATCTACGCAGCGGTGACGGCCTTCCTCATCGCCTTTGTGTTGACGCCCTGGCTGATTCGCAAACTTCAGGAAATCAAGCTCGGGCAGCAGATTCGCGATGACGGACCCAAACGTCATCAGGCGAAGAGCGGGACGCCGACGATGGGCGGATTACTCATCATCTTTGCGGTGTTTCTCTCGACGCTCCTGTGGGCTGACATTACGAAGCCGTACGTGTGGCTGGTGATGGTTGCGACGTTAGGATTCGGAGCCATCGGATTTGCGGACGACTACCTCAAGTTTATCAAAGCGCAATCGAAGGGATTGTCGCCCACGCAGAAGTTTGCGGCGCAAGTGAGCGTCGCTTTTTTGATTGCGATCGTTCTCTATTATTTCATTCCCGGCTACAGCACGAAACTCAACGTGCCGTTTTTCAAGAACTTCATGCCGGATCTTGGCTGGTTCTACGTTGTATTCGTCGTGCTCGTCATCGTCGGGAGTTCCAATGCCGTGAATTTGACGGACGGTCTCGACGGGCTTGCGATCGGGCCGATCATGATCGCAGCGCTGGCCTACACCATCGTGGCCTATGTCGCAGGCCACCGGATCATGTCCGACTACCTCCTCATCCCCCATATAGAAGGTGCCGGTGAGATCGCCGTGTTTACGGCTGCCATTCTGGGATCCAGTTTGGGCTTCCTCTGGTTCAACACCTATCCGGCCACAGTCTTTATGGGGGACGTGGGCTCGCTGCCGCTCGGCGCGGCTCTCGGCACGGTGGCGGTGATCAGCAAGCACGAGTTGCTGCTGCTGATGGTGGGTGGTGTGTTTGTGATTGAAGCGGTCTCGGTGATCTTTCAAGTGGTGTCGTTCAAATCCAGAGGCAAGCGCATTTTCCTCATGGCGCCCATCCACCATCATTTCGAGATGAAAGGGTGGGAGGAGCCGAAAGTCGTCGTCCGGCTCTGGATCATTGCGATTCTTCTGGCTCTATTGAGTCTGAGCACGCTGAAATTACGGTGATGAGAATGGTGGAGGTCGATCCAGTAAATCTAGCGGGGGCTCAGGTGACGGTGCTGGGAATGGCCAGAAGCGGCGTCGCGGCTTGTCATCTGCTGCAGGAGGCCGGTGCGCGGGTCACGGTGGCCGATCGAAAAGAGGCCGACGAGTTGAGCGCGGTCCTTGAGAAGATCGATCGCAGCCGGATCTGCGTGAGCGTCGGTGCGCGATACGAAACCTCTCTGGAGCATGCCGATCTTGTGGTGATCAGCCCCGGCATTCCGTATCGATTGGAGGCGCTCGAGCGGGTGCGACGGCGCGGCGTCAAAGTCATCAGCGAACTCGAGTTGGCGTCACGCTTTCTGTCTGCGCCGATTCTGGCGGTTACCGGGACGAACGGCAAGAGCACGACTGTCACGCTGATCGGGAAGATGTTGGCCGAGCAGGGTAAACGCGCCTTCGTCGGAGGGAACCTGGGAATTGCATTGAGCGAAGCGGCTTGGACGATGCTGCAAGCGACGAAACAGGGCAAGCCCAATCCGTTCGACTATCTCGTGGTGGAGGTCTCGAGTTTTCAGCTTGAGACGATCGACCAGTTCCATCCCTGGATCGCGGCGTTGCTCAATGTGACGGTCGATCATCAAGACCGTTATGACTCTATCGATGAGTATCTCTCGGCCAAGCGGAGAATTTTTGAAAATCAGTCGGCCACGGATTTCGCCCTTTTCAATCTGGATGACGCCCGTGTCGCGGGACTTCGGCACCATGTTCGCGCCAAACGATTGGGCTTTAGCAGAACGCAGGCGATCGCGTCCGACATGGACGGAGGAACCTTTCTTGATGGTGACAGGATCGTCACGACGGTCACCGGTTCGCGCCAGGAGATCTGCAGGAGGAGCGACATTCGCATGCTGGGGCATCACAACGTGGAGAACGTCATGGCCGCCGCCACCTATGCGGCGCTGTGGGGCTGTCCCACTGAGGTGATTCACCACGTGGTATCCACATTTCCCGGACTTGAACATGCTCTGGAACTCGTCAGGGAACGTCGCGGCGTTCGTTTCGTCAACGATTCCAAAGGGACGAACGTCGATGCCACCTTGAAGGCATTAGAGGGTATTAACCATCCCATCTGGCTGATTGCCGGCGGGCGCGACAAGGGCGGTGATTTTTCGCGATTGACCGAGACCGTCCGCCAACGAGTGAAACACGTGATTCTGATCGGAGAGGCGGCGCCTCTGCTCGAGCAGGCGTGGGCGGGCGCCACGGCGATGAGTGAGGCGGGCAGCCTCCGCGAGGCCGTCGAGTTCGCCGCACGGGAGGCCACCGCAGGCGATGTCGTGCTGATGTCGCCGGCCTGTGCGAGCTTCGACATGTTTGCGGATTATCAGGACCGAGGCCGGCAATTCAAGTCCGCAGTCCAAGCGTTGCCGGCGTAACGTAAGTGACCGAGGAGGAGTGATTCTGAACGATGGCGTCTCGATCCGCAGGGACTCTGTCGTTGCCTTGGCCGACGGCCGGTCAACGGCCTGGGAGGCAGCGCGTGGCGATGGACCATACGCTGCTCTTCGTGACGCTCACGCTTGCCTTGGTCGGATTAGTGATGGTGTTCAGCGCGAGCGCCATCGTGGCAGGCAATCGGTTTCAGGATCCCGAATTCTTTCTCAAGCGTCAGATTGCCTGGCTCGGATTCGGTTTTTTGCTCATGCACCTCACGTCGCGGATCGATTACACGCTGTGGAAGAAGCTTTCGATTCCAATCCTCGGATGCATGGTGGTTCTGCTCGTGATGGTGCTGGTTCCGTCCTTGGGCGTGGCGGCGAAGGGCGCCCGTCGCTGGTTGCGATTGGGGCCCATTTCGATTCAGCCGGCCGAGATGGTCAAGTTGGTCACGGTGATCTATCTCGCGGCCTATCTGACCAAGAAAGTGGACAAGGTCACGGCCTTCCGCAGCGGACTCCTGCCGGTGTTGATCGTGGTCGGTGTGCTCAGCGGCCTGGTCCTGCTCGAGCCGGATCTCGGGACGGTTGTGGTGATGGGACTTGTGACGGTCGGTTTGCTCTTCCTCGGAGGCGCGCGAATCTCTCATCTCTTTGCGCTGGGGCTCTGCGCTATCCCGGCCGTCCTGGTCCTCGTGCTGGGCTCCAGCTACCGGCGGCAGCGCTTGATGACGTTTCTGGCTCCGTGGAAGGACGCTTCGGATGCCGGATTTCAGATCACGCAGTCGTTCTTGGCGTTCGGCAGCGGCGGTCCCTTCGGCGTAGGGCTGGGCGAGGGAAAACAGAAATTGTTCTTCCTCCCGGAAGCGCATACGGATTTCGTCTTGGCGCTGGTTGGCGAGGAATTGGGGCTGGCCGGCACCGCCACGGTGATTCTCCTCTTCGCTGTCTTCGTCTGGCGCGGATTTCAAATTGCGGCGCGCGCACGCATGCCGTTCGGCAAATATCTCGGGATGGGAATCACGCTGTTAATCGGCGTGCAAGCGCTGGTCAATGCGGCAGTCGTGACGGGGCTCCTGCCGACCAAAGGCCTGACGTTGCCTTTCGTCAGTTACGGCGGCTCGTCGCTCGTGGTGAGTTGTGTGGGAGTCGGAATATTGCTCAGCATTTCGCGGGACCGGCATGCCGGAGGATCTAAAGGCGGACGTGGTGAGTCGGATCACTGATGACAATCGTGATTGCAGCCGGGGGAACGGGTGGCCATCTCTATCCTGCCGTGGCATTGGCGCGGGAGTTTCTCCGGCGCGACCCATCAACAAAGGTGCTGTTTGTCGGCACGTCGCGGGGGCTCGAGTCCAAGGTCCTGGCTCACGAAGGATTCGAATTGGCGTTGATCGACGCCAAGCCGGTGATGGGAACTGGTTTGTTGGGTATGGTGAAGGGACTCTGCGCGATGCCACTCAGTTTCTGGCAATGCCGTCGCATCCTGCGTGCGCGGAAGGTCCGGCTCGTCATCGGGGTTGGCGGCTATACCAGCCCGATGATGGTGATGGCGGCGGCATTGACCGGCGTCGCGCGAGTGATTCTCGAACCAAATGCGAATCCGGGTTTGGCCAACAAGGCCGTCGGCCCGTTCGTGCAGCGTGTGTTTCTCGCCTTCGAGTCCGCGGCCGCTTCGTTCGATCGAGCCAAGGTTCGAGTGGTGGGGACGCCGATTCGAAGGGAATTTTTAGAGCGCGCGAAGCAGGGGCACGCTCCCTCGCGTGAGCCGGACCGCCGGCATCTGCTGATCTTCGGCGGGAGCCAGGGCGCGAAGGCGATTAACAGTGCGGCGATAGAAGGGTTGCCCGAATTGATCAAAGAGCGCCCGCAGATGACCGTGATGCATCAAACCGGGGAATCGGATCATGCGCGCGTGGCGGAAGCCTATCGCCGGGCGGGAGTTTCCGTGACGGCGACGCCGTTTCTGTATGACATGCCCTCGGCCATCCAAGCTGCGGATCTTGTGGTGGCGAGAGCGGGAGCGATGACGGTGGCGGAACTTACGACGTGTGGCAAACCAGCCGTTCTCATTCCACTGCCGACAGCGATCTACGATCACCAGACGAAAAATGCGAGGGTCATGGAAGCAGCCAGCGCGGCCGTTCTCCTTCCCCAATCGGAGCTGACTGGACCGAAGCTGGCACAAACGATCGCCGCGATCTTGGACGATCCTGAACGGATGAGGGTGATGGGCGCTGCAAGTGCGACATTGAGACGAACCGACGCGGCCGAATCAATCGTCCGCGAATGTTGTGCACTTATAGGAGACCACCATGACATCAATCAGCCTCTTGGAGCGACAGGAGTCTAATGTTGTCGGGCAACGGAGCAACTCAGGATTTGATCCTTCACAACCGGTTCGTGGGCTGAGGCGGACGCCCATGTTTCGCAAGACGCAACAGATTCATCTAGTCGGTATCGGCGGGTCGGGGATGAGCGGCATCGCCGAAGTGCTGCTGACGCTCGGATACAAAGTGACCGGCTCCGACTTGCAGGCGTCCGACACGACGCGGCGATTGGAAGAGTTGGGCGGCCGCATTTTTATCGGCCACCAGGAATCGAACGTCGGCGAGGCTCAAGTGGTGGTGATCTCGTCGGCTGTCTCGCCGCAGAATCCCGAGGTGCTCGTCGCCAAGGCGAAACAGATTCCCGTGATCCCGAGGGCCGAAATGCTGGCGGAGTTGATGCGCTTGAAGTTCGGCGTGGCGATCGCTGGCGCGCATGGGAAAACCACCACGACATCTATGGTAGCCAACGTCCTTGCGCAGGGCGGCTTGGATCCCACGATGGTCATTGGCGGGAAGGTCAACGCCTTGGGCAGCCACGCCCGATTGGGGCGAGGCGAGCTGCTTGTGGCAGAGGCCGACGAGAGCGACGGGTCCTTTCTGCGGCTCTCCCCCACCATTGTGGCCGTGACGAACATTGATCGGGAGCATCTGGACCACTACGGCAGCATGGAACGAATCAACGAGAGCTTTCTGGAATTCATCAACAAGGTGCCGTTCTATGGTTTGGCCGTGTTGTGCGCCGACGATGACCGGCTCCGCGCGCTCTTTCCGAAGATCGTCAAGCGCTATCACACCTACGGATTGCACGAGCGTGACGGGGTTACGCCGGATTTCAGGGCGACCGACATCAGCGTCAAGCAATGGGGTGCGGAGTTTCGAGCGTTCTTCCGGGGGCGCAACCTCGGGCCATTTCGTCTTTCGGTTCCCGGGATTCATAACGTGTCTAACGCGCTGGTGGCGATTGCAATCGGCATCGAACTCGACGTGCCGGTTGACCTGATCAGAAAAGCCTTGGCGGCATTCAACGGTGTGGAGCGACGGTTCCATCTTCGCGGAGAAGCGAGCGGCATCATGGTGGTGGATGATTACGGCCATCACCCGACGGAAATCAAGGCGACGCTGGCGGCGGCAAAGCAGGGATGGCCGGACCGGCGGCTTATCGTGCTGTTTCAGCCGCATCGCTATACCAGAACCAGGGACTTGCTCGATGATTTCGCGCAGGCGTTCAAGGATTCAGACCAGCTGTATCTCACGGAGATCTATGCGGCGAGCGAGCAGCCGATTCCCGGTGTCTCGGGAGCCAAACTGGCGGACGCGATCCGTGCCGCGGGTCATCCTTCCGTGACGTTTGTCGAGCGAAAGGACCAACTGGTCGATCAGGTGCTGCCTCATTTAAAGCCTGGAGATCTCGTCCTGACGCTGGGAGCAGGGGATATCTGGAAATCCGGAACCGGATTATTGGCGAAGTTGGCCCCCGCGACATGACGTGATGATAGACGCCGGACTACGAGCGAAGGAGATGCGTGCAGGAACGAGATTTCAAAAGAAGGATCTCCAAGCGGCTGTGGCGGGACTCCGCGGGTCCGTCACCTTTGATGCATCGCTTAATGCCTATACCTCATTCAAGATCGGCGGGCCGGCCGATGTGTTGGTGGAGCCGGCCGATGTGGAAGATGTGTGCAGGCTCGTTCAACAAGCGACCGCAAGAAAGATTCCGCTGTTTGTGGTGGGCGGAACAAACCTGCTCATCCGTGATGGAGGCATTCGGGGCATCGTGGTCAGTCTCTCCAAGCTTCGTGCGATCAAGGAGGAGCCGGGATCAGTCCTATATGCCGAAGGGGGAGTGGGGATGCCGACCTTGATTGGCCATGCCATCCGCCGATCCCTCGCAGGCCTCGAATGGGCCGCCGGCATCCCCGGCACGGTTGGAGGTTGTCTGGTTATGAATGCCGGGACGAGACTGGGAGAAATGAAAGATTCGGTGAAAGCCGTTCGGCTTGTGACGATGAAGGGCGAAATCCTGGATCTTCCCGCCACATCCATTCCGTTTGAGTATCGGCATGCCCGCCTTCCAAAAGGAATCGTGGTGGGGGTATGCCTCCAACTTCGACAGGGCGTGCGGGCTGAGCTGGAACGAGTGGTGAAGGACTATCTGCATTACCGGAGAGATACCCAACCGCTCACGATGCCCAGTGCCGGCTGTGTCTTCAAGAACCCTCCAAAAGACTCTGCCGGGCGGCTCATTGAAGCGACGGGCCTGAAAGGCTTGCGAGTCGGCGACGCAGAAGTCTCGGCGAAGCATGGAAACTTTATTGTGAATCGAGGGCATGCGCGGGCCGCCGATGTGATTGAGCTGATCGGCAAAGTTCGGCGGGCCATTCGTCGGAAGACGGGTCTGCGCTTGGATCTCGAACTCAAGATTGTCGGTGAGGCGTAAGGCATCATGGCGGATCGACCACTGCTGACCGGCGCCAGGATCGGGGTTCTTATGGGCGGGCAATCGTCCGAACGCGACGTCTCGTTGCGAACCGGGGCGGCCGTGCATCGTGCGTTGTGCCGTCGAGGATATGACGCGGTGACGATCGACGTCGGGCCGATGCTGAGCCGGAACTTGCAGGACCAGAACATCGCCATCGCTTTCTTGGCCTTGCACGGGCCCGGCGGAGAAGACGGTGCCATGCAGGGCTTTCTGGAAACTCTAGGGATCCCCTACACCGGCTCCGGCATTCAAGCGAGCGCTGTTGGCATGCATAAGGTCACGACCAAAACGATTCTCGCGGCACACGGCATTCCTGTCCCGCCCGGAACGGTCATCAAGCGGGGAGAAAAGATCTCGAGTGCGAAGGTTTTGCGCGCCGCAAAGCTGCTCTGGCCGGTGGTGGTGAAACCGGCATCCGAAGGATCGACGATCGGCGTGACCATCGTCAAGAAGGTCTCTCAGTGGAACGACGCGCTAGCGCTGGCCCACAAGTACGATCGCGACGCGATGGTGGAGGCTTACATTCCCGGCCATGAGGTGACGGTCTCGCTGCTTGGTCGCCAAGGCGAGGCGCCGTTGGTGCTGCCAACTGTTGAGATTGTGGCACCGGGCGGCTTTTACGATTTTTCCGCCAAGTATGAAAAGGGAAAGACCCAATATCTCTGTCCGGCTCCACTTTCGGCGGCCATCACCAAACAGATCAGAGCCTTTGCGCTCAAAACGTACGAAGTGCTGGGTTGTGCCGGCGCGGCGCGCGTGGATTTCCGTATCACGCCGCGGGGCCGTCCGTATGTGCTGGAGATCAATACGGTGCCCGGCATGACGGAGACGAGTCTGTTGCCGATGGCGGCGAAGCAAGCCGGGATTGGTTACGAAGAGCTGACCGAGCGGATTCTCGAATCCGCGGTGGCCAGGATGAAGGGGAGCCAGAGCGCTGCATGAAGATCCCGTTCCGGAAGCGGTCGACGAAGGCCGTCGGCCATCGCGTGAATCAGTGGAAAGGGCCGCGTGCGATGCAGGCAGCGGAGCAACGGCAGCAGGCGCGTCGAACCCAGCTGGCGGTGAAATGCCGCCGCGCGTTGCGCCTGACGGGCTGGCTTCTGGGCTCGGTCGTCATCGTTGCGGTCGGCATGGCTGGCTCGCGCGAGCTCGGTCCGGTGATCCAACGCGGGCTTGAGATTCGAGATGTGCGTGTCGAAGGCATCCATCAAGTGACGAAGCAGGACATTCTGAACCAGTTGGCGCTGAAGAAGGGCATCGCGCTCCACCAAGTCAGTCTGTCGTATCTCGCCGAGCGCTTGCAGGCTCATCCCTGGATCAAGGAGGCCACTATCGAACGTTTGCCGTTGCATGAATTGCGAGTGACGATCCTGGAACGAAAGCCTGCGGCGGTCGCTCGGATCGGATCCGAACACTTTCTGACCGACGACGAAGGGGTGGTCCTCGCTCGTTTGGGTGCGCGGGATGACGCGACATTACCCTTGCTGACCGGGTTGGATGCCAAAGTCCTCATTCAGGGCGATCGGCGTTTGCGTCAGACCATCCAATCCTCGATCGAGCTGGCCAAGGCAATGGCTCACTCAGTCGATGGTCGTGTGGAGATCGAACTCGGGAACCCAGTCAGTTTGATCGCCTCAGCCAAAGGCGTGCGGTTTCAATTCGGAAGCGACGCGCTCATGGATCAATGGGACCGGTTTACCACAGTCAAAGCGGTTTCCAGAGCGACGACATTTGAAGGTAGGAAGCGCGAAGTGAGCGAAGTGGATTTGCGTTACGACAACCGCGTCATTTTCAGGGAGAGGGGGTGAGGCTGTGGCGAAACGCGATCAGATTCTCGTTGGCTTAGACATCGGCACCACGAAGATATGCGCCATCGTCTCGGAAGTCACCGAAGAAGGGACACTCAACATCATCGGAGTCGGATCGAGTCCGTCTCGTGGCCTCCGCAAGGGGGTGGTGGTTGATATCGAAAGTACCGTCGAATCGATCAAGAAAGCGGTCGAGGAAGCGGAGCTCATGGCGGCGGTGCAAATCAACTCTGTCTACACCGGCATTGCCGGCAGCCACATCTCTGCCGAGAATTGCAAAGGCGTGGTGGCGCTCAAGAAGGCGGAGGTGACGCGCGATGACATTCAACGTGCCATTGAGAGTGCCAGAACGCTCGCGGTCATCCCGCACGAGCGCCGAATTCTTCACGTGCTGCCGCGGGAATTTATGGTGGACGGGCAGGAGGGCGTGCGGGAACCGCTCGGTCTTTCGGGCAACCGTTTGGAAGTGAACGTCCACGTGATTACCGGAGCGGTGACGTCGGCGCAGAACATCATCAAAAGCGTGAATCGTGCGGGGCTCGACGTCGTCGATATTATTCTCCAGCCCTTGGCTTCCAGCGAAGCGGTCCTCAGCCAAGAAGAACGTGATTTGGGCGTGGCGATGGTGGATCTCGGCGGTGGCACGACCGACCTTGCCATCTTTCTCGACGGGAGCATTCGGCATTCCGCGGTGCTGCCAATCGGCGGGCAGAATTTGACGAAGGATCTTGCCATTGGGCTGCTCACCTCGCAAACCGAGGCTGAGAAGATCAAGGTGCAGCACGGCCTGGCGCGGACGGAGCTAGTGCAGGGCCATGAAACGGTTGAAGTCCCGTCTGTCGGAGATCGCCCAGCCAGGACGTTTTCCCGCCGCGACATCGCCGAGATTCTCGAACCGCGTGTCGAAGAGATGTTCGAGTTGGTTCGTCGTGAGATCACCCGGGCCGGGTATGAAGGCATGCTGGGCGCGGGCGTTGTGGTCACCGGCGGGACCTCGTTGCTCGAAGGTATGCCCGATGCGGCCGAGCATGTGTTGAATCTGCCGGCTCGACGCGGCGCGCCGGCTGGGGTTGGCGGCCTTCGCGACATCGTGAGCAATCCCATGCACGCGACTGGAGTCGGGTTGTTGCTCCATGCGCGGCGTCATACGGACGAAATGGCTACCGCCGGCCTCCGAAGCGGTCGGCCGATCGGCAAAGTGTTGGATCGCATGAAATCCTGGATGTTCGAGTTCTTTTAACCTGTGTGCGCGGCAGGCCCCGCGCGGCTTCTCCAAGGGAGGTGTCCTGATGTTCTCATTTCAAGAAGATGTGCTTTCTCCGGTTCGTATTAAAGTCATCGGTGTCGGGGGAGCAGGGTGTAATGCCGTCAATACGATGATCACCTCGGGCTTGGCCCGAGTCGATTTTATCTCCGCCAATACGGATCTTCAGGCGCTGGATCGGTCGCGCGCTGCCTATAAAGTGCAACTCGGTCCGGAACGGACCAGGGGGCTCGGCGCCGGAGCCAAACCGGAAATCGGCAAAGAATCCGCGCTTGAAAGCAAAGATCAGATCCGGGAATGTCTCGAAGGCGCCGACATGGTCTTCGTCACGGCCGGGATGGGCGGAGGGACCGGAACCGGTGCGGCGCCAATCGTGGCAAGCATCGCCCGCGAACTCGGCATCTTGACCGTCGGAGTGGTGACGAAACCGTTTTCGTATGAAGGACATCGCCGGATGACTCACGCCGACGAAGGGATTCGCGACCTCCGGCGGCATGTCGATACGCTCTTGGTGATTCCGAACCAGCGTTTGCTCGGAATCGTCGACAAGGCGACGCCGTTGCTCGAAGCCTTCAAAGTGGCCGATGATGTGCTGCGCCAAGCGATTCAAGGCATAGCGGATGTCATCACGACGACCGGCCATGTGAACGTGGACTTTGCGGATGTCAGAACCGTCATGTCGCATACGGGCCGGGCGGTGATGGGGATGGGCGTCTCGCGTGGCACGAACCGCGCGATTGAGGCGGCCCAAAAGGCCATTTGCAGCCCCTTGCTGGAGGAAGGTAGTGTGGAGGGCGCACGCGGCGTCCTGCTGAATATTACGGGCGGGCCGAATATGTCGTTGCATGAAATTGAAGAAGCAGCCTCGATCATCCAGCAGACTGCCGATCCCGAAGCCAACATCATCGTCGGTCAAGTGATTAATCCGGACATGGGAGACGATCTGGTCGTGACGGTGATTGCAACCGGGTTTGAACGCGATGAACAACCGATGTCGGTTGCGGTGGCGGCCACCAGGACGGCCCGCGCAACCCAGCAGGCGTTGAACGGCGTCGGGGCTGCGGTGGCCGAACGGCCGCACAAGGACCTTGATCGTCCCACGTTCCTGCGGCGGATGGGAGAATCACGTGAGACCATGGAACGAATGACGGCGGTTGCCGACGATGAATGGGACGTGCCGACATTTCTCCGCAAGCAGGCTGACTGAATTGGAGGAGCGCACTCGGCCATGGCCGCATCGGTGATCACAGTACCAGCGTTCGCTTCGATGCGCGAGGGGGTGCACCATTTCTTCGGCACGCGAGGTCATGCCGAGACGGTGGCACTTGATGTTGGTGTCCCGGTGCCGGCAGGAGACTCGCGCAGACGGGGCTGGTTGTTGTCAGTGAAGCAAGTCCATGGCACGGATGCATTGGTGCTGGATCGACCCCTTAGCGAAGGGGATCGGTTTGAGGGAGGTTGGGATGCGCTCGTGACCGATCAGCCAGGTGTGACGGTGGCTGTGCGGACGGCCGATTGCGTTCCGGTATTGGTCTATGATCGCCACCGCCGAGCTGCCGCTGCCATTCACGCGGGCTGGCGCGGGGCCGTAGCTGGAATTGTCCCCAGGACGATCGATCTGCTGATCTCGCGATTCAAATCCGCTGAAGTCGACTTGCGTGTCAGCATTGGTCCTTCAGCAGGCGCCTGTTGTTACGAAGTAGACGAGACGGTGCTGGCTCCGCTGCGAAGCGGATGGTCGGACTGGCCTGCCGTCGTACAAGATGATCGGGGAGCGAAAGCCAGGTTGGATCTCAAAGAATTAGTGCGGCGACAGCTTACCCAGATTGGTATCCGGTCGGAACAAGTGACAACGGTCAATCTCTGCACAATTTGTCATGGCGACCTGTTCTACTCGTATCGGCGAGATGGACGCGTAAATGGGACGATGCTCAGCGGGATTACATTGGCGGCGCATCGATAGAGGTCGTCCTGGCGGATTCAGTACAATGAGCCGACAAGCTCGGACGGCAGTCTCTTCGCAATCAGCATGGATTCACAGGCGGGCGGGTCAATTGGCGATCGTGTCAGCTTCGTGTTGGACCGGATCCGTTCCGCTGAACAGGCGTCCAGCCGTCCGAAAGGGAGCGTCCGGCTTGTCGCCGCGACCAAGACCGTCTCGTCCGAGCGGATCCGCGAGGCGATTGCTGCCGGGCTAACATTGGCCGGTGAGAATCGCCTGCAAGAGGCACTTCCGAAAATCGAGGCCTTGCAGCGCGAGCCGATCAAGTGGCATTTTATCGGTCAGCTCCAGCGACGGAAAGTGCGATCGGTGATCGGGATCTTTGAACTGATCCATTCCGTCGACAGCTTTGATCTCGCGCAGGAGATCGACCGACTCGCTGAAGCTGCCGGACTTCAGCAAGAGATCCTTCTCGAAGTGAACATCGGGGGAGAGGGGAGCAAGGCTGGCTTCGAGCCCGGTGAACTGGAGCAGACGCTGCCGCGATTCGGAACGTTGACGCACGTGGCTGTGAAGGGCTTAATGGCGATTCCACCGCCGGTGGCTGTGGCAGAACAGGCCCGACCTTACTTTCGAGCGCTCCATGAACTCGCCCGGCGGTTGGCACTGCAGGCAATTCCCCGGATCTCAATGGCTGAGCTGTCTATGGGCATGTCGAATGATTATCAAGTGGCGATAGAAGAAGGAGCCACGTTGGTTCGGGTGGGCACGGCTATTTTCGGGGCACGCCATGTCTAATCCAGCGGGAGTTCCCCGTCTGTGAAGGCGGGGGTGAGAGCAAGGTCCTGCGAAGCAGGACGATCGAAGATCGTAATCAGTTTAGGGCCACGCCTGTAAAGGCGTGGGAATCTACTATGATGGCGAAGAAGCTGGCCTTCATTGGGGGCGGCCAAATGGCCGAGGCCATCATCGGAGGGCTTCTGACGGGCCAGCTCTGCAAGCCCGAGTCTCTCTGGGCCACCGACCCGGTGACTGCGCGATGCGATCGATTGAAGAGCCAGTTCGGTATCCGCGTTGGTTCCGACAATCGCGAAGCTGTGTCGTGGGCGGAGGTTGTGATCCTAGCGGTGAAGCCCCAAACGATGGCGGGTGTTTTACATGAAATAGGGGCGGATCTCGGTCGTCCGCTCGTAATTTCCATTGCTGCAGGCGTAACCATTCGTTCGATTGGAGAGCAGGCGTCCGGCGCCAGGAGAATCGTTCGCGCGATGCCGAATACTCCGGCGCTCGTGCGCGAAGGCATGACCGCGTTGGCCTTCGGCGAAGGAATTTCCGAAGACGATAAGGGCGTGGCGCGAACCGTGTTCGAGGCGGTGGGGCGCGTTGTTCCGGTCGAAGAGCGATTGATGGATGCAGTCACTGGACTGAGCGGGAGCGGACCGGCCTATGTCTTCCAGGCTATTGAAGCTTTGGCGGACGGAGGCGTAAAAATGGGCCTTCCGCGCCAGACGGCAGAGTTGTTAGCCGCGCAGACGGTCCTCGGTGCTGCGAAATTGGTTCTCGAATCCGGAGAGCATCCGGCAAAGCTCAAGGACCGCGTGGCTTCGCCTGGCGGCACGACGATCGCGGGGCTCCATCAGCTTGAGCAGGGCGGGTTCCGTGCTACACTGATGGGTGCTGTGGAGGCGGCCACGAAACGGTCGCAGGAGTTGGGACGCTGATGTTCGTGATGGGCAATGTGCTGCAAGGGCTGGCCACGGTCTTGGACACCGTCCTGTGGCTGTATATGTGGGTGATCATTGCACGGGCCTTGATCTCCTGGGTGAATCCGGATCCCTGGAATCCGATCGTGCAATTTTTGGAGCGGGTGACTGAACCGGTGTTGGCGCCGATCCGTCGTTGGGTAGGTTGGAGAATGGGCATCGATCTCTCGCCGATCATTGCCATTCTTATCATTAGTTTTTTGCAGATCGTACTGGTAAAGACGTTGAACGATCTTGCTCGGCAGATGAACTGAATTCTTGAAGGGGGACGCCATGAAGATTACACCGCTCGATATTCAACAAACGGTGTTCAAGGTCAGCTTTCGCGGCTACGACAAGGAAGAGGTCAACCGCTTTCTTGAAGAAATCGCGGAAACGGTCGAGTTGCTGAATCGGGACAATGCGGTACAACAGGAAAAGATCGTGTTTCTTGAACAACAGCTCGCCGAGTTGAAGCGAACCGAAGCCACGCTCTCGAATACGTTGGTGTCCGCACAATCGCTTGCGGAGGACGTGAAGCGCAGCGCACAGCGGGAGTCGGAGTTGGTGATCAAGGAAGCCGAGCTCAAGGCCGGTGAGATGATGCGCCAGGCGCGCGTGGAATTGACGAATACGCAACGTGATCTGTCGGCGCTGCAAAAGCAGCGCTTGCTCATGGTCGAGCGGCTGCGCGCAACTCTGCGCACATTCGAGCGGATGCTAGAAGTGGAAGAACAAGAGGCCTTCCACGATAACGCCACGACTCCGGAACACAAACTCGAGGGAGAGTCGAGCCCAGCGATATAAGTTGTTTGAAGGCGTGGCCGCTGCCTCGCCGGTTGAAGTTGTTCAAGGGCTAACGGTGCGGCGTTTCTTTGTCTGTTCTGCCGCGATCCTTTCCGCAGTTTTCCTATGACAGAACCGGATGCAATTCAAACGGCGATGGACCAGGCCGTTCGGGACGGCGTGTTTCCCGGCGCGGTTCTGGCTGTTCGGTTGCACGGCTCGATGCGTTGCCTGGTCGCGACCGGTCGATTGTCATCAGACCCGCTGGGCGAGTCGGTGCAGCCATCGACGGTCTACGACCTTGCTTCTCTGACCAAACCTTTGGTCACGGTGACGTCCGTACTGTTGTTGGTTCAAGCAGGAAGAATCCGACTTGAGAACGCGATTCAACAGTACTTGGGTGAATTAGAAGGGGCTCCAATCGGTCAAGTCACCGTAAGAGACCTCTTGACCCATAGTGCGGGACTCCCCGGCTGGCGACCGCTCTATGAGCGTCTAGAGTCAAAGGGGCTCGAAAAGGGGCGGGGGCAGCCGGCGATCATTCGGCAGGCGGTTCTGCAACTTATCCGGGACGAACCCCTTATATATGGAAGGGGAGAACGGAGCCTCTACAGCGACCTGGGGTTCATATTGCTCGGGCTGGCGATCGAGCGACTCACGAGTTTGATGTTGGATCAGCAGTTTCAGAGGGCCGTGGCAGAGCCGCTGAAGGCGCAGCCTTTGCTGTTTGCTCCGCTGACGGCGAGTGCCTCCGAACAAGCATTGAAACATTCAGTGCACCCTTCGAAGATCGCACCGACAGAGTGGGATGAATGGAGAGGAAGATTGCTGCATGGTGAAGTGCATGACGAGAATGCCGCGGCAATGGGCGGAGTTGCCGGTCATGCTGGTTTGTTCGGGACGGCGGAAGCCGTGCTCGCTCTCACGGGAGCCTGGCTGCGAGCTCATCGCAAGCAATCATCAATTCTTGACGGCGAGCTGGTTCGGACATTCACCAAGCGGCAACCTGACATACCGCAGTCGAGCTGGGCGCTGGGGTGGGATACTCCGAGTGCACCCTCTTCGTCAGGCTCGTTTTTCTCTCCGGAGTCGTTCGGCCATCTGGGCTATACGGGAACGTCTATCTGGATCGATCCGCAGCGGGAGCTGGAGGTCGTTTTACTGTCGAATCGCGTACACCCAAGCCGGAAGAACGACATGATGCGCGCGTTCCGGCCAATAATTCACGACCTCGTATTCGAGGAGTTCGTCTCGACAGGAGGGAAGTGATTAGGCTGGGTCTTGGTAATCAACCCAAGTTTCTTTTTCAGCCAGGTACTTGTTGCCTTTGAAATTCGCCCTGGTTCGGAGCCGGCTGAACCCAAGGGGTTGAAGTTTTTCAACAAGCTCTTTGACGGCTGCGGAAATGGTGGGGTGCGATTGGCCTTCGACGGTCAGCGCTTCGTACATGACCTTGGCGGCGTAACCAGAGGGTGTACGATTGACGAGGATAGCCCGATTGAAGTATCGGTCGCTCGGATCAACTCCTTCGAGTTGATGCTTTTCAACCAACCCTTCCTTCTTGAACAGAGAAGACAGGGAACTCATGCCTACCTCCATAGACACTGCGATCCAGCTCACAGTCGAATGCCGTCAGTATAGGGGAGGATCCTGGTTGACTGCAAGACGTTGACATCATTGCAAGGGGCCTCCTATCATCGCTCCAGGGTACCGACGCTCCCCATGCTCGCATGAATATCCCCAACAGTCTCACCATTCTCCGCATTCTGCTGATTCCCGTGTATATTGGGCTACTGGTGTACGAGCGCTTTGATCAGGCGTTGATCGTCTTGCTCGTGGCGGGATTGACCGATGCGTTGGACGGGACCATCGCGCGCGCCGCGAATCAACGGACTCGGCTCGGCGCGTTCTTAGATCCCCTTGCGGACAAGCTCCTCCTGACTTCCGGATTCATCACGCTTTCGTCGATCCACTTGATTCCATCGTGGGTCACCATCATTGTCGTCAGTCGGGATGCCATGTTGTTGTTGGGGACCGCGGTAGCGCAGTTTATCGAGTCCCCCATTGATATCGCCCCGACGTTTCTCGGAAAGGGGACCACCTTTCTCCAACTCTCCTATGTGCTGCTTGTCATTTTTCTCAGCTCCCGCCATATAGATCTCACAGTACTGAACCCACTGCTCTTTGGCATGATGGCGTTCACCGTCTGCTCCGGGTTTCATTATCTCTACCGAGGCTACCTGCACACTGGATCCTCGAACCCCTGATATCCTCCCTGGCGTCGCGCGAATCAGTTGAGCGGATGCGCGCATATTGTGCATTTGTTTGACAGCTTTTAGGGTCGCCAGTAGACTCGCTTTGTAGTCATTTCTGTTAGAACAACCGGCCGTAGATCTAGATCGGCCACAGTGAAGGGTGAGAGTGACGTATGGCGACATTTGCGTATGTCGGACGCACCAAGTCCGGGGGTGTGAAGAAGGGTGAACTCACCGCTAAGACTAAAGATGAGGCGGTGGATCAGCTCCGCAAGCAAAGTGTCGTTGTGACCAGCCTGGAAGAAAAATCGGGCAAGGGAGGATTCAATCTCTCCTCTCTCAAATCCGGCCTCACAGACAAGGACCTTGTCGTTTTTACCCGACAGTTCGGCACCATGATTAATGCAGGTCTTCCCCTTGTACAGTGCCTCGAGATCCTCTCCACGCAGTCTGAAAACAAGGTGCTGCGTGAGACAATTGGCGAAGTAAAAACCCAGGTTGAGGCCGGGTCGACCTTTTCAGATGCCTTACGGCGCTATCCTAAGGTCTTCGACGATCTCTATGTCAATTTGGTGCATGCAGGTGAGGTGGGAGGTTTACTCGATACCATCTTGACGCGTCTCGCCAAATATATCGAGAAGGCGATGAAACTGAAGGGGCAGATCAAGTCTGCCATGGTCTACCCATCGGCTATTCTCGGTGTGGCCGCAATAGTGATTATGGTGTTAATGATCTGGGTTATCCCTGTCTTTGAGAAAATGTTCAAGGAAATGTCGGGTGGGAAGATGGGCTTGCCAGGTCCGACCCAGTTAGTTATCGATGTTAGCAATATCTTCCAATCATACTGGTACGTCGGGTTGGGGATCATAGTTGGTTGTGCCATGGCTATCAAAAAATATTATGCGACGCCAAAGGGCAGAATGGCCATAGACAAGGTTCTCTTGAAGACTCCGATCTTTGGGGATCTGATCCGAAAAGCTTCGGTTGCGAAGTTCACGCGAACTCTGGGAACGCTTCTCTCAAGCGGAGTTCCGCTTCTCGATGGTTTGACCATCTGCGCCAAGACCTCGGGCAATAAAGTGATCGAAGAGGCCCTTGTCAATGCTCGTGTGAGCATCAGTGGTGGGAAAACAATCGCGGACCCCTTGGCAACGAGCGGGGTTTTCCCGAAGATGGTCACGCATATGATCGCCGTGGGTGAATCAACCGGTGCTTTGGATGCGATGTTGGGAAAGATCGCCGACTTTTATGAGGATGAGGTCGATCAGGCGGTGGCGTCGCTCACCTCATTGCTCGAGCCCGTTATGATGGTTTTTCTCGGTGTGATCATCGGCTTTATCGTGATCGCGATGTATTTGCCGATTTTCACGATGGCATCAGCGATCGGATAATGCGCGAATGAGGTTGGACATGAGGTGGAGATAAAATAAATTGTCGTGTTTGTGTTGTATGGAAGAATCAAATGATCCCAATAAATTTGCCGTCTCTCTGTCACAGGCTGCTTGAAGTCGACGGGATATGAGCCTTCTCTGTTATGAGAAGACTACGCTTCCAGACCCCGCTTCGGGAAGAATCTCCGCAGTTGTCGCGTGAAATAGTTGACATTTGCTATGAATGAATTGCGGACCAGGCTTCATTTGTTAATGGGGCTTCGGGTGGCTGCTGTTACCCTGATGCTGGGGCTGTCGCTAATCTTCCAGGCGACAAACGGCGAGCGGGTTGAGACATTCTATGCGCTCATCATTCTCACCTATGCCCTCACCATCCCTTCCGCGCTCGTCCTTCGCCGGTTTAACAACGCATCAACCCTTGCCGCCTTTTTCTGGATTCAGCTCGGCATCGATTTCTTTCTGGAAACCGTGCTCGTCGCACGAACCGGGGGAGTCGAAAGTCCCTTTGCGGTTCTCTACATTATAACGGTCGCTGTCGCCAGCCTTATTCCACAGAGGCGTGTCGGGCTTCTTGCGGCCTGTGGGTGCATTATCTTGTTTGGTCTCGTGACGAACGTTCAACTGTATAGATTAGCCGACGGTTGGGGATGGCTCCAGCAAAGTCACTTGAAGGCGCCCGAAATCTTTCAAACCTTTGGATCGTATGCTCTGGCTCTTCTGGTGGTCGGTCTGCTAAGCGGAACCTTGGCGGATCAATTACAGCAGGCCGACCAGTCGTTACGGGAGAAGGAACAGGGGCTCTATCGGCTCCAGGCTTTCCATGAAAACATCGTGCAAAGTATCAGCAGCGGTGTCTTCACGGCTGATGCTCGCGGTGCGGTTACCTCGTTTAATCCTGCCGCGCAAGAAGTCATGGGCTTTGCGCTGGGTCAAGTGATCGGTCGTTCCTGGCGAGAAGTTTTCAACTGGCATCCCAACCACGCTTCCGACGACCAGCACGAAGATGTTCCGCCTTCCATGACGCGGTTTGAAGTGGAGTGCAAGAGCTCAAGCGGCAATCGGCTGGTCCTTGGTATGACGGTTTCTCCCTTGCATGAGCAAGGGGAACAGGTGGGACTCGTCGGAGTGTTCAAAGATCTGACACAGATTAGGGACATGGAAGAAGAAATGCGCCGCAAGGAATGGTTGGCCAATCTCGGGGAGATGTCGGCTGGAATGGCGCATGAAATCCGAAACCCGTTGGGCGCGTTAGCCGGCGCCATGCAGATGTTAAGGAAAGAATCGTCGGTGGATGAGACAGACCGTCGCCTGATGGACATCGCCGTCAGAGAGGCAACGAGGTTGGACGCCATTATTACAGAATTCTTGCAATACGCCCGACCGCCCGCACTGAGTATTGCTGAGTGCGATATGAACAAAATTCTTGCCGAGACTCTCGATCTGGTACAACATGAAGCTCGAACGCGGAAGAATATCACGATCGTGACGTCGCTGGCTGGCCGCCCTCTTCTCGCGCAGGTTGATCAGGATCAGCTGCGGCAAGTGTTCTGGAATCTCGCGACGAATGCGTTCGATGCAATGCCGGGCGGCGGACAGTTAACGATTGCCACTGGGTGCCGCCGTGTCGATGCCGGTGGGCGTCACGGGGATGTCATTGAGATCGCGTTCCAGGATACGGGAGAAGGCATCGCCAAAGAAAATCTGGATAAGATTTTCCTTCCATTCTTTACGACAAAGAAAGAAGGATCCGGGTTGGGGCTGGCTGCGGTCCATCGCATCGTCGATCTGCATGGCGGGTGGATCAAAGTTGAGAGTCATTTGAAGCAGGGAACTCGTTTTGTGGTTTGTATGCCGCGTTCCGGGGATGACGGAGTGCGGTTGTGGCATGAGGGACGAACACCGTGGAAAAGATCTTAGTTGTTGATGACGAAAAGAGTCTTCGTGAGGTGATGAGCATCATGCTCAAGCGTGCGGGATACGCCGTCACCGAAGCTTCCGATGGAGAGGAGGCGATCGGTCAGGTCAACAAGGAGATTTACGACCTTGTGATTACGGATCTCCGCATGCCGAAAGCGGACGGCATGGAGGTGCTCAAAGCTGTGAAGTCGTCATCCCCTGAGACCGTGGTCCTGGTTGTCACGGCGTTTGCGACCGCCGATTCGGCTGTGGAGGCGATGAAGCAGGGGGCCTACGATTATTTGACGAAGCCCTTCCAAGTTGACGAAGTACAGCTGATCATCAGAAATGCGCTCGAGAAGCGGCGGCTTTCCACAGAGAACATTCTGCTCAAGCGCGAGATGGCGAGCCAATCGTCGTTCGCGCGGATCGTCGGGCAAAGCGAAGCCATGCAAAAGGTGTTCGATGTGGTTCGCAAGGTTGCCGATGCGAAAAGCAACGTGCTGATTTGTGGCGAAAGCGGCACCGGCAAAGAACTTGTCGCGCGGGCCATTCATTACAACAGCGGACGTAGTGCGATGCCGTTTGTGGCAGTCAACTGCAGCGCAGTGCCGGAAACTCTGCTCGAGAGCGAATTGTTCGGCCACATGAAGGGATCATTCACCGGAGCTATTGCGAACAAGGCCGGCTTGTTTGAGGTTGCGAACGGGGGGACGATCTTTCTGGACGAAATTGGGGACACGACGCCGACGATTCAAGTGAAGTTGCTGCGCGTGATTCAAGAACGAGAATTCCGACGCGTCGGTGGCAATCAGGACATGAAGGTCGATGTGCGGGTCATCGCCGCCACAAACCGCGATCTAGAGAAAGCCGTCGCCGATGGGTCGTTCCGGGAAGATCTCTATTATCGATTGGACGTCATCCCGATCCGTCTACCGCCGCTTCGCTTGCGAACAGGAGATATTCCGTTGTTGGTCAAACATTTCCTGGAAAAGTTCGCCCAAGAAAGCGGGAAGGCGGCGCCGGTGTTGGACCAGGAGGCCATGCACGTCCTCTTGCAGCATGAATGGCGAGGCAACGTGCGCGAACTGGAGAATCTGATCGAACGGGTCGTAGCTTTTTCAACCGGAGCTCCTGTGACGGACGCGGAGATCAGAGGCTGGCTGCATCCCGCAGTGACACCGCAACCATCTCAGGGGGTTCCGACTGATCTTCCCGAAGAGGGGCTGGATCTAGAAGCCCTTATCAACGGCGTTGAAAAGGACTTGCTGTTGAAGGCCTTGGAACGGTCGAAGTGGGTGAAGAAGAAAGCGGCGCGTCTCTTGAAACTCAACACCCGATCCTTCCGCTACCGGCTGGAAAAGTATGCTATAAAAGGAGGCCGTGACTAAGAGCGACTCAGACTCGACCACTTCTCCACGCTCCGTTGTTACCGTTTCTGCTCCCGCCAAAATCAACCTGGTCCTGCGCATTCTCGATCGTCGTCCCGATGGCTATCATAATCTCTGGTCGATCATGCAAACGGTTGCGCTGGAAGACGAACTGCAGATCCGGCTTGCGCCTCATCGAAATGACATTCAACTTCGTTGTGATGCGGAACAATTGGCGGCAGATCAAAGCAATCTTGTATACCGTGCGGCGGCTGCCGTGCTGGAGCTCGCACAGCGGACGATAGGACTGGACATTCAACTGCTGAAGCGGATTCCGATGGGGGCCGGTCTTGGGGGAGGGAGCAGTGATGCCGCTGCGACCATCCTGGGATTGAATCGTCTTTGTCACCTCGGTTGGTCCATCGCGCAGATGGCCGAAGTCGGTCAGCCGCTAGGGAGTGATGTGCCGTTCTTCCTCTTTGCTCCATCGGGCGTCGTCGCTGGGCGTGGAGAAGCAGTGAAGCCGATCGCGATCGGCGAGCGCCGCTGGGTGGTACTGGTCAACCCGGGGTTTGGCGTCGAAACCAAATGGGCCTATCAAGAATTGGCGAAGACCAGGGGGGAAGTGCGTCCATTGTCGCCGATACATGACGACCTTGATCGGAAAGCGTGTGCGACCTGGGCTCAACTCGTCGCGGCCGCGGAAAACGACTTCGAGGCGCCGGTGTTTGCCAGTCATGAATCGCTTCGGCGTATCAAGCAGACCCTGCTTGCCCAGGGGGCTGAGCTGGCACTTCTTTCCGGGAGTGGAGCCACTGTGTTCGGGTTGTTTCATGACGAAGCCACGGCCTGTAACGCTCAGGCTCAATTTGCACAGGAGAAACAGCTCAAAGTCTTCGTCGTTCCGACCTGTTCGGGGCCGTTGGCCGTTCGGTAGTGGAGATTGGGATTAAGCATCGCTCGGTTGACAAGCCGACAGGCAATCCGTTACAGTTCAGACCCTTAGTTGGCTTCCTCAACAGCGCGTAGCGAACGAGGTAGGCGGGTAACGTTCACGCCCACCGACGCCCGCCGTCGAGACGAACCACATACGAGAACAGGACCGGCACCACATAATATCTGAGGACCATTCGAGGGATCGATGAGCAGAGAATTGATGATTTTCTCTGGCAACGCGAATCCGGCCCTCGCCCACGAGATTTGCGCCTATCTCGGCGTCAAACTCGGCGAGGCGACGGTGTCGTCGTTCAGCGATGGGGAAATCCGTGTCAAGATTGAGCAAAACGTGCGCGGGGCGGACGTGTTCGTCGTCCAGTCATCGTGCGAGCCGGTCAACGACTCTTTGATGGAGTTGCTGATCATGATCGATGCCCTCAAACGGTCCTCCGCCAATCGGATTACGGCCGTCATTCCCTATTTCGGGTACGCCCGACAAGACCGCAAAGACCAGCCGCGCGTCCCGATTTCCGCGAAACTCGTGGCCGATCTGATCAGCACGGCCGGCACCGATCGAGTCCTGACGATGGATCTCCATGCCGGGCAGATTCAAGGTTTCTTCAACGTACCGGTCGACCATCTGTACGCTTTGCCGGTGCTGTTGGACTACATTACGAAAAAGAAAATCAGCGATTTGGTGATTGTGTCGCCCGACGCCGGCGGCGTGGAGCGTGCGCGCGCGTTCGCCAAACGGCTTCAAGCCAGTCTGGCAATCATCGACAAACGCCGGGAGGGGCCGAATCAGACTCAGATCATGAATATCATCGGCGATATTCGGGGGAAGAGCGCGCTCCTACTCGACGACATGATCGACACCGCCGGCACGATCGTCCAAGGTGCGCAGGCTTGCGCCGACAATGGCGCGCGGGAAGTGTGGACCGCCTGCACCCATGCGGTGCTGTCCGGGCCGGCATTGGAACGGCTCCAGAATTCTTGTCTGACGCAAGTGATTGCAACCAACACGATTCCATTACGGGGCAAGGAAAAGGTTTGCCCAAAGATCCATCAACTGTCGGTTGCTCCGCTGCTGGGTGAAGCGATCCGACGTATTCACGAGGATGAGTCGGTGAGTTCCCTGTTTGCCTGAAGCGGGACCGAGGCATCTGGAACGAGAAAAAGGGGACGGAGGAAGATCATGAAATTCGATTTAGCGGTGATCGTGAGGGAAAAGTCAGGGAAGGGCGCCGCACGCCAACTCCGGCGCAATGGGAAGGTCCCCGGCGTGCTGTACGGACAGGGCGAGTGCCTCTTACTGACGATCGATCCAGAGCCGTTGGTCAAGATTCTCAAGTCGCAGGCGGGCAGCACCGCCTTGATCTCGCTCGCCATCACGGGGGCAAAGTCCAAACCCAAGCGGACCGCGCTCCTGCGTGATTACCAGGTTGATCCCGTCGACGGGCATGTGCTCCACGCCGATCTGTTCGAAATCTCGATGGAGAAGCCGATTCGCGTAAAGGTGCCGGTGCACGTGATCGGTGGCACGCCGGCTGGCGTCAAGGAAGGCGGCATCCTCCATCACAATACGCGCGAGTTGCACGTTGAATGTTTGCCAGCTGCATTGCCGGACTATATCGAGGTCGATGCGTCCCCGCTCGCGATCGGTCAGGGCATTCATTTGAAGGAGATCGTCAAGAAGGAAGGGCTCCGTTATCTCGACGATCCGGAGCAGATGGTTGTGAGCGTCGCCGTGCCGATGTCGGAGGCCAAGCTCGAAGCCTTGCTGACCAGCGCGGCTGTGGGACCGGAAGGCGCGAAAGAGCCCGAAGTGGTTGCGAAGGGCAAGGCTGCGGCGGAAGGGGCGGAAGGTGTGGCCGCAGCGCCTGGAGCTGCTGCGCCGGCTGGTGAAGCCAAAGCCGGAGAGAAGAAGGAAGCGGCTGCAGCTCCCAAGGCTGAAAAGAAAGAAGCCGAAAAGAAGAAGTAACGTTGCGCCTCATCGTTGGACTGGGCAACCCCGGCGCCTCCTATGCCCAGACCCGTCACAACGTCGGGATGTGGGTCATCGAGCGGGCCGCAGCTCGATGGTCGATCCGTCTTTCCAGGTGCGGCATCGCTCAGCGAGGGTCAGGGCGGCTCGGTTCCGAATTGATCGAACTGGCCGGCACCCTCGACTTCATGAATGTCACGGGTCCCCCGCTCAAAGGCCTGCTTCGCGAATTGAAGCTCACCGCCGACGATCTTATCGTGGTGCACGACGATCTCGACCTCGAACCGGGACGCCTCCGGATCAAGCTTGCCGGGGGGCATGGGGGACACAACGGCATCAAGTCCGTTGTCGAGACGCTTGGCACCCCACAGTTCGTGCGGATCAAAATTGGGATCGGGCGTCCGGCCCCGCGGCAGGATTCTGCGGATTATGTACTGGAACCCATCACTAGAGAAGAAATGGACATTGTCGAACCGTGCCTGGAGCGGGCCGTCGATGCGCTCGAATGTGTAATTCATCGAGGAACTGAAACGGCGATGAATCAGTTCAACGTGCGCGACAAGTCTACGGAAGAGAAAGAAGGATAGCCGGCATGGGATTGTGTTGCGGGATGATCGGGTTGCCGAATGTCGGGAAGACGACCGTATTCAATGCGCTCACCAGCGGCGGCGCGCTGGCAGCGAATTATCCGTTCGCGACCGTCGATCCGAACACCGGCATCGCCCTCGTGCCCGATCCGCGGCTGCTCGCGCTCACGGAAATTTTCAAATCGAAGAAGACAACCTACAGCACGCTCGAAGTCCGGGATATCGCCGGTCTTGTCGAAGGGGCCAGCAAGGGCGAAGGACTCGGTAATCAGTTTCTGGGACACATTCGCGAAGTCGACGCGTTGCTCCATGTCGTGCGCTGTTTCCAGGGAACGGATGTGGTGCACGTCAGCGGCGGAATAAATCCGCTGCGCGACATTGGCGTGATCGAGACCGAGTTAATGCTTGCCGACCTAGAAGCGCTCGACCGTCGCAAGCAGAAGACGGAAAAGAAAGTGCGGGCCGGCGACAAGAAAGCCGCTTTTGAGGTCGAGTTTCTCACCAGACTGATCGGCTTGCTCGACAAGGGTGAATGGCTCGGCAACCTGACCTATCAGCCAGAAGAACGGGCGTTGCTTGATGAATGCCAGCTCCTATCAGCCAAGCCAGTCCTCTTTGTCGCCAATGTGTCAGAGGGAACGAATGCCGATGAGGCCATGGTCAAGACCGTGCGCGACTTTGCCGAGAAACGGGGTGCGCGCGTTGTCACGATTTGCGGGCAGCTCGAAGCGGAATTGTCGTCACTGCCGGAGAGCGAGCGGTCAGACTTCCTCAAGGAGATGGGACTGACTGAATCGGGGCTTGTCCGGCTCACGCGCGAGGCCTATACCCTTCTCAACATCATTACCTTCTTTACCGCCGGAGAAATCGAATCCCGCGCGTGGCCGATCGTGAAAAACACCAAGGCGCCGCAAGCCGCGGGGAAAATCCACTCCGACATGGAACGGGGCTTCATTCGCGCGGAGGTGTATCACTACGACGATCTCCTGGCTTGCGGATCGGAGGCGAAGGTGAAGGAGAAGGGGTTGTTCAGGCTCGAAGGCAAGGACTACATCATCAAAGAAGCGGATATTGTGTATTTTAGGTTCAACGTTTAGCCTGCCTTCCAGCTAGCATTCGGAAAGGTGGAGGCCGCCTGCTCAACGCTCGGGCCGACCTATCCCCTGTCGAAAACCCAGGAAATTGACAGCTTTGCCCCGGCTGTGATAATTTCCACCGTTCTTTGCGCCAAATAGGCGCCCTACACCTCGCTCCCGGCTGGTCCGGGGGCCTTTGTCCAGGAGGATCCCTACATGGAGCTCTACGAGTCTCTGTTTATTATTCGTCCGTCCATTACCGATGAGGAGACGAACGGGCTCATCGAAAAGATGAAGGGTGTCGCCGGGAAGACCGGCGCGCAGTTCATCAAGGCCGAAAACTGGGGCCGCAAAAAGCTCGCCTACGAAGTGCGGCGGGAGCGGAAGGGCACGTACGTGTACTTCTACTTCAAGGCGCCGAACAACACAGTTGGCGAACTGGAGCATGCCTACCGGTTGGAGGACAACATCATTAAGTTCCTCACTGTCCACCTTGAGAAGGAACTGGTGCCGCGGCGCGTGGCTGACGCGCCGTCTGAGGAGTTTGCTGGTGGCCGGGTTTAACAAAGTCATTCTGATCGGGAACCTGACACGCAACCCTGAATTGCGGTATACGCCGAACGGGACGCCGGTCGCCTCGATGGGACTGGCGGTCAGTCGCCGGTATAAACAGGGAGACGAGTTGAAGGAAGAAGTCTGTTTCGTCGATGTGGTCGTCTTCGGCAAACAGGCGGAACATTGTGGACAGTATCTCAGCAAGGGAAACGGCATCATCGTCGATGGCCGCTTGCAGCAGCGGCGGTGGGAAACGGAAGATGGCCAGAAGCGCAGCAAGCACGAAGTTGTTGCGCAGACGGTGACGTTTCTTCCCAAGCGGGGAGATGCCGGCGGGGGCGGCGGTGCAGGGAGCGATGCCCCGGCGCATGATGAACCCAATTACGAGTACGAAGAACCGCAGTAATTGTTTTTATTGAAGAGGTGATCTCATGGAACGTGAGCATGGTGGCGGTGGACGAGGAGATAGCGGTGGGTCTGGCGGCGGCGGACGGTTTTTCCAACGTCGTCGGCCTTGCCGGTTTTGCATTGAGAAAGGTTCCATCGATTTCAAAGATGTCGGACTCCTGCGGAATTTTCTGACGGAACGGGGACGGATTGTCCCTCGCCGTATTTCCGGCAATTGCTTGGGGCATCAGCGTGAGCTGACGACCGCAGTGAAGCGGGCGCGTCATATCGCGCTGATCAGTTTTGCCGAAGAGCGGTAAGAAACGGCTTTGGAAATCGATATGCAGGTAGGTGCCACGATGGAGCTGCTCACACCGCTGGTCGCGGACATCACAGCAGAGGGGCTTTCATTAGTGGGCGAGGTGACGGCCGAGGAACTCGGCCTGACTGACGCGGATGCGACGCTTCGCGGTCCGGTCTCTGTCAGCCTGGACCTCGTGAATGCCGACGGGATGATTGCGGTCACCGGAGTGCTGGAAGGCACTGTGGTTCGGCAATGCGTCCGCTGCCTGAAAGAATATGACGATGCGTTAGCGTTCTCGGTACATGCGGCGTTCGCTCGAGAAGGCAAGGAGTCGAAAGGCGCCGGACGTCAGCCGAAGGCCGTTGCGCCGCGCAGGGGGCGACCGGCACCGGTCAAGATGGAACCTGACGTCGAGGAAGAAGCTGAAGGCGACGATCGCTATTTCTATCAAGGCGATCATGTCGAACTGGCTCCCATGTTGCGCGAACACATCATTTTGGCGGCGCCGATGCAGCCGCTCTGCCGGGTGGATTGTGCCGGGTTGTGCGCGCGATGTGGGGAAGATTTGAATGCGGGGCCCTGTCAGTGCCCCGCGGAGCCGCCGGCGACGGCGATTCGGGTGATCCGGACCACAAAACACTAAATCGGTAGGCCGGCTTGAGTCGTAGAGCTCACCGGTAGCCGGCTGTTTGGAGGAAGAGCCATGCCAAATCCGAAACATAAACATTCACGGGCGAGACGCGACAAGCGTCGCACTCAGAAATTGCGGGTGACGCCGCCTGGTATGTCGGTCTGCCCACAGTGCCACGAATTGAAGCTCCCTCATTACGCCTGTCTGAACTGCGGCACCTATAAAGGTAAAGCCGTCATTCAGGTCGAAGAAGTCTAGCTGGTCCCGTTGAGACATCCGACAGCCCGACATTCGTGCCGGGCTGTCAAAATGGGGCCGAGCCTCTTTCACCAATCTGTTGCGTCGTTGCCCGTACTCCTCTAAACTTCCCCCGTATTAGAGCCCGTTAGAGTGATTTTGCCGCTGGTTCATTCAAGGAATGTCGAAGTACTCGTGACAGCATCATCACGGACAAAGATTGCGCTCGATGCCATGGGTGGCGACCACGGACCCGGTCCCTGTATTGAGGGTGCCCTCCAGGCTGCCAAGGAACTGAACGTCGACGTCATTTTGGTCGGCGATGAGAAGCTCCTCTCGGATGAATGCCGCCGTCTCGGCTGTACGGACGAGCGTCTCTTGATCAAACATGCTCCGCAGGTGGTGGAGATGCACGAGTCGCCTGCTGCGGTCGCCAGAAAGAAACGCGATTCCTCCATTTGGATTGCGACAGAATTGGTGAAGAGTGGAGAGGCGCATGCGGTGGTGAGTCCCGGCAATACGGGTGCCAGCATGGTCGCCTCGTTCTTTGTGCTGGGATTGACGAAGGGCGTTGAGCGGCCTGCGATCGCCACGAGCTTGCCCACGCTGACCGGTGAGGCGGTCATGCTGGATGTGGGCGCCAATGTGGATTGCACGGCCCAGCATCTGGCGCAGTTCGCCATTATGGGCAATGAGTATGGGAAACATCTCTTCCGCAAAGCGAATCCGCGCGTGGGGCTTTTGAGTATCGGTGAAGAGGATAGCAAGGGAAACGAGGTTACGAAAGAGGCCTTCAAGCTGCTGAAAAATACTCCGTTGAACTTTATCGGGAATGTCGAAGGCCGGGATGTCTATAGTGGCGAGGCCGACGTGGTGGTCTGTGACGGGTTTATCGGAAATGTGGCGTTGAAGATTTCGGAAGGAGTTGCCGAGACCATCAAGAAACTGTTGATCAAAGAGATTTCCGGTTCGTTCTTCGGGCGGCTCGCTTACCCGCTGATTGCGTTGCCGCTCCTGAATCTCAAGCGAAAGATCGACTATGCCGAATTTGGCGGCGCGCCCCTGCTCGGGGTGAACGGGATCACAATGATTTGTCACGGGCGTTCGTCTGCCAAAGCAATCAAGAATGCCATCCGCCGAGCCAAAGGACTGGCCGAGAGTCGAGTCGATGAACTGATTCAGCGGGATATCGAAGAAAGTCTCGGGCCGCGTCGGCCTGCCGAGGAGCCGTCCGCGTGAGGGCGCGCATCACAGGAACCGGATCCTACGCGCCGGCGAAGGTGCTGGCCAACGCCGATCTCGAAAAGATGGTGGCAACCTCGGACGAGTGGATCGTCGAGCGTACCGGGATTCGAGAACGTCGAGTGGCCGGCGCAGGAGAGGCCTGTTCAGACCTGGCGCTCAAGGCCGCACAGCGAGCCTTGGCGGCGGCGAACATCGGTGCGGCAGATCTCGACATGATTCTGCTCGCCACCTGCACCGGCGATTATCCCCTTCCAGCAACAGCTTGTTTGATCCAACATCAACTGGGCGCGACTCGCGCGGCCGCCTGCGATTTGTCTGCGGCCTGTTGCGGATTCGTCTATGCCCTGTCGGTTGCGGATGCCTATGTCCGAACCGGCATGCGCCATGTGTTGGTTATCGGCGCGGAAGTGATGTCGGCGATCACGGATTGGACCGATCGGAACACCTGCGTGTTGTTTGGTGATGGAGCCGGAGCGGCCGTCGTCAGCGCGAGCGAAGGGGAGCGCGGAATACTGTCGACACATCTGCGTTCCGATGGCGCGCTCTGGGAGCTGATTGCTGTGCCGGGCGGCGGGTCAAGGCTGCCGCCTTCAGAAAAGGTGGTCGTGGAAAAATTGAACTGTATCAAGATGAAGGGCAATGAAACGTTCAAGGTGGCGGTGCGCACGCTGGAAGAGATTGCCCGTGAAACGCTCGCTGCAAACAACGTCGGGATTGAAGACCTCGACATCTATGTCCCGCATCAAGCGAATTTGCGCATCCTCAAGGCCGTCGCAGATCGTTTGGGATTGCCGCTCGAGAAAGTGATGCTGAATCTGGATCGGTATGGCAATACCTCCGCGGCGTCGATTCCCATTGCTCTCGATGAGGCGATCCGACAGGGACGTATCAAGGAGGGGTCGCTTGTCATGCTCGGGGCCTTTGGAGCGGGATTGACCTGGGCGTCTGCATTGATCCGATGGTAAGAGGCGACACGGACACTTTCGCGCGATGAGCCGGTTCGAAGTAGTCAGAGCCGAGGGCGGAGCAGTGAAGACCTCAAAGAACTTTTCTCGTTGACTTTCAAAGGTATTTCTAAGATATCTAACCCCTTATGAATTCAGGAATCGGCCTGGTATTTCCCGGCCAAGGATCGCAGTCCGTGGGGATGGGGAAGGCGCTTTGCGAAGCCCATCCACATCTCAAGACTGTCTACGAAGAGGCTGCATCGGTTCTCGGGTACGATGTCGCCCAACTTTGTTTTGAAGGGCCGGCGGAGAAACTCAATCTTACGGAACATACGCAGCCTGCCTTGTTGGTGAGCAGCGTGGCCGCGTATCGTGCCTTGGAACCGGCCGGGGTCAAGGCGATTGCAGTTGCAGGCCATAGTCTCGGCGAATATACCGCGCTGGTCACGGCAGGCGGCATGGGCTTTCGCGATGCTGTCGGCATCGTGCAAAAACGTGGGCGGTACATGTCAGAAGCGGTCGCTCCGGGAACCGGATTGGTTGCGGCCCTTTTAGGGCTGGCGGCCGATGCTGTGAAGGAAGTCTGCCGCGAGGCGGGCTCGGTCGGGGTGGTGCAGGCCGCCAATTTCAATTCTCCCGGTCAGGTGGTGATTGCCGGAGAGAAATCGGCAGTGGAGCACGCCATCGAGATTGCCAAGACGAAGGGGTGCAAGAAGGCCGTCCCGCTGCCCGTGAGCGTCCCCGTCCATACGCCCCTGATGCAAAAGGCGGCTGATCGACTGGCCCAGGACCTGGCTGCCATTCGATGGTCTGACTTGCAGATGCCTTTGATCAATAATGCGGAAGCGCGGGCGATCACGAAGGCAGGGGAGATTCAGCCTTCGCTGGTGCGGCAACTACCGTCGTCTGTCCTGTGGGAAGATTCCGTGAAGGCCATGGCAGCGATGGGTGTGAGGACCTTTATCGAGGTTGGGCCCGGCATGGTCTTGACCGGTTTAATCAGAAGAATCGTACCGGATGCCGTGACCATGAATGTCAACGATCCCAAGTCGCTGGATGCGACGCGCGCCGCGTTAGGCGCATAGAGTGTGTAAGGAGCGAGCGAATGTCATTACAGGGTAAAGTGGCGATCGTGACGGGAGCGGCACAGGGAATCGGGCGGGCCATTGCGGAGTCCTTGGCGCAGGCCGGGGCGGATATCGTCGTGGCGGATCTCGATCCTAATCGTTCGAAGGAGACGGTAACCGCGGTAGAACAGTTGGGGCGGAAGGCCTTGAATGTCAAAGTGAACGTAGCGGACGCCAACGACACCAAGGCGATGGCGGAGCAGATCATCAAGGAGTGGGGCAAAATCGATATCTTGGTGAACAACGCGGGGATCACTCGCGACGGCCTGCTGTTGCGCATGAAGGAAGAGGATTGGAATCTCGTTCTGCAAGTGAATTTGAACGGGACCTTTCATTGTACGAAGGCGGTCTTGCAGCCGATGACCAAACAGCGTTATGGTCGCATCGTCAACATTGCTTCAATCGTCGGCGCCATGGGAAACGTCGGTCAGGCGAACTACGCGGCATCGAAGGCGGCGGTGATCGGATTCACCAAAACGGTGGCGCGCGAATATGCGAGCCGCAACGTGACCGTCAACGCGGTGGCGCCGGGGTTCATTGATACCGCCATGACGCAGGGGTTGTCGGCGGAAGTCAAAGATGCTTTGCAGAAGCAAATCCCATTGGGCCGGTTAGGAATGCCGGCTGACATCGCCAATGCGGTGCGCTTTCTAGTTTCCGAGGAAGCGGCGTATATTACCGGGCACGTCTTGCACGTCAACGGAGGCATGCTCATGTCGTAACGAGATCGATTTAGACGGATCAGGATAGGCCCGAGGCCGAGAGCCGAGGGCGTGAACGAGATCACAGGATGGGGAAGGAGGGTGGTAAGGTTATGGCTACAGTAGATGAACGGGTCAAGAAAATCATTGCAGAGCAGCTTGGAGTCGAGGAGGATGAAGTGACGCCGGAGGCGAGTTTCGTTGAAGACCTCGGAGCCGATTCCCTCGATACCGTCGAGCTGGTGATGGCGCTCGAAGAAGAGTTCGGGATCGAGATTCCAGACGAAGATGCCGAAAAGATCCTGACCGTCGGGAAGGCGCTGGACTATATTAAGGAAAAGGCATAGCCGTCGAGGATGGTGATGAGTGATCGTGCAACCAGACGTATCGTCGTCACCGGCCTCGGGGTCATCACCCCGCTCGGGACCGGAGTGGAAAAGACGTGGAAAGCGATCTGTGCCGGCGAGTCCGGCATCGGTCGAATCACGAAGTTTGACCCCACGGGGTACGACGCTCAGATTGCCGGTGAAGTCAAAGATTTTGATCCCGCCCGGTTTATCGAGAAAAAAGAAATCAAGAAGATGGACACCTTCATCCATTACGCCGTGGGTGCAGCGCAATTGGCGACGGATGATGCGGGCTTGAAGGTGGCGCCGGAAGAGGCAACCAAGGTCGGCGTCTATATCGGTTCGGGCATCGGCGGCCTGGGATCGATCGAGCACTATCATAATGTCCTCAAGGAGAAGGGCCCCGGCCGCGTTTCTCCATTCTTCATTCCCATGACCATCATCAACCTGGCGTCCGGCCAGGTCGCCATCCGGTTGGGCGCCAAAGGCCCGAACTCCTGCGCGGTGACGGCTTGCGCCACGGGCAATCACTGTATCGGCGATGCCTTTCGACTGATCCAGCGCGGCGATGCCGACGTCATGGTAGCCGGCGGTGCCGAAGCGGCGATCACGACCCTCGGGGTTGCGGGATTCGCCGCATCGAAAGCGCTCTCATTCCGGAATGACGAACCGACCAAGGCGAGCAGACCGTTTGATCGCGACCGCGATGGCTTCGTGCTTGGCGAAGGTGCGGGGGTGGTCGTACTGGAAGAGTTCGAGCACGCGCGCCGCCGCGGTGTGCGTATCTATGCCGAGGTAATCGGATACGGGATGAACAGCGATGCCTACCACATTACCGCTCCGTCCGAGGAGGGCGAAGGCGCGGTACGTTGTATGGAACTGGCGCTCAAGGATGCCGGAATCGGTAAAGATCAGGTTGGCTATATCAATGCGCATGGCACCTCGACGATGGCGGACGTCATCGAGACCAAGGCCATCAAGCAAGTTTTTGGGGAGCGGGCCTATCGTATTCCGGTCAGTTCGACCAAATCGATGACAGGCCATTTGCTTGGGGCGGCGGGTGGGATCGAAGCGGTGTTCAGCATCCTGGCGCTTCACCACGGCATACTACCGCCAACGATCAACCTGGATAATCCCGATCCCGCATGCGACCTCGACTATGTTCCCCATAAAGCCAGATCGGCGTCAATCAACGTCGCGTTGTCGAATTCGTTCGGATTCGGCGGAGTCAATGCCTGCCTCCTTTTCAAGAAGCCCGAGGCCTGACCAGCCGCATCCCGGGTGCCTACCTCTATGACATCGGCTTCTTCCGTCGATGCGCTCCAATCCTCTCTGGCCTATCGGTTCCAGAACCTCGGTCTACTTGAAGAAGCGCTCACGCACAAGTCGTACGTGAATGAACAGAAAACGACCGCCGGTCTGCATAACGAACGGCTCGAATTCCTCGGCGATGCCGTCCTGTCTCTGCTCGTGAGCGAGCGCTTAGTGGCGCTTTTGCCTCAGTCGTCGGAAGGCTCCCTCTCCAAGCTGAAGGCCAGGCTTGTGAGTGAGACGGTTCTTGCGGAGGTGGCCAGGCGGCTGAGGCTCGGATCCTGTCTGCGACTAGGGCGAGGTGAGGACCTCTCCAAGGGGCGGGACAAAGATTCGTTGCTCGCGGACGCGCTAGAAGCGGTCATCGCTGCTGTGTACCTCGACGGAGGCTTGGAGGCGGGGCGCCAAGTCGTCATCCGTCTGTTTGCTGAAGAATTTGGCGAGGTGGCCACCCAACAGCACCGGCCCGGATCAGAGGATTACAAGACGCAATTCCAGGAATGGTGCCAGAAGCGTTTCGACGGCCTGCCTCAGTATGCCGTTGTGCGAGAGTCAGGACCGGATCACGACAAGCTCTTTGAGGTTGAGTTGCGTTTCAAAGGAGATGTGGTCGGTAGAGGAGTCGGGCACAGCAAGAAGGAAGCGGAGCAACTGGCGGCCAGGCAGGCGTTGCAGCAAGCAGACGCGTGAGGCTGACGGTATCATGGTATGATTACACAGCTGAGAGGGCCAGTAATTGAAGGAGGACAGAATGCAGCGAAGGAAAGTGGTTATCGTCATCGCGGTCAGTGCGATTCTGAGCGGGGCATTGCTCTGGGGGGTCGGAGTACCGTTTGCTGCGGATAAGGCTCCGACAAAATCTCCGAGGGCTGTCATCAAGACGAAGTTTGGTGACATGGAAGTGACGTTCTTCCCCGAGAAAGCTCCCAAGCATGTGGAGAATTTCATCACTCTGGCGAGATCGGGCTTCTACAATGGCACGATCTTTCACCGTGTGATTCCTGGATTCATGATCCAAGGAGGAGATCCCAACACCAAGGATCCCAATAAGCCGGAAACGTACGGGATGGGAGGGCCGAGCCACAGGCTCAAGGCCGAGTTCAACGATATTCCTCACCGGCGCGGGGTTCTCTCCATGGCCCGCACGAATGATCCCGACAGCGCCGGCTCGCAGTTCTTCATCGTGGTGAAGGATTCGAATTTTCTCGATGGGCAATACACTGTGTTCGGCGAAGTCGTCAAAGGGATGGACGTCGCCGATACAATCGTGAACCTTCCAAGAAACGCCCGTGATCTCCCGGCTGAACGGGCTGAAATGACCGTGGTCGTGTTGGAGTAGCCCATGGGTCGGGGCCATCAGATAGGGAATTCTTCCGTGGCCATGCGCGGGATTGCTCTGCTTCTCGCCTGTGCCGTCTTGAGTGCAGTGGCGGCCTGCTCGGGAAAGAGCGAGGTGAAGACGACGCTCCCTCCCCCGTCGGATCCTCATCCAAGAGCAATCATCACCACGAAGTTCGGAGCCATCGAGGTCAAGTTATTGCCTGAGCTGGCGCCCAACCATGTCGAGAACTTTATCAAGCTGGCCAAGTCGGGTTTCTACAACGGGACGATTTTTCACCGTGTCATTCCTGGGTTCATGATTCAAGGGGGGGATCCGAACACCAAGAACTCGCTCCGCAAGGAGACGTTTGGAATGGGAGGTCCCAAGGACGAGAAGGGAAATCCGATCTTGCTCAAGGCGGAATTTACCGATACGCCTCACAAGCGGGGGATTGTGTCCATGGCGCGGGGTAACGAGCCGGACACGGCGGGATCGCAGTTCTTCATCGTAGTGGAGGATTCCCATTTCCTGGACAGAAAGTACACGGTCTTCGGCGAGGTGACGAAAGGTCTTGGCGTGGCGGACAAGATCGTCAATCTTCCACGAGACGAGCGTGACTTGCCAAGTGAACGCGTGGAAATGAAGATTATTATCGTGGAATAGGAAGAGTCAGATAGAACGGTTACTTGATGGTGTCGAGGTATGCCTTGAGGCGCGCGCGTTCGGATGGGAGAAAGAGGATGAAGCTCATCCCGAACACATCGCCCGTAACCCAGCGCACGGCTGCCCGCTCGATCTTCACCGGTAACGATTCTCCGGGAAGCTGCAAGAGCACCTGAAATTCCAGCCCTTCGGCCAGGTTGATCTCCGACTCTGCCCGGCACCCGCCTGTTGAAATATTGGTGACGCGGGCATCGCCTTCGATCTCGCCGGAGGAAAATCCCAACTGACATTGCAAGTCGACACGCCGTAACTTCCGGATCTTCTTTTCTCTCTCAACGGCCATAATCTCAAACCTATTCCGGTTCGCTAGTGATGATGGTGTTCGCAGCCAGGCCCGTGTGTGTGGCGTTCCGGTGCGGCTGGAGGCATGAAGGATTGCCCCGGCAGTACGATATGGCCCGGCTCATGCTGTTTGGTCAAATGCGCGGCGATCTCCGGATGATACGTCCGCACATAGCCGACGAGCCCGCTCAAGAACCGTTGTGACTGAAAGTCGGCCCCTGAAAACGCCGAGATAAATTTGATGGCGCGATCGAGGATATCGGGGGCGATAGAGGCATCGGCAATCTGCTGCGGATTCTGTTTCTTGAAGCTGTCGTATTCTTTTTTGAGGTGCTCTGCAAACACCGGCATGGGCGCCGACGGCACATGGAGAGGGCTGAGCGTTCGCCGCAAGGCCTGAACGGCTGCGACGACTTCCGCATCCTGTCCGTCTCGTCGCCCATGGAAATAGCTAAACGTCACCACCTCGATGAGATTGTACAGCGCCACGGCCTTCTCTCCGCCCAGTTCGCCAAGCTCTCGATAAAACTCGCGCCGCATCGGCATGAACTGTTCGCTCAGGCGCTTCTGCTGGTAGTCGCTTCCCGTCCCGAGATAGACGCAGTCCGTGGGGCAGGAGACTCGCACGATCCGATGTTCGCCGCAGCATTGGCTGCAGATGAGCCCTCCGAGAGCCGGACAAGGCCGCTTACCTTTGCGTTGAGAGCAGTACGCGCACTGACTCATTTCTTCGCAGCCCCCTCGGCCGCTGGTTTGGGTGGCGGAGGAATGAATCCGTAGTCCGCCAGGGTACGTTTTTCTTGTTTCGACTTTCCGTCGCGCGGGGCTTCCAAGCCGTTCATCTCCGCCGCATGCGCAAATTCATAGGGAACGAGAATCAAGTTGTTCGTGCGATCGATACTGATGTCGCCCGGCGAAGGTAGATACTCCGCAATGACTTGGAAGCGTTTGTCCCAGGTCATGCGCCAGACTTTTCCTGTCGTGAAGTCCGAGACATACATATTCCCCCAACGATCGAAGTCGACGCCGCGTAAGTTGGCAAAGCGGCTCGAGAAGAAGCCGTTGGAGAAGAGCTCGGTCATCGCGCCTTCAGGGGAAATTTCAAAGATCTTCCCTTTATCCCAACTCACGGCGATGAGCTGGCCGGATTTCGGATGGACCGCGAGCCCAGTCGGACCGGCCAAGTGCGGGTCGGTGATCAGAATGGAGACTTTCTGTGTCGACAGTTCGATCCGGTAGATGCGGTTGGCCTTTTGGTCGGAACAATAGAGCAAACCCTTCCCGTCGGAGGCCACGTCGGTCAGGTGCGCAGGGGCCTGTGTTGCCGCACCGGCAATCGGTATCGTCGCCACGGATTTCCCGCTGTTGATGTCGAACGCGCGGAGCTGGTCAAGGTCGGCGACGTACAAAGTCTGGTCAACGAGTGCCATGCCCTTCGGCGCATGGAGCGTCACGTCGGCTTTCCCTCCTTGGATGAATTTGAGATTGAGCAATTTCCCATTGGCGTCGAGTTTGGTGATAAACCCGTTGTTATCGGCGGTTTCCGGGTCGCCGTTGACGCTGGAAATAAAATATTCTTTCCCCGATTGACTGGTGACAAAACTATAGGGAGATTGTAGTTCTGTCACGGTAATCTGGGCTTCGGCCAGGGGCGCGAACGCATACAGCACAAGGCCCGCACAGCAAGCGACAGAATGGCGAATTGTATGGGTCATGTTGAAATAGGGTTCGGCGAGCTTATTCAAGGGTGGAGTAATGCCTGCTCAAGAGTCATGGTCTTCATGGTATCCGTGGGGGTAAGAAGCTGTCAAGAAAACTGGTGTAGGGTAGTGGACGAAAGGTAATGAGGGATTGATGATCGTGCGACTGTTGCTTCGGGGCGGCGTTTTTGAGTGCTCTCTGCCCCTTACCCCCTAACGCCCACCGCTTCGTTCGGCGTTGACTTGCATAAAAATGCCCTGTTAAGGTGCCCACGGTTTCGAGGCCAACAGCGTGATATCAGGGAGGGAATCGTGGCAGCTCGACTGATCGACGGGAAGGCATTGGCGCAGCAAGTGCGAGAGAGGTTGGCAGGTGAGTCGGCGGCCGTCTTGGCCAAGACAGGAATGAAACCAGGGCTGGCAACGATTTTAGTCGGAGACGACCCCGCATCTCATGTTTATGTCAAAAACAAGCAAAAGGCTTGCGAGTTGGCCGGTATCTACGTCGACGACCATAAATTATCAGCCAGCACCACTCAGGCGGAGCTTCTGGCCCTGATCGGAAAAAAGAACGCCGACCCGAAGATTCACGGTATTTTGGTTCAGCTCCCGTTGCCGAAACACATCGACAGCAGAGTGATCCTGGAAGCCGTGTCTCCGAACAAGGATGCGGACGGTTTCCATCCATATAATTTCGGTCGGCTGGTCGAAGGTCATCCCGTGTTCGAGGCCTGTACGCCGAAGGGTGTGATTAAGATGATCGAGTCGGCTGGTGTCAGCATCGAGGGCAAGCGGGCGGTGGTGCTGGGCCGCAGCAATATCGTCGGCAAGCCGCTGGCCCTGATGCTCTTACAGCGTAACGCGACCGTGACGATCTGCCATTCAAAAACGAAGGATTTGCCGGCGGTCTGTCGAGAGGCCGAACTCTTGTTGGTCGCGATTGGGAAAGCCAAGTTCGTCACGGCTGACATGGTGCGAGAAGGCGCGGTCGTCATCGATGTCGGAACGAACAAGTTGCCGGACGGCAAATTATGCGGAGATGTCGATTTCGAAGCGGTCAGTCAAAAGGCGGGGTGGATCAGCCCGGTGCCGGGCGGCGTTGGGCCTATGACGATCGCAATGTTGCTGGACAATACAGTGGAGTCTGCTAAGAGAATGGCAGGGATGTTGTAAGGTAGCTCGGTGCTCCTGTGCTCGGGCAAGGCGCGGCTTTAGAAAGTTCTGGTTAGACGCGCGTACGATGGAGCACCTCAGCCACGTGTTAGTGAAACAACGTTAGGAAAGAACACATGAGCCGGGAGCCCAAACGGTTACGAGAGGTACTCGATCAAGGGCAGTTTGCCGTGACAATCGAGTACAACCCGCCCAAGGGGACGAACATCAGCGGCGTGCTGGACAATGCCAGGCAGCTGGTGGGGCGTGTGCATGGTGTGAACGTGACCGACAATACGGCGGCGGTGGTACGGGCCGGTTCCTTGCCTGTCTGCCGGTTGCTCTATGAATTGGGACACGATCCGGTTATGCAGCTGACCTGCCGCGATCGCAATCGTATCGCCATGCAGTCGGATCTCATGGGCGCCCACATGCTAGGGATCCGGAACGTCCTCTGCCTGACCGGCGACTATCCAACGGTGGGTGACCACAAAGATGCCAAGCCGGTGTACGATTTGGATTCCGTCCAGGTCATGCAGCTTGTACTGGGCTTGAATAACGGTCGGGACATGGCCGGGAACAAACTCGATGGAGCTACGGCCTTCAATATCGGAGCGGCGGTGACGCCGGAAGCCGATCCCGTGGGCCCGATGCTGGCGAAGTTCGAAGTCAAGGTCAAAGCCGGCGCGCAGTTTTTCCAGACGCAGGCCATTTACAACCCGGAGCAGTTTGCCCGCTTCATGAAAGCCGTCCGTCCGTTCAAGGTCAAAGTCTTGGCAGGGATTCTGTTGCTGCGTAATGCCAAGATGGCGGAGTTCATGAACGCCAATATCCCTGGGATGTCGGTTCCGCAGGAAATGATCGACGAACTGCGCGCGGCCGGCGACAAATCGGAGGATATAGGTGTCGAGATCGCTGTCCGCACCATTAATGCGGTTCGGCCCCATTGCGATGGAGTCCACATCATGGCGATCAAAGGGATCCATCGACTTGGGGAAATAATTACGAAGGCCCAACTCGGATCATGACGGTTCCTGACCTCCTACGATACAAACGCGAAAAGAAAAAGGTGATCGTCGTGACGGCCTACGACGCGCTGTTCACCCGCATCGTTGAGCAGGCGGGAATCGAAGCGATTCTCGTCGGCGATTCGCTCGGCGTGGTAGTCCAAGGGAAAGCCAATACGCTCTCCGTCACGATGGAGGATATGCTTTATCACACCAAACTTGTCGCCGGTGCCGCTCAACGGGCGATGGTCATCGGTGATATGCCCTTCATGTCCTACCAAGCGAGCAAAGTGGATGCGCTCCGCAATGCGGGGCGGTTCCTGCAGGCCGGAGCGCATGCCGTCAAGTTGGAGGGGGGCGCGGTCGTGCTCGATCGCGTGGAAGCCATGACTCAGGTCGGCATCCCTGTGATCGGTCATCTCGGCATGACGCCGCAGTCGGTTCACCAGTATGGCGGCTATAAAGTGCAGGGCAAGGGGAAGAACCAGGCCGAAACGCTTCTGTCAAATGCGAAGGCTCTGGAGGCGGCCGGCGCGGTGGCGGTTGTGCTGGAAGCCATCCCGGCTGAACTGGCAAAGGCGATTTCGGAACAGGTGGCCATCCCCACGATCGGAATCGGGGCCGGTCCCCATTGCGACGGACAGGTTCTCGTGCTCTACGATTTGCTCGGCATGTTCGATGAGTTCGTTCCCAAGTTTGTGAAACCCTATGCCCATCTCAAGGCCGATGCCCTGCAGGCGCTTCGGCGATATAAAGAAGAAGTCGAACAGGGAAAGTTTCCTTCCGACTCCGAGTCCTATCACTGACCCTTCGTTCGGACCGCTTCTATCTCCCGACTGACATAGCTAAGCGAATGGGTGGCGCCTGCCCATGCGAGCGTGTGATGCATTGACGCAGGTCATTGGTGAAGCCGGCCACGTCGATTCCCATATAGAACTCCGGTACCCTCTGCAGTCGAACAAGGCCGCTGTGCATCAGATTCTGGCCGCTTGGTGATTGCCCATGAACAGTTTCAGATTGGCTGCGGCGAGTTGAATGAGGCCTTGAAAGAAATTGCCCTCTTCGGATAGACGTCCCGCGACATGCCAGAGGCCCTCAAAGATTTCATGGCATTCCCACCAGTAGGCGTAATTGTTGAGATCGACTCCGTAACAGTAATCATCTGATTCCCGACATTGTTCGGGATCGAAGCGCTCCGGATCTAGTTCCCCGAATCCGGGCGAATCAACTTTGGGCATGCGTCGCTGGCGCTGGTTGTTTCCCGGCACAAACCGGTAGGAGGGGAAAGGGCGTGCAGAGTAGCGAGGCCAAGAAGGATCAGGCGGTTGCGGTTCAGTCACGGCGAGGCTTATCGGCATAATCGACCTGAAATACGGAACGGTCTTCCAGCCGGATGGCCGTCAGCTGTCTGCCCCATACGCATCCACTATCGATGGCCAGAATTTCGGGCTCCATGTGCAGCCCCAATGCCGCCCAGTGGCCTGAAATGATGGTCACGCCGCAGTTGCGCCGATCGAGAATGCGAAACCAGGGAGTGAAGCCGGCGGGAGCTTCATCCGGCGGTCCCGAGAAGGTCGACATCTCACCGGTCGAAGTACAGGTTCGAAGTCTTGTCAGCACACGAGCAATACTGACGAGACGTTCCGATCCCTTGAGCGAGGGGCTCCAGTGTGGCGTTGGCCCATGGAAGAGCGCCTTGAGAAAGGCGCGATAGCCCGGGCCGTGGAGAGAAGTTTCTACTTCCTGTGCCAGCGTCATTGTCTCTTCAACGGTCCATTGCGGAAGGAGTCCGGCATGGACCATGAGAAAAGATCCTTCACGATGATGAAGCGGTTGGCGTCTCAACCACTCGAGGAGATCGGATCGATCCTCGGCGGAGAGTATGTCGCGGATCGTGTCTTTCGGCCGAAGGGGTGCGATGCCTTCAGCCACTGCAAGGAGAAACAGATCATGGTTTCCCAGGACGAGCCGGACGGAAGCGCCAAGATTCCTGATGAATCGGAGGGTGGAGAGGGAATCAGGGCCGCGATTGACCAAGTCTCCAACCAGCCAGATCTTGTCGCTTTTCGGAGCGAAAGAAATCCGGTCGAGAAGCTGTTGGAGCGAAACAAAGCAGCCTTGGATGTCGCCGATTGCGTAGGTGGCCATCAGTGAATGCGTTCGGGCGCGAGTGGCTCGTCGCGTCGCAGCCTGCTAGGGGTAGCGGGCTTCGATCACGCTTCGCAGGCCGCCTCTGGCGGCAAATGTGCCCGTGACCTTCGCCCAGACCGGACGGCACGCCTTCGCAATATCTTGAAGGATGCGGTTGACGGAGTTCTCGTAAAAAATTCCGATGTTGCGGTAGGCGTGAATATACATCTTGAGCGACTTGAGCTCGAGACATTCCTTGTCCGGCATATAGTGGACAGTGATTGTGCCGAAATCAGGCAAGCCGGTTTTTGGGCAGATGGCGGTATACTCCGGAATCTCGATCGTGATCTCATATCCCTTGTATTGATTCGGAAACGTTTCAATTTCCGGCAACGGGGTTCCAATGCCGCTTTTTGCGTGCTGCTCGTTATACCCCAGCTTCGTTTTCTTTCCCTTACCTTTCATGATTCCTCTTTACTCAATTTTACTCAATTTCCCCAAAGGGGTTGCCGGGGATGCCTCAGACTGCACGCGTCCAACGAGCACCGCCAAACAAAACTTGTTCGACCCGGAGCCCTTCTTTTACTGATCCTGGCGACGGGATAAAACCTACGTGCCGTGCCGCGTTGCGCGAGCACATGAGGCGTCCCCGGTAGCCCCTTCATACCTGCTTCATCCACTCAGTGTGCCCGATTTTTTCCAATTCGATAAAGAGCGAAACCCACGGGCATTTCATTTCCGGATAGACCTCACAAAGGCCGCCCTTTCGAACCCCTCCACAGGGGCCGTGGCTCATGAACTTTGGGCATTCGGCTTTGAGGGAGTCGTCGGGGATCGGCGGCCGCTTGTGCACGCCTCCCACATGCTGGGCTCCTTCGTCCTCGCCCGCGATCAATACGCGTAGTCCCATAAGTTTATAGTCTAGACACATTTTGCAGCGGGGGCAATGTCCCCTTGTTATTTTGGCGATTCACCCAGTGGAATTGTCTTCTACATCCTTTGAATGGTCATGCTTGGTTAGGGCGAATGGCCTATCGGGATGGAGTGAGCTAGGCCTTCTTTCGGTGGCGGTGGGCCTTCTGAGAAGTTGCTTTGATTATCGCAGCGTTATACACTTTTAGACCGATCCGGAGAGATCAACGTCCGGGCAACATTGTCGTTGACAGTCTTTTTTGGGCTTTGCTACGATGGCCGCACGTTTGAAGAGTTTTGAACTGAAACAGACCGTTCTTCCAGCCTCGAATTCCTGCGGGTTTGTTGCGTACAATTGTTCTATTGGTCAATGCGGCAACGGGTTTCCGTTGCAACGAGAGAGGGAGGTGTCCCAATGAGTCTCGATTACGTCAAGTTCTCCAATGGATTCGAAAAGTTCATGCCGAAAGAATATCGGGATATGGTTGAGCATGGCCCCTTCGGGAAGAAAATTTCCGTCTCGCAGATGGGCAGCTTTAAAGAAATTCTTGAGGAACATCCCATGTGTGCCGGCTGCGCCATGACGCTCTTTATCCGTTTGGCGATGATCGCGTTTCCCAATCCAGAAGATACCATCACGGTCGGCACGGCAGGCTGCGGCCGGTTGGCCATTTCCCAGGCGGCGATTCCTTTCGTATACGGCAACTACGGCGACCAGAACGGCGTGGCGAGCGGGTTGACCCGTGGGCTTCGGCTCCGCTTCGGCGACAAGCCGAAGGATGTGGTCGTTATGGCCGGCGACGGCGGGACCGCCGACATCGGTTTCCAGCAGGTGCTCCATTCCTGGTTCCGGAAAGAGCGCTTCACCACGATCATGCTGGACAACGAAGTCTACGGGAATACCGGTGGCCAGGAGAGCGGCATGACGAACCGTGGAGCCGTGTTGAAGATGGCGCCGCTCGGCAAGAAGTTCGAGAAGATGGATATGGTGCAGATGGCCAAGGTGGCCGGCTGCGCGTATGTGGCGACCGTCGTCCCGAACAATCCGCGCCGTGTTGAGAGTGTCATTAAGAAAGCCGTGTTGATCGCCCGCGAAGTCGGTTCCACCTACATCCAGGCCTATACTTCCTGCAACATCGAATACGCGATTCCGACCGACAAGGTCATGGAAGATGCGAAGACGGTTGAGAACGATCGTTACGCATTCTCCGAGTACATCAGTGATGAAGCGAAGCAGTACTTGACCGAGCGGTATGGCTATAAGGAATTTCTCCCGAAGCCCGCTGCTCCTGCCGCGGCAATTCCGGGCAAGGCCTGAGCCGACAAGAGGGAGGCTGAATCATGGCAAAACGTTTCAATATTCGGATGGCGGGCGTCGGCGGTCAGGGTGTCGTAACGGGGTCTCACATTTTGAGCACGGCTGTCATCAACGCCGGCGGCGAGAGCACGATTGTGCCGTTCTACGGGTCGGAAAAGCGGATGGCGCCGGTTGAGAGCTACGTCCGCGTGTCGGATGAACCCATCTACGAGATCGGCGAGATTACGTTCCCGCACATCATCATCATTTTCCATCCTCAGGTCATCACGCATGGCAAGTCCTACACGATGCCGTTTTACTTCGGCTTGAAGGAAGACGGGATTGCCTTGATCAACAACGACGGGCCGATGAACCTCCACAAGGATCAGGCCCGCGAATTGGAAGAACGCCGTGCGAAGCTCTACTATTTCCCGGCGACCAAGATCTCGTTGGAAGTCGCGGGAATGGATCTCGCGACGAACATGGCATTGATGGGCTGTATCGGAGCCATCACGGGTCTGACGAATATGGCAGGCTTGGAGCAGGCCGTGAAAGACCGGTTCCTCGGAAAGGGCTTCGTGGTGTCCGGCGGTACCGCCGCGCTCGACAGCGTCGTCGAACGGAAGTTCAAGAAGAAACAAGAACTGATCGAGAAGAACGTGGCCGTCATGCGGGCCGGCTGGAACTACGCCGTCGACCACGGTTGGGCCGCAGCCGACGTGAAGCGTGTGGAAGAGCCCGTGGCAACGGCCACCGCGTAAAGGAGCACCCATGTACCTCGTAGCTGATATCAATGTTGAAATCTGCGCGGCCAAGAGCTGCAAGCTCTGCACGCAATATTGTCCTGAAGCCAACACCATTCTCTATAGCGATGAGATGGGAAAGGATCGAGGCTTCAAGTACGGATCCGCCTATGTAGCGGTTGACCGGTGCAAAGGCTGCGCGCAGTGCGTCTGGGTTTGTGACAATATGGCAAAAAACAACGCCATCAAGATGATTATGATCGATCAACTGCCGAAGGCGGCGTTGACAGATAACATCACCTATGGCGAGAAGAGCACCACCGCGGTACTGGCCAGTCCAGTCGTCGGATAAGCGTCGGAAAGGGGAATGGGCGTGGGAACAACGCAAGATACGAGAGAGCGGATTATCGTTCCAGGGCCTGCAGGGTTCCATCCTCCGTCAGCGGCACAGCTTGGAGTAGCCTTGCCTGATCCCGGGCAAGGACTCTTCTATGGGCTCCTCGAACCCAACGAAGAAAAAGTCATCGAAGAGATGGCGCGAAAGATGCTGACCAGCCCGAACGCAACCATCTTCCCCGGACCATTGCTATTGTGGGCCTGGAACGAGCATGCGGTGGAAAAGGCGAAGGCGACGTTGGAAATCGCGGCGCAGATCCCAGAGGTCATGATTATCCCGATGCCGGACTACCGGCCGAAGTATCCGAAGATCGATCCGGAAGAAGTGATCAATCCCAACCATCCGAACCTGACGATTTGGGGTAACAAGATCGAAGCCTGCATTTTCATCGGCGTCCATTGCCATTACGCGAATCTGACCCTGAAGATGATTCGGGCGGGGACAAACTGCTGCACTATGGCCATTTGCGCCGAACAAGGGCACGAAGATGCGATGCTGACGATCCGTGATTCCGACACCGCAAAGATCAAGCGGGTGGCGCAGATCTTCAAGAAGGTGCGTGAAGAAATGGGTATCAAGTTGCCGGAGAACGGCGAGAACGTGCGTTTCACCGGTACGCAGTCGAAAGTGCATGGTGGAAAGACCCATACCAATCCAATGACTTTTGCACCGTCTCCTGCCGGCGCCGGCAGCGCCGCGGCGTTCGGCCATTCTCCTGAACAAATGAAACGCGAAGGATAGGCTGAGCAACGCAGCTCACCATTTTTTGAGAGGTCGATCATGAGTGAAGCCTTAGAAGCCCAACAGAAAACGAATCCGCAAGGCGATCCGATCACCAGTGTCGCTGCTCCGAAATCGGACGGGAAAAAAGATCCCCATGCCGATGCCAAGAAACAGAGGATCGTGACGCCCGAGTATATGTTCCACGAAGCTCCGCGGACCAAAGAGTTTATTACCGGGAGTGAAGCCGCGAAGGAAGCTATTCGGCGTTCGAACGTTGACTTGGCTATTGCCTACCCGATCACGCCGCAATCCGAAACCATGCAGCTGGTCGGTGTGCTCTACGGCGAAGGCTATGTGAAAGAGTATTACCGTGGAGAGGAAGAAGTCGGTGTGATGGCGGCGATCGCCGGAGGATCCCGATCTGGTGTCCGTTGTTATACCGCGACCGCCGGCCCTGGTACTTTGCGAGGCCTTGAAGGCATCGCGTCATGGCCCGGACATCGGCTGCCTGTCGTCGCCATGTTTACCTGCCGCGTCGTGAACGCGCCGTTGGCCATTCAGCCGGATAACATCGAAGTCTCCTATTTGCTGAACTGCGGCATGATCGTGTTCCATGCGGAAAATCAGCAGGACATGTTCGATTTCACGATGGCGGGGTTTGTCATCAGTGAGAAGAACGACGTCACTCTGCCTGTCGGTGTCTGTTGCGACGGATTTTTTGTAACGCACGCGCGCGGCTATGTCCGCATGCAGGATCGCGGCATTAAGCTTCCGCCCCGCGAGGCCTGGCGCGGTGCCGTGCCGGTGCTCGACGCGGAGAATCCTCCCGCTCGGTTATCCCGAGACGCCCCGGTCCAAAAATCGAACTTCATGGCATACAACATTCATGCGGTGTGGCAACAGGAAGTCTGGGCAGCGGTCGAACGCTCGCGTAAATACATCGATCGGTATATGGGCGGATTGCTCACAGCCGAGAACGTCGAGAACGCCGACGTGCTTATTATTGCCTCCGGAAGCGCTGCAGCCCAATCGCGTGAGGCGGTTCGGTTGTGCACTGAGAAGGGGATGAAGGTTGGCTTGATCAAGATTCGCTCTCTGCGTCCGTTCCCGACCAAGGAACTGCGTCAGTTGTGCGGAAAGGCCAAGTTGATTGTGATCCCGGAGTTCAACTACGTCGGATGGCTGGCCAAGGAAGTGGCGACTGCAATCTATGGTTTCTCCAAGGCGAAGATCATCGGTGGGCCGCGTGTGTACGGTGGTCAGTCGATGCCGGTAGAGTTGATCGTGGACGAAGTCGAGTCCGGTGTGAGCGGCAAGAAGTCGACGAACGTCGCGATGTCCTCGATCATGGGCGGTGCCGTCAATCCTGACGAAGTCGCACATTTCATGCGCAGCATCTGATCTGATTGGTGCTCGAAAACGAAGAGCCCGTCAGGGTCCCCCCTGGCGGGCTCTTTCATTTTTAGGTTTATCTGGCGAACCAAACGAGCCAGCGAAACCAAATTACCCCTGAATTTCGTCCTCGACCATTTCTTCGCTCGCCGGCATGCCGTAGGCCACGTATTTGGCATAGGACAGGTAGATCATCGCACTATCCCTCATGGCCTTTGAGCCATGCGTCATCCTGACCACCTTGTCGGATCCAGGAGGCTCCATGTTCTGTAACGTGGTCACATGATCCTGCAGCAGTGTCGTGTATCGTTCGATGGCCAGCTCGACCTCTTTGTACGCTTGTAGAATGGCGTCTGTCATGGTTGTCCTCCTCCGCTCGACCAGCATACACTAGGCCATGGAGCCGTTCAAAGGCAAGCCGCCGATGCGAATGTCCCCCCTCCTGCTCAGAGCCCTTGAGCGGTTGAACCACGTCGAATCCCTATTGGGGTCTTCCGGTTATGCAGAGGCAGTGGCTAAACTTTCGCGGCTCTTCACGAAGGAGAGGGTAGCGTTGCGAAGCGGATATCTTGACAATCCCGATCATGCCGCTGCCTATCTGCGCTACTTCCTGCCGGTGAATCTGTCCAAAATCCAGGTGCTCCTCGATGAAATGCCGGAAGAAACGCTGATCGATAAACAGGGGAGCAGGTTCAACGTGCTGGATCTGGGGTCTGGACCCGGGACGGGAGCTTTGGCTGTCCTCGATTGGCTCCATCAGCGCCACTCTGAGCAGGCGGGGAATCTGACGGTTGTCGCGGTCGACTCGTCCGCTGATGCGCTGAGTCAGGCAGGACAACTCTGGGACAGCTACTGCCGAGAATCCGGGATTGCCGGCGGACGCCTCACTCCTTACGAAACGGACCTTGAGCGCCCTCTGGATGGACCATCGGGCGGTCAGATCGGCGAGAGCGGTCCATATGATGTCATCATCATGGCCAACTGCCTCAACGAATTATTCTCCCGAGTAGGCGATCCCATTGGTGCAAGGACCAGTCTGCTGGCCGGACTTCTGACGCTGCTCGCGCCACATGGAACGATGATGGTGGTAGAACCCGCGTTACGGACCACCTCGAGAGACCTGCATGAGGTTCGTGACCGGTTACTTCATGAAAGACGTTGCACGGTCTACAGCCCATGCCTGCATGAGCGGGCTTGCCCCGCGCTGGTGAATCCAGACGACTGGTGCCACGAGGAGCGAGCCTGGGATCCTCCCGGTGCCATCCAAGCGATTGATCAGGAAGTGGGGTTCATCAAAGATGCGCTGAAGTTTTCCTATCTGCTGCTGCGGACCGACGGACGGACGATTGTTGATCGCGATTCTCAGGTCTTTCGCATCGTCAGCGAACTGCGCGAGTTAAAGGGTGATACAAGAGCGTGGGTCTGCAATGAGATGGGCCGTTCGGAAATAGGTCGCCTCGATCGAGCTCGGTCGTCGACCAATTCCTCGTGGGACCTCTGTCAGCGCGGCACGATTGTCCGCATCGAAGGAGTGACACGTAAGGAAAACTCGGTGTTGGGGAGAATTCCCGAAGACGGAGAGGTCGAGATCATTCGGCCGATAGAAACTCGCTAGTCTGCTTCCGGTTCCGAGCTGCCGTGCTGGTGACTGACCCGATCCTCGTCGAATAACTCAGCCATTTCTTCGGCGATCATGTCGCGATCGTTCGGGATGGAAATCAACGGGATTTCCTTGTGCGCTTTGGGAGCGCTCTCCGGTGAGGGCGATTCAGTCTCAGACTTCGGCTGTTTCGGCTTGTCACTCATAGCATCAGTATACACTATGGCAATAGCCGAAAGGGGAGTTATTCAAATGCCTCCAACGAAGATCGTTCGGGGAAGGTCCTCTTGCAATTCCCGCATGTCACAAAATAGATGGCTTCGCGGACGGACATGGTGATGCGAAAATCGAGACTAACCCCCCGGTGGTTGCAGGCAGTGCAGGAAATCTCTTTCAACCGGTAAGGCACATCCGGCTGTGTCCGTAAGTAAAAATCCATATCTGTGTAGATCGGGAAGCTGTAGAAGCATTTTTTGCAGACCCCGCGCCATTCACCGTCTGCCTGCATAAAGCGTTGATCGATCCCGAAACTGGATCCTTTACAGATTGCGCACTGGACGGTTGTGAGGCGCTCTTCGACTTCTTTGGGAGTCATGGCAGCCATGGTGCAGAATTTCCTGAGAATAAATTCAACTCGCTCGCAGTATAGCGACCGGTGAAATGGAACTGCAACCAAGCTGACAAAAATGAGATGGGAATGCCTTGACGGGTGGGGGGATGTCTATATACTAGGAACACGATGCATCTCATTACAGAAAAGTTGCTGGTCGGTACCATCGACGATGCACGTGAGCCCCCGCCGGTGATCGGCACGCTCTTGCTCGTCGCAGAGGAATTTACGGTCGAGCCGGCCAGTTGGATCGATTACGGAAAGATTCCCATCAAAGAATTTGCCGAGGCCGACCCCGCCACGCTCCTAAGAGCCATCGAGTGGCTTGAAAAGCGTGTTCCCGAGAGTCGGGTGCTGGTTTGTTGTCGTGCCGGAATGGGACGGTCTGTCTCGGTCGTCATGGCCTATCTCTGCTGCGTAGAAGGGATGGCCTATGCCGACGTGTTGAAGCTCGTGATGGCCCGGCGACCGGGAGCCATGCCTCTGCCGAATCTTCAAACAGCTATTGAACAGGTTCGTCTGCTCCGCCGCGCTGCCTGATCCTCCGGTTCCGTTGCGCACCCCTTCATTTCGCAGCTGTTTTCGTGATCGTTCCCTTCCGGCATTGCCTTTCCCTTCGTTCCCGTGGCCTAATCATGCGGTAGTCTTCCCTCTAACTCTTATGCAGGCTTCAATCTATGCCGGAGCTTCCTGAAGCAGAAATAGTTGCCCAGCAGGTCCGATCCCGTCTCTTGGGGGCAAGGCTCGTGGAAACCTGGGTGGGCCGGGCTGACATCGTTCGGGAGGGACTGAGAACGCTCTCCTGGTATCACGGCGGCAGCCTGGAGTCGGTTGAACGATACGGGAAGAGCGTGGCGCTGGGATTTCAGAAGGCCGGCGAGCTCCGCTATCTCGTCGCCGAGCTTGGCATGACGGGCCTCTTGCTCTTTGAATCGGTCTCGATCAAACACCCTCAGCATGTGCATGTGCGACTGTCATTCACAGGAGGCCGCGAGGCAGAACTCCGCTACTGGAACCCGCGTCGGTTCGGCCGGCTGTCCTTGCTCGATCCAGTCGGCCTCAAGCGCTACGTCTCCAGACGGTTCGGAGGCGATCCCTTACAGGTGACTCGACAAGAGTTTGTGAGTCTCCTGAATAGCCGGCGAGCCAGGCTCAAGCCGCTGCTCATGCACCAGCAAACCATAGCCGGGATCGGCAATATCTACGCCAATGAAATTCTGTTTCGCGCCGGGTTGCACCCGAATCAACTGGCCAGCCGCCTCCGTTCCGACAAGATAGAGCAGCTCTATGAAATCACCCAGGCGGTGCTCCGGGAGGCCATTGCCTGTGGAGGGTCGAGCGTGCGGGATTTTTTTGCACCGGACGGATCCGAAGGATATTTCAAACGGTACCATCGCGTGTATGGAAAAGAAGGCCAGCCCTGTCCGAATCAATGCGGCCGCGTCATTCGCTTTCTTCGCAGTGAACGCAGTTCGTTTTACTGTCCAAAATGTCAGGAGCGGAGACGGCATGCAGTGGCGTCTAAGCAATGAAATACAGCAGCGGCTTCAATTCTTAATGATTCCAGTGGCTTATGCCAAAGGATCATCTGTCACAGATGCGGTAGGCCTTTTGAGCTGATACTGATTAGTCCCTCTGGTGTATTGAGTCATCCTGGCAATTTCGTTACAATCCGGCTCCCTTATTGCCCGATTCCACTTCGTGTTGGAGGAATTACGTCATGGCCAAGGTGCTGGAAGGTCCCGGAATGGGACTGATGAAGAAGTGGGGCATCAATGTCCCCCACTACGTGGTCGTTACCTCTGTCGATGAACTCACCAAACTCGGGCAAGCCAATGATTGGCTGAAGAAATCCAAGCTCGTGGCCAAGGCCCATGAAGCGCTGGGGTCTCGGTTTAAGCTCGGTCTTGTGAAGGTTGACTTGGACTTCAAGGCCGCTGAGGCTGCAACCAAGGAGATGATCGGTCGCCAGGTCGGCAGCATCACAGTCACGCAGGTCATCGTGTCCGAGATGATTCCGCACAAGGACGAATACTACTGTGCCGTGAAGTCGACCCGCGAGGGCAGCGAAATCCTCGTGGCGAATTGCGGTGGAATCGAAGTCGAATCAAACTGGGAGCGTGTGAAACGCCTCTGCCTTGAAGTCGGAGAATCTCCCAGCCCCGAAGCTCTCGAAAAACTGTCCAAAGACGCCGGGTTTACAGGGTCGTTGACCAAGAAAATGGCCGACTTTTCCGGCAAGATGTTCGCCTGTTTTGATAACGAAGATGCGCAGTATCTTGAAGTGAATCCGGTCGTCGTCCGTGAGGCCGATGGCGAGCTGGTGGCGCTCGACGCCGTGACCCTGCTCGACGGTGACGCCAAGTTCCGTCATCCGGATTGGAACTTCACCTTTGCCGCAGAGTTCGGCCGTGCCTACTCGAAGCACGAGATGGAAGTCATGGCGGTCGACAGCAAGATCAAGGGATCAGTCAAATTCATCGAGATTCCTGGCGGCGATACGGCGATGCTCCCGGCAGGCGGTGGAGCCAGCGTGTACTATTCCGATGCCGTGGTCGCACGGGGCGGCAAGCTCGCCAACTATGCGGAATATTCAGGCGATCCGCCTGACTGGGCCGTGGAGGTCCTGACCGAGAAAGTCTGCTCGCTCCCGGGGATCAAGAACGTCATCGTCGGCGGCGCGATCGCGAATTTCACCGATGTGAAAAAGACCTTTGGCGGCATCATCAACGGCTTCCGGAAGGCGAAGTCGGAAGGCAAGCTCAAGGGCGTGAAGATCTGGGTGCGTCGCGGCGGCCCGCGAGAAAAAGAAGGCCTTGATGCCATGCGTGCACTCAAGGACGAAGGGTTCGACATCAACGTCTTCGATCGCAATACACCGCTAACCGATATTGTTGATAAGGCGCTGCAAGCGAAGTAGCCTGCCGCACTGTCCATGTTCGTATTGATATAAGGGGAGATCCCGATGAGTATTCTGGCAAACAAGGACACCCGCGTGGTGATCCAGGGTGGCCAAGCCGGTGTCAACGCCGCGCGGCGCATGGCCGAGTTTTGCTATCTGATCAAGAAGCCGCTGAACGTGGAAGCCTTCGTCTATCCCCCCGACGCAGGCAAGACCAACGAAATCCCCTACGGCAGCGGTCTCATTGCCATTCCGGTCTATAAAACGATCGCCGAGGCGACGAAGAATTATCCGACGATCAATACCAGCCTCGTTTACATCGGCGCTGATCGCGCGATGAAGGGCGGCATGGAAGCGCTCGACGATTCGCACATCAAGGTCGTGTCGATGATCACCGAAGGTGTGCCAGAAAAGGACGCCAAGCTGCTCGGAGCCCATGCGCGCAAGCTCGGTAAGGTGTTTAACGGTCCGTCCTCCATTGGGATTATCTCGGCCGGGGCCTGCCGCCTCGGTGTGATCGGCGGCGCGTTCGACAATCTGGTGCTTTCCAAGCTCTTTCGCGAAGGCTCGTTCGGCGTCATTACGAAATCGGGCGGGCTCTCGAACGAAATCATCTGGATCTGCTCGCAGTTTGCCGACGGCATCACCACGGCGATCGGGATCGGCGGCGACGCCTATCCGGGCACCGACTACGTTAGCTACCTCGAAATGTTCGAGAACGATCCGCAGACGAAGGCCGTGGTCATCGTCGGTGAAATGGGCGGCGATCTCGAAGAGCGCGCCGCCGAATGGTATGGCGCAAAGAAGCGGCGGGTAAAGTTGATTGCCGTCGTGTCCGGTTTCTGTCAGGAAAGTCTGCCCAAGGGGATGAAGTTTGGCCATGCCGGGGCCAAGGAAGGCATGAAGGGCGAAGGTTCGGCTCGGTCGAAGTCCGATGCGCTCAAGAAGGCCGGCGCGATTGTGCCGCCGACGTTCGGTGCGTTAGGTCCGGCCATCAAGGAGACGTATCAGGAACTGCTCAAGTCAGGTCAGGTGAAGGAGCCGGTCGAACCGGCCCTGCTGCCGAGATTGCCGAAGTCGGTAGAAGAAGCGATGAAGGCGGACGAAGTGATGGTCGCTCCGTTGATTCGCACCACGATCAGCGACGATCGCGGCGATGAGCCCTGCTACGACGGCTATCCTGCCTCAGAACTCATCAACAAAGGCTACGAAATTCCTCACGTCATCGGACTCCTCTGGGACAAGCGGCTGATCTCCAAGCAGGAAGCCGAAATCATCAAGCGCATCATGATGCTCTCCGCCGATCACGGTCCCTGTGTGAGCGGCGCCTATGCGACGATTCTCGCAGCTTGTGCCGGCATCGGTCTGTCGCAGTCGGTGGCGGCTGGTATGATCATGATTGGTCCCCGTTTCGGCGGTGCTGTCACGGACGCGGGCCGCTTCTTCAAGTATGCCGTCGACAACAAGATGTCGGTCGATGAGTTCTTGACCTACATGAAGAAGAATCATGGACCGGTGCCGGGCATCGGCCATCGTGTAAAGAGCCTTCGCAACCCGGACAAGCGCGTGAAGGAGTTGGTCGGATACGTCAAGAGCTTGAACATCAAGACACCCTGTCTCGATTTCGCCTTAGCAGTTGAACAGGTGACCGCGGCGAAGAAGGATAATTTAATTCTGAACGTGGACGGGACGATGGCGGCGGTACTTGTCGACATTGGTTTCCCGGTCGATAGCTTGAACGGCTTCTTTATCCTCTCGCGCACGATCGGGTTGATCGGCCATTGGGTGGATCAGAAACGCCAGGATAGCCGCTTAATCCGGCTGTTTGATTACCTGGTGAATTATGCGGCGCCGAAACGTCGGGAAGTGCCGCCGCTGAAATAGTGCTGAGTTCTGAAGTGGAGGCGGTTACGTCCCCACTCAGCACTCAGGACTTAGAACTTTTTAAGGAGCGAACTCCCATGTCTATGGATCTAGCCAAGAAACTCTATACAAAGATGCCGGAGGTGTTTGCCAAGGCCCGGAAGAAATTCGGCCGAGGACTGACGCTGGCGGAGAAGGTGCTGGTTTCACACGCCGATAATTTCGACACCCAGACGTGGGAGCGCGGCAAGGCCATGCTGGCACTGCGCCCGGATCGCGTGGCAATGCAGGATGCCACGGCGCAGATGGCCATGTTGCAGTTCATGCAGGCCAATAAGAAAAAGGCTGCCGTGCCGAGCACGATCCACTGCGACCATCTTATTAGAGCCGAGATGGGTTCCGAGAAGGACCTGCTTCGCGCGATGGATGAAAACAAGGAAGTCTATAACTTTCTGGCCTCAGCCGCGAAGAAGTACGGGATCGGATTCTGGAAGCCTGGAGCTGGGATTATCCACCAAGTCGTGTTGGAGAACTATGCCTTTCCGGGCGGCCTGATCATCGGTACCGACTCGCATACGCCGAACGGCGGCGGGCTTGGCATGTTGGCGATCGGCGTTGGCGGAGCGGATGCCGGCGAAGTCATGGCCGGCCTGCCGTGGGAAGTGCTGCATCCGAAATTGATCGGTGTGCGGCTCACGGGAAAGTTGGGCGGCTGGGCCTCACCGAAAGATGTGATTCTCTATCTCTGCGGCCTGCTCACAGTCAAAGGCGGAACCAATAAGATCGTCGAATATTTCGGCCCAGGCGCCGAGACCATCAGTGCAACCGGTAAGGGCACCATTTGTAATATGGGCGCGGAGCTGGGTGCGACAACCTCTGTGTTCCCCTTCGATCAAAAGATGGTGGCCTATCTGAATATTACGGATCGTACCAATCTCGCGAATCTCGCCATCTCTCACAAAGAGTTGCTCGTGGCGGATCCGGAAGTCTACCAATCGCCGGAGAAGTACTACGACCAGATCGTCGAGGTTGACCTCTCGAAGCTCGAGCCGCATGTCGTCGGTCCGCATACGCCGGACTTAGCCAGGCCGATTTCCAAGTTGGCAGCGGAGGCGAAGGAGAAGGGATATCCGGTTGAATTGAAGGCGGCGCTCATCGGCAGCTGCACCAATTCATCGTATGAAGATATCAGCCGCTCAGCTCACATTGCGCAGCAAGGTTTGAAGGCCGGGCTCAAGGCGAAGACTTCGTTCCTCGTGTCGCCTGGTTCCGAGCGCATTTATCATACGATGAAACGGGACGGGTTCCTGGAAACGTTCGAGAAGTTGGGCGGAACGGTCTTGTCGAACTCCTGTGGCCCCTGCATCGGTCAATGGAAGCGGGCCGACGGGGTGAAGGGCAAGGCGGATTCAATCGTCAGTTCCTTTAATCGCAACTTCCCCGGCCGCAACGACGGTATCAATGAAACGCTGTCGTTCCTCGCGAGTCCTGAAGTCGTGACGGCCTATGCCATCACGGGGGATTTGGGCTTCGATCCAGTGAATCAGACGCTCAAAGGGGCCGACGGAAAAGAATTCACGTTCCAGCCGCCGCAGGGCGAAGAACTTCCTGCGAAGGGTTTTGCGAAGGGCGAAGAGGGGTTTGTTGCGCCGGCTGACAACGGCGATGCCCTCACAGTCGACATTCCGCCGACCAGCGAGCGATTGCAGTTGTTGCAGCCGTTTCCACGTTGGGACGGGAAGGATTTCGACAAGTTGCCGCTGTTGATCAAGACGAAGGGCAAGACGACGACGGACCATATTTCTCCGGCCGGGCCCTGGCTGAAGTTCCGTGGTCACCTCGATAAGATCAGCGACAACATGTTCCTCGGGGCCAATAACGCATTTTCGTCCGAACCAGGCAAGGGGACGGACGTATTGAGCGGGGAGTCCGGGCTGACCATTGCCCAGATTGCGCGCCGGTACAAGGCAAAGGGCATCGGATCGATTGTCGTCGGCGATGAGAACTACGGCGAGGGCAGCAGCCGCGAGCATGCCGCCATGTCACCGCGGTTCCTCAATGTCCGCGTCGTCCTCACGAAGAGCTTTGCCCGTATTCACGAGACGAATTTGAAGAAGCAGGGGATCTTGGCGTTGACCTTCGCTGACCCGAAGGATTACGAGAAGATCGAGCAGCAGGACCGCATTAGTGTGACGGGGCTAAACAGTCTGGCTCCGGGCAAGCCGGTGCAGGTGATCATACACAAGACGGATGGCAAGGCGCTCACCATCCAGGCGAACCACAGCATCACCGAGCAGCAGATCGCGTGGTTCAAGGCTGGTTCGGCGTTGAACGCGCTGAACTAACAAGTAGGTAAGAGAGGGAAAACCATGAGCACGAACGCATCCAAGATCATCTATACGAAAACCGATGAAGCCCCGATGTTGGCGACGTACTCGTTTTTGCCGATCATCAACGCGTTCAGCAAGGCGGCTGGTGTTTCCGTTGAATTGCGGGATATTTCGCTGGCAGGGCGTATTCTCGCTGTCTTCCCCGAATACTTGACGCCCGAGCAGAAACAGGCAGACGCACTGTCTGAATTGGGCGAGTTGGCCAAGAAGCCGGAAGCCAATATTATCAAGCTTCCGAACATCAGCGCGTCGCTTCCGCAATTGAACGCTGCCATCAAGGAATTGCAGAGCCAGGGCTACAAGCTTCCCGAATATCCGGAAAACCCGAAAGACGACAAGGAGAAGGACATCAAGGCCCGCTACGACAAAGTCAAAGGCAGCGCCGTCAACCCGGTTCTGCGTGAAGGCAACTCCGATCGCCGGGCGCCGCTTTCCGTGAAGGCCCATACCAGGAAGCATCCGCATAAGATGGGAGTCTGGAGCCCGGACTCCAAGACGCACGTTGCCCATATGAAGGGCGGGGATTTTCGATCCAACGAAAAGTCGATGACGATGACCGCGGCGACAGATGCGCGAATCGAGTTCGTCGGCCAGGACGGCAAGACGACCGTGCTCAAGCCGAAAGTGGCGCTGCAGGCAGGGGAAGTGATCGACGCCACGTTCATGAGCAAGCGGGCATTGCGCCTGTTTCTCGAGGAGCAGATCGAAGACGCCAAGAAGCAATGCGTGTTGTTCTCGCTTCATATGAAAGCCACCATGATGAAGGTCTCGGATCCCAAGATCTTCGGTCATGCCGTGACGGTGTATTACAAGGACGTGTTCGACAAGTATGCAGATACGTTCAAAAAGCTGGGCGTGGATCCGGACAACGGCATCGGTGACTTGTATCTCAAGATCAAAGCCTTGCCGGACGATCAGCGCAAGGCGATCGAAGCCGACATCCAAGAGGTCTACAAGAAGCGGCCTCCCATGGCGATGGTGAATTCCGACAAGGGCATCACCAACCTGCACGTGCCCAGCGACATCATTATCGACGCCTCCATGCCGCCGGTAATTCGCGACAGCGGCAAGATGTGGGGACCGGACGGCAAGCTGGCGGACACGAAATGCGTCATCCCGGACGCCAGTTACGCGCCGGTTTATAGAGAGGTCATCGACTTCTGTAAGAAGCATGGTGCGCTCGATCCGAAGACGATGGGTAGCGTGCCGAACGTCGGTCTCATGGCACAAGCGGCCGAGGAATATGGCTCGCATGACAAGACCTTCAAGGCCCCGGGCAACGGCACGATCCGCGTGGTGGATGCCTCAGGGAAGACCTTGCTGGAACATCAGGTTGAAGAAGGCGACATCTGGCGGATGTGTCAGGTGAAGGATGCGCCGATCCGCGACTGGGTCAAGCTGGCAGTGAATCGTGCGAAGGCCACCGGAGCCCCTGCGATTTTCTGGCTGGACAAGACCAGAGCGCACGATGCGCAATTGGCCACGAAGGTCGAAGCCTATTTAAGGGAGCACGATACAGCCGGGCTCGATATTCGGATCATGACCCCGGCCGATGCGACGCGCTTCTCGTTAGAGCGGATCAAAGAAGGGAAGGACACGATCTCTGTGACGGGGAACGTGTTGCGTGACTACCTCACAGACCTGTTCCCGATTCTCGAAATCGGGACCAGCGCCAAGATGCTCTCGATTGTTCCGTTGCTGAACGGCGGCGGGCTGTTTGAGACCGGCGCCGGAGGCTCCGCGCCCAAGCACGTGCAGCAGTTCCAAGAGGAAGGCTATCTGCGGTGGGATTCGCTCGGTGAGTTCCTCGCCCTGGCTGCGTCATTGGAACATCTCGCCAAAGTGGCGAACAACCAAGCGGCAAAAATTCTGGCCGACACGCTCGATCAGGCCAATGCGAAGTTCCTGGAAAGCAATAAGTCGCCGGCCCGTAAGGTAGGCGAGATCGATAACCGCGGGAGCCATTTCTACCTGGCGTTATATTGGGCGCAGGCGCTGGCTCAGCAGACGCAGGACAAGAACCTGGCGGCGCGGTTTGCCAAGATCGCCAAGGATATGGCGGACAATGAGGCCAAGATTTCGGCCGAATTACTCGCTGCCCAAGGCAAGCCGGTTGATGTCGGTGGATACTATCATCCCGATGATGCCAAGGCGTCAAAAGCGATGCGTCCGAGCGCGACCTTGAACGCGATCATCGACGCGATTGCCTGATTGAGACGATTCGTTTTTGTGGTGAGTGGAACGTATACTCTGTGAGTCCGTTGCGAGGGGGGATGGAATGAGAGGAAACTCTCACCATACCCCTTCGCCTGACCTTTCACAGGTGTGAGAAACATGGCACAAGAAGATACCAACATTATTGATCAGCCCGAGGTGATGAAGCCCCGGATGGTTTCGATTGAAATCTCCGGCAAGAAATACGAAGTGCCGGAGGGCATTACCGTGATCAAGGCCCTATGGTATACGGGCCAGGACGTCGTGCGCGGAGCCGGCTGTCTTGGCGGGTTCTGCGGCGCCTGCGCAACCTACTACAGGACCAAGGACGATCCGAAAGTCCGGACCTGCCTGGCCTGTCAAACGGCGGTGCAGGACGGTATGTCGTTCACGATTATGCCCCCGTTCCCGGCTCGCAAGGCGCTCTATGACATTCAGACGCTGAAAGATCCCAAGCAGGATTTGTTCAACCTCTACCCCGAAGCGCCACTCTGCCGGAATTGCAACGCCTGCACGGAGGCCTGCCCGCAGAAAATCGATGTGCGTGAAGGCGTCTGGAAAGCGGTGTTCGGTGACTTCAAGAGCGTCTCGGAAATGTTTATGGATTGCGTGATGTGCGGCATGTGCACGCCGGTCTGCATTGCGGACATTGCGCCCAATCTCGTGGCGCTCTATGTCAGCCGTGCCCAGGGCGCGCATTTCACGGAGAAGCCGGCTGGGCTGGATACCCGGATCAAAGAAATTCAAGACGGTCGATTCAACGATGAGTGGAAGAAGATCCTCAAGATGAGCGAGAAGGAATTGGTCGATCACTGTGCGACGGTAAAGTAGTCTTTCTATCGAGGCTCCCGAGATGGACATTCACGCGCTTCAGCAAATCGTGCACAAGACTCGGGATGCTCGACGCCAGCAAAACATTCCAAAGTTTTCTCCTGCCGACCGGGACCAGCTGATTCACAAGTATCATCCCGACTACCGCGCCAGCGCCTATCGGTCCATTCGATTCGGCCCCAATGCCGACGAGAAAACCGTCGTTGAATTGGCGACGCTGCTCGAAGGGGACAGCCCGATCGGCGACGATGTCGATTTGACGCCGCACTATACGACTGATGTGCTGGTCGTCGGTGGCGGGGGGGCCGGCTGCGCCGCAGCGTTGCATGCACACCACGCTGGCTCAAAAGTCATCCTGGCCACAAAATTGCGGCTGGGGGATTCGAACAGCGTCATGGCGCAGGGCGGGATGCAGATCTCGGTCGCGCCGGAAGATTCTCCGGTCACCCATTTCATCGACACGCTCAAGGGCGGCCACATGAAGAACGACCATGAGCTGCTCAAAGTAATGGTCGAAGAAGGTCCCTCAATTGCCAAGTGGTTGATCGAGTTGGGAGTGCTGTTCGATCGGCAGGCCGACGGGAACCTGCATGTCAAGAAAGGCGGTGGTAGTTCCAAGCCGCGGCTCCTGACCTGCTCCGATTACACCGGGCTTGAGATCATGCGGGTGCTCAAGGACGAAGTCATCAATCAAAAGATCCAGCTGCTCGAATTCTGCGCGGCGGTGGAATTGCTCAGTGACGATGACGGCAACTGTACAGGCGCGATCTTCAAAGACCTCGACAATCATCGGTATGTGGTCGTTGCAGCCAAGTCAGTCATTCTGGCAACCGGTGGAATCGGCCGGCTGCACATTCAGGGCTTTCCGACGAGCAATCACTATGGGGCCACCGGAGACGGCCTCTGCCTCTCCTATCGGATGGGCGCCAAATTGGCCCATATCGATACCTTTCAATACCACCCTTCAGGGGCAGTCTATCCGGAACAATTGATCGGGGCATTGGTCACAGAAGGCATCAGGTCGGAGGGCGGCCACCTGGTGAATGCCAAGGGCGAACGCTTCGTGAATGAACTCGATACGCGCGATGTCGTGTCGTCCTCGATTATTCGGGAGTGCGAAGAAAGCCGCGGTATTCGCACGATGTCGGGTCGTGTCGGTGTCTGGCTGGATACGCCGTTGTTGGATGCCGAGCATGGACCGGGCACGCTCGAGAAGCATTTCCCCGCCATGATGCTGCAGTTCGAGCGGTTTGGGATCGATATCAGCAAGGATCCGGTCCTGATCTATCCGACGCTGCACTACCAGAACGGAGGAGTGAAGATCGATACAAACTCCGAAACCAACGTGAAGAATCTCTTCGTGGCCGGCGAAGCGTCCGGTGGATTGCATGGACGCAATCGGTTGATGGGGAATTCGCTGCTCGATTTGATGGTTTTCGGGAAGCGGTCGGGATTGACCGCAGCCTCGCGCACCGGATCGATGAAGCAGGGGAAGCTGACGTTAAAACATCTCCAACGGTTCCGAGCGGACGCCAAGAAACATGGGAATGTCAGCGGCGTGATTTCTCCCATGATCCTGCCTGCCTATACCAGGAAAGTGAGTTAGTGCCGAGGACCGAGTGCTGAGACGGAAATTGGATTGCTCAGCAGTCACCGCTTGGCACACAGAACTGAAGCGACTGTAAGGAGCGAATATGAACGTGCATGAGTTTCAGGCGAAGTCTTTGTTTGCGCAGTTCGGCGTGCCGGTCCCGCGCGGGCGGGAAGTGAAGACTCCGCAGGAGGCGGAAACCTGGGCCGCAGAGCTGAACAGTCCCGTGTTCGTCGTCAAAGCGCAGATCCATGCCGGCGGTCGCGGCAAGGCCGGCGGCGTCAAGATCACGAAGAACAGAGCCGAGGTGCCAGGACTCGCCAAGGAACTCATCGGGAAGACCCTCATCACGCACCAGACCGGTCCGAAGGGTCGAGTCGTGCATCGGCTCTTAATTGAAGAGGGCGCCAACATTGCAAAGGAACTCTATCTCAGCATTCTCGTGGACCGCGATTCCGGCTGGCCCGTTTTCATTGCGAGCACTGAGGGAGGAATGGAGATCGAAGAGGTCGCCGCGCACACGCCGGAAAAGATCATCAAGGAGCTGATCGACCCAGCCGTCGGATTTCAGGGCTACAACGGACGCAATATCGCTTTTGCCCTGGGCCTCAACCAGATCGAACCGGCCGCGGTTAATCCCTTCATCCAGATGCTGGGCAATCTTTACCGTTTGTTTATGGAGAAACATGCCGCGCTTGTCGAAATCAACCCGTTGATCATAACGAAGGAGAAGACGGTGGTCGCGTTGGACGGTAAGGTGTCCTTCGACGACAACGGGATCTTCAAGCATCCAGACGTGCAGCAGATGCGCGATCTCAACGAAGAAGAGCCGTTGGAGATCGAGGCGAGCGAGAACAATCTCAACTATGTCAAGCTGGACGGCAACATCGGCTGCATGGTGAACGGCGCCGGCCTCGCGATGGCGACGATGGACGTCATCAAGCTGGCGGGCAGCGAACCGGCAAATTTCCTGGACGTGGGCGGTGGCGCGACGAAGGAAACCGTGGCGGCAGGATTTCGTATTCTGCTCAAGGATCCAAACGTGAAAGGTATCTTCATCAATATCTTCGGCGGGATCGTCCGGTGCGAACGGATCGCCCATGGCGTGATCGAAGCGGCCAAAGAAGTGAAGATTGCCGTGCCACTTGTTGTCCGGCTGCAGGGCACGAATGCCGAAGAAGGCCGTAAGCTGTTGGCCGAGTCCGGCCTGAAGCTGGAAGTGGCCAACGATTTGTGGGAAGCGGCGCAAAAGATTGTGAAGCTGACGGGCAAGGCGGCGTAAAAAGGCGGGTTCTGTCACCGAGCAGCCCTAACGTGCTCGGTGCCCCACGCGGCGTGAGGATAACCGCTGCGCGCGCTTAGGCACCCGCTCGGTGCCACCCGCAAGAAGAGTCCTTACCCCCTGGAGTGGGTGGGGTGGAAAAGCGAAATAAGAAAGAAAAGAGGGAATCGTGAGCATTCTCGTCAATAAGAATACGCGGGTGGTGGTGCAGGGAATTACGGGCAAGGAAGGGTCGTTCCATGCGACTCAATGCAAGGCCTATGGAACCAAGATCGTAGCCGGTGTGACGCCGGGCAAGGCCGGGCAGGATGTCGAAGGGATTCCGGTCTTCAATACCGTCCGTGATGCGGTCAAGAAAGAGCAGTGCGACACCTCGTTGATTTTCGTGCCGCCTCCCTTCTGCGCCGATGCCATCCTCGAAGCGGCCGATGCGGGCGTGAGGCTGATCATCTGCATCACTGAAGGCATTCCTGTGAACGATATGGTGAAGGTGAAGCGGGCGCTGCGCGGTCGCGATGTCCGATTGATCGGCCCGAATTGCCCCGGTGTTATTACGGTCGATGAGGCGAAGATTGGCATCATGCCAGGCTTCATCCATAAGAAGGGAATCGTGGGGGTGGTTTCCCGCAGCGGCACCCTCACGTACGAAGCGGTGCATCAGCTCTCCACATTGGGATTGGGCGAAACCACCTGCGTCGGCATCGGCGGCGATCCTGTCAACGGGACGGGATTTGTCGACGTGCTGCCCTTGTTCGAGAGAGATCCAGAAACGCAGGCCATTGTGATGATCGGAGAAATCGGTGGTGATGCAGAAGAAAAGGCCGCTGAGTTCATCAAAAAGAACGTCAAGAAGCCCGTCATCAGCTTTATCGCGGGGATCACCGCTCCTCCAGGACGCCGCATGGGTCACGCCGGCGCGATTATCTCGGGCGGCAAGGGCACTGCTGCAGAGAAGATGAAAACGCTCGAAGCGGCCGGCGTGAAGGTCGTTAAGAATCCTGCCGAGATCGGTAACGCAGTAAAGAAAGCATTGGGCCGCTGAATCGTAATCACGTTCGTGGGTAAAGTAGATGGGACGCAAACGCGCCGTTCCGTTCGACCCTAAGACCTTCCTTACGAAAGTCGACGGCAGGAAAACAATTCTTAAATGCCGAAAGAAGCAGGCGCTGTATTGGCAAGGGGAAGCAGCGGATGCTGTATTCTATCTCCTCTGGGGCAAGGTCAAGCTGACCGTGTTCTCCGCCAAAGGCAAAGAAGCCGTCATTGCGATTCTCGGGCAAGGGGAATGTTTCGGCGAAGCCTGTCTGGCCGGGCAACTGGTTCGTACCGCCACCGCGACTACCCTTGAAGAGTCCACGGTCATGCGTATCGACAAAGCCGCCATGATCCGTTTCCTTCGCGAAGAGCCCTCATTCGCGGAGCTGTTCATGTCCCATCTCTTGTCTCGTAATATAAGGGTGGAAGAGGACCTGGTAAACCAACTCTTCAATTCCAGCAAAAAGCGACTTGCTCGGATTCTGCTGCTGCTCGCCCATTATGGGAAAGAAAGTAAGGTGGAAGATCTCATCGTTCAAAAAATCAGCCAGGAAACTTTGGCTGACATGGTCGGCACCACGCGGTCACGGGTCAATTGTTTTTCTGAATAAGTTCAGGAAGCTCGGCTTCATCGACTACAACGGCGGATTGCGCATTCGCAGTTCTCTCCTCAATATCGTCCTGGTCGACTAACTCCGCTTTTTGGTTACGGCATCTTCACTCGTGGAGCGGGGCCTCCCGGTATTTCCATACCCTAAAAGTGAGCAATTTTGACCAGTCCTCCATCTGTCCCTCTGGCATAATTTTCTTAAAATCACACGATGTCCGCCAAGCTTCTCTGGCACCTCCATGCTGTGAGGTTCGGCCTGGTTTATGGAGTTGGTTTTTTCCGATTGGGAGGATGGGAGCTCAAAGAGCAAGCTTCGAGGATGAGACTCCGCTTGCTCGCAGTGGATAATGATCTGGCTGGGGAGAGCCTGAACGAGCGACGGCAGTACTGCTGCAGAGGCGGGTGTTCCGCGATACGTCCCCGCAGCAGTATTCCCTTTCAATGCGCACCTCATCGTGCTACTCTCCTCACATCAGTTAGCTTCGAACCTTCGACCAGATCTGTGCCGAATCCGCCCTGCAGATTAGAAAGTAGAAAGCGCTCTCTCCTCGGAGCAGATCGTTGCCACGTCGTTTTGGTTTCTCCGAAAGAAACCCGACCAGGACGCGTAAGACGCAGGCAGACGTTGTCTCAGCCGGAAACATCAAGGTCGGCTCCCAGTAAGTACGGCGTATGAAGCAATCCACCCTGGGAGATCAGCATGCTCGCGTTCCTCATCCACGTTCGTGATCCGCAGTTTTACGCGCTTCCAGCCAAGACCTGCGCCAAAAACGGCAATATTCGTGTGATGGGATTCCCGCCTATCGGCATCATGTCGCTCTCGTCCGTCCTCAAGCAGGCCGGCCACGAGTGTGTCATGTTCGACCAGGCGAATCCCGATACACCAAATGACGTCATCGTCGAAGAGATCAAACGCTGCAAGCCGGACCTGGTGGGATTGAGTTTTCTCAGCACGACGAGCTATCCCTACGCGAAAATCCTCGCCCGTCAAATTCGCGCGACCGATTCAACGGTGAAGCTGGCCTTCGGAGGTGTCTTCGCGAGTTTGAACGCCGGCTTGGTAAAGCTGCAATGCCCTGAAGTCAATTTTGTCTGCCGCGGAGACGGCGAGCAACTCATCCTTGATCTCCTTGCCCATCTGGACGATCCTGAAGGTGTGGCCAGCTTGACCTGGATGAAGGATGGGAGGGTCGTCAACAATCCTGGGCGGCCGATGGAACGACAGCTTGATCAATGGCCCTTTCCTGACCGCGAAAGCCTCAAACTCGACTTTATCGAGTCGATGCCGCTAGATGTCCCGGCCGTGCTGTCGATGGAACGGTTCACCACCATGCAGACCTCGCGCGGGTGTCCCTGGCCCTGCGTCTTCTGCGACATTCCGATTTTCAATGAAGGCAAGTGGCGCGCGCGAAGCGCTCAGCATGTGGTGAATGAGCTGAAGTATCTGGAAGAGCAGGGATATGGCGCAGTCTACTTTGTCGACGACCACTTCCTTCTCCAACCGAAGCGCATTGAGGCCATTTGCAACGGTGTGATCGAGGCCGGGCTTCGGATTCAATGGGGGATCGAAGGCCGGGTCGATTCCGTCGCCCAACATCTTTTTCCGGTCATGGCCAAGGCGCATTGCCGGACGGTCATGTTTGGGATCGAAAGCGGCAGCCAGAAGATTCTGGATCGGCTCAAGAAAGAGCAGACGGTGGAAGAAGTGACCACCGCCGTCAAGAATGCCAAGAAGGCCGGGATCGAAATCGTGCACGGCTTCTTCACCGTCGGCAACCCTGGTGAAACCGTGGAAGACATGCAAGCGACGTTCGAGTTCGCGTCGAAACTTCCGCTGGATACGTTCGGGTTTAATCGTCTCTGTGTCTATCGCGGGACGCCGCTCTGGCAGGAATATGTGAGGCGCGGGTTGGTCAGTGATGTCACCGATTGGTACAAGTATTTCAAATGCTCGGAGATTGATCCCACCTGCCTCCCCGGAGAAGTCGTCCACGAAGTCCGCCGTAAAGGGCTCAAGCGGCTGCTTATTTACAAGTTCGTGCATTTCCCTGTGCAGGCGTTTCGTCTGCTCCGAAGGTTCTTCCGCTACATGCCGGCCCGCGACGTCATCTATCTCATTATCAAGCCGTTTCTGGGCCAAAAGAAAGGCGCCACGAAGGCCGAAGTGCTGTCTCGCGCCGTCGAGCATGCCGAAATGAAAGATGCGGCCGCTCAACTGACCCAGATGGGCGATGAGATGCTGCACAATGTCTTGGCAGCCTCACGCGAAGAGCGGATGCGGATTCAACAAGACGCGGAGAGCTCGCGAGAACTGCCGATGGTGTCTACTCGCTAAAAGCCTTGGCCGGTCCTGCCTTACGACGAAGCGCTATTTATCAAAGAAGTCTTCGTCTTTACGGTCCATGCTTCTTTCGGCGTATTGTGGATCAATGTCTTACCCTGGAACGTACGGGTGGTTGGATATCTTGCCCTGCTGCAAGCCCATATCATCTTCGTTTCCCTCGTGGTCACACTGAATTGCAGAAGGTTGACTTCCCTCATGCCGCCTCTGATCGCTATGGCCGTTGGGGGATGGGTACTCTTTATGAGCAGTATGTGGTGGAGCCCCCTATGTTTATGAAGCAGATTCAGCCGTTCTTCCCACATTTCGCTAAGGTCAGCGCTGAGAGCTCCAACCGAACGTAGGGTAGCCGTGTTGTCGGTTCGGTGACTCAGTCAGAAGGGAGTTCAGTTCAGGGAAGATCACGAGGATGTGGGGTGAGCCAGGATTAATGCCTAAATGTGAATGCCCCAGATCTGTTTCGCGACAAGGCCTATCGAATAGCTAACAGTCACGGCCACAGTAATAATCACCAAATTGAGCACGATCCGGCGTTTCACATCCATGCCAGACAAAAACGACAAGATCGTCGACACCAGAATCACCATGAGGCCGGCTGTGAAGACCGAGAAGAGTGCATCCTTTGCGCCGACAAGAACAGGTAATACCGGCACCAGCGCGCCGGTGGTATAGGCCACACCCACCACGACGGCCGATCCCAGCGGCGATTCTTCCATCGGCGTGACCTCCGATTCTTCTCCCAAGAACACTTTTCTGGCCAGCTCCGTTGATTTTACTTCCTTTTCGCTATTCAACGCCAAGAACGCGCCGGCGGCCATGGAGAGGGCGCCGGCCACGGCAGTTGTCGAGGCAGCGATCAAGACCATCGTGGCACTACCGAATGCGCCGAAAAATCCGCTCACCGCGCCGAGAATTTCCACCAAGCCGTCGTTAAGTCCTAGAAAAATGTTCCGAATTCTTTCCGGGTTTATCTTCCGCTTCGTCAATTCCGTCACGAGCACGTCCTCGTGCTTGAACTCGTCCATCAAAATCCCGCGCAACGCTTCGCCGATGGGCTTGCCCTGATACTCGCGCCACAGCGCCAGATACTTGCGTACGCCATGGACTTCGATTGCTTCAAGGACTAAATGCACCGCTGTTGATCCGAACAGTCTGCACACGAACTTCATGACGGAAAGTTTGAATTGTCGTCCGATATTCAACTCATCGAGGTGGAGGTTGAAGAACTTCTGCCAGAACGCCAAGTGAGATGTTTCCACCTTAATCAATTCATCGAGGGTGTGGTGCACATCCGGCTGTGTCACATCGCGGAGCGCCTTGTAGAGCGACAAATCGAATAGTTCGTCAAGAATGAGCGTCCGCGCCAGCGTCAGATCGTGTGGGGGGACAGAAACCACGTGACCAACCTCGCAAGGGCAAAGGGGTGAGAAAATAAGCGCTGGAAACAGGCATGGGATTATAGCAAAGTACCCATTGGAGCAAGAGGCAGGAGAATCGTCCGCCTGGTGAGTGCATGGATCACCGGGCTCACGGGAGGAACAGCTCCCCCCGCTTTTAGTATGGCAAGGCGTATCAAATCCGATACTGTATCTGATCTACTTGGATTCAGATGCAGGCCGAATTCAACATCGAATACCTAGAATACCTAATTGGACCGACACGTAACTCCTCAATATTGCAAGAGGGAGCCTGATGCTCTTGAATCCATATGCCCTGGTATGGTCTATGCTGGTCCATGCAATGTGGCTCTGAGAGCTAAGGTGTGGTTGTGCCTAGGGTTTCAGAATCCCATTTGGTTTGGAGACCATGATGGCAGCGCCTGGTAACCAGCCTCCTCCCTCCTACGATCCTCAGGAATTGTTAAACGCTCAACCAGTCATCGTCTCTGTCGTTGATCCTGCGACCTATACGGTGCAATTCCAAAACGCAACGGGGCTCAAGAAGTTCGGCGATATCTCCGGCCAGACCTGTCACGAGAAAATCGCCGGATGCCCCGCGCCTTGCGCGTTTTGCAAGATGCCCGATGCAGTCAGCACTGGGGCCATGACCATGAATGAGGTGGCTCTTCCGAACAATCAATGGCTCCTTGTCCAATGGTCCAAAGCCGTGACAGCTGATGGGCGGACGCACGTCATCGAAGCGATCACCGATATTACCGAGCGCAAGCGCCTAGAAGACTCGGCACATAAGGCTGAAAAGATGGAGGCGTTAAGCCGGCTTGCCGGTGGAGTGGCACACGATCTCAACAATCTGCTGACCGTGATCATGGGGGCCAACGAACAGGTATCGCGCCATGCGGCCGATAGTCAGCAGGCCCAGGTTCCTATTAGACGGATTCAGGATGCCGTGGAGCGGGCGGCAAATTTGACGCATCATCTAGTCGCATTCAGTCATCATCAAGTGGTGGAACCGACTGTACTTGACGTGAACTCGATTCTGTCCGAGATGGAACCGAAGATCCGCCTGTTAGCCGGCGATACCGTCACGCTGACTGTCGCCTTGTCAGTCGAATGTGGGCCGGTGGTCATGGCTCGCGGACAGATCGAGGACATGATTCGCACCTTGGTTACCAATGCGCGTGAAGCCATGCCGCAAGGCGGACAGCTGCTGATCTCGACTTCACTAAAGAGCATCACAGGGGACGAGGCGCAGACGCACGGGATCAAACCAGGTGTCTACGTCGTGGTGGCGGTTCGTGATACAGGGCGAGGGATCGAACCGGCAACGCAGGCGCATCTCTTCGAGCCGTTCTTTTCCAGAGGTCAAGTCCAAGCCGGGAGAGGATTGGGGTTGGCCAGCCTCTATGGCATCGTTCGGCAAAGCGGGGGGGTTGTTGAGGTGTCGAGCAAGCAAGGTGCCGGAGCACTGTTTGAAATCTACCTGCCACGGTGTGATGAACGTCAGACCGAATCGCGAGCCGTCCCTCAGCCGGAGACATTGAGCAGCTCCGAGACAATCTTGCTGGTCGAGGATGATGAAGATGTGAGAGTAGCCGTCGGGGATATGTTGCGGAGAACCGGGTATGAGGTTCAAGAAGCGGCTGATGGAATCGAGGCGCTCTACCAATTAGGACAATCGTCGGTGCATCCACAGCTGGTTCTCACCGATGTCATGATGCCTCGCATGACGGGCCCTCAACTCGCCAAGCGTCTCGATGCATTGATGCCGTCGGTCAAAATTTTGTTCATGTCCGGCTACACCGATGGGACTCTTGAGCCGATGAATGGACAGCGCTCGGCCTTCATTCTGAAGCCGTTTAACTCCAAAGATCTGCTCCGAAAGGTTCGTGAAACGCTCGCGAGCTAGATGCCTCTATTCGCCGCGTCGCGGTTCTCCTTCTGAAAGCGGTTCCTCCTAATCAAATCTCTACAGCGGGGCCTCAGGCGACATGCGGAACCGGTCTTGCAGATTCGACACTAAATCCGGTGGGGGGATTGTGCGGTGTTTATGTGGTGATGATCGTTGAGAGTTCACGCAGAGGACACACCTACCCTCCACGTTTTATAGACCGTGTGGGCCGTAGCGTTTTCCGATACCGCTGGTCAGCCGATCAGAAAGTAAGCCCCGAAACCGATAGCTGCGAGCAGGGCGACGCTTAGCATCACCTTCTCATGCCCGCACATCCCTTCCTGAGCTTTGCAGGCTGCCAGGGAGCACATGACCGACATGGGAATCCTCCCGTCTCAAGATCTGATAAAACGATACGCCGCATGCACAGAGGAATCAACGGTGTTCTCTAGGCTGGGATTGTCGGCCGAACGGATCAGAGGGGGGAGAGATCGCGATGATGAAGTCGAACGGCGGTGCAGGCTGATATGATCAAGAAACGGATGAGCCGCCAGGAAGAATGAGTGCTGATTACCAGCAATTGGGAGGAGGGCTGTTCCCGAAGACCTGCTTCAAGTTCGTCCACCGTTCATATTCTCCCGGTGAGAGATCGCGGGCTCCGATACTGCTCGACTTGGTGGATAATTTGACCCATTCCTCATACATCGCACATTCCTGGGCTGATGCTGCAGGAAGGCGGGTTTGCGAGTCCTTCGTTGCGCTTCCGGCATCGACCGGAGCGCGAGCCGGCGATTTTGAATTGAACTCCAGCGCTTCTGGGATCGTGCTGAAGCCTTCCTTGTTGGACTGCTCAAGCGGTTTGCAACCAGGGCCAGGTGTATCAGAGTAGACATCACCCGGGCAGACGTACAGGACCGCTGCAACGACAATAGTTTCCAGCATGAGAGCCCTCCATTATTCAGAACTATACGACCACCCTAGCACGGGTGTCCTACCCCAGAAAGCAAAACACAGTGCTTTGCAAAACGTGACTACGGCGGTGCCGGGCATGCTCTGCCCATCGCCCAATACTCGTCTCTAGGAGCTGATCGCCTGCTTCGTCTCGTCCAGATGTTTTTGCAGGTAGGTCATGAAGGGGGTGCCGCCCGTTCCTACAGCCGTAGGATTGCTCGCGTGGGCCTGATGTTGGCGGTGAATGTAACTGTCGGCATATCCGATGTGAATCTCGCGAAACTGCGCGAGCAAATCGACACAGGCGCTATAGGCTGTCCAGAGATCGGAACGACGGAATTTTCGGTCGCGGACAAAGCCGGAGAGCAACGGCCGGCCGAGATCATCGCTGGCTTGCTCCAACGAGCAGAGGAACAAACGATGGCGCGGGGGCATGTAGTCCCGCATTTCTTGGAGATACACTGTGAGGGGGTCCGGCGCATGGGCGATGCCGAGCCCGGCGTCGAGGCATGGCACAATGGAGCTTTGCGCGCCGGTTTCGCCGCGGAACTGCTGCGGCTGTCCGGCATAGGATTCAATGCCCTCGTAGATGAGTCCGTTCGGGAGCGAGGGACTGTTCTTCCAGCCATGGATGTAAGGCCGCACGCGGGTGTAGTAGACGTAGGGATCGCAGCGTTCTTTCATGCGGAGCAACGTGTCGCGCATCGCCGTTTGGGCCGATGCCAGGGATGTGAGTCCAATCAAGACCTCGTCCTCCTTATCCTCAGCTGCGCCCCTCATCGCCCACAGAAGGCCTGCCAGCCCTGGTCCCGCTTCCCGCTCAATCTGGATGTGGACGACAACGAACCATTCCTCGTCCTGCCCGCCGAGAAAATTCTGCAGCAGCACAATGTTATCGAGCTCGATCGGTTTGGTCGGATCGAGCCTGCGCCAGTTATCGAGGGCGTAGGATGCATAGGAGAGCACGGGGGGCCGGCCCAGCCGTTGGGCCACGGCGTGCCACGGTTGTGCTAGTTGTCGCGGCAACTTCGCAGCCGGTTGCTCCGGTACTTCCCACACATAGGCATGCCCCGCGAATGAAAGAATCCGCATTGCGGCTCGATAGTCCTCCGTGCGCCATATTGGAGGGATGGAAGGAAGCAGCTGGTGTTGCTCGTCGATAAACCGCCGGACCGTCCGAGCGCTCAGCAATTTAGGGAGCTCGCGCCCCAGATGATTAAGAGTCGGGGAGTCGGGCAGAAGTTCAAGCGGATCTTGCGGGAGAAAACCCTGTTCAGGCGAGATCTCGTAATCGGAAAGGACGAGGGGAGCGAAGTTTGTCGATCGCATCGGACCCTCCGGTCGTCATCACCTCGGCGCCTGGCTTCACTCTACCACAGCTGGCTTGAATCTCAATCGTTGTGCGAATCCTCCTTTAGCAATAAGATCGGCTGCTCGGGCCGTACAGGTTTCCGCATTGAAGGGATATGTGAGCGATCTGTTTGTCGAGTTGAACTTAATTGGAAGGAGGTTCAAAGAGAAACCTGACGCCTGCGAAGTGCATGGTGTTACGGACGTTCACCGGAAGGGGACGGGTCCAACACACTTCCACAAGCTTTGTGCTGTGCTTCTGATCGGCTACGGATGGCACCCTAATTTCAAAGATTTGTCTTTCGCCAACCGCTTGAGGGAGCAAGAGCAACAATCCTCCAGAGCTCATATTGATTGAGAACGCGCGTCCCTCTGAATACTCGACTTGATCGCCGCTTGAGAGTTTGGTGAGTTCGTAGGGGCAGACTCGGATGCAGGAAACCCGCTCACCATCCCTTCGTTCCTGTTGAGTGGGCATCTCCGTCTTCCCAGGTTTGTCGCGGCTTGAAGAGTGAATTCGACGGTTAGGTTCGCGAGAAGATGGGCCTGGTTTATCCAGCCTTTGTTGTGCCATCGCCTACGGCCAGCCCCACAAATCTCGAATCCAGGAGGAAAGTAAGAGGTTCTTGAAAAGAGGCGTGACCTGTCTACGTCGCTTCGCCGGTTGATAAGTGTTCAACGACCCTGGTATGACCAGCCTCCTCGCAAGGCAGAAACACAACCCCGTTCATTACGCAGCATCTCCCGTACCTGAGCGGAATTTCATGATTTCTTTAACGTTGCCAATTTACGGGATCCGAGCACTGTCAATTTTTCTGACAGTCCAGTTGCAGGTTCTGAGCTAACAGCCTTGTCTGTATCACCTGTAAGTAATTGACATGATGAGACATTCCAGTACCTTTTCGCCGCGGGCGAACAAACTTCGCAGACTGTCAAGTTTTCTGACAGTGGAAAGCTGTGTCAACCTCCTGGTAGTGCGTTCGCTGTTGAGAGCAAGAGGCACAGGCAAGGCTAAAGTGATATTTCCCAGAATATTTGTTCGCCTTCGCTCGTGCGACCGTCCCTGCTCGGCCAGTGCAGTGCCCTCGTCTTCGCTGATTTGCGAAGGCGTGCTTGATCACCCTACGGTTTAAGAAGAGGGGAGTGGGCCCTGCGCCTCAAGTCACGTCGCTTCTGACATGCCCGCCGCTGAATAGAAAACGCAGAATGTCCCTGTTTTTCATCCCGTCCTATCCCTCTATAAAAAACAGAATGTCCCGTTTGCTTTCTTGCCCAGCGGACTGACAATATTTGCCAGACATTTTCGCCACAAAGGGGCATGCCATGATGAAGAGGCCGACGAATTGTTCATGGGTGTGGGTGGGGAATCAGATATTCGGTTGGCTTGTTGTGCTGTGCCTATTGATTGGCGGGGGATGCGCTGCCGGTCAATCTCGGCTTGATCGTCTGGTATTGGGGCAGTCGCGGCTCATCGACCTCACTCATTCCTTCGGGTCGGACACGATTGTATGGCCGACAGAACAGGATTTCCGCCTCATCCTCCAGCAGGCGGGGGAGACGCCGGGCGGGTACTACTACGCCTCGAATCGTCTGGAGATGGCCGAACATGGCGGGACTCACATCGATGCGCCCATTCACTTTGCCCGAGGTGGGCAGACGCTGGATCAGGTTCCGATTGAACATTTGATTGGTGTTGCTGTCAAAATTGATGTCACAGATCAATGCGCCCGCGATCGGGATTACCGCGTCACCATCAAGGATTTCAAACAATGGGAGGTAGCGCACGGGCAAATTCCCAAGAGGGCAATCGTGCTCGTCGATACGGGCTTTGCCCGATACTGGCCGTCGCGACAACAGTATCTGGGAACAGAGTTGAAAGGGCCGGAGGGTGTACGAGCGCTCCATTTCCCTGGCGTGCATCCGGATGCGGCTGCCTGGCTCGTGCGCGAACGGCAGATCAAAGCCGTCGGAATTGACACCGCTTCGATCGATTATGGTCAATCGACCGGATTTGAGACGCATGTTGCGCTCCTCTCCAAGAGCGTGCCTGTGTTTGAAAATCTTGGAGATCTCCACGGTCTGCCGGATCGTGAATTTGAAGTGATCGCCCTGCCGATGAAAATCGCCAGAGGGACCGGCGGTCCGCTGCGCGTCATCGCGTTGGTCCCCCCGCCATCCTAGAATAGGGCTCAACCTACGCGAAGATCCAGAATGCCCCAGTTGTCTTGTGACAGGACAGGTTGAATAACCTACGCTCCGCCAGAGGGCGCGACGTCTCCATTTTCTGCGACTTTCAGCGTATCTTCTCGTCAGCGCCAAAAGAGAAATCAATTTGCTGCGCATGACAGAATCTCAAATCCTAGCCCTTTCTAAAAATGCATCTATTAAGCACGTCGGTGAACGCCCTACCTTGAATGAGGTATTGAGCCTTTCTGAGAGTTCTGAGAGTGTGCCACGCAATAGCGTGACCCTTCTGCTGTTGGAAGGGTGAGCACAGGAGGGAATCATGCGGTCCATCATGCTGCGTCTTACTGGGATCGGTTGTTTAGTTCTGATCGTTCTTTTGTTGGGAGGAAGACCCGCGGCCCAAGCACAAAATCCAGTCAGTCAACGTTTACAGGGGGACTTCCGAGCGGCGTTTACCGCGACGTGCGTGCAAGATCCGGTCGGGTTTGATGACAATCTGAGATCCCTCAGCGGAACCAGCGTCACTTCTTTCCAGGCCAACCTCAAGGGGGTGCTCCACTACAATGGGGATGGGACAGGGACCTTCGAGCACCATCGATTGGTCTTCATCGGAACGACACCCGCGCAGTCCCTCTTTGAAGCGGATGGCACCTGCTCCTTTACGTATGCGGTAAATCCTGATGGGACCTTCTCCCAATTGATGGACTGTACGAGCACCATACTCAAAGGTACGGTGCCCCCAGGTCAAATCATTACGGAAACCGGAATGCTCGTTGAAGGAAGAATCGGCGAGGGATTAGGGCATAAGATCTTGATCCTCACCAATACATCTCCGAGCCAGTTTGTCTTCACTCGGTCTGGCCCTCCTCTGGCCACCTTAAAGCGGATCTGCGGACTCAATGGACTCGCACACGAAATTCATCCTGGTGTTGAGTAGGGTACCTGATCCACTGACACATAGAAGGATTAGTTGAATACCTCAAAGCTGAATGCATGCCTTGTGCGTGTTGCCATAAGTGTCGGAGTGTAACTGAGTGAACACTCAGAGCCACAATCTGACCTTCCTGTGTCTTTCCTTCATGTTCCTCATCGGGGAATGGGGTTGTGCACACCAAGCTATTTCTCCATCTCCGCTGCCGGAATCCACCCAAGTGCAGCTCGGACGAATGGGGGTGGTGACCAGACCAACGGAAGAACAAAAAAGTCTCGACGCTCATGGAACCGGACGACTGAGAGATATTGGGAGAGGTGCCGGTCTTGGTGCTGCGATGGGAGCAGGGGCCGGTGCTCAGGGTGGCTATGCGGCCCCAATCGTTATTCCCGTAGGCGCAGCACTCGGTCTCGTAGGGGGAGCCTTCTATGGCGCAGTGGCCTCAGAGCCGTGGCAAGAACCGGTTGCTACCTTGCAAACAATTGTCGCAGGGCGGGACCTGAATCGGGCACTCCCTAACCACCTTGGGGCCTTCGCTCAATCGCATAGCATTGACATCACTCCTCTGACCACAGTCTCACCGGAGTTGCTCCAGAAACAGTCTCGCTATGCTGAAGCCAGGAGAGACGGTTTCGACACGGTGCTTGAAGTTCAGGACCTTGCGGTTAATTTGGTTCCTGCAGAGTTTATGGTGAATCCGCTCCGTCGGCTCATTCTCTCGGCGCGGGCGCAACTTATCCGAACGGCAGATGAGACGGTTCTTGATGATCGTGTCGTGACTGACACGCTCGGGCCTGCGCTGCTGCTCAATGAATGGACCGCCGACCATGCCGCACGGTTCCGCCAGGAAGTGCAACAAGCCTCAGACCGTCTGGCCGAACAGCTCATCACAGAATATTTTATGTTGTATCCCTTTCCCGAGCGGATCACTTCCGGCTTTATGATGGCGGTGCATCTCAAAGGACTTCGCCCAGTTTATCCTGCTGAGGAACCAGGCCTGCCTGCTGGCCCTGAAATTAGGCAAGAAGACATTCGAACCAAGTATTCCCGAGGTGAATTTCGCGATTCCATTTCCTGGGGTATTCCGAATGAATTTCGAGTCATGGCACAAAGGGTCGATTCACTCCCGCCGATAATGCGCTGGGAAGCGTTTTCTGGCTCCAACATCTTGTACGAACTCAATATTTGGCGATCCGGGAGATTGGGCCCTGACGCCCTGATTTACAGCCGAACGAATATTATAGAGGCCTCTCATAAGCTAGAGACGGCTCTTGAGCCATCTTCGCTGTACTACTGGTCTGTGCGTGCATATTTTTCAGAGCATGGCAAGGATCGGATCTCGGAATGGAGCAGACGCTCGGTCAAGCCTAGCCTAGCAACTAAAATATTGACGGGAGGAATAGCGGCTCTTATGCCTGACCCCGTTGAGGAGGGCTTTTATGTGTTTATTACCCCGTCATCAGAGAGCACCGCTCAGAAGCGAAGTACGAGCTCATCACAGGATGAGGCTTCATGCCCGTGGCTCCAACCCAACGACCCCCGTTGGGATTCAATTTTGGAGGTTCAGTCTCTGAAACCCACCCTACGCTGGGACCCATTCCTCGGTCGCGGCGAGGGTGTGGCCTATGACCTTGCAGTTTGGACCGAGGAAATGGGGCTGCGCGAAGTCGGCCTGGGAACTATCGTCTACGAGCGACAGGGGCTGACGGAACCCTCGCATCGAATTGAGGCGGCTCTCGATCCTGCGACCCATTATCTCTAGGCGGTTAGAGCGCGCTTCCGGCTCGATGATAAAGTACAAACGACGAACTGGAGTCACGAAAGCTCGACAGGGGCCTTAGCGCAACGTCGATATTGTCATTTTTGGACTCCGTCTTCCCTGTCTTCCGTCAAAACCCCAGACGGACCGGCCACGCATTCACAATCACAATGGTTCCCTTGGGGCAATTGGCCCTTGTCTCCACCAGACGCCGAGCCACAGAAGCCGCCTACGAAATGAGTTGGTATCTCTCAACAATAGTGTCCGGTTCAATAGTGTCCGGTTAACTTTCGAATAGATTCAGTTGGTTCAGGTCCTTGGACGATTCCAGGGACCTATCTATGCATGTACGTGCTTCGTAGAGCTGGATTTTCTCGAATAGGGTCACCGATAAGATCGGTAGCCTGGTGTACAGCGGCGTGGTGATGCCCAGGCGTTTGCGGATGAGGGCGATTAACACATAGACCGAGACCGCGATCCACATCTGAGTCTTCACCGCGTTCTCGGACGTGCCGAAGAACCGCTTGATGCGCAGATGTTGCTTGATCCATCGGAAGAACAGCTCCACCTGCCATCGAGACCGGTAGAGGGTGGCAATGGTCAGGGCGAGTCGTTGCCACTGATTGGTCAGGACGATGAGGGTTCTGCCAGAATCCGGATCGGCATAGCGGATCCGCCGGAGATGGGCCGGATAGTGCGTCTGGGAATAGAAGCCGTCGAGCATCACGGTCTGGTCGCAGATGATCCCCCTGCTGCGCTCGACGGCATGGGAGTAGAGCCGCCGCGCCCGCACGTTGCGCTTGGCGCGGATGACAAAGAAGCTGCCGGCCTGGTCGAGGACCCGAAGCCGTTCGAAGTCCAGATACCCCCGGTCCATGATGGAGAAGGCGGCCGGTTCGGGGAGCAGCAGGTCGAGCACGTTGACATCGTGCAGTTTGCCGTCGGAGATGTGGATGAAACTCGGGATGGCGCTACGGAGGTCGAGAAGGGTGGGCAGTTTGATCGCCGCCTTGGTAGAACGAAACGGGGCCCAGGGAAACAAGGAAAGGCACAGGTCGATGGTGGTGGCATCCACGGCATAGACGGTGTTGGCTAACTCCAGCCCCAGATCGTCGTGAGCATAGAGGGGGCGGGCCGTGCGGATGAGGGCATGAGCAAACTCCGCATCCATGCGCCAGTCGCGCGATTCGTTGGCATCCGCCAGCGTCGAGCGGCTGACCGTGGCGTGCAGGCCCATATGATAGAGCTTGTTCGCTTGGGCAGCGAGACAGGCCTCGATATCCCGCAGGCTCTCCCGGAACGTCAGCTGCGCAAAGGCCATGCAGCGGAACTGATCCGCACACGTGAACTGCTTGACCCGATGATCCCCGCGATACCGGTGCACGATGCGATGAAACGTTTTCCACGGCGCATGGTCCATGACCTGGGCGAAGAGCAATTTGCCGACATACATGAGCACCTCCAGCCTGAGAACCACGGGAAGGGTGCCCGTCTCGGCCACCGCTATTCACGTCGGGGACAGGTCGAAATCTCACGAAACCTGTGTCCCTACTGGAGTTTAGAGAAGGACCCATTAAGTTAACCGGACACTACTGATCTCTCAATAGTATGTATGCGTTCTTCGATTCCTTGGGAAATCCGTATCGGATAGTTGTTGAGCAAATTGGAGAAGAGAGAACCTTATAACACCGAGTTGAGCCAAAATCAGTTGGTTTTGACCTTACTACAAAAGGATCAAAGGACCCTGATTTCTCAGGTGGTTGGTCACCCTTCTCGAACTACGTTTTTGAAACAACGGGCGCAGATTCCCACTCATTTACAGGCTTGCCCCTAAACTGATCACCGTCTTCGATCGTCCTGCTTCGCAGGATCTGCCTCTAAGCCCCCGTCTTCAAAGTCGAGGAGCTCTTGCTGGATTAGAGGGGAGCACAACCCGCCAGGAGTAATTCCAGTCAATTCTTGCGATGGTACTACCGAGATTGAAAAAATTATTTACAATTCCCTCGTTAAACTCCTGTAGTGCTCTCCTTAAATCAAGCCACCCAAAGCAATCAAATAAAAAGGCCACCTTTTGAGGTGGCCTTTTTTCTATACGCTCTTTTCTAGCAGGTGTGGTGCGAATTGCTCTCACGTGCGCGCGTCCACCGAGCACCGCCTGCTAATTACAAATCTGATTGGTCCTGCCTGCAGCGGTGCGCGAGCACAGAGAGCACCCGCATCGCGCCTCGCTCTTATGTTCCCATCTCCCAAGAAGCCAAGTACTTTTTCTGTTCCGGTGTCAGTGTATCAATTGCCACTCCCATGCCCGCGAGCTTGAGCCGCGCGATTTCTTTATCGATGGCAGGCGGCACCGGGTAGACCTTCTTGTCCAGGAGCTTATAGTTCTTCACGATGTATTCCGCCCCGAGCGCCTGGTTCGCGAAGCTCATGTCCATGACGCTGGAGGGATGTCCTTCTGCTGTGGCTAGATTGACCAACCGGCCTTCGCCCAACAGGCTGACGCGGTGGCCATTCTTCTTGAGCGTAAACTCCTCGACGCCAGTGCGAACAACCCGCCGCTTCTTGGTGAGCTTCTCGAGGCTGGGAATATCCAGTTCGACATTGAAGTGACCGCTGTTGCAGACAATCGCGCCATCCTTCATGACGGCGAAATGCTCGCTGCGGATTACGTGGATATTGCCGGTGACGGTCACGAAAAAGTCTCCGATCGGCGCAGCCTGTTCCATCGGCATGACGCGGAACCCGTCCATGACCGCTTCCAAACCCTTCAATGGATCAATCTCAGTCACGACAACATCCGCGCCCATCCCTTTGGCACGCATTGCAATGCCGCGCCCGCACCAGCCGTATCCCACAACGACCACGACGGAGCCGCAGACCAGACGATTGGTCGCACGCACGATCCCGTCCATTGTGGATTGGCCTGTGCCGTAGCGATTATCAAACATATGCTTGGTGTCGGCGTCGTTCACGGAGATGACCGGGAACTTGAGCACTTTCTTTTCCGCCATGCTGCGCAGGCGGATGACTCCGGTGGTCGTTTCTTCCGTGCCACCGATGACATTCTTCAAGAGGTCTTTGCGCTTGGAGTGCAGGTGCGAGACGACATCGGCTCCATCATCCATCGACAGATGCGGCCGATGGGCAATGGCAGACTCGATGTGGCGGTAATACGTGGCATTGTCTTCGCCCTTGATCGCGAAGGTCGGAATGCCTTCGTGTTGAACGAGCGCTGCTGCGACATCGTCCTGTGTGCTGAGGGGATTGGATGCGCAGAGGCGCACGTCGGCGCCGCCGGCCTTCAATGTGATCGCCAGATTGGCCGTTTCAGTGGTGACGTGCAGACAGGCGGTGACCCGTACGCCTTTGAGGGGCTGTTGCCGCTTGAATCGTTTTCGAATCAGCCGCAGCACCGGCATGGTGGCTTCGGCCCATTCGATTTTGAGTTTGCCCTGGTCAGCCAGCTTGATATCTCTCACGTCGTAATCCACGGAATCCTCCTCCTCTGTCGAAAAGAAGGCTCAGGTTAAGGTCGAGGCCGAGTGGAAAACCCAGCCTCAATCCCTAAGCCTGAGCCTCAGTTTGCGTGAACGTAACCTTGGCCGCTGCCTTCTATTACAACCCTGCCTCTTTGCGCAGGATCTTCGCCTTGTCGGTCTTTTCCCAGGTGAACTCCGGCTCGTTTCGGCCAAAGTGGCCGTAGGCTGCCGTCTTCTTGAAGATCGGCCGGCGGAGTTTCAGATGGTCGATGATGCCGCGGGGCGTCATCGGGAAGTGCTTGCGCACGAGTTTATCGAGATTGTCGACGGACACTCTCTCGGTATTCTTCGTATCGACCAGCACGGAGACGGGGTCCGCCACGCCGATGGCATAGGCCAGTTGTACTTCGCATTTGTCGGCCAATCCGGCTGCGACGATGTTCTTGGCAATGTACCGGGCCATGTAGGAGGCTGAACGGTCGACCTTTGTGGGATCCTTGCCGGAGAAGGCGCCGCCGCCGTGGCTGCCGTGGCCGCCATAGGTGTCGACGATGATTTTTCGTCCCGTCAGACCGGTGTCACCCATTGGACCGCCGACGACGAATCGACCGGTCGGATTGATGTGATGCTTCACGCTGGCTGGATCATAGAGACCCTTCGGCATGACCGGCTTGATCACTTTTTCCATGATCCCGCGTTCGATCTGCTTGTTGGTGACGTCCGGGCTATGCTGCGTGGAGACGACGATTGTGTCGATCCGAACCGGTTTCCCGTTGCGATATTCGACGGTGACTTGCGATTTGCCGTCAGGACGGACCCAGGGGAGAATGTGTTTCTTTCGTACTTCGGCGAGCCGCCGTGTGAGCCGGTGGGCGAGCACGATCGGCATCGGCATGAGCTCGGAGGTTTCGTTTGTTGCGTAGCCAAACATCAATCCCTGGTCGCCGGCTCCACCGGAATCCACTCCCATCGCAATGTCGCTCGATTGCTGGTGGATGGCGGTAAGGACCGAGCAGGTATGGTAGTCGAATCCCCAGGATGCGTCGGTATAGCCGACATCCTTAATCACCTGGCGGATGATGTCGGGAATTTCGACATAGGCTTTCGTCGAGATTTCACCTGCGACGAAGGCGATACCGGTTGTGAGGATGGTTTCACAGGCCACACGGGAGTACTTGTCCTGGGCGATGATGGCATCCAGGATGCCGTCGGAAATCTGGTCGGCGATTTTGTCGGGATGGCCTTCGGTGACGGATTCAGACGTAAAGAGGTAATTATTTCTCATTGGCTCCTCAAAAGTTCAGTGAACGAAAGTCGCTCGATCTCAGTAGGGGGAAATGACCCTGTGTGAGAAGGAGATGTTAGCCTGCAGAATCGGGAGGCATGATAGCGAAAATGGCCTGAATTGTCCATCACTTCAATAGTAGGGGAAGGCAGTCTTTGCCAGGAGCGGTTGCTTGACAGCTCTTTTCTGGCACTTGTAAGATGCCACGGTTTCAAGGAATTCCCTCTCTGTTCTGCGACAGGGTACGACTACTGTCCAGAAGGGACCGCCTTCCAACGCACGATCGTCCTTGCCCAATCTGCTGTGCCTTCCGGGCCGTAGGGATTGTGTGTCTGTTAATGCAAGAAGAACGAGTGAGACGATGAACGGTCAGCCCGATACTCTTCCCCAGCAGGAGGCCCCAAAGGCCAGGACCCCAGGCCTGGGGTGGGAAGAATTTTCTCGTGAGCTTGTCGAGTTTTTTGCCTCGATCAAGCTGGCGATGTTTCTCTTTTTGTTCATTGCCATTACCGCTACGATCGGGACGGTCATACAACAGGGAGAACGGCCCGAAACATACATTCAGGAATACGGCGAGAACGGCTACCGCTGGTTTCTTCGGTTAGGATTTACGGACGTCTATCACACCTGGTGGTTCACTAGTCTGCTCGGTCTTCTATGCGTCAACTCGTTGACCTGTTTCTATAAGCGGTTCCCCGGAGTCTGGCGATCGATGAAGCAGGACAAGGTCAGCGTCTCGCTCGCCTTTATCAAGGGGATGAAACAGCAGGCGGAAGTATCGGTCAACGGGACGAAAGAATCCGTTGCAAAACAGCTGGCACAATATTTCAGCGAAAAGGGATATCGCGTCCTGGCCAAGAACGATACCGGCGAAGTGACGATTTATGCGACGAAGGGCGTCCTGGGCCGTGTCGGCGCGCACATGGCGCATCTGAGCGCGACGGTGATTGTGTTCGGAGGACTGCTCGGAACCTATTATGGATTCCAGGAATTCGGGGTTTGCCTGGAAGGGCAGACGTATCACATTCCGCGCGGCAATTTCGATTTGAAGGTGGACAAATTCTGGATCGACTACCACGAGAACGGATCCGTCAAATCCTACAACAGCACGTTGACGGTGGTGGAAGGCGGGCAGCCGAAAATGACGAAGACGATTACCGTCAATGATCCTCTCGTCTACAAGGGCATCTGGTTCTATCAATCCAGCTACGGCGATGCCTGGGATCAGATTGAAGTCGCCCGGGTAAACATCAAGGACAAGGAAACGGACAAGGTCGTTAAGACGATCGATTTGGAATGGCAGAAGGAACAGACACTCGCCGATCTGAATTTGAAAATCTCGGTCACCGATTTCGTGGCGGACTTTGCCTTTAATTCAACCGAAAAAAAGGTGTATTCAAAAACGATCGAACACGCCAATCCGGCGGTCAAGCTGGCCGTGAATGAACGCAGCACAGTCCAAGCAACTCCGTGGATTTTTTACCAGTTCCCCGACTTGTTCGAGATCAAGGATTCGAAGTATCAGTTTGAGCTGATCGGCTATAAGCCGAGGAAGTATACCGGGCTCCAAATTGCCAAGAACCCCGGCATCAATATCGTATGGCTGGGCTCAACCATGATCGTCGTGGGGATTACCCTCTCGTCGTTCATCTACCATCGCCGGTTGTGGACGAAAATTATTCCAGCCGGAGACGGTGTCATCGTACATATCGGCGGGACGACCCATAAGAGTCAGATTGATTTTCAAAAAGAATTCCGGAAGCTTACAGAGAAGATCCGGACATTTTCCGCGTAGCGGATAGGGTGGGCAAACTGGAACTGTTTTGGGTATGATACTAAACTACTGGCTAGGCTGATGTGGTAGACGGAGGATACGATGGCTCGTTCACTCTTTCTCTTTGACATGACGTTTTGGCTCTATCTCGCCTCGCTGACGTTGTACGTCGCCTATCTGTTTGCAAAGCGCCCTTCGATGGTGCTCGCTCCTGCAGGACACCCGACTGAAAACTTCGATGAGCGAGACGGGGCCTGGGCGACGCAGTTGGGACAGGTGGCGACGCTCGTCACCGTATTCGGCTGGATGGTGAACACGGCGGCGTTGTTCACGCGTGCGTTCGAGCGATTGCAGCATTCGGGTACGTTCGCGCCCTGGTCGAACCAGTTTGAAGCGATGGCCTATGTGTCGTGGGCTATCATTCTGGGGTATGTCCTCCTGGAGTTACGCTATAAGATTAAAGCCATCGGAGCTTTCGTGGTCGGCATCGGTTTTATCGCGATGGGGGCGGCATCGCTGCTGCCCTATCGTTATCAGACTGCCGAGCCGCTCGTTCCTGCACTCAACAGCTACTGGATCTACATTCACGTATCCGTCACCCTGACCAGCTATGCCGCATTCGCGATGGCTGGTGGGCTCGGCCTCATGTACCTGTTCAAAGAGCGGGCGGAGCAACGGGGCAGCCGATCACGCTTCTATGCAGCGTTCCCCGACCTCGAAACTATTGATGAGTTGGGCTACAAAGCCATCATGATCGGGTTCCCTCTCCTCGCGTTCGGCATCATTCTCGGCGCCATGTGGGCCAATTACGCCTGGGGCGGGTACTGGAGCTGGGACCCCAAGGAAACCTGGTCGTTGATCGTCTGGTTGATCTATGGCGCCTACATTCATGCTCGTATGACTCGCGGCTGGGAAGGCCGGCGGGCGGCCATCTACGCGGTATTCGGATTTCTGATGGTGGTATTCTGCTTCTGGGGTGTGAATTTTCTGTTGTCGGGCCTTCATGCCTACGCATAGCCGTAGGATGCTGAACATGGCTACCAACATCCTTCTCGGTTGCTTGTTGCCCGCAACGTACTAATGAACGTATGCCTTGGGGCTCTTGCTCCCTGCGGCCTTGTTGGAAGACCATTTTGAGCATCCTGCAAATAGCTGCAAGGGGGAAACGTGTCTGAGTCGTCGCTCCCAACATCACCAACTGTCCCAACAACCACTGGCGGGTCGCGTCTTCTGATCCTTCTCGTGGGGGCGGCTATCTTCGCGGCTGTCTTCAGCATCGTCTGGATGCAAAGCGACAAGTATGAGCCGCTCGAGGTGGGCAAAGAAGCCCCGGATTTTGCGCTCACCGACCTCAACGACCAACCCATCAGGCTGTCGGACTTTCGCGGCAAAGTCGTCTTCCTGAATTTCTGGGCGACCTGGTGTAAGCCCTGTCGGGAAGAAATGCCTTCAATGGAAATCTTGAACAAGAATTTCGAGAAGGACGGGTTAGTGATTTTGGCCGTCAGTATTGATCGAGTGACGACGACGAGGGATATTCCGCCGTTCGTCAAAGGGATGAACCTGACCTTTCCCGTGTTGATTGACTCCTGGGGAAAAACCGACAAGCCGTACAAGCGCATGGGCGTGCCGGAAACCTTTATCATCGATCAGCAGGGCGTCATTCGCGAAATCGTGATTGGGCCAAGAGATTGGACTAGGCTGGATAGTTTGCAAGTGTTGACCAAACTGCTCAACGTCACACCGAAGGCGGCGGAACGAACGCCGCAAAAGCCGGCGGGGAACCAAGGATGATCCAAGCGGCTCTGTATGGAGGGGTGTTGTTGGGATTAATGGGACTGGCCGCGGGCATTACGCCGTCCGTTGCGGCAGAGGCAGGCTCGGTGGTTGCCGTTGCGCAACGAGGCGTCGTCAAATCCGGTGATGCCGCGCCGAACTTTCAGCTGCGTGATATGAATGGAAAGCTGGTGGCGCTGTCGGACTTACGCGGGAAGGTCGTCTTGCTGAATTTCTGGGCGACGTGGTGTGGCCCCTGCCGAATCGAAATGCCGGCTATGGAACAGCTCTACCGAACCTATCCGCGAAAAGACTTTGAAATCCTGGCCGTCTCGACCGATGCGCAAGGAGTGGCGGTGACCAGGCCGTTTCAGCAGGAAAACCATCTGACCTTCCCAATCCTCCACGATGCGGACTTTCGCGTCGGCTTAGCCTATGGTGCCCGTACGCTGCCCATGACGTTCATGGTCGATCGCCAGGGGATTGTGCGGCAACAAATTTTCGGGGCTCGCGACTGGGGGGCTCCCGAAGCGCATCAGCTGATCCAGATGCTGATGAAGTCGTAGTCCAGCGGACCCATGTCGCAATCGATCACACAGATCTCGTTGATCGCGGCGTTCTCGGCCGGATTGTTGTCGTTTGTCTCTCCCTGCGTGCTCCCGCTTGTCCCGTCCTATATTTCCTACATCACGGGCCTGTCGATCGAACAGTTGACCGATGCGGGGACGCGGTCGAAATTCAAGGCGGTTATTGTGGCGAACGCGCTGCTGTTTATCGCCGGATTTTCGGTGGTGTTCATCGCATTCGGCGCCTCGGCGAGCTTAATCGGCCAACTGCTGATTACCTATCAGGACCACATCCGTCGTCTCGGGGGCGTGCTGATCGTGGTGTTCGGCCTCTATCTCTTGGGGATTTTGAATATCAACTTTCTCCAAATGGAACACCGGTTTCAATTCCGGAACAGACCAGTCGGTTATCTGGGTTCCTTCCTCATCGGTATTGCGTTTGCCGCCGGCTGGACCCCCTGCGTCGGGCCGGTACTTGGGACCATTCTGCTCTATGCCAGCACGACCGACTCGTTGTTGAATGGCGTGCTGTTGCTGACCAGTTATTCGTTAGGACTGGGGTTGCCGCTTTTTCTGACGGCGCTGGGCGTCGATCGTTTCTTAGCGTACTTCAAGCAGGCGCGCGCGTATTTGTGGGGCGTGTCGACAGTCAGTGGCGTCTTACTGGTTATCGTTGGCGTGATGATCTACGCCAATTCTCTGACGATGATCACAAGCTTTCTGGAGCGATATGGCATCGGCTGGTACCTCGGCCAGTAAGGCACCGCTGATAAAGGCTCCCAACTGCGCTCTCAGTCGCTCGTTCCCCTCAACGCACTAGCGAGAAGTACGCCTTAAGGCTCTCGCTTCCTGCGGACTTGTTGGGTAGCTCATCTTGAGCAACGCCGAGGATTGATACTTCTCAGCTCTTGCAGAGTTCTTCCTTCCAAACTCAGCACTCGGTACTATGAATCAGCACCAGGCGCCGAGATGGCAGCTCACAAATCCTTGTCCAAAAGAGACTGCAGAGGGAATCCGGATCGAACTGGTTGAGGCCGAGGGGACAAAACCAGTTCCGACGCTAAGCGGTGCTTGTGTTGGAGGCGGTGTGGATGTGGCAGCGGGAGAAGCGGGTTCCGGTTTCTTAGCCAAGAGGACGTCGGGTTTCGATCCGCCGATCTTGGCGAGGAGTTTAGCCCCTTCACTGGAGTGAGTACTGTTCGGGTATTTTTGTGCGAGGAGGGTCAACTTTTCACTGGCCCAATCGTCGGCACCGAGATCATGGTAGCTGAGGGCTAGGAAGTAGAGGGCATCTGGCGCAACCGACTTGTCCGGATACACTTTTATGATCTGCTCGAAGCGGTGCGCCGCGGCCAGATACGATTCTCTTCGATAGTAAAACTGTCCGACGAACAGATGCATTTGCGCGAGAAGGTCGTGGCACTCCTGGATTTTCTGTGTCGCTTGACCGTCGTATCGGCTTCCAGGGAAATCCCTTCGCAGTCGTTCAAATGATTCGATGGCTTTCTGGATCGGCTCGGGATCGCGCTCGATCCCTTTCGCTCGATTCATCTGACTTTCCCCGATCCGAAAGGCGGCATAGGAAGCGAGGGTGTGGTTGCGATGAAGATCGAGGAAGTGGTTGTACTCGACGATTGCTTCAGCGTATTCCTCTTTGTCAAAGAAGGCTTCGCCCCGTTTCATGATCACGTTGGGGTCGTAATTCTTTTCAATCGTATCCCCAAGGAAGATCGATTCGTCGGTCCCGCTTAACGCTTTCTTGCTCCCTGAGTCGGCGGTTTTCGACGTGCTTGAACAAGCTATCATCGCGCAGAGCATAGCCGTACCAAGGGCAAAAGAGAGGCTCCTGCTTGGTGGCCATGCAGTCAGGGATATCGGTCGGTTTCTCATGGAATTACCACATCTTGTAGCAGGAGACCGGGATAAATGCAATGTTTTTGCTGGTTGGGTTGACCCCTGTCCTCCTGAGACCTATAATCCCGCCGGCGCAATGTAACCCCTTGGCATTTCAGCGATGATACGGACGAGAATCATCGGAACAGGTTCCTATCTCCCAGAGCGGGTGGTGCCCAATCGCGAGGCGGCTTCTGCATTGGGTATTGATGCGAAGCGCGTCTTGCGCCTGACCGGGATCGAGGAACGACGCTGGGCCGCTCCCACGGAGGCCTCATCCGATCTGGCTCTTGAGGCGGCTCGGCAGGCGTTGCAGACAGCCGGGTTGCCTGCCTCCGCAGTCGAGGCGATTCTTCTTTCAACGACCTCTCCTGACATGGCGTTCCCGTCTACAGCCTGTCATCTGCAGCGAAAATTGGGTTGTGGCGGCGTGCCGGCTTTCGACGTATCCGCCTCTTGCTCAGGCTTTCTCTATGGTCTTTCCATGGCTGATGCCATGATTCGCAGTGGGCAGGTGAAGACCTGCTTAGTCGTGGCAGCCGAGGTCAAGTCTCGTTCCTTGGACCCCGCAGCCGCCGATACGGCGCTTTTGTTCGGGGATGGTGCTGGTGCCGTCATGGTGCAGGCGGAACGAGAGGCCCGGCACCCTAGCCTCGGGATACTGGGTGTTCGTCTCCACTCCGATGGTTCCCAGCACCATTTGATTCGAGTTGCAGCAGGGGGGTCGCGCACGCCAATGAGCCTGGAGTCGGTAGCAGCGAGAGACCATGCGCTTCGGATGCAGGGGGCGCCGCTTTTTCGCCTGGCCATTAGACGGCTCGAACAGGCAATTCGCGAAATTCTGAAAGAATTCGGTGTGGAGTTGCGAGACGTGGCGCAGATGGTGCTGCACCAGGCCAATGGGCGCATTCTCTCCCAGCTCACGAAGCGCTTGGGCGTCTCGCCGACGGTGGTCTGCTCGGTGATTGAACGGTATGGCAACACCTCCTCCGCTTCGCTCCCGATTGCACTAGACCACGCGGTGCGGGCCGGCTATGTTCGACCACACGATGTCCTCCTGCTGGGCAGCTTCGGCGGAGGATTGACTTGGGCTACGGGACTGGTTCGATGGTGAAGCTGTTCGTGACGACCTCACACGCGTTCTTCATGTTTCCATAAATTGGGCGAGAGATTGAGTAGGCATTTCACCGGCAGAGGAGCAACGCGATGATGTTTGGTTTGATTCCCAGAGAAGAAGCGTTCTTTGAGCTCTTCAAGAAGGCCGCGCATAATATGATCGAAGGCAGCCGTCTCTTGAAGGAGATGATGGAGAATTTCCATGCGCCGGTCGATCAAGCCAAACAAATCAAGGAAGTCGAGCACGTCGGTGACGGTATTACCCATGACATTGCCCGCCGATTGAACCAGACCTTCATTACGCCGATCGATCGGGAAGACATTCACGATCTGGCCAGCGCACTGGACGATATTCTCGACGTGACGGAAGCGATCGCCGACCGATTTGTTCTGTATAAAGTGACGAAGCCGACTGAGATGGCTGTGAAGCTGGCGGATATTCTTCATCAAGCTTCGGTGGCGGTCGGGAGTGGGGTGGACCGCCTGGGGCTGCCTCATCCCGACATTAAGGAGTGCAGCGTGCAGGTAAATAGTTTGGAGAACGAGGCGGATCGTGTCTCGCGCGATGCGATCTCCGCGTTATTCGAGAAAGAAACTGATCCGATGGCCGTCATCAAGTGGAAAGAGATTTACGAGAACTTCGAGGCGGGGACCGATCGGTGCGAAGATGTGGCCAACATTCTTGAACGCATCGCACTCAAACATCACTGAATCAGATGATGCGTTTCCCTCTATCCTTCACCCCTAAACGTTTCATGAGTGTTCGATGCCTGAACTGACCGGGATGTTACTGGTTGTGGTCGTGCTGGCCCTCTTGTTCGATTTTTCAAACGGGTGGCACGATAGTGCAAACGCCATTGCTACGGTGGTCTCGACGCGTGTGGTGAGCCCCCTTATCGCCGTGATGGGGGCTGGGATGCTGAATGTGGCCGGCGCGTTCATGTCGACGGCAGTCGCGAAGATGGTCGGGTCTGGTATCGTCGATCCGACCTCCGTCACCCAGCAGATGGTTGCAGCAGCGCTCGCCGGGGCAATTTGTTGGAACCTGTTCACGCTCATGTTGGGATTGCCGACCAGTTCGTCTCACGCGCTGATTGGTGGGCTTGTGGGGGCTGCAGTTACTCATGGGGGATGGAGTACGGTGAAGCTGTCCGGTCTGCGTTCCGTCCTTGAGGCCATGGTGCTGTCGCCGTTTTTTGGGTTCGCGATCGGGCTTTCGTTCATGGTGCTGATCAGCTGGGTTTTCTTCCGGGTCACACGCTCCATCGCGACCCGTCTCTTCAAACGACTGCAGCTCATCTCCGCCTGTTTCATGGCGTTCAGCCACGGGGCGAACGATGCCCAAAAAGCGATGGGGATCATCACGCTGGCGTTGCTGTCTGCCGGGCAGATTCCTTCAGCTGAAGTTCCCACCTGGGTTATCGGAGCCTGTGCGTTGGCGATGGGATTAGGGACGGCGATCGGAGGCTGGTCGATCGTTCGGACGCTGGGCATGGGCATCGTCAAGCTCGAACCGGTTCATGGTTTTGCCGCCGAGACCGGTGCAGCGGCAGTGCTGATGGTGACCGCTCATATCGGATTGCCCGTCAGCACGACGCACACCATTACGTCCTCCGTCATGGGCGTCGGCGCGATCAAACGCCTCTCTGCGGTACGCTGGGGTGTGACGAGAAGAATCCTCTATGCCTGGCTCTTCACCCTTCCGGGCGCTGCCGTCCTCTCCATGTTGATCTATCTGATCATGGCCAGATTCGTGTAAGCGCTGAATCAGGCCGGCAATCGAACCACGAAGCGGCTGCCGGTCGGCAGGTTTTTTTCGACCCAAACTTGCCCTCCATGGCCCTCAACGATGTGCTTCACGATCGCCAATCCAAGGCCGGTTCCTCCAAGCTCGCGGGAGCGAGCCTTGTCGACCCGGTAGAAGCGTTCGAAGACTCGGGGTCGATCCTGTTCGGGAATGCCGATGCCCGTGTCGGCGACGCTCAACTCAATTCCGTCTTGCTGTGCAGGAGTCCCGTCCTTTGCGGCTGGGATCCGGCGCGCTGCGACCGTAATCTGTCCCCCTTCGGGGGTGTATTTGATCGCATTGTCCACCAGATTGGCTAGGACTTGCACCAGCCGTTCTTGATCGCCGGTCACGAGTGGCAGATCGGAGGAGACCTGAGCGATCAGCTGATGCTGCTTCTTGTCCGCGAGAGGTTTGATCATAGCGATCGTGCGTTCGACGACCGTTCCGATATGCAAGGGCTCCCGCTTGAATTGGACTTGGCCGGACTCGATCTTGGAAAGCTGCAGCAGATCTTCCAGAATTAAATTGAGCCGATCGCTCTGTTTTAAAATGATGTCTAGAAAACGCACGCTCGTGTCCGGATCGTCTTTGCCGCCGTCTAAGAGCGCTTCGACGTATCCCTTGATGGAAGTCAAGGGGGTTCTGAGTTCGTGCGACACGTTGGCCACGAAATCCTTCCTGATCTTTTCCAGTCTCCGGAGCTCGGTGATGTCGTGGAAGACGAGGACGGCGCAAGCCTCGTTCTCCTGCTCGCCTCCGGCCACGGAGGCCTCGATGTGGAGGCATCGCCCACTCGGAACAAGAATGATCTCGTCTTCCTGACCGGCCCTCGTGGCCAGTACGGTCGAGACCAGCGAATTCAATTCAGGGTGTCCGAACACTTCGGAGAACAGGCGCCCGCGCGCTTCGGCCCTGGTCACGCCGAACATCCGCTCCAGGGCTGGATTGACTTGGAGCACGCGGCCTCGGTAGTCCAGCACCATCACGCCTTCAACCATTGAGGTCAGCATGGCCAGTAATTGGGAGCGATCTTCGGAGAGTTCCTCGATTTTGGTTTTCAACTCATCGGTCATGTGGTTCAAGGTATTGGCCAGGAGCCCGACTTCGTCGCGTGCGGACGTCCGGATGTGGACCGTGTGGTTGCCTGCGGCGAGTTGACGAGCGACAGCCGCCATATCTAAGAGGGGTTTGGTCAAACTTCCGGCAAGCCAAATGCTCAAGCCGACCGCGATCAGAAACGCGCTGACAAAGGCGATGGTCAGATTGCGTTTGAGTTTGGCAAGCTCCAGATCAAGCGTCGTTATGGGGAGCCCTAGTCGAAGATAGAAAGTCGAGGAGGTTTCGGCTGCCCCGCTCAGGCGGATGGCGCGGTACAAGGTGCGCTCACCCGTTGTATGACTTGCACGCAGATCCGTACCGAATCCGGTCGCAACGGCTTGCTCGATCTCCGGTCGCGTGCGGTGGTTCTCAACGGTGCCCAGGTCTCGATCCTGGACTGCGCTGTCGGCAAGCACGCGTCCGGTGTCATCAATTACCGTCACGCGCGCGAGAGCACGCTGGCTCAACTCGCGAACCATGGTTTGCAATTGGGGTGTCGCAGGTAGGGTGGCGAGGAGAGGACGCAATTCAAACGCGATCAGGTTGGTTCTAACTTCAAGTGTCTGGTTCGACTGGGCCAATTCCTGTTCCTCCAGCGAGCGGGTCGCGAAGATTCCAGCGATCGCGAACCCGCACACTAAGGCAAACAGTGTGGCGAGTGTCACTTTCCAGCGAATTGAAAGCATCATAGATTATGGTGATGGGCAAAAGGTGAAGGGTGAGAAGTCAACGCAGATGAGCGGTAGGAGATCGGAATGCGTCTTTCTCAATGGGGCAAGAGTCACGCGTCACCCGTAGGGTCCTTCAATTTATAGCCGAGTGATTTCACTGAAAGGATGGCATCGTCCAGCAAAGAAATTTTCTGCTTAAGCCGTCGGACGTGGACATCGACGGTTCTAGTTGTTCCGAAGTAGTCGTAACCCCAGACATGATTTAAGAGCACTTCTCTGGTCAAGACTCGGCCGGGATTACGCAACAGGTGTTCCAGAAGACCGAATTCTTTTGCTGTGAGCGAGACATCTTTGTCGCGGACCGTCACTTCATGACGGGACAGGTCCATGGTCAAAGGGCCGTACCGAAGCACCGTGAGGTTATCCTGTTGGCTGCGGTCGAGGCGGCGAAACAGGGCTTTAACGCGAGCAACGAGCGCTTTGGGACTAAAGGGTTTCGTGACATAGTCATCGGCGCCGAGCTCCAGACCGATGACAGTGTCGGATTCTTCGGCCTTGGCTGTCAGCATGATGATCGGCAACATCGCAGTTTCCGGAGCCGATCGAAGTCGTTTACAGACTTCGAGTCCATCAATTTCCGGCAGCATCAGGTCCAGGACGATCAGATCGGGTTTGTCCCATTTGGCGCTTTTCAGTCCTTCTGCGCCTGTCGCCGCTGTGATCGTGCGGAACCCTTCCTTCTCCAGATACAGCTTGACCAATTGGAGAATGTCGCGCTCATCTTCGACGATGAGGATTTTCTTGACAGGGGCACTGGCCATGGCGGGTGTCTCCAGCCTACGGGGGAGGGGTTCGGCTGTCAAGGTGGCCAGGGGTGAACCTGTGCCTCCAAACAAGGGGGCAATTCTGTTGACGCGGCTGGTGGGAGTCACGTAATGTGTTCGCAGTGCGCGTGAATAGGGAGAGGTGGCCGGGATGAAGATCTATCTTGCTAATCCACGAGGATTTTGCGCCGGAGTCGATCGGGCGATCGATATCGTCGACTTATCGCTCAAGAAATATGGGGCGCCGATTTATGTCCGCCATGAAATCGTCCATAGCCGTCACGTCGTTAACTCGTTGCGCCACAAGGGCGCGGTGTTCGTGGAAGAACTGAGTGAAGTTCCCGAAGGCTCCGTCGTGATTTTCAGCGCGCACGGGGTGGCGAAATCGGTATGGGAGGAGGCGAATCGTCGCCGCTTACACGTCATCGACGCGACCTGCCCACTCGTCATCAAAGTTCACAATGAAGTCAATCGTGACTATACCCAGGGGTATGACCTCATTCTCATCGGCCACGCCGGCCATCCGGAAGTGATCGGAACGCTCGGGCAGATTCCGGACAAGTTTCACCTCGTGTCATCGGTGGAAGACGTAGAGTCGCTCCAGGTCGAAAACACGACCAATCTGTCGTACGTCACGCAGACCACATTGAGTGTCGATGAATGCCGGGACATCGTGGGCGCGCTGCACAAGCGATTTCCCCACATCAAGGGGCCGCATCAGGAAGACATTTGCTATGCGACGCAAAACCGCCAGAATGCAGTCAAGGAATTGTCTAAGCTTGTCGACGTCATTCTCGTCATCGGCTCGCCCAATAGCTCCAATTCGAACCGTCTGCGCGAGTTGGGAGAGCATTGCGGGATTGACTCGTACTTGATCGACTCAGCCGCCGACATCAACCCCGCCTGGCTCAAGAATGTGAAGGCAATCGGGATCACCGCCGGGGCCTCGGCACCCGAGGTCCTCGTGGAAGAAGTTGTGGCCTACCTCAAGACTTACGGTGCGGCCGAGGTCCAGGATCTGACCGTCATCGAGGAGGATGTCGAATTTCTCCTTCCGAAAGAACTCATCACCATCGAGTCTTCAGATAAATCCGTCGCCGCTTCGGCGGGATAACCTCCCGCCCCGGCGTCGATCTTCTGATTCCCTAAATGTTGTAGGCCGTTTCGCCTGCTCCCACTACAGGCGGTATTTTTCTTTGATTTCCATGTGCGGCCTGTGCTACAAGACCGACCCGTGACATTCCCACAGGTGCTCCCCAATAAGATCTCTACAGAAGGAGACATTCATGTACCTCAAGTCGCTTGAGATGTTGGGGTTTAAGTCGTTCGCCGAAGCTCGCATCGAGTTTCCCAACGGGGTGACAGCCATCGTCGGACCGAACGGGAGCGGCAAGAGTAATGTCGTGGATGCCATTCTCTGGGTCCTGGGCGAGCAAAGCACCAAGACCCTGCGCAGCGAGAAGATGGAGGACGTGATCTTCAACGGGACGGAAGTACGGAAGCCGCTGGGCATGGCCGAAGTCTCGCTGGTGATCAGCGGGTTGGACCAATTAAAGGTCGACAGTCAGTCCGGTCTTCCCAGCCAGTTGTCGGAGTATCAGGATCTCATGATCACGCGCCGCCTCTACAGGAACGGCGATAGCGAGTACCTCATCAATAAGACCCTCTGTCGGTTGAAAGACGTTCGTAGCGTGTTGCTGGATACCAGAGCGGGCACGAAGGGACACACGGTGATTGCCCAGGGCCAGATCGACCAGATTCTCAACGCGTCGCCGCAGGATCGTCGGGAGTTGATCGAAGAAACCGCCGGCATCATCCGTTACAAAAAGCAAAAGGCGGAGGCCCTGCGGAAGCTCGATGCCACTCAACAGAATCTCCTGCGCGTCCGCGACATCATCGCCGAGGTGAAAAAGCAGTTGAACTCGCTTGAGCGTCAGGCGCGCCAGGCGCGGTCCTATCAAGTGCTTCAGCAGGAGGCGCGCGCACTCGAGATTCGATTGCTGACCAACGAGTATCGGAGATTGCGCTCTACGATCGCGGATACTGAGCGGGAGCTGGAGGGCTTGTTTCATGAAGAGTCCGAACGGGCAGCCGAACAGGCCCGGTTCAACGCCGAACTCGAGCGGATCAAGCTGGCCATTGCCGAGGCCGGCAGCGTCATTGATCAACGGCGTGACGAATTGTCGAAAATCGAGCAGCAACAGGCGCAGGCCTTAACCGCCGCCGAAGTTGAGCGTCATCGGAGTGAGATGTATGAGGAGCAGCGCCTCCAGGGCGCTCAGGAACTCGAGCGTCTGACTCAGGAACAGGAAGAGGTGAAGGCGGCTGAAACGGCCTTACTCACGACACTTGAGACACTGGCGCGAGAATTGACGGAGCGTGAGCAGGTGCTCGCCGGACTCGATCAAGAGATGAAGTCGCTCTTACATCAGCGGGCTGCGGCAATTCAGGAAGAAGAGCGGGGACGACTCGACGTCCTGAACCTGGCCGTCTTGGTAGCGAATACGGAGCAGAGCCTGTCGCAATTGGCGTTACGGGCTCAGGAGGTTGCAGAACGCGATGGGCGTTTGGCCCGCGAACGCGAAGAGATCCAATCCCAGCATGATTCGACGAGGGAAAAGCGCCACGCGCTTGAGCAGGCCTGTCAGGAGGCAGAGCGGGTCGTCGTCGAACTCCGTGATCAGCAGCAACAACTGGGACAAAAGGCAGAGCAAGTTTCGACCGAACTGACCGATGTCGACCAACGGTTGTCGAGTCAGTCGGAAGAGTTGGCGGCAGTGGATTCCCATCTCCGCGCGCTTCAGGGAGTGCTGCGGGAGGATATGGGGTACGGACGATCCGGCGATGAGGAGTCAACCGCACTCAAGACCTGCGAAGGCGTGCACGAGGCTGTGGCAGAATGGCTCGTGGTGCCGGCCGGTTTGGATCGGGCCGTCGAAGCCATTTTGGGCGAGAGAGTTCGCGGGTGGTTCGTCGACAGTCCGCAGACTGCCGCCCGTGCCATTGCCTTCCTCATGGGGAAAGATCTCGGAAGGGGAACCTTTATTCCGGAATCTCCGCGATGGAGCGCGCAAGCTGCTGGCTCCGCCGATTGGTGGCAGGCCATCGCAGGGCAGGCCGGGGTTATTGGGCGGGCCGTCGAGCTTGTCAAAGTGGAAGGTCATCGTGGCGCTGCGCGTGATTATCTGTTCGATCGCGTCGTGTTTGTCGAATCGCTCCAAGAGGCGATGCAATTGTGGGAACAACATACGTGGTCTGCAAACGATGGTCCCACGTTCGTTACCCGTGCGGGAGAAGTCTTGGATGCAGCCGGCGTTGTCACCGGAGGACAGGTCAGTTCGACGGGCGGGTTGCTGCAGCGGCGGCGCGAAGTGTTGCAGTTGGAATCCCGGCGGATATCGCTGATGGAGTCTGTTGAGACAGAGCGCCAGAGGCACGACCAGTTGCTGGCGGAAAGTCAATTCTTGCGCGAAGAAGGTCGTCGGGTCGCTGATGCGTTGCGCGAAGGGGAAATGCGGGGACTTTCGCTGCACAAGGACGTGGTTGGGGCGCAGCAGCTTCTAGGTGATTTGACGCAGCGTATCGAGACGTTGATGGGGGATGCGCAACGCGGCTCGCTTGAAGTGCAGCGACTCGAGCAGGAGGTTCGCTCCGGTCACGCACAGCTGGCTCAATGGATTGCGGAGAAATCCGGTCAGGAAGGAGCGCTACAGGCCGTGCGGGCGCGCCTGATCCAACTCGATCAAGGGATGCAGGGGCTCCAGCAACGGCTCACTGAGGCCCAGTTGGCCGTGCAAGACCTCCGCACGACGCGGGAACATCATGGAAGCGATCTTCAGCGGATTCGCCAGGAGAAACAGGAAGCCGTGAGCCGCATCGAGACGTTGAGCCGGCAGCTGGAATCCCTCCGGACTTCGCTTGAGCAGAGTCGTGAGGAACGAACGCGGCAGGAATGTGTGTGCCGCGAGTTGGGCCAGTCGGCGGAGCAGGTGAAGGCACGGTTGATCGAAGCCCAGGAGGGACAGGCGCAAGACATGACGCAGGCGCAAGAGATCGAAACGGCTGTGGATGCCGTGCGGAAAACCGTTTCGGCCTTGCGGGATACTCGCATGAGCGTTGAAGTGCGACGAGCCGAGGTGCGGACTCAACTGGGAACTGTGGAATCCACGCTATCCGGCACCTACCAGGTTGATCTCATGTCGTTGATCGAAGCATCTGTTTCGGGCGCAGCCGCTAAAACGCCGCAGGGGGAGGCGGAATCCACGGTCGAAGTGGCCTCGACGCCGACGGAAGATGAACTCAGACAGCAGATCCAGAAGATCCGGGAGCGTCTCGATCGGATGGGTCCGATTAATCTAGCGGCGATCAATGAGCATCAAGAATTAGAAGGACGTTATAAGTTTCTGTCGACGCAAGAACAGGATCTCTCGACCTCGATCGTGTCCCTCAAGGAAATTATCCAGCGCATCAACAGAACGACCAAGGATATGTTCGCAGCCACATTTGCGGAGCTGCAGGAAAAATTCGGGGAGGTGTTTACAAAGTTTTTCCCCGGAGGGCGTGCAGAACTGCAGCTGGTTGAGGTGCCGGTGGATGAAAATGCGGAAGGCAAAGGTCCTCAAGAACCGGGGGTCGAGATTGTGGCGCAACCGCCGGGGAAGCGGTTAAAGAACATCACGATGCTGTCGGGAGGAGAAAAGACGCTGACGGCGATGGCGTTGTTGTTCGCCAGTTTCCTGATTCGACCGACGCCCTTCTGCATCCTCGACGAAATCGATGCTCCGCTCGATGAGGAGAATATCGGACGATTCACGGCTGTACTGTGCGAGCTGGCTCAGGGTGCCCAGTTCATGGTCATCACGCACAATAAGCGGACCATGGGCGTTGCCGATTCGCTTTTCGGGGTCACCATGGAGGAGCCCGGGATCTCGAAACTCGTCTCGGTCCGACTGACCGATTTGCAACCAGTTTAAGTTACCAGGTTGGCCAAAAACATTCGTACTTTAGAGGACTTCCGCATTCTCTTTACTTGACTTCGGTAAGGCTGTCTGTTATATCCGACCAAATTGCGAGGTCGAGCCAGCTCGGTTCGTGTGGATGCGATGCCGAGGTGGGCTAGTTTTGCGCGACCTGAATCCAATGGTACTGGTTTTCCGCCCGTAGAATACGATGAAACTGATTCGAACGATCCTCGATCGCCTCTCCGATCGTCTGTTCATCTCTGTCCCCGAAAAATTGAGACTGGCCGCCGATGTCTCAAGCCAGCCGCCGTTGCGGTTGGTTTCAGACAAGTCCCCAGCCTTGCCGACTGCCGACTCCTCGACCAGGCGATCCGCCAGCCAAATGGGCAGCCAGTTGGACTCGATTGACGACGCGGTCCGGCGAAGCCAAGCCTGGTTTCTTGCGAGGCAGCATCCCACCGAAGGCTACTGGGTGGCCGAACTCGAGGCGGATACGACGCTGACCTCCGAGTATCTCATGCTTCGGCGATTTCTTGACCGGGTCGATCCTGAACGGGAACGAAAAGCGGTGCTCTACCTTCGTGCCACGCAACTGCCGGACGGCGGGTGGCCGATCTATTACGGCGGCCCTTCGGAAATCAGCGCCTCGGTGAAAGCCTACTTTGCGTTGAAGTTGAGCGGGATTTCGGCGGATGAGCCGATCATGCTGCGCGCACGCGACTGCATTCGCGCGCGCGGTGGCGTCGTACAGTCGAACGTGTTTACCAAGATCGCGCTGGCGCTGTTCGATCAATATGATTGGGAAGGCATCCCGCACATGCCGGTCGAACTGATGCTGCTTCCCAAAGGATTCTACTTTAATATCTATGCCATTTCGTATTGGTCCCGGACCGTCCTGATCCCGCTGCTGATCGTCTTTGCGCACCGACCGGTCTGCAAGCTGCCCAAGGAGCAGGGGATTGAGGAGCTGTATCTCATCCCCCGCAATGAAATCCGTTACTGGAAGTTTCCACCGTTCAATAAAGATCAAAAGTGGTTCACGCCGCACAATTTCTTTGTGGCGTTGGATGCGATGCTGAAACTTTACGACCGCATGCCGCTCATGTGGCTGCGCGAAAAAGCGTTGCATCGCGCCGCGACATGGATGCTGGAACACATCAAGGGTAGCGGGGGGCTCGGCGCCATTTATCCGGCCATGGTGAATTCGATCATGGCGCTGCAATGCTTGGGGTATCAGCTCGATGATCCGTTGGTGCAGAAAGCGCTTCAGGAAATCGAAGATCTGGAAGTCTACGATACAATTTCCATCGGCGAGCAGCGAGTCGATGTGCTGCATTTGCAACCCTGCCATTCTCCCATATGGGATACTTCGGTGCTCATGAATGCTCTTGTCGAATCGGGGATGGCGCAGGACCATCCGGCGCTGCAACGAGGAGCAGCCTATCTCATGTCCCGTCAAACAAGAACGGTGGGGGATTGGAAATATTCTTCCCCTCACGCCGAACCAGGGGGCTGGTACTTCCAGCATGAAAACGAACTCTATCCGGACGTCGATGATTCCGCCGTCGTGTTGATGGCGTTATCGAAGGTGAAAATGGGACAGACGGCTGAGTTGCAAGATTCCATTCGGCGCGGCGCGGCGTGGGTTGTGGCGATGCAGGGATCAGACGGCGGCTGGGGGGCCTACGACAAGGACAATAATCGGATCGTCTTCAATTACATTCCGTTCGCAGACCACCATGCGTTACTTGACCCCAGCACAGCCGATCTGACTGGACGTTGTCTGGAGATGCTCGCTGCGCTGGGCTACGATCAAACCCATGCAGCTGTGGCGCCGGCTCTAGCGTTTCTGAAGCACGAACAAGAGCCGGACGGCAGTTGGTATGGGCGCTGGGGCGTGAATTACATCTACGGGACCTGGTCCGTGCTCGCGGGTCTGCGGGCGATCGGAGAAGATCTCTCGCAGCCCTATATCCGCCGTGCTGTCACCTGGCTCGAATCGAAACAGAACCCGGACGGAGGTTGGGGCGAATCTTGCCTGTCGTACGCGGATGCCGCGGCATCAGGGAAAGGGGAGAGTGCGCCGTCGCAAACGGCATGGGCCCTCATGGGGTTGATGTCGGCCGGTATGACGGATTCGTTCAGCGTGGCGCGCGGCATTCAATTTCTCCTTCGCCACCAGATGAAGGATGGTTCGTGGGAAGAAGTTCGTCATACGGGCACCGGGTTCCCGCGCGTGTTCTACCTTCGCTATCACTGGTACTGCCAGTACTTCCCCCTATGGGCACTCGCGATGTATCGGAATCTGCGCACGCGCAATAAAATGCGGGCCGATGAAGTGCGGCATCAGATTCTGACGGCCGGGTGCTATCGGTCTGGTCTTTGACCCAGCAGCCGACGTCATCGCTTGGCGCTCGTCAGTTCCAAGCCGAGCCTCAGGTGAATCCCGTGGCGATGTTTGTCGCTACGCGGTGGGAGTTGGCCGCGCTTCGTCGGGCTCTGCCGGTTGATCGGCGACAACACGTCGGTGGAATCCGCTGTCTCATCGGCCGGCAAAGTAATCGCCCTTATTGGTTGATTCAAACGGGGGTCGGATCCGACGCGGCGAGCACGGCGGCCCGCTTGGTCCTGAATCGTCAGCCCATGGCTCTGATCATCTCTACAGGGTTTGCCGGTGCGCTGACGCCTGCGGCGATCGGAGATTTAGTGATTGGAACGAGCGTGTGTGCTGGGTCGAATGATCGTACCTGGAGGCAGAACACAGAGGCTGTCTCTTGCGACCACGCGGGCCTGAGCTGCGTTCAGTCTATCGCAGCGCAAGTAGGAATTGCTGCTCATCTCGGTCCGGTCGTGTCAGTGCCCCGGATTGTCTATCGTGCAGAGGACAAACAGGCGATCAGCCGCATGACAGGAGCGACGGCTCTCGATATGGAGAGTGCCGCACTGGCGCTCGTGGCGCAGGAGAGGGCGGTTCCCTTCCTGGTCGTCCGAACCGTTTCGGACCTGGTGGGTGAAGACCTCCCGGTGGACTTCAATCTGTTTCTCAAGCCTGCCGGATGGCTGAGGGGAATTTGGGAATTGCTCGCGTGTCCATCGAAGCTGCTCGGTATGAATCGGCTGCGACAGCAGAGCAGCCTCGCTGCTGATCAGCTGACGGCGGTGTATACGGCCTTCGCCGGACGAGGATTCGGGCTTTCTCAAACATTGTAATCAGGACGCAGGCGATGATTGAACGCGTAGGTGCATGGGCTATAGCATTGATTCAGGAAATGGGACGTATGCTGCTGTTCGTGTTGTCGTCATTCGCCTGGCTGACCAGGCCTCCATTCCGGCTGACGCAGATCATCAAGCAGCTGCATTTTATCGGGTACAAATCAACGTTCGTCGTGGTACTGACGGCAGGGTTTACGGGGATGGTGCTGGCCCTGCAAGGCTATTACACACTCAGGAAATTCGGTTCCGAAGGGCTGCTCGGCTCTGCTGTCGCGTTGAGCATGATCCGAGAACTGGGCCCTGTGCTCGCTGCGTTGATGGTGACGGCACGTGCTGGATCCGCCATGACGGCCGAAATCGGCATCATGAGGATCACGGAGCAAATCGACGCACTCGATACCATGGCGATCAACCCGCTGCAGTATCTGATCGCGCCGAAACTCGTGGCCGGATTGATCGGAGTTCCATTGCTGGTCGCGATCTTCGACGTCGTCGGGATCTATGGAGGGTATCTGGTCGGTGTGGATCTTCTAGGGGGCAACAGTGGAGCCTATTGGAATTCGATCGAGTCCGCGGTCGAATGGAAAGACGTCTATGGCGGCATCCTCAAGTCGATCAGTTTTGGACTAATCGTGAGTTGGATTTGTTGCTACAAGGGATTCTTCACCAGGCAAAGTGCCGAAGGGCTGGGAACCGCCACGACGGAGGCCGTAGTGCTCTCGTCCGTGCTGATTCTCGTATGGGACTATTTCTTGACGTCGGTGCTCTTGTAGAAGTGCTGAGTCCTGAGACATGAATGGTGAGTTACAAGTAGGAATTCAGTCGCGGTGCTGAACGCTATGATCAAACTCGTCGGCGTGGAAAAGACCCTGGGTGGCCAGCGGGTGTTGCAAGGCGTCGACTTGAGCATTCCTGCCGGGAAGCTGACAACCGTGATCGGGAAGAGCGGCGAAGGGAAAAGCGTATTGTTGAAACACATGATTGGGCTCATGCAGCCGGATCGCGGTGAAGTGTGGGTTGGCGATGTGGAGATCTCCCGGTTGCGGGGGACTCGCCTCAATGACGTGCGGAAGCGGTTTGCCATGTTGTTTCAAGGCGCTGCGCTTTTCGACTCACTCACGGTCTCCGAGAATGTTGCCTTCCCCTTGCGGGAGAAACTTCGGATGAAGGGGCCCGAGGTCATGCGGCGGGTCGAGGAGAAACTGGCTGAGGTAGGGTTGGCCGGTATGGGGCACAAGTTTCCGGCCGAATTGAGCGGAGGCATGCGGAAACGCGCCGGCCTGGCGCGAGCCTTGGTGATGGAGCCGGAAATCATGCTGTTTGATGAACCGACCACTGGGCTTGATCCCTTAATGGCCAAATCGATTCACGATCTGATCGTGGGGATGCAGCGGCGGTTCAAGTTCACCGCTGTTATGGTCAGCCACGAGATTCCGGAGATCTTTGCGATCTCCGACTGGGTCGCGATGTTGCGAAAGGGAAAGATCGCCGCGATGGCGCCTGCGGCGGAGTTCGTCAAGACAACGGATCCGGAGATTCACGAGTTTATTTCCGTTAGCGGGCCGGTCACTTTGCCGGCGACTCCGGTTGCTAATCAAGAGGGGTGAACGGATGGAAAAAGCCAAGTTAGAATTGATTGTCGGCGTGTTCGTGCTGGTGGGCATTCTCTGTCTGGGATATCTCTCGATCAAGCTGGGCAAGCTGGAACTCATCGGCGGGAATGTCTACGAAGTGGTCGCGCAATTTACCTCGGCATCGGGTCTGAAGCCGGGCTCTGCCATCGAAATCGCGGGAGTCGAAGTCGGGCGGGTTCGGGCGATCGTCCTCAAGGAAGACCGTGCGGCTGTGACGCTTGCAGTAGACGACAGCGTCAAGCTCTATACCGACACGATTGCATCGATCAAAACGCGGGGCATCATCGGCGAAAAGTTCCTTGCGCTCTCACCGGGGGGAGGTGGCGATCCATTGAAACCCGGTGATACCATTCGCGATACGGAGTCAGGGCTCGATCTTGAAGAATTGGTGAGCCAATACGTCCATGGAAAAGTGAACTAAGTATATATGGATCGGGCTCTTCACGATGTGGAAGCGGGAAAAAAGGAGAAATGCATCATGACGTGTGCTGTCGCGAGAAAACGAGGTATTGGCCGGGCAGTCTGCATGAGCATCGTCCTATCGTTGCTCCTGTGCAACGGACTGACCGCAGGGAATGTATGGGCCGGCGGAGCGACGGATGCGATGAAGGCAACCATCGATGAGGTGCTCAGGATCATACAGGATAAGGATTTGAAGCAGCCGGGAAAATCCGAGGAGCGCCGGATGTTGCTGGAGAAAGTTGTGGGCGAACGTTTCGATTATCCGGAGATGTCACGCCGTGCGCTCGGGGCTCCCTGGGCCAATCTGTCGGCGAAGGAGAGAGACGAGTTCGTCGTGCTCTTCCAGACACTGCTGGTGAATTCGTATGCCGATAAAATCGAGTCCTATTCAGGCGAAGGTGTGCAGTACCTTAATGAGCGCACGGAAAAAGACTATGCCGAAGTGCGGACGAAAGTGCTGACTGGGAAAACGGAAATTCCGCTCGACTATCGCTTGCTCAATAAGGCCTCGGTGTGGCGGGTCTACGATGTCGTGGTCGATGGCGTCAGTCTCGTCAATAACTACCGGGGGCAGTTCACCAAGATTCTCCGCACCGGAACCTACGCTGATTTGATCGATCAACTCCGCAAGAAATCCGATAAGATCAAGACGCCCTAACATAGTCGAATCGAGCGTTCATGACGATCCTGCACGGCATCGTTGTTTTCACTATATGCCTGCTCGCAGGGGTCGGAATAGCGTGGGTGGAGTCCGCCTGCGCTGACACTCAGGTTTTTCCCATCCCTTCAGCCTCGACCTCCAAGAACGATGGGAACGATGCCGGATTGATTGTTCCCATTCTCATTACCGATCCCGACGGAGAGCTGAAATACCTCATGGCCCCCATGATCATCCGAAATTCGATCGTGGGAGCCAGAGGCACATTTAATTTGTGGCGGTACGATACTGGCGGACGGCAGATGCAGTTCATGGGCTCATATACGGAACACATCGAGCGCAAGCTGCTGTTCAACTATACGGATCCGGCGTTCAGTAATGGACGGTACTTTCTGAATTTCGGCGGCTCGTTTTTTAAGAACGCGACGGCGCGCTTCTTTGGATTAGGGCAAAATACTTCGGAATCGAGTCAGACGAACTACACGTCTCGCGAGGCACGGGCAAATTGGCGATTCGGTGTCTATGCAAATGAGGTGACGCAAGTAGCCGTCAGCCAGCGCTTCCGTCAGGTGAGTCTTCAGAGGGGCGCGACGGGGCTCCCATTTACGGGAGAGGTATTCCCGACTGTGGATGGAGTCAACGGGGAGACGATCATCGTGGGGCATCGGGCCACTTTCTATTATGACACGCGGAACAATCTCTCCTCGCCGACCGATGGCATGGCTGTGACGGCCTATGCGGAGCTCAATCAGAATATCCGCAACGGCGATCACCCCGTCTATTCCCGCTATGAGTTGGAAGTGAAGAAACTGTTCCCCAGTGAATCCAAGCGAGCCATTCTGGTCTTGCGCGCCGACCTGCAAGCCACAATCGGAACCCAGGTGCCGTTTTTCGAGCAAAGTTCACTGGGAGGGCAGAACAACCTGCGCGGATACGGAGTCGACCGATTCATTGATAAACATCTGATCGCGGCAAGTATCGAAGAGCGCATTCACCTCGCCAGGGCGAAAGTAGCAGGTGTAGCGGCCGATTTTGAGATTGCGCCGTTCTTGGATACCGGGCAGGTCTTCAACGATTTTAAAGACGTCAGTTTTAAAGACTACCGGATGACACCAGGCATAGGGTTCCGGGGGATTGTTCGGCCGAATGTCGTCGGTCGGATCGATTACGGCTTTAGCAAAGAGGGAGGCGCGGTGTTCGCCGGGCTCGATTTCCCTTACTGAGACAATTGTGAACAGGAAGATCTGTTATCCCGATCGAATCGTTCGTTTGCTCGCAGTGGCGCTGACGGTGCTCGCCCTCTCTTCGTCGGTCGCATGGGCCGAAGGGTTCGGTCCCTTCCCTGTCCGGAATTTCCAGGCTTTTCAGCAACTGGTCTTGAATCTCCCAGGTGACCGTGCGTCCGTCCTGAAACAGGGCATACTGGACTTACGGTTGGAGCTTGCGGAGACAGCCAGCATCTATAACGAGCATGAGCCACAAGCCTCGGCGGTTGTTAAATTTGAAACCTTAAGATCCGGCCTGTTCCTACGTTATGGCCTCACTGAGAAGTTGGAACTGGGGGTAGAAATTCCAGTGTACTACCGGTATCAGGGGTTCATGAACGGGGCGATCAAGGCGACCGAAAGGGCGACGACCGGTGAGGCGCCGGCGCGAGCCGCGCTGAGCAATACCAATTTTGCCTTCAACGTCACTCGTAACGGACAAACCATCATGAGCGGAGGGCCAGGTGCAACGGGGTTGGGTGATACCACGTTGATGAGCAAGTTCCAATTCCTAACGGAAAGTAGTTCGACGCCAGCTGTTTCTCTCCGCGGCGCGGTCAAGTTGCCGACAGGGGATCAATCCAACTTTTTTGGAAGCGGGAGCCCGGACGTTGGGGCGGGCTTGGCAGTTGAGAAACATCTGGTTAACCGATTCATTCTATACGGCAACATCAATGGCGTTCTCCCCACCGGTAGTGTCGCGGGGTTTTCGCTACAACCGACGATCGCCGCAATCGCGGCCGTCGAGTATCTCTGGTCAGAAAACCTGTCGGTCACAGCCCATTTTGACTACTATTCATCGCCATTTCATAATACCGGCCTGTCTACGCTCGATAAGGGCGTGACCGAATCAGTGCTGGGGTTCAGCTATCGCGTGGCCCCACATCTCTTGTGGCAGTTTTACGCGGTTGAGAATCTCGACTTTATAACCGGCAGTGCTGCAGACTTCACCATTTCGACATTACTGACCTACCGGTTCGAAACGAACTCAGGCCGGTGATGAGCCGGCTGAAGTTGGCTATAACCGCTTGACAACATGGGAGTCTTATGTGAGACTCACCGAGCCAGGGTAGAACCGCTTAACTGCTTCGCCAGGCCTGTCCGAACTCAGCCCGTTATTACCGGGCGTATGAATTCACGCAAAGGAGTGACTGCTTATGTCGATCCTGAAGACCATTCAGAGCCCCGCTGATTTGAAACGTCTCTCGCCGGCGCAATTTCCCGTGTTGTGCCAAGAGCTTCGGGAGCAAATCATCGGTGTGGTCTCCAACGTGGGGGGACATCTCGCCTCGAATCTTGGGGTGGTCGAACTCACGGTCGCGCTGCACTATCTCCTGGATACCCCGAAGGACAAAATCGTCTGGGATACAAGTAACCAAGCCTATGCGCATAAGCTGCTGACCGGCCGTCGTGAGCAGTTCCATACCTTGCGGCAATACGGCGGGATGAGCGGATTCTGCAAGCGCGAGGAGAGCGAGTACGACACATTCAACGCCGGCCACGCTGGAACCGGCGTCTCTGCGGCCTACGGCATGGTCGAAGCGCGCGAACAGTTAAAACGGAAAAATAAGGTCGTTTGCGTGGTCGGTGACGGCGCGATGACTGCCGGTATGACTTTGGAAGGCCTCCATCATGCCGGAGGGCTCGGCAAGGATTTTCTGGTGATTTTGAACGACAACCAGATGTCGATTTCAAAGAACGTCGGAGCGATCTCCTCATACTTGAACCGGACCTTTACCGGCGAATTTTACACGAAGATGCGGGAGGAGACCGGGCAGTTGCTGAGGAAAATTCCGCATATCGGATCCGATATGGAGAAGCTCGCTCGACGGGCCGAAGAATTGGCGAAGGGTGCCATTCTTCCCGGGCTGCTCTTTGAAGAACTTGGATTCCGCTATGCCGGTCCGATCGACGGACATAACTTCGAACATCTCCTGCCAGCGCTTGAAAACGTCTTGAAAATGAAGGGCCCGGTTCTGCTTCACGTCATCACGAAAAAAGGTCTGGGCTACGAGCCGGCGGTCAAGAATCCTGTCTGGTTCCATGCCTGCCCGCCGTTTGTTCGGGAAACGGGCTTGCCGGCGAAAAAGGCCGCGCGTCCTTCCTATACACAGATTGCGGTTGAATCACTGGTGAAGCTGGCGCGCGAAGACAAGCGGATTGTCGCAATAACGGCAGCCATGTGCGAGGGGACGGGTTTGAATATTTTCGAGAAGGAATTTCCCGAGCGTCTCTATGATGTCGGCATCGCCGAACAGCATGCGGTCACCTTCGCGGCCGGGTTGGCGACGCAAGGGATGCGGCCGGTCGTCGCGATGTATGCGACGTTCCTGCAGCGCGCATACGACCAGGTCGTGCACGATGTGGCTACGCAGAATCTACCTGTGACGTTCTGTATCGACCGCGGCGGCTTGGTTGCGGAAGACGGCACGACGCACCATGGGGCGTTCGACTATGCCTATCTACGACACATTCCGAACATGACGGTGATGGCTCCGAAAGACGAAAACGAACTCCAGCACATGCTCAAGACCTGCCTGACGCATGATGGTCCTGCCTCGGTGCGATATCCGCGCGGTGTGAGTCTTGGCGTGAACATGGACGAGACGCCGAAGACTCTGCCTCTCGGCAAGGGCGAACTGATGCGCGTGGGCACCCATGTGGCCATTATCGCGATCGGCGTCACCGTGTGGCAGGCCATGAAGGCAGCCGAGAAGCTGAGCCAAGAGGGAATTTCGGCGGCGGTGGTGAATGCCCGATTCGTGAAGCCGTTGGATCAGGACTTGATCGTCGATGTCGCCAAGCGCGTTCGCTACGTGGTGACCGTTGAAGAGGGTTGCAAGATGGGCGGGTTCGGTTCCGCGGTGCTTGAGGTGCTCTCTGATGCCGGTGTGCACGATGTGACGACCAAGGTTCTGGGCCTCCCTGACTGGTATATCGAACAGGGACCGCAAGATTTGCTACGTGAACGCTATGGTTTGACCGCCGAAGGGATCTTTGAAAGCGTGAAAGAATTGGTCGGCAAGGCTCCCGCGACGCCGCGTGAGAAATTGACGGTGTCTGTGATGGAAGATCGGCTCCCGCACGGCGATGAGCAAGGCAGCTGATCGAAGACGTGAGGTGTGAGACATAAGGGGTAAGGCGGGTATCGTCGGATGCACATAACCAGACGCAAGACGCGACAAATTACAGTCGGGAAGCTGAAGATTGGCGGTGATGCTCCGGTCTCCGTGCAATCGATGTGTTCAACCGATACGCGTGATGTCGCCTCAACGGTCGAACAAATCCGCCAATTGGAAACGGCCGGCTGTGAAGTGATTCGCGTGGCGGTGCCGGATGAGGAAGCTGCTGCCGCACTCCCCAAGATTAAATCCGCAATGACCGTGCCGCTGATTGCGGACATTCACTTCGACCATCGACTTGCTTTGAAAGCCGCTGAGATTGTCGACTGTGTCCGGATCAATCCCGGCAATATCGGCGCCTGGTGGAAAGTCGAAGAAGTGATCAAGGCGGTGAACGATCATGGGATTCCCATTCGAGTCGGTGTGAACGGCGGTTCACTCGAACGGCCATTGCTGGACAAGTATGGCTGGCCTTCGCCCGAAGCTCTTTCGGAGTCTGCACTCAATGCCGTGCATGCGCTCGAAGACGTCGGCTTCACGAACATGAAAGTATCATTGAAGGCATCCGACGTACACCATGCAATCGATGCATATTGGCTCTTTGCTCATCAATCCGATTATCCGTTGCACATCGGCATTACCGAAGCGGGCACCGCCATGACCGGGGCCGTGAAATCGGCCATGGGACTCGGGTATCTATTAGCTCAAGGTATCGGCGACACGTTGCGCGTCTCCCTCGCAGCTGACCCGGTCGAAGAAGTTAAAGTCGGCTTTGAGATTCTGAAGTCGCTCGAATTGCGTCACCGCGGCATCAATGTCATTGCGTGTCCTACTTGTGGACGAGTCGAAATCGACGTCGTCCGCATGGCCAATGAGTTGGAAAAGAAGCTCGGCCACATTAAGGCGCCGTTGAATGTGTCGGTTCTCGGCTGCGTCGTGAACGGCATCGGCGAAGGGAAAGAAGCGGATATCGGGATTGCCGGTGGCGAAGGCAAAGGCATTCTGTTCAAGAAAGGCAAACTCGTCCGTAAAGTGCCGATGGAAGAGTTGATGGATACGTTGATTCAGGAAGTGGAACAACTCGCCAAAGAGAAAGAAGCCGAAGGAAATGGCGAGGCGGTCGCTCCTGCCGGTGAAGGATGGGAGCCCCTCGTGCCCGAATCCGCTCAGCCGTCGACGCTGGGGAAGAAAATCCCGGTGTTGCCCAACCGCTGAGAGTCTCCGAAGCCTAATTCCAGAAAGTGTGAGTTGAGTTCATGGAACGCGGGCCGCTATAATGCCGCGCTTGCGAGGCGCCGTACCCAAGTGGTAAGGGAGCAGTCTGCAAAACTGCGATGCAGCGGTTCGAACCCGCTCGGCGCCTCCAAACCGCTCCACCGGCATGAGGTCGGAAGGGCGAGAATCGTCAAATTGACGCTGTGTCTGCAGGATGTTAAAGTTTTAGGGTTCATAAGCTCCTAGTCCGACTGCGATTCGCAGGCGATCACGCTACAAAAGTTTAAAGAAGGAGAGCGGAATGGCCGTTCCGATTTCCCAGATGCTTACGGTGTCCAAGTATGTGCTCACTCAGAAGCTCAAGGGAGTGAAGCGTTATCCGTTAGTCATGATGCTGGAACCCCTCTTCCGCTGCAATTTGGCCTGTGCTGGTTGCGGGAAGATCCAATATCCGGATCATATCCTTGATAAGCGCCTGACACCTGAGCAATGCTGGGCGGCGGCGGAAGAGTGCGGAGCTCCTATCGTGAGCATCCCCGGCGGGGAGCCCTTGATCCACCCCGAAATGCCTAAGATTGTCGAGGGCCTGATATCACAGCGGCGATACGTCTATCTCTGCACAAACGCGATCTTATTGGAGCGCAAACTTGACGAATACAAGCCGTCGAAATTCTTGACCTTCAGCGTGCACATGGACGGTCTGAAAGATGAGCATGATCTCGCAGTCTGTCGCGATGGCGTCTATGACGTGGCGGTGAAGGCGATTAAGACAGCACTGAAACGGGGGCATCGGGTGACGACCAACACCACCCTCTTTGACGATGCGAACCCCGAGCGTGTCCGGAAATTCTTCGATCAAATGATGGAATTGGGTGTCGAAGGGATGATGATCTCCCCTGGCTACAGCTATCAAAAGGCTCCGGACCGGCAGCATTTCTTGAAACGCGAGCGGACGCGGGAGCTGTTCTCGAAGATCCTCAGCAGTCCGAAGCGGGGCTGGCAATTCAATCAGTCGCCGTTATTCCTCGACTTTTTGATGGGTCGACGGGACTATCAATGCACGCCCTGGGGCAATCCCACGTATAATGTCTTCGGCTGGCAGAAACCCTGCTATCTGTTGCAGGAAGGCTATACGAAAACGTTCCGCGAACTCATGGAGTTGACGGAATGGGACCACTACGGCACGGGCCGGAACGAGAAATGCGCCGACTGCATGGTGCACTGTGGCTATGAGGCCTCTGCCGTGGAAGATACATTCGGCAGCGTCTCCGGTTTTAGCCGGACGGTCAAATTAACCTTGCTGCCGACCAGCCGATAGGGCCGGACCTCCCCGCACCTTACTACCATGACGGATACAAAGAACCATACTAGTGGTAACGGTGCTGGCTCGCTCGAAGGCCGGATTTTTCAGCCGGCCTCTCCGGCCGAGTTAGCCGAGGCGATTGAGCTCGCCTTTGACTATCGTGGAGACGTGACGATTGGCCTGCGCACAGGCGAGTCGGTCATGGGCTATCTATTTAACCGGCAGGTTGCCGGTACTGATCCCTACATCGAAGTGTTTCCTGCCGATAACCCGGCACCTCGACGGATTGCCTATGCCGTCATCCTCTCAATCGCGTTTACCGGAGAAGACACGGCGAATGGCAAGTCGTGGGAGGCCTGGGTTTCGAAGAAAGAGTCGGAGCGGCGTACGGAGGCCGCGCGGGTCGAATCCGAGGCGCGCACGCGCGGATATTTGTAGAGTATTCCAGTCTCAGGTATCAAATCCTTCTCTCTTCCGCTCTCCCCCCAAATCACAACATTTTCCTCAGCGTCAAGCGCAATTCGCAGGAACAGGGGTATCCCTTTAGAGGCCTTGTCTTGTCGTTGACAACCAGGGGGGCCTATGTTAGAAACATCGGCCTCAAAACTGGGGAAGCCCGTCGTGGCGAGGCGTTTCGTTGTTTGAAACTATTGCACGGAATCGAGTGGCGCACACGCCATCCAGTTTGAGATACACGAAGCAGAGACAGACAAGGTTGCGGATTGCGCTGGCTGCCTGTGCATTGATTGCGGGATTTCCATCCGGGGTTTGGGCAACGCACGAAGCGGATCATCGATTCACTGTCGAAGGGTTCGTGTGCGGTGCGGATGGGAGAGGGGTTTCGGATAGCGACGTCCTTGTCAAGGACACCAAGATCTCCTACGGGCAGATCGTCAAGACCGAGGGGGACGGGTACTACAAGGCCACGTTCCACCTGCACAATGACAATCTGGGCGATCCGCTCTTGGTGGAGGCGAAGGGAGAGCAGCAGAATCTGAAGGTTCAGTTCGATCCGAAAGACCTGGAGTCCGAGCGCAAGATTCAGGTTAACTTCGGGACCGGCTGTATCCACGATAGGAGTAGTCCTCCGATCTGGCTGTGGTGGGGGCTGGGAGCCGTAGCAACAGCAGCGGTTGGGGTGATCGGGCTAAAAATGGTTCGATCCCAGCGGAAGCTGGAACAGAAACGAGGCAGGTCGCAGGGGAAACGCAAGCAATAATCACTGGGCGGTCCGTGGGGCTGATGTGCACCTCGCCGGATCGGTCAATGGATGTGGCGAGGGGCAGTGCGCGTGGCTTCAGGGAATCTCGAGGGTATTGGCGCTTTTGCGGGAGTGAATTCACTCCGGTCAAAGCGTCTTTTTTTTCGTCATGAATTCTAAATAAGGAGCGAGGGATCGTTATGAAACAGACGACGTTTGCACAGCTGGCGGTGCTACTAGGTTTGGGTTTAGCCGTGGTTGCATGCGGTGAAACAGGGGAGGGTCCGATAGTTCCGCCTCCTCCGGCTCCCGGCGAGTATGCCGACAAGCATATGCCAGCTGACTGGTGGACGGATGCGGCCAAGATGGAAGAGGGCCGGAAGCTGTTCATCGGCGAAACAAACCCCGATGTGAATTGTGCAAGCTGCCATGGCAAGGACGGCAAGCCCGTCAAGGCCGGCGCGCGGGATTTCCGCAACGGCGAACGGATGAAGCTCTACTCAGACTCCGTCTGGTTCTGGCGTATTTCCGAAGGCGTGCCCAATACCAAAATGAAGGCCTGGAAGAGCAAGTTGTCGGATGAAGATCGCTGGAAGCTCGTGCTGTTTGAGCGGAACTTCGGTCTAGCCGGCAAGGCCTGGGACGCGGAGAAGAAGCAGTGGGCGGACGCGGGGAATATTGCAGTGGCACAGGCCGAGGCTGGAAAGTAAGAGGCGGAACCAGGGCCTGTCGAACCGGGATTTAGTGGAGGAGGGCGGGGGAATATCATGAAAACATGGCAGCGCAGTCTCTTGGCTCTGTTTGCGCTTCTGGCGCTGTTTGGAGGAGCGGCCTATGCGCAAGCTCCTGGGGCGCCTCCGGTTGAATTCCCCTACACGGGCAATCGGACAGCGGTTTGGATCGTCGCTCAACTGCACATCCTGTTCGCCGGCTTCATTCTCGGGGCACCGATCTTCGTCGTCATCTCGGAGTGGCTGGGCTACCGGAAGCAGGATCCCCGCTACGATCGCCTGGCTAAAGAGGTCACGAAAGTCACGGTCATTCTCTACAGCATGACCGCCCTCACAGGCGGCCTGTTCATCTTCGTGCTGCTGGCGACTTACCCGCAATTCACCACCTGGTTGATCAATCACTTTTTCCTGCTCTTTGCTGTCGTGTATCCGCTCCTGTTCATCAGCGAGACGATCTTGCTCTACATGTATTTCTATACGTGGGATGCATGGAAGGGGGACAAGAAGGCGCGCCACATCGCCTTGGGCGTATTGCTCAACTTGATCGGGACGATCACGCTGTTTGTGATCGACGGACCGACCTCCTTCATGAACACGCCGGTGAAAGCGGAAGGGATTTCGCCACAGGAGTTTCTTGCAACCGCCACGCTGTGGGATAAAATTTTCAACTATAGCTGGATGCCGCTCAACCTCCACCGCCTCGTCGGCAACGTGACGTTCGGCGGTTTCGTCGCAGGTCTGATCGCTGCCTACATGTACATGGGCGCGAAGAAAGAAGAAGAACGGGCTTACTATGATTGGATGGGGTTTGTCGGCAACCTGATTGGAGTCGGTGCGCTGTTGTTCCTCCCGTTCATGGGCTATCTCTTGGCGTATGAACTGTGCGACTACGATGCGTCAATCTGCCCCTACATGATGGCCGACCAACTCTCGATGTTCTTTGAAATGCAGGGGGCGATGATCGGGCTTATCTTCCTGGCCAGTAACTATTATATCTGGCTGAGCATGAAACGCATCGAGGGGGTCGAGAAGGTCCGGATGACGATCCTGGCTCCCATTGTGATGGTTGCGCTTCCCTTGGTTATGACCAAAGTCCTAACGGACTATCCGGTTCCCGATCCGACTTCCTTAGCCTTTCTGCTGCCCCTGCTTCTGGCTCCCTTCGTGCTTGGCCGGTTTATCCCGTTGACCGTCTCGGCGCGTACGGTAATCAAAATCGGCTTCTTGATGGTGGTCGTGGGAGATGCGATCTGGCTCACCCCCCACGGATTCGTGCCCACCGGCGCCAAGTTGGTTGCGGAATTGGAGCTACCTTCGGATTGGAACTTCCTGGCGTTGATGCCAGCAAAGAACTCCGCTGCCTTTACGCTGGTGTTCGTCACCGTGGTGAACTACGTCATTTACAATCGCGGCATCAGTCAGGGCACGATCGTCTGGGGCAAGATCGATTTTGTGTCCCAGTTCGTCTTGATTTTCCTGGCGTTCAGCGCCATTTGGACGATGGGATTAATGGGCGCTGTGCGGTCGCTGCTGCGGAAGTATTTCCACACGTATAATCTGTTGCCGGATTTTACCGCCGAGTCTTTTACGCCGACGCTATCGTATTCGGCCTGGTGGATCACCGGAATCACCGTCATCTTTTACGCGGTCGTGAGTTTCGCCATTCTCGTGACGCTGCGGCCTTCCGAGTCGAAGGGGCATGCGCATGAGGGCAGTCCAGTTCCTGCCGGGGCCAAGTAAGCCCGGCGTGAATCCCTCCTGAAGGAAAGAGGACCTGTATGGGGAATGTGATCAAGAAGCTGGTAGTCGGCCTCGTGGTGGGTGGCGCGCTGATCGGGATAACGAGAGCGCTCGAGTTTCCCGTCATCTTCCAGATGATGTTCTTCGCCTATGCGATCCTCGGCGCGGCCGTGTTCATCCTGCTCGATGCTCCGTCGATGAAAACCATGAGCGGAGGCAAGGCCCTCGTTGCTCTCCTGGTGTTTTACGTCGTGCTCTGCGCGGTGTACATCGCCGGCGCCTCAATGTGGCCGCAGTACGATCCGGAAGATGAAAAGGGAAAGATCGAAAAGATTCTCAAGCCGAAGCGGGCTGCGACCGAGCAAGGCAAGGCCGACGAACTGATTGCGCGAGCCAAAGCGCTTGACGAACAGGCGAAAGCTCTGGCCGAACGGATCAAGGCGTTGGGCGGTGATCAGGCTCCCGCTGCGCAAGCAGCCGGAGGCCCTGGTGCCCCGCCGTCAACGGCCGCTGCAAGCGGAGATATTCTCAAAATCGGCGAGGACCAGTGGCAGCTCCAAGAGTGTTACAACTGCCATAAGTTGAAAGGCGAAGGCGGAAAGAAGCGTGGTCCCGAGCTCGACAATATCGGCAGCTACCTCACGGTTGACGACATCAAGCAGAAGATTCTCGATCCGAAGAGCTGGATGGCTGAAGGGTTCGAGAAAGAGTACGAGAAGGGCAAGATGCCGGACAAGTACAAGGATCTCATGGAGGAGAAAGACGTCGTGGCGCTCGCCTCCTGGCTAGTCACCTTCAAGAACACCTCGGTGAATACGCCGAAGCCGATCAAGAAGAAGTAATGATGCAGCCGAAGCTGAAATCCAAGGTCCGCTGCACGGACCGTGAAATCGGTGAAGTGACGAAGGTCGTCGTCGATCCCCTTTCGCAGGAGATCAGCCACATCGTCGTGTCCATGAACGGAAGCGGCGAGCGGCAGATCGCCATGGGCCACGTCCAGGCCGTTACGGACGGTCTCGTCGAGTTGCGCGCGCCTTCCTCCGACATCATGGCGTTGCCGCCGTTCAAGCGCGACGAGTATGTGACGACCCATGAAGTCGAAATCGCGCATCTCGAAGAGAAGATTCACGTCACGCCGGGCGAAGTGCTCGTGCCGTTCCCTGAGTTGGAGAAAAGCGTCAAACGGCGGACGTTTTTCATGAACTTCACGCATGCCATCGGGTTTTTGATCGGACTGCCGATCGCATACCCGATCCTGCGCTACCTCATGAAGCCGATGTACGCGCCGTTCGACAATGGATGGCTCAAGATCGGCAACGTCGGCAAGATCAAGCAGGAAGATATCGGCGTGCAGTTCAAGTACAAGAAGAAGGTCAAGGAAGCCTACCTGCCGGAGGCCGAAATCGAAAAAAACGTCTGGATTCTGAAGGCGACGCCCGCCGTCCTTGAGAAGGTCTATCAGGGCAAGGACATGGAATTTCGCGACGCCTTCGGCAAGCCCATCTGGACGAACAAGAAAGAGATTCCCTACGTCGCATTTTCCGGAAAGTGTCCGCATCTTGGGTGCGGCTATAAGTGGCGGCAGCACAAAATCCTCGGCCAGGTCTTTCTCTGCCCCTGCCACTTGAGCATCTACGACGCCTCCGGAAAAGTGCTCGACGGCCCGGCGCCGCGTCCGCTCGATGCGCTGCCGATCAGAGTGTCGGCCGCCGGGGACGTCGAAATCGTCGATATGGAATTCAAGGCAGGAACCAAGTCGCAGATTCGGATCGTCTAAATGGAACATTCTTCAATTCCCAGCACCCAGCCGACCGTGATCGAAAAAGTCATTGCCTTCGTCGACGAGCGCGTCGGGCTGAAGCAGATGCAGGCCAAGATGCTCAACGAGCCGGTTCCCGGCGGCTCCCGTTGGGCCTATGTGTTCGGTTCTGTGCTGTTGTTCATTTTCATCATGCAGGCCCTGACCGGCATCTTGCTGATGTTCTACTACGTGCCGACTGCCGATCACGCCTACGCCAGCACCCAGTACATCATTCACGAAGTGGATTACGGCTGGTTTCTCCTGAGTTACCACTTCTGGGGATCAACGGCGATGGTGGTCTGCGTGTTCGCCCACATGTCGCAGGTCTTTCTCTGGGGAGCGTACAAGAAACCGAGAGAAATGATTTGGCTCGTCGGTCTGGCGCTGTTTGGGATCGTCATGGGATTCGGGTTCACCGGCTATTTGCTGCCGTGGGATCAGCGCGCCTACTGGGCAACGACGGTCGGTGTTGAGATCATGGACAAGACGCCGCTGCTCGGCGACTTCATGGCGCGATTTCTCAAAGGCGGCGCGACACCGGGACAGATGACCTTGAGCCGGTTCTTCGTCATTCACGTCATGATTCTTCCTGCCGCCCTCATGGGACTGGCCGGATTGCATCTCTTCTTGTTCCGCGCGGCGGGGCCGGCCGGTCCGTTCCGGGGCACGTCTGAAGAGATCAAAGCGAAGACCGACTACTTCTTCCCGCGGCAGATTTGGAAAGATATCGTCGGCATGGCGGTGGTATTTGCCAGCATCTGTGCGCTGGCCTTCTGGGAGCCGGTCGTGTTGTTGGAAGAAGCCACGCCCGATCCCGGCGACTACCATCCGGAGCCGGAGTGGTATTTCCTCTTCCTGTTCCAATTGCTGCGACTGAAGATTTTCGCCGGTGAGTTCGGCCAGTTCCTGGGCGCGATCGCCCTGCCCGGGGCGTTCATGGCATTGCTCGCCGCCTTGCCCTTTATCGATAAAGATCCCGAGCGAAACATCTTCAAGCGCCCGATCGCCTTGATCGGCTGGATCGTCGTAATGGTCACGATACTCCTGTTTACGGTATCGGCGATTATCAACCGAGAGTTCCTAGACTAGCGCGGCGCCGTTGCGCCGCTTGTAAGGATTATGACTGACGAACGCGAATCGATGTCGCCTACAAAGATCGGGCTGGGGGTGCTCTGGCCGGCATTCTGGACTGGTTTCCCAATTAAACTCGCCATCGCCGTCCTGTTCCTCGCCATGGGCATGATGCATTTCGAAGGCAGGATTGGACTGGCATTCCTGATGCTGCTCGCCAGCCCAGTGACGGTCTTCGCACTGCCGATTATTTCGATGGGGCTGGAGTCGCACATCGGCGAAGGAGTCGGGATCGCACTTCTCTTCCTCATCTCGATTCCCATTGATATCTGGGCGCTTGGTGTCGTCGGTCGGACGTTCTTGCTCGAGAAATTCAAGAAGGAACCGCCTGATGGCCTGGGACTCACATTATGGTGGAAGGCCGCTCTCGTCGGCGCCATCTATCTGCCGATTGTCTGGATTATTGTGGGCACTGTGACCTCGGCGGCGATCTCCATGGCGCATTCGATTTTTGAGTCGGAGATGTTCAAGGGCATTCCGGTTGCGGAGCGGATCAGCATTGAGCTGACCATGTGGGGTTCGATCGCCTCAGCCGTGCTACTTTTGTTGTTGCTGATCGGCGTGTCGCTGGTCGGTCGAATGATCAGAGGGACGGCATCGGCTTCCGGACCTGCAACGGACAATTATCAAGGCCTGATTAAGCGCTGGGATCTCATGCGTGTTCCCGCCGATCAAGGACTGATGCTGGTGGGGGTGACGGGGGCCGGTGTCGTGCTCTCATTGCTCTTTTGGGCTGCGCTGCCGGTAACCACGCCGCATCCGCACGAATGCTGTAAGAAACCGGAAGTGAAGGCTCAGCCGCCTTACAAACCGCTCGATGCCTTGAACAAAGACGAAAAGATGATCGCGCAACTGACGGCCCAGCTCGAGGCGATCGAAAAGCGGAAGGCGGAGGAAGCGGAAAAGGACAAGGGCAAGGGGAAAGCGAAGGGCGGTCACGATGCGGCTCTCCCTGCTGCGAAGAAACCGTAATCTGCGAGATGATGAGGTGAGTGCCATGCGACACCAGGGCAGATTGATTCAGCGGATTCTCCAGACCCTCAGCGGTCATGGTGGATGGCTCCCGGGGCTGTTGCTTGCCGCAGGCTGGTTGGCTCTCCCTTCGATCGGCATTGCCGCAGAAGGCGCGCCGGCTGGTCCCACCGAATATCGTGACATCCCGGGGATCGGCAGCCGCAACCTGGTGTGGATTATCGCGCAGTTGCACCTGCTTCTGGCCGGTTTCGTGTTAGGCGTTCCGATTTTCGCCTGGCTCTGCGAAGTCGTCGGGTGGAAGACCGGTGAGAAGCGCTACGACAAGCTGGCGAAGGAGTTCACGAAGCTGCTGACCTCGTCGTATGCCACCACTGCGCTCTTCGGCGGCATCCTGCTCTTCTTGTTGATCGCGTTCTATCCCAAGTTGATGAACTATCTGACGGACATTTTCTTTCCGTCATTCATTGTCTACTGCCTGCTTTTCTTGCTCGAAACCGTGACGCTCTATCTCTACTGGTATGGCTGGGATGCGATGCAGGACGGCGGGAAGAAGACGTTTCACATCTTCCTCGGCCTGCTGCTCAACGTCTTTGCGTTCTTCATCATGATCGTGCCGAATTCATGGGCGACATTTCAGGCAAGTCCGGTCGTCATTTCGGAGGGCACGGATCTTCAGCGAGCCTGGGCTGCGACCTGGAATCCGACCTGGTGGCCGGTCAACATTCACCGTCTGATCGCGAACGTCGTGCTTGGCGGGTACATCTGCGGCGCCTATGCCGGCATCCGATACCTGTCAGCAAGGACGACGGAAGATCGTGACCACTACGACTGGATGGGCTACGTCGGGAACTTCATCGGGGTTTTCGGACTGTTGCCACTTCCCTTCGCCGGCTACTGGCTCATGCGGGAAATCTACCAGTACAATCAGCAGATGGGCATTACGCTCATGGGCGGATTCCTTTCCTGGCTGTTCATTCTACAAGCCATGTTGATCGGCGTGCTCTTTCTTGGCTCGAATTACTACTTCTGGCTCGGCATTACCCATCGAATTCCCGGTTCCGAGGTGAAGTATCGCAAACCCATTCTGACAATGCTGGTCATTCTTCTCCTCTGCCTCGGTGTCTGGATGACGCCACACTCGCTCGTCGCCAGTCTGGAGGAAGCGAGAAAAATGGGCGGCACGCACCATCCATTGCTCGGCGTGTTCGGCGTCATGTCGGCAAAAATGACCGTCGCGAACCTGATGATCCTCGTGACCTTTATGAGCTTCATCATGTACTGGCGCGCGGGCAAGGAGGAAACGGCTGGGTGGGCCAAGATCGCGAGGGCTCTCATGAGTGCCATACTCGTTCTCGCGGGCATCGCGGTCGTCGTGCTCGGCGTGTGGGGTTACTTCGTGCCGGCCATTATCCGCATCAACTATTTCTCGACCTCGCAGGTGTTGATTGTCCTGTTCGTTATGCTGACGATCACTCCGCTGACCGCGCTGCTGCTCAAGAGCGCGAAGACGACGACAGAAATGGTGTGGGGCCGCATGCCACCGCGCGCAGGCTATGCGCTGGTGCTCAACGCGATCATGGTCATTCTGCTCATGACGCTGATGGGCTATGCGAGGTCCTCCTCGCGCGTCCACTGGCATATTTATGGTGTCATGCGCGATTCGTCGCAGTATGCCTTTTCTCCTGCGCTCGGCTATGCTGCCGCGTTCATGGCGCTGAACACGTTCTTCTTCTGTATGCTCGTTGCCTTCATCTTCTGGGTCGCCACCATGGGCGACAAGGCCAAGGCCGGCCACGGCGGTGCGAAGGGCGAGCTCCCGCACGGGATGCCGGCTATGGCGGGGGGGGCGCAGTCGCTGGACAAGCAGAGCTGACACGGTTGATGTCCTAAGAGGAGTCTTATGAGTGAAGTCGTCAAGCTGCAACTAATCGGACTCTCGGTTGTCGGATTCGGGATCGTCACCCTTCTGTTTGTCCGGGCACAATTCGCCCGTGTCATCGGATTCGTCGCGATCGTCCTGGGACTTTTCTCGCTCGTCGCCCTGGCCGTGCCCCAGATGGCCTCGCTGCCGCCGGCCGAAGAGAAGTTTGACATTGCCACCGTCAAAACGCCAACCGACATGGCGGCGATCGGCCAGAAGATTTTCTTCAGCAAAGGCCAATGCGCGCTCTGCCATTCAATCGGCCCGAGCGAATCGGCTCGCTGCCCTGATCTCAAAGGTATCGGTGCCAAGTTGAGCCGCGAATTCATTTTCGAGAGTCTGACGCAGCCGCAGGCGTACATCTATCTCGACTATCGGCATGAAGGATTGCCGAAGGAGTATCCGGCCAGGATGCCGTATATCAATAAGAATCCGATCGGCCTCACCAAGAACGAGATTCTGTCCGTGATCGCGTTCCTGCAGCAGATGAGCGGGGAGCCGATTTCAGTCAATCCGTCCGAATTGGAAGTGCCGGGTCAGGCTCCTGCCGCCCCGGTGAAATCGGTTGAGTCCGTTCCGTTAGCCGTCGCACGAGCGCACTGAGGAGGCACGTATGGGTGGCTTGACCAAACCGGCGATCCTGATCGCCGTCGTCTATTTGATCCTGAAATTTGTCGTGCCCAATATTCCGGGGTCCGCGCCGTTGCCGTCGAGTCTGATTTTCCTCTACATCATGCTCACGACGTCCGGCATCGTCATTTTTGCCACGATGAGCGGCGAATCCAAAGACGCCTTCTGGGGCCCGATCCAGCGCTTCCTCACCGGGGAAAATATCGGCGCGTTGCAGGCGGCACGGTATGCAGTGTTGATTGTATTCCCGTTGCTGGTCGGGTGGCAGACATACGGTAGCACGGCTGTCAGCGATGCGCCTCCCGCCGAGAACCGCACGATCCATCCGGCACCTCCGGGCGAATACACGGGCCTGTCGAATCCCGTCGCGAAGACACCGGACAACATCATGCAGGGGAAAGGGTTCTACGCCGCATTCTGTTCGCCTTGCCACGGAGGCAACTTTGACGGCAAGGGCCCTGCGGCTCGCGGCTTCAATCCGCCGCCGGCGAACTTCTCGGATCCGACCACGATCGCGATGCTTCAGGAAAGCTATCTGTTCTGGCGCATTAAGAAGGGCGGCGTCGGCTTGCCGATCGAAGGCATGCCATGGAAATCCGCCATGCCCCGATGGGAAGTCGAACTGCCGGATGAATGGATCTGGAAGATCATTATGGGTGAATATGACGGAGCCCATCAATCTCCAAGAACCTGGGAATAACCGATCGCATGGCTGAGCGTGAGTCGAACTAGCAACGAGGCTCGTATGACACGGGGAATGAGACAAGGAATACAGTGGGGCAGCGCGGTCGCAGGAATCGGCATAGCGTTCTTCGTCGCTGGAACGACAGTCAGCCTGGCCCAGGAGAGCGTGGCGGTCAGGGCCGTGATGGTGAAGGGTGCGCTCCCGGTCGATGATCCCAATGCTGCGGCCTGGGACGGCGCGCCGCAGGCGCAATTCCCGATGTCTCCCCAGGTGCATTGGCAAAATCGTATACAGGAAGTGACCGTCAAAGATTTGAAAGTTCGAGCCCTTCACGATGGGACGCAGGTGGCGGTGCTCCTGGAGTACGCCGATCCAACGGAAAACCCTGACGATGCCGCCGCGCTGGAATTCATGGTCGGCGACAAGAAGGCCCACTTTGCCCATGGCCAGCCGATGGCTCAGGTAGAAGGCGGCCCCGTCAACATTTGGTATTGGAAGAACAAAGACAATAAAGGCGTGGACATGAGCGCCAAAGGTTTCGGAACCCTGAAAGCGCAAGACCATCAGGACGTCAAGGCCAAGGGTGTCTACGCCAACGGAACCTGGAAAGTCGTCTTCTCGAGGAATCTTTCGACCGACCATCCGGATGAAGATACGCAGGTCAAGCCGGGCGAGTTCATCAATGTCGCCTTTGCCGTGTGGGATGGAAGAAAAGACGGAGCCGGCGATCTCGTGGAGAAGGGGTCTCAGAAAGCCGTGTCCTCCTGGTGGTATTTCCGCGCCGAAGCGCCGCCCGACTATTCGGGCTATCTGTATGCTGCGCTCGCGATGGGACTGGCGCTGGCGTTTCAGTTCGTGTTGATCCGCAAACTGAAGAAAGGGCAGTCAGCATGAAGGCCGCAAGACTGCAAGTGATGGGCGCGGTAGCCGGTCTCGTCGGAGTCTGGGCCCTGGTCGCCGGAGGTTGTGCAAGCGAGCAGCAGAAGAAGGGCAAGGAACTCTATACCCACTACTGCATGCATTGTCACGGTGAGAATGGCCGGCAGAACGAAGGCTTCAATTGGTCCTCGATGCCCGATCCCAAGCCGAAAGACCTCTCCAACAAATCCGAAATGAGCACCTTCAAGGACGAAGATATCTTCAATACAATTTCACGGGACATGAAGGACACCAGCCCCGGCGGTGACAAGATCGGCGACGACGATTTTGCCGTGCCCACCATGCCGACCTTCAAGTACACGCTTTCCGAGGAAGAAATTTGGGCAATCGTCGGCTACGTCCGTACGCTGCATGGTATGAAGATGGAGTTCAAGGTCGAAGACCGGAAAAAGGAATTGGCTGACGCACTTCAAGCTGCGCAAGCCAAGTTCGATGAAGCCAAACAGGCCTACGAAGCAGCCGAAAAAAAGGCCAATGAGGAAGCTGAAAAGAAGAGTGCTGCGCTTAAAAAAGATGTTGATGTCGACGAGTCTGCGTATGCCAAGGAACAGGCGGCCATGGGGGAGGCGAAGAAGGCACTCGATGCCGCTCAAGCAGCAGTGAACTATTTTGCCACGAGGCCCGGCAAGGGCGTCAGTGTTGCTCGTCCGGATCTCACGATGAAGCCGGAGCAAGCCGGCGTCCTCGCGGAAACGGGGAAGAGACTCTATTCCAGCAAGTATGGCTGCAACGGCTGCCACAGCCTCGCCGGTGAAGGCGGCAAGGTCGGTCCTGCCTTGGACCGCGCCGGTTTCCGTCTCAACGGCACCTGGATCTATCGTTGGGTGAAGAACCCGCAGGCGATGAAGCCGGAGACGAGAATGCCGGCGCTGGGGTTGAGCGATGCCGATGCCAAGGCTGTGACCATGTATCTGGGCACGCTGCGTGCGCCGAAAGCGGATGAGGCACCGGCGACCGCGTCCAAGCCGGCGAGCTGAGAACAGGCTCGCGAATCACCCGGATGGTCGCCCCGTACGGCTGACCAGCCTGCGCAATTTCACAGTAGAAATCCGGCAATCGAGCCAACCAGAATCGCCGAGCCCAGCCACACATGTTCGTGAAACATGTGGAAGGCACGGGCCGGCTGAACCGGCTTTCTCAGTTCCACCACCTGCTTCGCACAGTAGAGACTGGTGGCTGCCAGCACCCAGTAGAAGATCCAGCCGATCTGGGTGATCCAGCCGGCCATTCCCAATAGCGTGAGCATCACCGCAAGCGCGACTCCCACGGCCAGCCAGGTAGAGCGTCCAAAGAAGAGTGCGGACGATTTGACGCCGATACGGCGGTCGTCCTCCTGGTCTTGCAGCGCATAAATCGTATCGTAGCCGATCGCCCAACAGATCGTGGCGGCAAAGATGAACCAGGCTGGGCCCTCGATGGTGTCGCGCGAAGCCGTCCAGGCCATGATCGTGCCCCAGCCGAATGCGATCCCTAACATGGCTTGTGGAACGTGGAGGATGCGCTTGGCGAAGGGATAGA
>JAWOMO010000047.1:0-24539 GCA_033852435.1 Nitrospira sp.
AGGAGTTGGTATCCGCTTCTGATTTGGATAGGGAGAGGAAGCTGGGTCAATGGCGCCTTTCTCCGGTGGCGAAGAGAGTCAGTTCGATTTGGGGATGAAGAAATATAAATGGTGCGGAGGAGACCGAATCATTGGTTCATCGCTCTGAATGAGCTCCCACAATCGCGTTCCTCGGGACAGTGAACCGATGCACATCGGGGCTAGACTCCACAGAAAGAACCAGGGCCGATCAAACCAAGGCCGGGCGAACTAGAAAGATGGAAGCACCTTCACCTTGCCACTCGTATCGTTGGCTAATCTGGTGCAACGAGGGGGAAAGGGGGAGGGTTTGAGCAAGATGGCAGACGAAGCCGGTATCTCGAACTCCCTGTGGCATGCCGCCGTTTGGCCCTGGATTGAATGCAGCGGTCTCTATATAGTAAAAAAGGAGCTCCGCGAAAAGGCAGACGCCTGACGGCAACATCCAGAGGCCATGCATGTCAATTCCTTCCATTGAACCTCAACCACAGACCGGCCGATCAGAACGGGCGTTCTCATACAAGATCCAAGCCGGATTTTGGCTTGTGGGAGCCGTTCTTCTATCAATCGGTCTCGCCGGCTACCAGAGCATACGAGAGTTCGATGAAACCGTTGATTGGGTGGCCCACTCTCAGGAAGTATTAGGACGCCTTCAGGTCGTGCTGTCCGATGTGCAGGACATCGAGATCGGGCTGCGTGGTTATCTCATGACCGGGAAAGAGAACTTCCTGGACCCTTACAAGACTGGATTGGACGTGGTGAGTCGAGATAGGGAGGCACTCTCGACCATCATGCAAGTGACTCCTCAAGACACTCCTGAGCAGTTACGCAATATTGAAATGCTGAACGCCTTGATTGACAAAAAACTGGTGCTACTGAAGACCGTGCTTGCCTTGCACAAGGACGTGGCGCACCAGTCGGTTCAGATGGAATCGTACATGGCGGAAAGCAAGAGTCTCATGGATTCAATCCGCGCACTCATCGAAAACATGCAAGCGATGGAAAGAGAGCGCTTGATTGCGCGGGACCGCCATGTCGATGAAAAAGGCAAGAGCGCCATTTTCTATTTCATAATCGGTGTCGTGATAGAAGTCATGATTCTGATCTGGATCGCATGGCAGATCCGTCGGGAAATCACGCAACGCCAACAGGCACAAGATGCCCTCTCGCGGACTCATGGCGAACTGGAACTTCGCATCCAGGAGCGAACGGAGGCATTAGTCGATTCGAACGAACGGCTGCGAGAACTATCGCACCGCCTGATGAATGTCCAGGAGACGGAGCGACGACAGATCGCCCACGATCTTCATGATGAAATCGGGCAGTCGTTGACCGCGATGAAATTGGATTTGCGCGAGGCAGAGAACATACTGGCGGCTGGCCCTACAGCTTCGCTACTGAAAGATAGTCTGAATATTTTAGATCGGGTCATCCGGCAAGTCAGAAGTCTGGCATTGGATTTACGCCCCTCTTTGCTCGACGAATTAGGGTTGGTTCCCGCACTCAAGTGGTATGTCAAGCGCCAAGGGGAACGAGCCGGATGGGAAACAGAATATTCTGCACGCGAAGGGGAGAACCACCTCCCGCCAGAGATTCAGATCGCCTGCTTTCGAATTGTTCAAGAAGCATTAACGAACGTCGCGCGCTATGCCGAGGCGACGCACGTACGAGTGAGTTTGGGGCGGCAGGGAGATTGTCTTGTGTTGATCATCGAGGATAACGGGAAGGGATTCAACGTCGATCGGGCAAAGACTCGGGCCAGGACCGGGTTCAGCGTCGGTCTACTTGGCATGGAAGAGCGAGCTCGATTAGTTGGGGGAGAGCTGACGATCACATCCAATACGAAGACGGGAACGCGGCTCACGGCTCGCCTTCCTCTCGTTAAACTCAACCCGCAACTGGTGGCGTCAGAGGAGGGGATCTCCTGATGGCGATTCGTGTCTTACTCGCAGACGACCATGCCTTGGTCCGCCAAGGTATCCGCTCCCTACTGGAAAAACTCGACGACATTGAGGTGGTAGGGGAGGTCGGCGATGGTCGTGAGGCACTGGAGCTGTCAAAAACTATTCAGCCAGATATTGTGTTCATGGACATTACGATGCCAGGGCTGAATGGCCTCGAAACGGTCATCCGCATGAAAAAGGATTTTCCGACCACCCGTGTGATCATACTGTCGATGCATGCGGGTGAGGAGTATTTCCAGCAGGCGCTAGATTCCGGCGCAGCCGGTTATCTGCTCAAGGATGTGGATCGGATGGAGCTCGAGTTAGCGATCAGAACGGTGATGAGAGGAGACATCTATCTTACTCCGGCTGTGGCGAAGTATACCGTCGATGCCTATCGACAACGAAAAGAAGGCGACCAAGGCCCCCTCGCCTGTCTCAGCTCTCGACAGAAAGAAATTCTCCAATTGATTGCCGAGGGGTATGCAAACAAAGAGATCGCTCAGCGGCTGGACCTGAGCCTGCGAACCGTGGAAACTCACCGTGCTGACCTCATGGAACGTCTGAATATCCGCGACGTGCCAGGCCTCGTCAAATTAGCGATTCGCACCGGGCTTATCAAACCAAGTCAGTAACAGCCCAGGCGTTCTGGGGGTTCTCATAACCCTACGTAGTGTCCGGCTCTATTCTCCGTAGTCTCCCTCCTCCGATTCCGTAGCATTTTTACTTGTGCATTATCTGTCGAGTGTTAGAGTTATGACTATATCGCGATGACACAGATTAAATCTGCACAGAAGACCAGTGGTCAGCATCCGCCTCTGCGCGTTCTATTGGTTGACGACAATCCGCTCTTCCTCGATCGCGCGTCACAGTGGCTGAATAAACAACCTGGAATTCACGTCGTGGGCCAAGCGACCTCGGGACAGGAAGGGATTGAACAGGTGCTCATTCTCAATCCCGACCTTGTAGTGATGGATCTGGTCATGCCGACCATGAATGGTCACGAAGCAGCCCAGCAGATCAAACACCGCTCGGGGGCCACCAGAGTAATCCTGATCTCTATGCATAATCATGAAACGTTCAGCGAGAACTGCCTGCTTAATACGGATGGATTCGTTCCGAAAGATGACCTCTACAGCCGGTTGACCCCGCTCATTTGGGAGCTATTTCCGGGACGGGGTTTCAGCCTTGTCTGTCTGAGTCTTGCAAGCGCACTCGGAGCATAACCGGTGAACGCCGTTCAGAAACGAAAGGAGCCTCGTCATTCATAACCAACCACGGTGCCAAGTCGATGCGCGACGTCTTCTGAAAGTCAGACCAACGGAAGTCTACTGTGATTTCGACGGAACGATCACCAGCCTTGATGCCACCGATGCTGTGCTTGAAGCCTTCGCCCTCCCGACATGGCGAGAATGGGAGGCACGATGGTTGAGAGGCGAGATCACGAGTCAGGAGTGTCTCGCGCGTCAAATCGAGCTCATCCAGGCAGATCGAGAGACGCTCATCGAATTTGCCGCTGATCTACCGATCGACGAGGGGATTCTCACGCTGGACCGCCGCTGTTCTGAACACGGAGTGCCGCTCACCATTGTGAGCGACGGCATTGACCTCCTTGTTGAAGCGGTCCTGCGTCGGCATGGGCTTTTACATCTTCCTGTATTCTCCAACCACCTCCGCTGGATTGAGAGCGGTCGTCCGAAACTCAGCTTCCCCTTCGCGGAGAAAGAGTGTAAAAGCGGTGCGGGAACATGCAAATGCGCGCTGACCCTACCGGCAGACCCCCAGGCATCGTGGCCCGTATACATTGGAGACGGCCGTTCAGATCAGTGTGTGTCAGGGAAAATGCAGACCGTGTTTGCCAAGGGGACGCTCCGGGATTGGTGCGAGCGGACTGGCATTCCATGCATACCATTCGAGACGCTGGACGAGGTGGTCGAACGTCTCTTCGCAAAGGAGGCCCGCATCGCATGAAACCTCTTCCAATGGTCCAACTCAGCGAAGAATCGCTACGCGAGAAAGAGGCGAAATACTGCTCATACGGAGACACCGTCCACTACTCGCCTGTGCCGAAATTCTTCCAAAACTGTGAGGGGAGCTTCCTCTACGACCGCGAGGATAAACCCTATCTCGATTTGCAGATGTGGTACTCGGCGGTCAATTTCGGTTATCGCAATAAGACCATCAGCGACGCGCTGAAGGCTCAGATAGACCGACTGCCGCAGCTGGCTTGTCAGTACCTGCACGAAGAGAAGGTTTTGGTGGCGGAAAAGCTCGCAAAGGAGTGTGAGCGCGCATTCGGTATGGAGGGGCGAGTGCAGTTCAACGTGGGCGGCGCACAGGCCATTGAGGACTCGATGAAACTCGTGAGAAATGCCACCGGGAAGAGCCTCTTCATGGCCTTTACTGGTGGCTATCATGGGCGGACACTTGGCGCCTCAGAGATTACGTCCAGCTATCGGTATCGCCGTCGATTCGGCCATTTCTCGAATCGCGCGCACTTCGTGCCATATCCCTACTGTTATCGTTGCCCGTATGGGAAGAAGCTGGACACCTGCGACTACTACTGTGTCAACCAGGTGGAGCGACTGTTTGAAACGGAGTACAACTCCTTCTGGGATTCGAGAGCCAACGAGCCGGAGTTCGTCGCTTTCTATGTGGAACCGGTTCAGGCCACCGGCGGATATATCATTCCACCGCCGGAGTACCTCTCGCGACTGCAAAAGATTCTGAGTGAGCGGAAGATTCTGCTGGTGGACGATGAAATTCAGATGGGGTTTTTCAGGACCGGTAAATTTTGGGCACTTGAGCATTTCGGGGTGACGCCGAACATCGTCGTCTTCGGCAAGGCCATGACGAATGGCTTGAATCCCATCTCGGGACTCTGGGCTCAAGAGGCGCTCATTTCCCCTGCGAAGTTCCCACCGGGGTCCACCCATTCGACTTTTTCGTCAAATCCGCTGGGGACCGCTGCGACGCTCGCGACCCTGCTGTGGATTGAACAGCAACATTACGAGAAGAAGGTGATGGAATCCGGTGCGTACTTCTTGCAGCAGCTCGAAACACTCAAAAAGCGTCATGAAACCATTGGGGATGTGTCCGGCTTGGGGTTAGCCCTTCGCATTGAAGTGACCAAGTCAGACCGTTTCACCCCGGACAAAGCTCTAGCAGACCGGATCTTTGAGGCAGGATTGGCTGGGGGCATTCCCACATCCCGCGGTCCGATGGGCTTGGTGTTGGACATCGGTGGACATTATAAAAATGTATTTACGCTGGCACCGTCATTGGACATCACCATCGACGAGATTGATCTGGGGATAGAACTCCTGGACTACCTGTTTACCTCGTGCAAGGACAGTAAATGACCGTGAAGGCATTGAATGGCCATGACCGGCTCTCCGAAATGGTGGATCGCCAGCCGACGGATCTCATCCTCCAGAACGGCAAGAAAGCGCTCGTTTATTTGATTCATGGAGTTACCGGCACGCCGGTCGAAATGCGCTATCTGGCGCGGGGCCTGGCTCGACGGGGAGGTGATGTCTACGCCACGACGTTACCCGGGCATTGCACGAGCCTGCGCGATCTCGTGAGAACAAATCAACAGCAGTGGTGTGAGCATGTCTGCAAGCAATTAGAGTATGCTCGAGAGCGCTATGAGCACGTGTATGTTGCGGGGCTGAGTGCCGGCTCGCTGCTTGCGCTCGAGGCCTCAACCATCGTGGCGGTGGACGGAGTTGGCGTGCTGTCTCCGACCTTCTTCTATGACGGGTGGAATACACCACGTAGTCATGCCATTCTGCCGCTGGCACTCAAACTGGTACCCGAGTGCTTACAACATTTGTTGTTTCACGTGGATGGCCCTCCCTATGGGGTGAAGGATTCCATGATTCAGGCACACATTCGTGCCTCCTATACTCCGGCGTCTGTGTTCCACGAATGGGTCAGTTTGTGGTGGAAGGGATACAGGAGTGAGGCTGCCGGAAACGGGACGGAACCATCATCGGCCGCATCAAAAGGGTACCCGCTCTTCCCACTTCGGACGTTGAATGAAATTAATCGGCTCATGAATCGCGTCATGAGAAACTTAGAGAAGGTTTTCGCCCCAACAGTTATCCTGCAAGCGGCCGATGATGACATGACAGGCCCCCGAAACGCGCAATTCGTCTATGACGAAATCGGCTCGATGCAGAAGCAAATCGTGCTGCTGGATGATTGCTACCACGTCATCACGGTGGACCGGCAACGCCAAGCTGTAGTCAATCACCTGAATGAGTTCTTCAGCTTGAGCACCCCTGCCCGTCATGCCGCCGGGGAACAGAATCATGAGGAAAGTGTCGCGCGTTGACGCCGGGAAGGTCAACGGAGCCATCACGAGTACGCTGCTCTCCATCACCCGTTACCACAATCGCTACATTCACCCCGCGCACGTCAGTGTTCAATTCCCAATGTCTAATCCACTCCCTTATCGTGCTGTGCTGTGTCCTGGTGCTTCCGAATCCTCTGTTTGGCCAGGAGCAGCCGGCACTCCACCCTCAACACGAGGATGCATCCTCACTTCCACGTGACGCCGATATCCCCGTACGAGGAACCGAAGAGGAGCGGGGCGAAGCGCAACAAGAGGAAGCAAAAGAAGAGGCGCTGAAGTCTCTCCTTGTCCAGGGGCACTACACTGTTCTCCCGCTTCCTGTCTTTGCCTACAGTCGGAATGAAAGTTATTGGGTGGGTGCCGTCGCTCCAGTTCTGCAATCAAACGCGAAAGATGAACTGCAAGATATCTACGCTCCTTTCTATTCGCACAACCGCTACGTCGGAGAGACTTTAGGCCTGTATTATTACGGGTATCCTTCCGATACGACTCAATACAGCGTAACGGCAGACTACTCGACGAAAACTCAGCGCGATATTGATCTGACCTATAAAAACGTGGGTGCCGGAGGGGGGCGATATATTCTGGCCGGCCGGGTCAATTGGTTCAAGAACCCCTTCCGCCGATTATTCGGGATTGGCAATCAAGCATCAGAGGGTGACGAAACGACCTACACCTCCCGAGAAGGTCTTGTGGATCTCACGGCCGGCATTCATCTCAATGAGGACGTCGCGCTCATGTGGACCGAACATTACCACGACGTCCATGTCGATACAGGTATCGTCAATACGTTACCACAAGCCAAGACACAATTCGGCCAACTCCCAGGTATGGAGGGCGCAAACATCCTGGGGCATAAACTCACCGCTCGCTATGATACGCGTGACAAACAACTCATCTCGACGCGAGGGACGTATGTGACCCTCTCCGTTGAGTTGAATCAAAACCTCCAGCACAGCGGATCGAACCCCTGGGTACGAACCACCCTCGATGCCAGGCACCTCATCCCCCATTACGATGACCAACTGGTTTTCGTGACACGCTTCTTGGTCGATACGGTGAATGGACATACACAAAACATTCCATTTTACGAGCGCCCCACGTTGGGAGGGGAAACAACCCTTCGCGGGTTTGGTCAAAGCCGGTTCATCGATGATACCGCGGTGCTTATCAATTTTGAGGAACGTATCCCCGTCAAACAGGTGAAGGTATTCGATTACCTTATTGACCTAGAAGTTGCACCCTTCCTCGATATCGGGCGAGTCATGAGTGGATTTAGTACGCGAGACATTAAGGATTTCCAAGTGAACCCAGGGGTTGGCTTGAGAATACTGGCACGGCCGAACGTTACCGGACGACTCGATATCGCTTATGGCCGGGATGGGGCAAACGTCTTCGTGGGGTTGAATTATCCATTCTGATGCTCGCGCTACGCTGTGCAAGGTGTCCCGGATAATCGTTTGGTGCGAGAGGAATGAACAAGACAATCTCTCTATTCATTGGGCCCGTGGTGCTCGTGGGGCAAGTCGGTTGTGCCGCCCCTCTATTAAACGCTTCGGCTGCTGGGGATACGAACACGGCCTTGCTTCTCTTGCACGAGGGCCATCATGCGAATGAGGCATGATGACCTATTGTGGGATCGCGTCCGCTCATGCTTGCCGCAGCGCACGGGGACGCTGAGAGCGTCCTGTCGCTCCTCGATGCGAGCGCTGATGTGAATGCTGAAAATCTGACAGGCTGGACTGCGTTGCATGCAGGCGCATTCCATGGAGAGGTCGCTGTGGTATTTCATTTGTTCGCTCGGGGGGCTGCTCAATAACCGGCCCATCGGTTTCTGAAGAGCCCGTTGGAGATTGCGGACATGTTGGGTCATGATAATCTTCTACCTCTCTTGACGGACACTCATATCCCGACTGTCGGTCGAGTTGTGTATCCTCAAAGCGATAGTCCTGTTCACTAGAATTGTTCTGCCATTCCATTGAGGGAAATAGGGGGACGGAGTCATGATCCATTCTCTGAATGGATTGCCGCTAGCTGGGGACGGCTACTGCAGCAATGAAACGCGATAAGTCTTTCCCCCGGGTGGTCTCGCCACTTCCAGCACCGCGTCAGTGCCAAGATTCATTACATCGTCACCGGTAGGAGCGCAGAGGGGGGGAAGGGGTCTCTAAGGGGTCTCTATGGATCAACAGGCCTGCTCATCATAGAAGTCCTCCACGATCTCGTCTGATTTTCTCAACCAGCTTTGATAGCGGGTGTCGAGCCAATCCAATCGTTTCATCGCCGGTAATGCTCGGCAATCGTCCCGCTTCCTTCTACTCGCACGCTGAGATCTTGCAACTGGCAGGTCTAGGGGGGCTCTCTTCTCTCCCGAAACTGTCCGTTCCGTCACGCCTTCCTTTACAGATCTCGTTTGAGTGCTAGCCTTACAACAGAGGTGCTTTTGAGGCCTTGCAGGCGGCGCCTCTCAGCAATCTATCCGCCTCGAACGAGGTGCGGGCATGACGGGGGTCGAGACGCTTCTGTGGCTGGTCGTGGCGTTCGCTGAAGGACCGGACTGCCTGCTCCAAGGTTCGTTTCACCGGCTCCCTGACGGGCCTGCGTTTGTGAGGGAAGATGGATGCGCCGTTCATTCCCAACAAGAAGGAAGCCATGTGGTGTTTTGGTCGGAGAGCCGATGGGTCGCGATCAAGATTCCTGCTGGGGCAAGGTCGTTGACCTATCGGTGGGGACGAGCGATGGCGTTTGTGAACGGGGATAGTGTGAAGGTCCAACACGGCACCATCTTGAACGCATTACAGCGCAGACCCTCAGCTCGCGATCAGAGCAAAACGGACCTGATCTCGAAATGGAGAATGCACGATGCGAGAGTGAGTGGATTGATCAACCGCACCACCATCCTCTAACGAGACCTGCTACCAAGCTGCCTGAGTTCCTTCCTTCTTTTAGTCGGACATGACATATCGCTGCGCGGTGACTGGCGTGAAGCTAGTCCACATCTTCAGAAATCGTGGGCAAGAATTCTTCCGCGGGGCGCGATCCTCAACACATTCATGCATATCATCGCGAAACCTGCCGCGCAGGCTGGGATGGTTCGTGGTTTAAGCCTTCCACCAAGGCCTGCACGGTAAGGGGGCTGCAGCCTTCGGCACGGTTGTTCACGAGGACGTAAGCCAATTTTCCTTCCGCGGCCGCTTGCTTCACGAGTTCGACCGTCTCCTGCCTCATGCGTGGCTGTGGCTGCACGATGCGGTCGTAGGGTTTGTAGCGCTCCACCGCTGTTTCATATTTAAGACCGAGCGGGGTGAGGAGTCGGATGACGACGTGAGATGCGGTGAAGGTCTGCTCCAGCGATCGATGTTGGTCGGCCAGTGGCGGCATGTAGGACCAATGGTTGTAGACGTGGGCCACGCCATGCGCCTTCAGCAGGTCTCGATAGCGGGCGTTGAGCAGCGCGGGGTTGCGAACCTCAGTCGCGTACTGCGGGCCTGGGGGTAGTTGAGTGAGGAACTGGTCGAGCTTTTCCAGAAAGGTGGTTGGTTCGGTTCCCCAACGTTGGAACTCAAAGATGAAGGGGCCAAGTTTCTGCCCTAAGCCTTCCTGGGCCGGCCCCAAGATGAGATCACGAAAAGCATCCGCGTCGAGGAACCGCGGGTTCGGCTTGCCGGCTTTGACGCCGTAGCGGGGAAGATTTGCATAGGCGGGTATGGTGATCTCTTCCCAGACCTTGGAACAGAATCGAAAGTCGTCCGAGACCTGTTCCGCATAGTGGGCCAGTTGTGTGGTAGCGGCAGGACGATAGAAGGAATGGTCGATCCCGACGGTACGGAAGAGCGGCGCCTCAAGGGTGGGGTGCGAGGCGTATTCCGCGAGGGTGTCTTGACTGAAACGGCTTTTCCGGTAGGTGCGGTGATAGACCATTCCCTGCCAGCCTTCGTAGGCCCAGGAACTCGTCCCGAATCTGATTGTGGTATAGCGGTTCGTCGTCATGTACGTATTTCGCAAAATTCATTCGCAAGAACAATAGGATAGCTTGACATGTCCTGGTCCTTCACGCAAACTCTCAACCATGTTGGATCAAACGGAGCAAACGTTACTCGCGTCCCTCGCTGAACGGGTCGGTATCGCAGCGGATTATCACGACATTACCGGGACTCGCCACCTCACGGCCGATCACACCAAGCGCGCCCTTCTCAGAGCCATGGGTTTTCAAGTGGATTCCGCGGCCGCGCTTGCCGTCGCCATTCGCGACTGGGACGAAGCGCCTTGGCGCAGGCCCTGTGACCCCCTGCGTATTGTGCAGGAGGAAGAAGCGGGAGCTCCAGTGCTTTGTTGCCTTGCATTGGAAGATGGGAAAGAACGATCCGTCGTCGTGGAGTGGCAGGTGCGTGACGAAGCGGGCGAGATCGTGCAGGATGAGCGAATTGGCCCTGGGCTCACGGCGGCGGAGGTGAAGTTTCTCGACGGCCATCGTCATGTACGCATCGAATTACCCGCTCCCAAGCCCCTTCCTCTAGGGTATTATCAACTAGCTCTTAGGGCCGACGGTCTTGTCGGAGGGCTAATCGCGACCATGCGGCTCGTCGTGGCTCCGCGGCAGTGTTATGTACCCCCGGGGTTGGAGTCTGGCCAACGTTTCTGGGGACTAGCTCTTCAACTGTATTCACTCTCTTCGAGCCGCAGCTGGGGCTGTGGCGACTTCACGGACTTGAACCAATTTGTCGAGTGGGCAGGGAAAAGCCTCGGCGCGGGGCTGGTCGGTCTCAACCCGCTCCATGCGATTCGTAACAGCGCCCCTTTTCACATGAGCCCCTATGCGCCGGTGAACCGCCTCGCCCTCAACGAGCTGTATATCGATCTCGAGCGGTTGCCTGAATTTTATGCCTCGGAAGAGGCGCAGAAGCAGTTTCGCGCGCCAGAGTTTCAAGCCAAGCTGCAGGCGATGCGTGAGAAGCGGCGCGTTGATTACGATGGGATTGCCGCCGCCAAGCGGACCATGCTGGATTTGGCGTACCGGCAATTTCTCAAAGACGCCTATGCCGGCAACGAGCCGAATCTCGAACCACAAACCGCGCGCGCAAAGCTGCTCGAGCGATTTATTCGGGCCGAAGGGGATGCGCTCGAGCTTTATGCGATCTTCCAGACGCTGGAAGAAGAACGGCGCTTGATCCAATCCAAGGAAGTGACCTGGCACGACTGGCCGAAACAATTCCTGTCGCCCGGCCCGGCTGTTCGTGAATACGGGAAACGCCATCGCAAACGGATTCGTTTCTTTCAGTATATCCAATGGATCGCGACGGAGCAATTAACGGAAGTCCGTCGCAATGCCGAGCAGGTGGGGATGCCGGTCGGGCTCTATAACGATCTGGCGTTAGGGGCTGAGCGTAACGGCGCCGAGGCCTGGATGTATCAATCGGTGCTGGCTCTCGATGCCGATTGCGGTGCGCCTCCGGATGCGTTAGCTCCGGAGGGGCAGAATTGGGGGTTGCCGCCGGTCAATCCGATTGCGTTGCGTGCGAGCGGGTATGAGCTGTTTATTCAACTGCTACGCAAAAATCTGCGGCTCGGCGGCGCCATCCGGTTGGATCATGTGATGGCGCTCTGTCGGCTGTTCTGGATTCCCAAGGGGAAGCCGTCGTCCGAAGGCACCTATGTGATGTATCCCTTCGAGGAACTCCTGGCGATCGTTGCGCTGGAAAGTGTTCGATCCAAGACGTTGGTGATCGGGGAAGATCTGGGCACGGTGCCGGATTGGGTGAGGGACCAGTTGGCGAAGGCGCGGGTCTTGTCGTACCGTGTCTTTTATTTTGAACGTCGGGACGATGGAGCCTTTAAATTGCCGAGCGAGTATCCTCAGCAGGCATTGGCCGTTGTGGCGACGCACGATCTACCGACGTTGAACGGCTTCTGGTCGGGCGAGGATTTGCAAGTCCGTGCCGGCTTGGGCGCGTTTGGCGATGATGCAGTTCGCCGTCAGGCGTGGGAAGTACGCCTGCGAGACAAAGGGCTTATCCTATCCGCGCTCAAACAGGAAGGGTTGTTACCGAACGGGATGGGGGACGACCCTGCGACAGTTCCTGCCATGACGCAGGCCCTCTGCCGCGCGATCCATACCTATTTGGCGCGTACGCCGTCCTGGGTCGTGTTGGCGAATTTGGAAGATGGCTTGGAGGAACTTTCTCAAACCAATATGCCGGGCACCGTCGAGACCCATCCCAACTGGAGTCGAAAGTACGCCTGCCGTATCGAAGATCTCATCGGTGATGAACGGCTGCGTGAACTCGGTGCCAGCTTGCGTTCGACCCGTCCGATCAGTTAAGACCCTTTTGAGCATCCGAGGGTTGGTCGGTGCACTTCCTCGTCTCACATCTTCTATGCTGAAACAAAACCGGATCGTTCTGGCGATTGCGGGAGCCGTCTTCCTCGTCATCGTGATTTTGGAAACCGTGGCACCGGCGAATGTGGTCGGGGCCTATGGATTTGTGTTGCCGATTCTCTTGGTGGCCACGTTGCGGAGCCGCCCCCTGATGATTGCGACGGTCGTGGCTTGTGTCGCCGCGACGTACCTCGGACTCATGCAGCCGACAAAACCCGGGCGGTTTCAGGCCGCCGTCATCAACCGAACAGTTGTGGCTGGAGTCCTTCTCATGGTGGCATACATCGGCATGACGAGAGAGGAGCGCAAAGCGAGGGAAGAGGCGGCACGGGCGGCGTTGGCGCAACAAACAGAAAGCCTGTTGCGGGCGAACGCCCTTCTGGTCGATGCCAAGGATCAGCTCAACCGGTCGGAACGGCTGGCCGCCGTCGGGCAGTTGGTGGCTTCGGTGGCGCATGAAGTGGGGACACCGCTGCATTCGATCGCCTGGCATGTGCAGGCCCTGGCCGAGGAACCGGGGATCACCCCGGAGATGAAAAAACGGATTGCCGTCATCGATGAACAGCTCAATCGCGTCGTTCGTATCATCCAGGATCTCCTCTCGTCCACCAGGCAACGAAAGCCCGAGCCCATCTGGATGTCGGTGGAACGTGTCATCAGTCAGGCCACCGTGCTGATGGAGCCGGCGTTCCATGCCAAAGGCGTTTCCTTAACAACCGAATTGGCCATTGGGCTTCCAATGGTCTGGGCCGATGCCGAGAAAATTCACCAGGTTTTGGTGAATTTGCTAACGAATGCGCTGGTCGCGACGCCGCCACACGGAGTTGTGGTGGTGCGGGCGGGCGGGCGTCCGGCTCTACCGGAAGAACTTGAGATCGGACGGCGATTGGCGCCTGATATGTCGTCCATGTTGGTGACGGTGGCGGTGCAGGACACGGGAATCGGCATGCCGCAGGCAGATGTGCAGAAGGCGTTCCAACCGTTCTTCACAACGAAGGAGATTGGCAAGGGGACTGGCTTAGGACTATTCTTAAGTCGCGAAACCGTGTTGGCGCATGGAGGGACGCTGTCGCTCGAGAGTGAGCAAGGACGGGGGACGACCGTGACTGTGACATTGCCTGGCAAATTTCCCGAGCCGGAAGGGACAGTTTAAGGGATATGATGCAACCAGCGAAAATTCTCGTGGTCGATGACGATGCGGTGGCGCGTGAGCTGTTGGCCGAGGCGTTGAAGAAAGAAGGCTATGACGTCGAGGCGTTCTCCAGCGGCGAAGAGGCTATTGCGAGGGGTCGCGAGAGCCGGGTGGATCTTGTGCTGACGGACATTCGCATGGGGGCCGTTGATGGGTTGACGGTGCTTCGCGAGTTCAAGCGCATGAGTGCCGATACCGCGATCGTCGTGCTGACGGCTTTCGGCTCGCTTGAAGGCGCGATCGAGGCGATCAAACAAGGCGCCTACGATTATCTGGCGAAGCCGTTCAAGAAAGAGGAAATCAAACTCGTCGTTCAGCGAAGCCTCGATCACTGTAGGCTGCTCCGGGAAAATTTAAAGTTCCGCGAAGAGCTGAAGCACAAGGACGACTGGTCGCCGCTGGTCGGAAGCAGTCCGGCGATGCTGGAAGTGTACAAGCTGGTGGCGCGTGTGTCGGAAGGTAAGAGCACGGTGTTGCTGCAAGGGGAGAGCGGAACGGGCAAGGAGCTGATCGCCAGGGCGATTCATGCCAACAGTCCTCGCCGAGACAAGCCGTTTGTGCCGGTGAATTGCGGGGCGTTGCCGGATACGCTTTTGGAATCGGAGATGTTCGGCTATGAGAAGGGCGCGTTCACGGGAGCGGTCGGGACAAAAACCGGTCTCTTTGAATCCGCCAATGGCGGCACGTTGTTTTTGGACGAGATCGGTGAATTGGGGCAGGCACTCCAAGTAAAGTTGTTGCGCGTGATGCAGGACCACGAAGTCCGGCGCGTCGGCGGAACCGGTTCGATCAAGGTTGACGTGCGGATCATTGCTGCGACAAATCGTGATCTCGAGCAGTTCGTGAAAGAGGGGAAATTTCGGGATGATCTGTTCTATCGGCTCAATGTCGTGCGGATTACCTTGCCGTCTCTAAAGGAGCGGCAGGAAGACATTCCGATGTTGGCCCATCATTTCCTGCAGAAGTGTGGTGCGGGGGCCACGCGGGCCGTGCGGGGATTTCATCCCGATACGTTGGCATTGTTGAAACAGTACCGGTGGCCGGGCAACGTGCGCGAACTGGAGAACGCCATCGAGCGCGCCGTCTCGCTCAGTCACGGTCCGCTTCTGACGCCGGAGGATCTGCCGGCGGCCATTACCCAGGCCGGCGGCGCTGCCGAACAGAAGGTGGAGATGGCCGAAACGGGCGAAGAGGTCTTGCTGACCCTGGAGGAAGTGGAAAAACGCCATCTCATCCGAGTGCTCAAGGAGATGAAGGGCAATAAGGTCAAAGCGGCGAAGATTCTCGGCATTGATCGCCGGACGCTCTATCGAATGGCCGAGCGGTTCGGGCTCGATCTTGGAGAGGATGCGGAGGGAGGAGACAAAGACGCAGGTTGAGGTTGAGGTCAGGGGTTCGGTGAAGAGCACAAGTCGCACAACTTTAAGCTAAGCGTGAGCCTTCAGAGTATTTGCAAGGCATTCTTGATGAGCCGCAGCTGATTTTCCGCGCTTTGGGGCAGGGCCGTCGGCGAGTCTTCCCAGTTCGTAAAGATCCCGTCTTTCCCTTCGTACAGCACGTTCAACCAGAGTCTGGTACTTTGCTCGGTGGCCGGTGTCACGCGGGCCTCCACGCGGCTCCGTCCCGTGCCGAAGCGCCAGCGCAAGAGCCAATCCCAGGGCCCGCTGATTTCTTCGCGATAGCCGGTAGAGAGCGTTTCGGCGTCTCTCCGATCAACGTCATAGCCGCCATCTGTCAGCACCTGAATCACCGCGGCTCGAATGTTTTCGACCGGCGCAGGCAGTGTGACATCCACGATATCCGGCTCATGGGCGAGAGGGGGGCCGGCACAGGCCGTCGTTGTCACGAAGAGGAAGGCAAGGAGGCATCGGCAGGGGAGCGAGTTCACTTCGCTTTCGTGTCCTTCAGGCGGTAGACAAGATGGGTATCCGTTTGAGCCACCCCTTCAATCGCATGAATTCTGCTGAGCACCAATTGCGTCAAGGCGTCCTGATCGGGCACCTCTACAACCGTGATGATATCCGGCTTGCCCCAGCAGGGATCAATCGTCTTTATTTGCTTAATCTCGCCCAAGGCCCGAACCACATGACTGGTTTGCCCGGGCAGCACATGAATTAACACATAGGCACGATCAGCCATGACCACTCCACCGTCTACCGGTGCATGAATTGTGCAGGGTACCGCCGGAATGGCCGGCTCGTTGCCAACGTAGCGGATACCCGGCGTGCCTGTCAATGTGGCGGAGGCACCGGATGCTTTTGCTTTCTTCATGGGCGGCCTCATTTTGGTGCGACGAGCACGTCGACGGTAAACTGGTCGCTGATGGTGGCAAGATCGCTCTCCAACCCTCGAGGGTTGCCAATGCGGCCTTCCGGGTCATACACGAAACAGAAGAGCGTGGTGTATCGTTCCTGCGCGCGGTATCGTTCAACGTCGACACGGAGCTGATCCATGAGGTCCTTGGTGCTCAGGCCGGCCCGCGTTTTCTTGACGACGATCGCCAGCCTGTCACGGTCCAGGAGGAAGGTCATACGCGGTGCACCGTTTGTATAACTGGGGACCCATTCGTCGGTGCCGATATCGTCGAATTGGACACGCAAGAGGGCATGGAGCAAATCCTGCACATCCACTTCGTCCTCGACTGCTACCGTGGCTCGATATTCACCACGGAGCCGTAACTGACGCGCAATGGCATGAAACCGCCAGCAGAGTTTTCTGCAAAGTTCAAGGTGATCGACCGCTTGAAGTGCCGAATCGCTTGTGACAGCGGTGACTGGACACGGCGCCGAGCGGACTTGCGCTGGTTGATGTGCCAAGAGAACTTCCTGCGTGGCCGAGTGTTGCACGGGGTTAGTCGCCGGCTGGATTGCCGGGGGAGTTGCTGCCGGCAGAGCCGGCTCGGACACCGGTGTTGAAGCGGCAGTCGGCGGTGGAGCGCTGACCGGTCGTTGAGTCTGTGGAATGGGAGGGGCAACTGACCCTGTGTCATGGGGACGAAATAAGGTCGACACTTGATCGGGTGCGATCTGCGGTGGTTTCGGCAGTGGCGCTGCTGCCTGCTGCGGCGCTGTGCATTCAGTTGATGGAGGCGGCACGATCGGTGCTGGCGCGGGCACGGTCGGTGAGGCTGGCGATGCGGGCGATGGTGCACCAATATCGACGTTCGTCGCCAGCGGGACGGACATGGTAATGGGTGGAGGTGTCACCGGTGCTGCCGATGTCATGGTGATCTGGGCGGTTGGTGCTGTGGGAGGAACCAACGTCATCTGTGGTCGTCCTGGAGGAGCAAGGCTTGATGTTGCTGAGGGTTTTTCCTGTGCAGATGGCTTGAGCCCCTGCAACTCGAGTTTCTTCTCCTCAAGCGTTGCGATCAGCATCTTCACGAGGCTGACGGTTTGTTTGGTTTCAGCTGGGGTCCCCATCGCCAGTTTATGGTGTCGATGTGCCTGATATTCAGGCGACTTTTCACCGAAGGCGCGTTTAATGCATTCTCGGAGTTGCAGCTCGGTTCTGGCTCTGGCACCCTCAATGTAAGGGAACCCTTCTCGCCCGAGGTCTTCGACCTTCGGAAGATAGGACTGAAGCTGCTCAATGCTCTGGGTCAGGTCTTCGATGGCGGAAGTTTTAGACCGCGACCGCTCGGTTTTTGCACGTGCCATAGAGTGTGAGAAAAGTGTAGCCCACGCCCTGTGGCCTGACAAGAAAACACGGGAAACCGAGCAGCCAACGACGCGTCTCGCCTGCCGATCGAGTTCTATCGCTGGGCCATTCTTCGCTAGGCTGCAATATCGAGCGGCAATTCCTGCTGCTCGCCCACAACTGTCACCGGTTGGGCCTGCGGTGCCCTGACGGCCGCCGAGGCCATTGCCGCTGCATGCAGCCTGCGGTTCTGTTCCACGACGGGATCAAACACGTGGCCGCAGTTGATGCAGCGCCAACCTTCCATCCACCACTCCCCTCCACTTTCCTGAAGGTCAAGAAAGTGGTCGCGCGCCATGCAGCCCTGACAACGTCGACAAATCATGGTGCCCTCCCTTCGTTGCCACATGATTCTAGATTAGCGGAGAAGCCCTCCCTTGCTTAGACCTAAAGGGGGTACCTCAAAAGGAGGGGGCAGAAGGGATAACTGGCTATAGAGTTTTCGGGGTCAAAACAGGGGCGGCCAGGGTCGCTAGAAATGCGAGAAGTTGCGTTTTGACGGCTGGTTCCAATGTGTCGAATTTAACGCCGAACATGCTCCCCTTCGTCCAACGTACATGAGCACGAGCAATGTAAATGGAAATGGCTGAGTCGGCGGTGGTGATCTGGAGCGCAAGTTGAACGCCGGTGTGGACGGCGCGGGAGCCCTGTATTTTGAGGCCCTCTTCAGAGAGATCGAGCAGATCGCCGGTACCACAAAATTCTTTGGCGGTGTATTCCACAGCAACATGGGTTGCTGGTTTGGTTCGTATTTTCCATTCGCTGCGTTTCGACATCGGCGGCTCTTTCTTGGATTCCTAGACTTTCAACTCGAGTATAACTGATGATCTGGTGAGTGCAAGGAGAAGAGGCATTCCGAGACGGCAACAATCAAGCAACTGCGGAGGTTATGTGAGAGAGGTAATCAGGGGAGATTCCGGGAGAAGATGTACCAGGGGGCAGCTATAGAGAGGTCTCACGCCGATAAGGCGCCGGCACGGGGGAGGTATCACAGGGGGAGACACGAGCGGAATTATCCGCTGGCCACAAAAACGATAAGTCGCGAAATAGGCCAGCGGTAGGAGCGAGCTTGGTTTGGTGCCCCCGACACGAATTGAACGTGCGACCCGCGGTTTAGGAAACTGTGAATGGGGGATTGCTCAAGTAACTGATGAAATGGGCAATCCCCTCGTCATTCCTGCTGGTCGTCGATATTGCCTTCTGGCTCTCGCTGTCTGATTCTGACTCCTTCCTGACTGAATTGTCTCTCTCGCTAACACTGTAATAACACCTGCCAGGGTACCGGGGGGATACCCTTGCGTCGAGTCAAGCCGGGGTGGGTGCGGGTACTAGGTACCCCGTGTTGCGGTTCACATTGAAGGCCGGGGGATAGGCGTGTTTCGGTTCAGTCCCTAAGAGTCCCTTAGAGTTTTTCTGAAACATCAAAAAAGGGGAGGAACAAATTAAACCCGATTAGACACGATAGTACTGCTCAAGTTTACTGCCACACCCGCGGCTATCCGCGCCGAGGACATAGATCAACTACTGGTGAAAGGGTAGAATATGCTGACCTTTCAGCTACTCCCACGGAGGTTTGCGGCCGATGCCTGCCTCTCCTCTACAATCAAATGAAGAGTTGAAAGCTCTCGTTATCAAGCAGACTCAAGCTGGCGACATTGAAGCTGCAAAACTCACGGCGTCTCGAATTACCGACTGGAATTATCTGCGCGAAGCGTGGATGGGGATTTTGCACACCCAATTCTCGGTCTTAAATGACCATCAAGGGGCCAAAGAGACAGTACTCTCCTTGACGGATCACAGACTATGGATGAGTACCTTGGTGCACGATCTTGTGCTTAGACTGGCGCAATTAGGGGACATTGAAGGTGCAAAGACCATAATTAGAATAATGCCCAAGGACTCGCCTCGCGGTACTTTGGTCACGCAGATAGCGTTTGCTCAAGCGAAACACGGTGACTACATAGGTGCCAGGGCCACACTTGATTTATTTCAGTGCGACCAATACTGGCGGGACCTTGCATCAGTGCTTATAATTAAGGCGATGGTAGAGAGGGGTGATATAGCAGAAGCTAAAACTGTACTGATGCAGATAATAGACCCAGAGGTCAAAGCTAGTGCAGTAAAATTGTGTGGGAACCCCGCCGTTAACCCCGAATCAACAAGAACTCCCTTGCCACCGCACAAGCCTTCTTAACCTAATATAAGCACATCACCTTCGATGGGGAGTACCCTTGCGCCAAGTCAGACCGGGGGGTGGGTGCGGTAACTAGGAATCGCGTCTTAGCATCTCGATATTTTCCCAAGTAGGGGGTAGGCATGTTTTAACTCTGCCTCTGAGGATCGTTCAGAAGTTTTCTGAAATTCCCCCAAAGAGGAGGCCAGCCTTTCATCGCCGTCGCGTAGTCACCGCCTTCATAAGCCGTATAGCCTTCCGAAAATCCCTCCCCAATCAGCTAGGAGAAAAGCATTACCAGAACCACGATGAGCAGGATGCGTATCATCCTAGGTTCCAATTCAATCCGTGCCCTTTCCCTGACTTATTTGGCCGAATAGATTCGCCAACGGGGCTTGCGTCAATCGTCTCACGTAATGCGCCAACCGATCCCGGGTATGCTTAGAAACCTCGATGGTCTCGATGCCACACTCCTCCCCACGGGACCATCGGACTATGGCTTCGGGAATCTTAATCCGTTGCTCATTGGGGAGGGTGACGTTCAAGGAGAGGACTTCTCCTGGACGCATGGGTACATCTCCCGACAACCGGCAGCCACTCAAGGACAAGTTCCAGACGGTGCCGGTGCCGGAAAACGAGCCGATGCGGTACCTCACAAAGCACAGCACAGGAAAGCGTCGGTAGGGGCGAATTGTGAAAGGCATGGGAGCCTCGCCGGTACGGATATTCTAAGCGGGCTACCCTGAACAAACCATGCAACTGATGTAGGGGGCAGTGGAGGATACGTGTATTTTCAGGAATCCGCACCGCTGGACAGGGTAAGGGGGGATAGACTTGAGAACCGCTCCCTTCGCACAGAGGGTACCCGGTATGTCCCCGCGTATGTGCAGTAGTTTAAAGGGGACGGGTCAGAGGAGTAGCATAATGCGATGGGAGCATAAACGGACTATGACTCACCCTTACAAGAAGCCTGTGGCGACACACCTTCCCCTCAGTCCGGTTGCAATGTTTCTTGGGCTGTTAATTTTCGGATCACAGGTCACGGTCACTCAGGCTCAGCTCAGCCCATGTACTCCACTGCAACAGGAGCGTGGCGATACCTCCTGTGAGAGTCCAAGGGAAAGCAAATCGGTTTTCGATATCATGAAAGGATGGTTCGGGTTCGGTAGTGAGGAGCCAAAGGGAGAGAGTTTGAGAGGATTGGAGCCGTTGCCCAAACCAAGCTTCAAGAACGACCCGTACGAGCGCGATCCGATTGTGAAACCCAACCAGCCGCCTATCAACGGTGTCCGTGACTATCTGAACCGGCAGGCCCCCGCTCACGCGATTTATCCTATAGAGCCGGGGGCACCTCACCCTCCTTCAAGTCCATAGCCTCGCGTTTTTTGACTGAGCTGCTTTGAGCAGCGCGATTCTCCCTGTCTTTCTTCATTCCGCCAACACCGGAATAAAATCAGTTGATTTTCTCGCCTGAGTGACAGGGCACCCCCCGCGGGGGATAACCTTGGGAACCACCTCCTCAGCGTAGAAGGTGCCGGGTATGGGACCCGCGTGTTGGTGTCTCGTTATTTTTCCAGGTGTGGGGGGGCGTGTTTCGATTTTGTCGCCCACAGTCGTTTAGAATTTTTCTGAAATACCAAAAAAGTGGAGGGACCAAGCGAGCGAGAGGATTTGAACTCTCAAACTACGGTTTACAAAGACCAGATCAGCAGAACATCCAAGAAGGCGAAATGCCGCTACAGCAACATGATTCCGGCGAAGAGGGTGGGGGGGACAGGCTTGTTCCAATCCTCATATGCCGAATCGGGTACCCTGGGTCCTACGGGGTTAAACATGACCTAAAAGGGACGACACCCCTTCTTTCCCCTCCTGAGATGGTTCAATCGCTTTTGGATCTTTCCGGCTTGTGCTTTTTTGCTTTCTCCCTTTCTTGAGTCGGTATGTACCTTTGATAAGCAGTGTGTTTGTATTGTCGCTCATGCTCCGCCGCGTGTGCCTTCTGCGAGTATGGCCAGTTTTCACCACAGTTACAGCACACGAACATCCAGACATCATCATTCATTTCCCGGTCCGTCAGATGCTTCTCCCGCTGCCATGGAGGAAAAGTTGGCACAGGAACTATATGTCCTCTATTACTACACAAAAACATCGGGTGTACTGCTGACTCGGCGTCTTTCTGGTGTTGGTACTCTTCCTTGGATGGTGACCGCCTCGTGTACGCTATGCCATGTGCTGAGTCTGGAGATGGGCATCCTTGTCAGCTAATGGGCCAAATTGTAGCGAACAACACTGCGTAATTCTTCCACATCGAAGGGCTTATGAAACGTGTGACGTGCCCCCAGTTCCCTAGCCATGTATAGTGCATTCTCGCTTCGGAGGCCGCCCGACATGGCGATGACTTTGACGTGATCAAATCTCGTCATCAACTCGCTTATCATTTCGAGGCCACTCATCTCAGGCATGACAATATCGGTGATGATTAAGTCTGCTGATTGGTCTTGATACAGCTGAAGGCCACGGCGGCCATTCGAGGCTTCAAGGACTTGGTGACCATCCCCTTCGAGGATGGCGCGGAGGAGAGACCGTATGGGTTGCTCATCATCAATAACGAGTATGTTTGCCATACCCCTCTCTCCTGCGCAGTCGTAGGGATGAAGACAGGGTTCTATTCGTAGGTTGTTGCCAAAAGCCTCTCTACATAGGCAAGGCGAATGAGTGCATGCCCATCCTCTATCCCCATCAGGTATCGCTCGAACACGTCGGGCCGACTATACCGATAGTGTTTCATGTGATCTCTGTTAAGAAGCGCGTCCAGGAGACCTTCCTCTTCGGCTCGCCAGGCTTCCCTCTCAAGCGGTGTAAGCGCCAGTGTTCTCTGCCATTGACACCATTCAATTCGAGCGAGAATGGATGCGCGAGGATCAGCCACGGCCTCCTCCATGGTTTCCATCCTGATGGCATGAGCTTAACTTCAGATGCCATGTTTAGTGACCTAGGGAAATAACTAAGCAAAGTCTTAATCATTACCAGTGTTGCCATTTGTCACACCTGAGGCACCTGGTGTATTGAATCGGGCCATTGAGGCCCATCACGCATTTCTACGGATACCTGGGGACAACCCGACTTACGCATTGCCAAGCCGCTACGGCGTACATAAGCTGTATTGTCTTTCAAGTCACTGGTTTCGAACGGAAGGTTAGGCTGGATGTGCAGGGAATTAAGGATGGTTGCATGGTCGTTTCACAATCCCCGTCCATCTGTAGGATTTTGAGGGTGGGACGAAAATGTGGTGCTATGGGGGATACCCTTGGGTCAAGCAGGGCCGAGGGTGGGTGCGCGTAGTCGGTACCGGGTGTTGGTGCCTCGATATTTTCTCAAATCCGGTGGGGGGAGGGCGTGTCTCAGTATGGCCCCTCGCGGTCATATAGATTTGTTTCTAGAATCCGCAAAAGGCCCCTGTTGGCAGAGAGGGACTGTTTGAGGAACGCATTGCCTAGTCTTGTTTGTCGCATCGAGCCCTACGGCCCGCTGATTAAGAGTCCTGCTGAAAACCTGCCTCAGGACACCCAGCACGAGGAATCATCAGCAAGACGATGGATTGCCGCCCATTAGGAACTGCCCTCAAAACAAAGGTTTCAGGAATCCCGCAAGATAGGCGTGCATCGCCGTCGTCGGATGCACCGGATCGGCGAATTGCGTGGCCGTCGGATCCGTGATCGGATTATTGCTGGCCCCGCACACGTGATTGGGATCAATGAGCTTGGCGCACACGGTCCGCGTATCATACCCGTAATTGATGAAATAGTGATCGCTATTAATGTACTGCACGCGCCCGCTTTGCAGACTCATGATCGCTGCATTAAACACGGCAGTGAGGTCACTGAGCTTTTGTTGATATGCTCCCGGTTGTGCGAGCGCTAATGGTGTCTTGCCGAGATCCGGGATCGAGAGCACATACACTTTACATTGCGGACAGGCTCCCGTGAGCGTGCTCACCGCCGCGATATAGGTGGCTGATGCGTACGTGACCAAATTCAGGCTCGTCGTCGAGTCTTTATATTGCGCGGCGGCAAAAATGTCGTTCGCCCCGATCCAGATAAAAATATGGTCGTTCTTACTTGAATTCGATGCGCTATAGCCGGCGTTATAGATAACCGCGGAGACTTGCGAGGGGAGATCTGTGTAGTTGAATTTCAGTCGTGCATCAGGGGAATCAAAGGTCACCCCGCCCCGCCCACCGCATAATTATTCCCTGTGAGATTCGTATAATAAAACGCCTGAGAGTTAAACGCACATTGAGGCGCGTTGCAAAATACGGGCGTGCTCGTATAGCCAGGGATGTCTTGCACCCAGACAGTGCCCCAGATCCACGGGGAGACGGAGGCCGGGTTAGTATAGGTGATGCCGAGTGCTCCAGCATCCGACAAGCTATCCCCGAGGACATAGTCCGCGGCCTTGGCGGCTGAGGTCATCAGGATCATGGACGAGACAAGCACAGCCAGACTGAACAGGATTACACGTACTGTGCTGAGATGCATGATTTTGCTCTCCTCCGTCATAACGTAAATTGCACCTCCTCCGATTCCCCTTTTTATGAACAACTTATCGCGGATGCTGAACGCTAATAACAAAACCTTTTATGTCTCTGCTATCCCCTAAAAGAAGTAAGACAAGCTCTTATTCCATGGGGAGCGTGTCTAAAAAGACTGAGGAAACAGGGAATCTCGCTGATTGGGCATTCGCACGTATCGTGTAACCTTCTGTAAGATGGGAGC
>JAWOMO010000124.1:0-3315 GCA_033852435.1 Nitrospira sp.
TACTGAGGGGCCGGCTGAACTGGCTGCATCGATCCGTCCTGCTGAGGCACAGACCCGCCTGAATTCATGCCGCTCGGAGAGGGAGGCGCGGGAATGGATTGTGGCGCTGCGCCTGGGAGATTTGAACCGATTCCGGCCTGGTTCGGCCCGTTCTGACCAGGCACAACGGCCATAGGTAGAACGCTCGCCGTCGAAGGATTAGGATGTTGGAACAGCCAATCATGATAACTCTTCCGTCCATCAAAATGGCGAACCGCCTGTGGAAACTCATGCTTTTTAAATGGTTCGGCGCGACTCTTACTTCGCACCCCCATAATACCTCCAGTCGGCGCAAGAAGGTACTCCCATTCTCCGTGAGTCATCGGATCGCCGTAAACTTTCCGCAAAAACGGCTTCGGCGATCTTGTCAGATCGGCTAATGACTGAGGATACACTTCTCCCGGCATGACGCGGCCCGCTTTCATCGTCGTCGAATACAGTGCGAGAGCACTTTGAATCTCAATTCCTTTGGCCAACAAATCGGCCTCCAGCTCTCGCTGAACCATCGCCTTCCACTGTTTGGCTGCAGCGGTCGTGGTAATCCCGATGAGCACAACGGCAAACATGAGCATGAGATAGGTGACGCCATGCTCATTTCGCACTCGAGAAAACATATCTGTGATCATTGAGGAATGGGTGATTGAGCCAGCGGCTCTTCAGACAGCGGCTCTTCAGACAGCGGCACGGTGTATTCGACGCGGGTGTCTTGATCCTGCAATGTCACGCTTTCCTGTGTAATCGCCTTCACGAGAACATGCTTGTCGAGCGTCTCCCCACGCATGACGAGATGCAGATCGTCATTTCTCGTCAGGACAGCAAGGTCTTGTTTTTTCCGCCACTCTTCCCCCATACGAACATATCCCAGGTAGTGGAACTGCGACAGCTCGGCAGCGACCGCCTGTTGCCGTAGCGCAAGATCCGAGACCGGTTCCACGGTCCTCTGAGTAGAACCGGCCGGTGAGGGAAGGGCAAAGATGTTTCGCGGGGTCGTAAAGACCATCTCTCGCTGCGCACGTGCGGCCGAGAGAAGGCTTAGTTGCACCTGGAGTTCTCCCGTCATCCCATGCGCCTGTGGAGACGCCGCCACAGAACCGGTCACATTGGCTAAGGGCACACGAACCGGTTCTTCCGAGGTTATCAACTGCCACGCCAGCAGCCCACCCCACGTGAGGCCGAGTCCCGTCAAGACCATGATTTTCTTCTGCTTACTGTTCATGACTTTCACTGATTAGGGACAGCCTGCCGGCTTCCTTCTCCGCGAAGGTACGTTGCAATCTTAATATTGAACGTGAGCGGCTGGCCGTGCGGAGCGGAAGACCGAACCAGATCCAGATCCTCGAGGTAGACCAACTCTTCGGCTGTTTCAATGTCATACAGAAAGCGCCGAAGATCTTCATATCGACCGCTCATCGTGCCTTGCAGCACGCCCTTGCTGGTCTTGGGCACCGAGGTGGCCTCCGTCTGATAGGAGAGGGCCGGCAATGTCACGTGATTCCGTTTCGCTTCTTCCGTGATCCCGAGCGCCAGCGGGGCAAAGTCCCGTTCCTCCGGCAAGGCTGCCCATACCTGCGCCACATCTTTTTTTGCCCGTAGAGCCTCCTGATGGTGCTGATAGGCCTTGCGAGCCTCTACCCAATCCCCTTCCAACCTGGATCGGGCCTGCTCGATACCCTCGATCCCAACGGCCTTCACCCCCCACAGCGCAATCAACAGCACCAAGAGCAATACCGCCCAGGGAACCAATGGACCATACGGTTTCCGCAGTTCCTGAAGTATGAGATGCTTCATATCTGCTACGTCCCCTGCGGCCGGTACTTCAATTTCAGATCGAACTCCACCAGCCCGTCCCCTCCGGTGTGGTGTTGCCCCAGCACAGGGTCATGGAAGACGGGGTGCGTTTGCAATTTCAGCGTTAACGCGGTGACATCTTCAACCGTCACAGCGGCTCCTGTCATATGAATGACCGCACTCTCCGGGTCGAGCCGGACGCTTTTGATCGACACACGAGGAGGGATCGTCTCCTCGAGACCCGACAAGAATTGCATCCAGGAAAAGTTCCGCTTGGCTAAGAGTTGATTCGCCAGATTCACTTCTGCGGGTAGCTGGCGCAACGAAACGTCCGACAGGTCAATCCCCTCTGCCTGAGCGGAAGCCATCAGCTGGCTATCCTGCGCTCGAACCCGATCGACACGCGCCTGAAGCTCTGCCAGATCTCGCCATTCGATCACGGTGCTTGCCAGATTCCAGAGCATCCACAATCCCACCCCGGCACAGGTCACAAGCAACACGAGCCGAGCCGGCTCGACGTAGGCGCGGTGGCGAGTACAAAGCTCAAGATGGAAGTAGCGGTTCCCGCCGCTCTGCCATCGAAAACTGCCCAGCCGGTCTGCCAACTGGGTGAACATGGATCTGTTGTGCCGCATGACCTAGACCAACCCCGCCACGACGGGCAACGCCGCCAGCGCCGTCGTACCGCCTTCATGAGACCAACCCAGCGACTTCACCTGGCCCCATTCCAATTGTTCCGTCGCCACTCCGAATTCGTTACCTAAGGCCTCTTCGAGCCCTGACAATTCGCAATCGGTCATTAGCACCAAGTTTTGGATGTGGAAGTCCGGATAGCGCTCCTGGCAGGCCAAAATCGACGTCTCGGTTTCGTGGACGATCTTCTCTACCCATTCACGGCTTCGACCATCCTCCTTGTGCATGACCTCCCCGGTTAGCAGCTTGGTTCGGACAAATACCGGTCGCCCTTCATGGATCATCAAACACGTCAACCCTCCGTCCAGCACCGTCAGCCAAGCAAGATCTTTACTCAAACATCTTCGCCCCCCAGCGACCTTCAGCCAAAGATCAAAGAGCCGAAAGCTGGCGACCGTCACCTCCCGTGGCAGAAGCCCCACCGACTCACAAGCTGATTCATATTCATGAAGAATAGCTTCTTGAATGGCGAGGATCATCACCGTATAAAAATCCTCGCGCGGCTGCCTGGAAGGAAATACCTGCCAACTGAGTCTTGCTCCCGCTACAGGAAGGCGCTGTTCTTGCCCAAGGCGCCATCGGATCAGCGCCTCTTGTTCGTCAATCCGCGCTGGAAGTTGTTCCAACTGAATGACACTCGCCCGAACAGCAAGGTCCGGTAAGACCAGGGTAACGGGTCGAGGAATCTCCGAAAGGAGCGTTCGCCCAAAAACATTAAGATCTGTAGATCCGCCGGCTAACGAACGAAGACGTGCTTCCAAGGCGGACCGATCAGTGAAATTCAGATCGATCGGC
>JAWOMO010000100.1:0-6253 GCA_033852435.1 Nitrospira sp.
GGCTATGGCGGCACCTGGGACGACCACTAGAATGCCGAATTTGAAGGGGCCATTGAGGAAACCAAACCGAGGTGACAATTCAAAGAAAAACGGGATGCATGAAAAAAATGCGGCTGAGGCCACAACAATCGTAATTCCAATGCCCTTGCGCAACGCAAACCTCATGGTCCTGACGGAGTCTGTGAATATAGATGCAATCCGCTTGAAGAATGTCTACGAGGCAAGTCCTGAATCATCAAGGCCCGATTTGGCGTGATGTACGCGAACGCGACTTGAACGAATCCGCTGGCGCGGCGGACGCTGCGCGTGCGTAGGTCTGAGATTCGCGATTTGAGATATGGTGGGTCACAGAGACAACACAAACAGAAAGGAGATCTCTGTGACCCACCTACGACAAATGATGCTGGAGGAACTCCAGCGTTTCAATTACGCTCAGAGTACAGCAGAAGCCTATATTCATGCAGTAAAAGAGTATGCCGCTCACTACCACAGACCGCCCGACAGGCTCGGACCGAAACAAATCAACGATTACCAACTTTACCTTTTGCGTGATCGCAACCTGTCACCCCGCACTGTGCGGGTACGCATTGCCGGTTTGCGGTTCTTCTATGTCCGCACCCTGAGGCGACACTATCCGCCGACCGAGTTCCGTTATCCGAAAGTCGAACGGCGTTTGCCGGTCGTCCTCAGCCAGAACGAAGTCAAAGACATGATTGATGCAGCAACCACTCTTGTGCATCGGACCATGCTGATGACGCTCTATTCCACAGGCATGCGGCGCGCAGAACTGAGCCGTCTGATGGTCGGAGATATCGACAGCCAACGCATGGTGATTCACATCAGACAAGGCAAGGGCAGCAAGGACCGTGATGTCCCGCTCAGCGCGAAGTTACTCGAGACGTTGCGCGAATACTGGCGCTGGAAAAAACCGCACGGGTATCTGTTTCCGGGCGAAGCCAGGAGAGGATCCAAAGGCGAGCACGTGACTCCCAAAGCGATCTATCACGCCTGTAAAGGCGCTGCCCGTAGAGCCGGCATCCAGAAAACCGTCGGGCCGCACACCCTTCGTCATTCCTTCGCCACGCATCTTGTGGAGGCCGGAGCGGACCTGCGCACCGTCCAGTTGTTGCTCGGACACGCCCGCCTCGAGCAAACGATGATCTATCTGCATTTGTCCCAGCGCCACATACGTGCCTGTCCAAACCCACTGGATGCACTGCCCGGTGATCTGACAAGTGCAGCTCGCTCGCGGAAAAATCGAAAACAGTGACAAAGCCACCCCTGGAGGTGGCTGACATCATTCGAGCGGCAGGCAAAGGTTTCATCCAAAGACAACGGCCGTGGCTGACCGGGCTGCATCGCAAGGTGCTTTTTGCCATCGAACACTGTCGCACGGCGGCGCTCGGTGGGCATCGCGACCGTTGTTCCGGATGCGGCCATATCGTAGCCATCTCGTACAATAGTTGCCGCAATAGACATTGCCCGCGGTGTCTCAGCAATGCCCGCAGGAAGTGGCTGTCCGCCCGTCAAAGGGAACTCCTGAACGTTCCCTTATGTGCTGTTTCCCGTTATGTGGCGGTCAGCGATGAATCCCGCAACGTTGGCGTAGTCTTTGGTCCGTAACAGCACATAATTGTGGAAGTCTTCTGGGACAATCGAACCTTTGTTCATCACCTTCAAGGAGGTTCGATATGTTTGATCAGCTATTCAACTGCACCGAAACAGTAGTCCGGCACAGATCATCACCGCTTCTCGATGCACGTGTTCGTTTTCTCCAACATTGTCAGGACGTCGGTAGTCCTCGCGGAACCCTACGGCGGAAAGCCCGTGAGCTTCTTGTGATCATCGATCAGATGAATCTGCAGGCAGAGGGCGCGATCCGCTCGCAAGATATTGAAACGGCAGCACGCCGATGGGCATATCGCCAACCGAGCCACTACAAACTGAAAGACGCCGAAGAAGTCAGAAAACACTTCGTCCGGGTTGCTAAGCAATGGTTCAAGTTTTTGGGACGGGTGGAAACGCCGCAACCACCCGAATATCAGCATTTCATCAAAGAGTTTGCCGCATATATGGAGACCGAAAAGGGTCTTTCGCCGATGACCATCCGCACTGAATGCGGCCATGTTGGTCAATTCCTTGCTCGGCATTGCACTGATGCCCGGCAACTGGCGATCATCTCAATCCGGCAGATCGACGAGGCGATCGCACAGAAGGGGAGCCAGGATCATTGCACGCGTGCCAGCATTAAATTTTACGCCGATTCACTCCGGGCATTTTTCCGGTACGCCGAACAGAAGGATTGGTGTCGACCCGGCTTGGCGGCAGCGATTATGGCGCCGACTGTCTATCAGCACGAGCTGATTCCATCTGGACCGACCTGGGAGGTGGTGCAGAAACTTCTGGCAAGTACTGAAGGGAACCACCCTGTGGACATCCGGGACCGCGGCGTTTTGATGCTGCTTGCTGTTTACGGACTTCGATCCGAGGAGGTCCGAGGCTTGCAGTTAGAGGATTTGGATTTTGATCGAGAACTTATCAATATCGGCCGGCCAAAGACGCGAAGAAAACAGCAGTACCCGCTGGTGTCGACGGTAGGTGACGCAATCCTCCGTTACCTGAGGGAGGTTAGACGGTGCCGTCCTTCCCGCCATGTCTTTCTCACTTTGCGAGCTCCCTACAGCCCTTTGAGCTCTTCTTCGATTTGGAAAGCGGTTAATGATCGACTGCGCCCGCTCATTCCATCTGCTCACCATTATGGTCCGCATTCTCTTCGACACGCGTGTGCAACCCACCTTCTTTCCCAAGGGCTTTCGATGAAAGAGATTGGTGATCACCTGGGGCATCGAAGTGCCGAGTCAACGGCTACATACGCCAAGGTCGATTTCGCAGGCCTCCGAGAAGTTGCAGAGTTCGACATGGGAGGGCTGCTATGAAACTCCGCGATTTGATTGCTGACTATGTTGCCTTCCGGCAGTCCATGGGACAGAAGTTTGCCAGCCGTAATGCTCAGCTTCAGGCCTTCTGCCGCGCCGTCGGCAGCAAAGTTGATGCACGCGGCGTCGCCGCTGAACAAGTTCTCTCTTTTCTTGGCCATCCTAAAACCCGCTATTGGCATGACAAGTATTACACATTGACTGCTTTCTATCGTTACGCAATAAGCCGGGGCTACGTCAACTCATCACCTCTGCCAATGATTGTCCCCAGGCTGCCACCGCGTTTTGTTCCCTACATCTACTCGATCGACGAAGTTCGCCGGTTGCTCGATGCGACGGCCTCATATCGGAAAATCCACCTTCTATTGGAACCCTACACATTTCGGGCCATCATCCTGATCCTTTATGGGGCTGGGTTACGGATTAGTGAGGCGCTTTCATTGAAGATGGGCGATGTGGATTTATCCGCTGGTTTGCTCCTTATTCGAGAAACGAAGTTCTACAAGTCGAGACTTTTGCCTATTGGCCGAGATCTAAAGAACGCTTTGATGGTGTATGCAAAGGCGCGGCGTGAAGCAGGCCACTCCGACTTGCCCCAGTCCCCCTTTTTTGTTGGACGCAAAGGTTCCCATGTGACGATTCATACGGCGCAGCAGTCGTTCCGTCAGCTCCGCAAACATGCTGGGATTTATCGATCCGAAGGCGCCCGCTATCAGCCTCGCCTCCACGACTTTCGTCATGCGTTTGCTGGAAACCGCGTGGTCTCTTGGTACAAGGCAGGATTGGACGTACAGAGGCTGCTTCCTAAGTTGTCTACCTATTTGGGGCACATCAGTCTCAGTTCGACGCAGCGTTATCTGACCATGACACCGGCATTACTGCAGGAAGCTTGTCGGCGATTCGAACAATATGCGATGGGAGGAAACGTTGATGAGTGACACCGTCTTGCTTGGACCATGGATTCGCCGTTTTCTTTTGGAGCATCTCGTCGGGGAACGGAACCTCTCTCGCAATACGCAACGCAGTTACCGGGATACGATTGCTCTGTTGATGCCATTCATCAGTCGCAAAGCAAGGAAACCGGTCGATCAGATCTCCGTCACTGACTTGAGTGCGGATCGCGTTCGATTATTCCTTGCTGACCTGGAACAAACCAGAGCTTGCTGCATTGCGACTCGCAATCAACGTCTTGCGGCCATCCATGCACTTGTCCGGTATATCGGGCTTCATAGCCCAGAGCACATTGGCTGGTCTGGTGAGATACGTGTCATACCTCTCAAGAAGACAAGCACACAGCCGGTCCCATACCTTGAGAAACCGGAGATGGATGCCCTCTTGAACGCGCCGGATCAATGCACAGCTCAAGGACGGCGAGATTATATCCTCCTGCTGTTCCTCTATAACTCTGGCGCTCGAGCTGATGAAGCCGCAAAGCTTTTGATTGGCGACCTGCAATTGGCCATCTTGGGGCGGGACTATTCCTCGGTTCGAATTAGAGGGAAAGGCAATAAACTCCGCCACTGCCCACTTTGGCCGCATACGGCCCAGTTACTGAAGACGATCACAAACGACCGTGCTCCGACTGAACGAGTCTTTCTCAATCGTCTTCATCAACCAATCACGCGTTTCGGAGTCCACGCCATGGTAAAACGTTATGCTATGCGAGTTTCGAAAGGGATTCCCGCGATGGCAGCCAAACGCGTAAGTCCTCATTCCATTCGACACACCTGCGCAACCCATCTACTTCGCAGCGGCGTTGACATCAACACGATTCGTGCGTGGCTCGGCCACGTTTGCTTGGATACCACGAATATCTATGCGGAAACGGATTTGGAAATGAAGGCTAAAGCTCTCGCGCATTGTGAAGTGAAAGGTCCCAAACGAACGAAACGCTGGCGTGACGATGTCGGTCTGTTGGCTTTTCTGAAATCGCTATAGGTTCTCAATGAAAATTATGTGCTCTCCGAATCAAAAGCGTGGGCCGCCGGTCGTGCTGTCATCGCTGACCGCCACATAACGGGAAACAGCACATAACCCGACAAATGTTGTCGACAACATTTGTCGGGTACGTGCACCTCGTCTTTACCCTTCCCCACAGGCTGGCTCCTCTGGTCCTTTACAACAAGAAGCTTCTCTACAGCCTCCTGTTTCGAGCCAGTTCTGCAACTCTCCTGGAGATTGCCGCCGACCGCAAGCATCTGGGTGCTGAGATCGGCTTTTTCAGCGTGCTTCACAGTTGGGGACAGAATCTGATGTTCCATCCCCATGTCCACTGCGTCATTCCGGCCGGCGGCCTATCCCCGGATCACAAAACCTGGATCCATCCCAAGTATCGTTTCTTTCTTCCCCAGGGCGTGCTCAGCGAAGTGTTCCGCGGCAAGTTCATCGACGGGCTCGAGCAGGCATGCAGCCGAGGAGAACTCAGCCTGCGCGGTGAACTTCGGCCGCTGGCGGATGAGAGAACGTTCCACGCCCTTGTACGGGATGTGCATCAACATCGCTGGGTGGTCCACGTCAAACCACCGTTCCCCGGCCCCCAACACGTGCTCAAGTATCTGGCGCACTACACACACCGCGTGGCTATATCCAATCAGCGGCTGATCTCCCTTTCCGATGGCAAGGTGACGTTTCGATGGAAGGACTATAAAGATGGCAGCAAACACAAACCAATGACGCTGACCGTTGACGAGTTTCTCCGTCGTTTCCTGTTGCACACGCTACCGCGCCGCTTCGTGCGCATCCGCTTCTTTGGTTTTATGGCCAACCGGCGGCGCACGGCGCTGTTGTCGCTGTGCAAAAACCTGCTCGGAGGAAACGATCCAGAAACATCGACGACGGAGGAGACAACCGAAACTGACGCTGCCTGGCTCTGTCCCTTATGCCGTGGCCGCATGATCGTCATCGAGCGATTTACAGCCCGGCAACTCTTTATCCAGACTCTGAAGGATAAGGACCTTGTGGATACGTCCTGAGCTGATGTCACCCAAAAACGGACGGGCTTTTCTGAACCCCGCACTATCGGTGTGTCTCGGCATGAATTGCGGACCTCGTACACAGGAGGAATTCCATCCGCCAGCCTCCACCGGTGACATCCCCGTCGCCCTGGATATCAATCTCCTGAAGTTTCTCGAGTCCAACGGTGGCCAGATGCCAGCCGCCTGGCAAAGTAAAACGATTCAATCCCCATAACTCCCCGCGTCCGCCGCAAGCGCCAGCGGCTTCCTTCAAGTCGCTCTATCGAAAGTGCTCCGGACCAGATTTTGCCAGTAATACGAGCAGTTCCTGCCGGAGCACTCCCGATAGAGTCCTAAGGACTT
>JAWOMO010000105.1:0-31457 GCA_033852435.1 Nitrospira sp.
GTGCTGCTCCATCGACAGCCGGTCCTGGAACAGGAATATGCGCTACGGGCATTGGAAAGCGATCAACTGGTCGCCGCCGTCGATCTCATCGAAGCGCTGGGCGGCGGCTATCACAATCCTGATATCGCAAACAGACCAACTCAACAGCCGAGCTAATACGATGAGCACAACACATTCGACGCCACCACCGGCCCCGCATCTCTATACGGAATCGCTTCGTTCACAACGCAATCGACGGCTGATGATCGTCATCCTTGCGCTGGGCCTCGCCGGCCTAGCCTATGGAGCCTATTGGTGGACGACAGCACGCTTTTGGGTCGAGACGGATAACGCCTATGTGACGGGGAACCTCGTGCCCGTCGCCGCCCAGGCTTCCGGCATCATCACGCAGGTGCTGGCCGAAGAAACCCAATTCGTCAACCGGGGCGACATCCTGCTGCAGCTGGATCAACATGAAGCCTATGCGGCGTTAGGCCGGTCCCGCGGGCGTCTCGGAGAAACGGTAAGACGTATCAACGCGCTGTTCGTAACCAAGCGGCAAGTCGAAGAGAAATTGGCCGCCCGGCGGGCAAGGCTGGATATTGTCCGACACGATGTGGATCGGTACCGCCAGGCTTCACCCAGCGGCGCCATCTCCAAACAAATCCTGCAGAACGCGACGGACCAGTTGCAGGCGCTTGAAGCGGACGTGCGGGAAACCCAGGCCGAGTACGACGCGTTGGACGCTCAAATCGGCGGCACGAGCGTGATGGAACATCCGGCGGTCGACCTGGCAAAGCACGAATTCATCCTGGCGCATCTGGAATATGGCCGTCAGCAAATCCGAGCACCCGTATCCGGATATGTCGCTAAACGAAAAGCCCAGGTGGGTGATCGGGTTAAACCAGGGACTAATCTCATGACGATCGTTCCGCTCGATCATCTTTGGGTGGAGGCCAACCTACGGGAGACGCAATTGGCCGAGATCCGGCCGGGTCAGACGGCCGAGGTACAGGTAGATCTGTACGGCAGCAAGCATACGTTTCACGGTACGGTGGAAGGCCTGGTGCCCGGAACCGGAAGTCCGTTCGCCTTGCTGCCCCCGGACAATTCGACCGGCAATTTTATCCACATCACCGAGCGGGTACCGGTTCGTATCGCGTTGGCCTCGGATGAGATTAGGGAGTTCCCTGTCCGGCCGGGCTTGTCCACCGTGACCAGGATTCATGTCAGTGAGCGTGGGAACTCGGTGTGGTCCTCGCTGGCGAAACCGGATACGGAGGAGTATCAAACCGATGTGTACGGGGATGAGCTGACCAGCGCAGAATCCATGGCACAAGGCGTCATTGCGGGAAACGTAGTCGTCAATGCTGAATTCAGCAGGGAACGAACGGCAGCCACCCATTATCCGGTCGGACTGTTTGATGAGGATCCGGAGATTTCATCATACAGTCTCGAGCACAAAGACGACCGTTCCTCCAGAACCGCCCGGCAGAGAACGCAAGAGATGACGCCTGAATCATACGTTCCCCCCAGAAGTCCAGACCTTGGCTCTGCCTACTTTCCGCTATCACCCTCGATCGGACCTGGCTCTTCACGACTGGGACCGGCCGCAGGGCCTGACGCGTCCCGCCGAAAATTTTCGGGAGAGACGGAAAGCCGGACGAATGGTATCGGGGCTCGAAGATAGAGGATGCTTTTTTAGGGATTTGGAGCGACGAACACCAATACTTTGAGCCGCTGGCTCGTGTGATTCTTCACACCATGCTCTTCCCCGGCCGGTGCCATGGTCGCCTGACCAGGTCCGAGTACCTGTTTTTCTGATCCGACCTGAAACGTTCCTTGTCCCTCAAGCACGAGATACACCTTATCCTGCTCTCCGTGGATGTGGCCCTTCTGCTCCTGACCAGGCTCAAAACAATACACATCACAGAAGAACCGACCGGTTTCAAATATATTGTTCTTCTTCATCTTCTCAGCGCTAAATAATTGATAATCAGTCAATTTGATAACCTTCATGCTAATCTTCCCCTCCTCGCTTGGTTGACATGATTTCGTCTGGTCTTGAAACCGATTCTGCCACAGGAATCGACCAAGCCACTAAGTGCGCCTTTGACCCCCTGATCGACTTTCGGCTACCCTGATAATGAACGAGGCATCATGAATCGATCAGAGCGACGGCGTCAAGAAGCAGGGAAAGGGACTGGTCATTTTCCCGCCCACGTAACCACCTTGCTGAGTGAGGGCAAGACCTATCACCAGGCTGGCCGCTTAGCCGAAGCTGAAGCGGCCTACCGCCGAGCCCTCGCCCTCGCACCGCATCACCCCGAAGCGCTCCATCTGCTTGGCCTGGCCTTGTATCGAGGCCATCGACTCGATGAGGCTGTCAATTGCATCAACGCAGCCATTGAGCAACAACCTTCCTCTCCTCTGTACTGGTTCAATCTCGGCGTCATCTTACAAAAAGCCTTTCGCCAGGAGGAGGCTCTCACGGCCTATCGGAAGGCTGTGGCGTTGAACCCCCGCTATCTCGAAGCTTACATCAATTTGGGAAACGCACTCCGGGATCGGGGAGACCTCGCGGAATCGATTGCGGCCTATGAGAAAGCGTTGACTCTTAACCCCTCCAACGCCGAAACCCATAACAACCTGGGAGTGGCCCTGAAAGAGCAATTCCGGACCGACCAGGCCATTGCATCCTATCGCCGCGCCCTCGAGCTGAAACCCACTCACGTCGAAGCGCTGAATAATCTCGGCCTCGCGCTGATGGAAGCGGGCACATTGCAGGAAGCCATCGCCTCGTTCCAACGTGCGCTCGCGATCATGCCAGGCTACCAGAAGGCGCTCTATAATCTTGGCATCGCGTGGTCATGGGTCGGAGACGACGAAAAATCAGTCGAATGTCTTCAACAGGTGGCGAAGGCCAAACATGATCACGGCAAGGTTGTCACCGAATCGCTCATTTATCGCTCACGACTCAAGCATGACATCGAACAAACTCAGTATCTGCTCGATCAACACAAACTAGGAAACGAGCACCGCTCCTACCTCCAGTCGTTGCGCGAACTCCAGGAGCAATTGAACAGAACCCCATCACCACAAAACCGTACGACCATTGAACCGGACCGGCTGGCTCCAATCGCTCCCTCATTCAACCGGGTGCTCTATTGTGTTCCACCGCCACGGATTGAACATGGGGCACTCAACCCGTCGCTTGATGTAGCCTCCGTTGAAGCCCGCTATCTGGAGAAGCATCCGGAGGTGACATTTATCGACGGATTGCTGAACCAGGAAGCCTTGAACGGGCTCCGCCGATTCTGCTGGGAAGCCACGATCTGGAAGAAAGACTATGAGAACGGCTATAGCGGGGCATTCCTCGGAGATGGCTTTGCTTCCCCGCTTCTCTTACAAATTGCGGAAGAACTTCGGTTGAAGTTCCCTCGCATTTTCACATACCACCGGCTCACTCAGGCATGGGCCTTCAAACATGACAGCACGCGTCGTGGGCTCAATATTCACGCCGATGCCGCAGCCGTAAACGTGAATTTTTGGATTACGCCAGACGAAGCCAACTTGAACCCAGCAACGGGTGGACTGGTCGTCTATGACAAGGAAGCGCCAAAAGATTGGAATTTCAAAGCCTATAACAGTGAGCAGAACAAGCCGAAAATCCTCGCATGGCTGGAACAGGTAGGAGCCAAGGCCATCAAGATTCCCTATCGGGCCAATCGAGCTGTCGTCTTCAACTCAGATCTCTTTCACGAAACCGACGAGATTGCCTTCACGGACGACTATCTCAGCCGCCGCATCAACATCACACTGCTGTACGGATACCGCTTAAAGGCGTAGCTCCAGCACGACACCTCCAAACAGCTTCGACTAGCTGGCTTTGGGAAGCGTCTTCCTTGGTAGGAGTTTGGCGAACTCCTCCGCCGGCATCGGCCGGCCGAAGAGATAGCCTTGCGCATGATCGCAGCCCTCAGCAAGCAGAATGGCGCGCTGTTTTTCCTGTTCCACCCCCTCAGCCAACACCCGAAGCTGTAGACTATGGGCCATGGCGATAATGGCGCGAACGATCGTCACCGGCCGAGCCTGCGCGAGCATTTCCCTGGTGAATGATTGATCGATCTTAACCACATCAATCGGCAGTCGCTGAAGATAACTGAGGGAGGAATAGCCCGTGCCGAAATCATCGATCGAGAGCTGCACACCCATCGCCTTCAGCTCGTTCAGCATGGTAATCGACATATCCACATTGCGCATGGCGATGAATTCCGTCAATTCCAATTCAAGACAATGGGGGGGCAATCCTGTTTCCCGCAGCACCTCCTCAACGGCTTTCAATAAGGTGTTTCCATGGAACAACGAATTGGACACATTAATGGAGACACGCAGCGGCACCAGACCGGAGTGCTGCCATACACGGCTCTGACGACAGGCCGTCCGCAGTACCCATTCATCGATCACACGAATCACACCCATCTCCGACGCAACCGACAGGAAGACGGCAGGCCCCAACAGGCCTCGCTGTGGATGCTGCCACCGGACCAAGGCTTCTGCCCCGATGATGTGACTCGTACGCAAGTCGATCTGCGGCTGGTAATAGATGACAAATTCCTCGCGTTCCGCCGCATGGCGCAACTCGGCTTCAAGCACAACACGTTCATTGGCTGCGGCATTCATGGCATTGGAATAAAATTGAAAGTTATTCCGCCCCTGCTCTTTCGCGTGGTACATCGCGCCATCAGAATTCTTCAGCAGCACATCTACGGAATCTCCATCCGATGGGAAAACCGCGATCCCGACACTGACGGTCACGAACATTTCATGGTCTTTAATTGAAAAAGGTCTTGCCAGTGCCTCCAGCATACGCCGTGCAACCTTCCCGGCATCCTGCACGTCGCGCAGATTCGTGAGCAAGACGGTAAACTCGTCCCCGCCTAAGCGGGCCAGTTCATGTGTATCAGCTTGATCCACAGCTCGACCAATGGAATCGCTGTGCCGGATGCAATCGGCCAAGCGTTCTGCCACATGCTTCAACAACAAATCACCAATGTTATGACCAAGGGTATCGTTGATAACCTTGAAGCGGTCCAAGTCGAGGAGGAGCACCGCCAGGGTAGATTGATAACGGCTGGCATGGGCAAGCGCTTGCGTGACACGGTCTTTGAACAGCACTCGATTTGGCAAGCCGGTCAGACTATCGAAATACGCCAGGCGATGGATTTCCCGTTCGGAGCGTTTTCGTTCGTTGATGTCCTGCGCTGTTCCCACGATCGTCAAGGCCTTGAGCTGATCGTCGAACACCGCCTCGGCCTGCAAATTCACGGCAAACTCCGCTCCGTTCGGCAGAACAAGACGATGATCGATATCGCAGGGCTTCCTCTGCGTTAGGATGCTCTTCAAGGCCTCGGCCACGCGTTCCCGATCCTCCGTATACACAAGATCGAGATATGCTTCCAGGGTTCCACCAAAATCGCTAGATCGAACGCCCATCAGCCGGCATAATTCGGATGACGCCGCAAATTCATTTGTATCCGGACGCCATTCCCAATTGCCGATCTTGGCAATGCGCTGGGCCAATCCCAGCCTGGTTTCACTTCGTATCAGGGCGTCGACGGTCTTGCTTCCACGCAGCATATACCGCACGCGATGGCTCAGAATCGTTGGATTGATCGGCTTTGTAATGAAATCGCTGGCGCCCTGTTCATAGGCTCTCGCGATCGACGCCGCGTCGTCCAGACCGGTCATGATCAAGATGGGAACACGACTCCCGCCTACTGACCCGCGCCGCTTCGCACAGGCCGCAAACCCATCCATCATCGGCATCATCACATCCAGCACGATAATGTCGGGGCGACGCGCAGCAAATTGCTCCAACGCCTCGCTGCCATTCGCCGCTTCGCAGACCTCGAGACCCGCCTGTTCGAACGCCTCGCGCGCAAATAGCCTGATCAATTCCTCGTCGTCCACGACGAGAACCAATGCGGCACTTCTGTCGTCTTGCTTCTCCAAGTCACCCCCCTCGCCTCGGCACTTCTTTCAAAACCTCACGCATGGCTTGATAACAGCCGCTGCACCAGACGGGACGAAAGCCTACGCAGCTTCCTTTGCTAGCAGTTTTTCAATCGCTTGCCGAACACAGCAATATTCCTGTTCGGCCTGAATCAACAGATCCGGCCCTGCAGTGAGATCGCCGGATCGTCCGAGCGCCTCAAGCTCCTTCATCCGCTCGGCCAACTCATGTGCCCCCACCATGCCGCTACTAGATTTCATGGCATGGGCAGCTTGGAACAGCGCATTGGCGTTCAGGTCTGCAATGGCCTGCCGAATCGCTTCGACATAACCGGCCGACGACTCCAGATATCGAGCCAGGATGGCAGCGAAGGCATCGGGCCTACCAGGTCGACGGAGCGCGCGCAATCCCTGAAGTGTCGTCTCATCAAGGCATGCCGCCGACCTAGACAAGAGAGCAACAGAGTGCCGCTGGCTGGTTGTTCCAATGTTCTGCGAGACAGGTGCGCTTACCGGGGACGTCCATCGCTGTATGATCGCGATGAGTTGTGATTGCGTGAAGGGCTTACTTAGGTAATCATCCATACCGGCGGCCAAACATCGTTCTCGATCGCTCTGCAATGCATGGGCGGTCAACGCGATGATCGGAGTGCGCCGTCCCATCCAATGGTCCAACTCACGAATCTGGCCGCAAGCCGCATACCCATCCAGCACCGGCATCTGACAATCCATAAGGATGAGGTGATAGTCATGACGCCGGCAGGCCTCAACCGCCTGCGCTCCGTCTGTGACGGTATCGACGCGACAGCCGAGGGACTCGAGAAAGCCGAGCGAGACGTCCCGATTCACCGGATTATCTTCGGCGAGAAGCACGCGGGCCGCAGTGAGCGGCGTGTCCCGTGCAATCGCCTCCATCGGTGAACAGATCTGGTTCTTCACGTCAGCCATCTGGGCGATCTTCAGCGACACCGTGAACCAAAATGTCGAACCTTGGCCCTCGTGACTTTGAACGCCGATCTCCCCCTCCATGGCGTGAACTAGCTGCTTGACAATCGCCAGTCCCAGCCCGGTTCCTCCGTATTTCCGAGTCGTAGACCCATCAACTTGGGCGAAGGATTCAAAAATCTTTTCTTGCGCGGAGGCAGGAATGCCGATGCCCGTGTCCCGCACCTTGCATTGAAGCCTGACGCCGCGCTCAGAAGATTCGGCCACGGTCACACTCACCACCACCTCGCCATGCTTGGTGAACTTGATCGCATTACTGACAAGATTCATCAGCACTTGGGATAGCCTCGTGGGATCCCCGTTGACCAACAACGGCACGTCCACTGCCACCGATTGTTTCAGTTCGAGGCCCTTTGCGCGCGCCTGCTCACCGAAGAGGTCCACCATGTCCTCGACGACCCTCCGGACGTCGAATGGGACGCATTCCAGCTCAAGCTTGCCGGATTCGACTTTCGCAAAATCGAGAATATCGTTGATGATTTGGAGCAACGTCGAGCCAGAATGCTGTACGGTTTCCGCCAATCGCTGCTGCTTGTCCGACAGGGGGGTATGTCGCAACAGCTCAGCCATCCCGAGAATTCCGTTCAGCGGAGTGCGGATTTCGTGGCTCATGGTGGCCAGGAATTCCGATTTTGCGCGGGCCGCTTGGAGCGCCTGATCCCGGGCTTCGGTCAGCTCGACGTTTCTTGTTTCGAGTTCCCGAGCTGCCACCTCAAGGTCGACCTTGCTTTCTTTCAGACTCAGCAACGCGGCTTCACGTTCCGTCTGCTCAAAGACGACCCGATCCAGCACTTGATTATATTCACGGGCGATTTCGCCGATCTCGGTATGTGGCTCAACGGAGACGTGTCGCGAAAAGTCGCCTCGCCGGCGTTGGTCTTCCATTTCAGCGACGAGATCAATCAAGGCCGTGCTCGCGCCATGTTCAGCCATATTGAGCCCCATCCGCTCATCTTCTGCGCTGACTCGGAGCGGAAACACCTTGTTTAACAGCGAAAACAATACGTACGCCGTGCCGAACGCGTAGAGGAAACAGATCAGAGCTCCGGCCACCTGAATCTGGAGCTGCCCCGAGCGATCCAGACCATTGGCCCATCCTTGCGGGTTGCCGAACAAGGCCACTGCAATGGTCCCCCACGCCCCGCAGAACGCATGAACAGGGACTGCGCCGACGACGTCGTCGATTTCCCTTCGCTCCAACCAGAGCGTCGCCTTCGTACAGAGTATGCCGGCTATGAAGCCAATCCCGACGGCAGCCGTCGGCGTCATGATATGGGCGGACGCGGTAATCCCGACGAGCCCGGCCAAGACGCCGTTGATCAATGCGGGGACGTCGGCCCGACGCAGGAGCCACCAACTGGCTCCCAATGCGCCAAGCCCACCGGACGCTCCGGCCAGCGCCGTATTCACAAAAATAACGGACACCTGTCTATTCACCTCGTACGTACTTCCGCCGTTAAATCCGAACCACCCGAACCACATCAGAAACATGCCTAATGCCGCCATAGGCAAATCGTGCCCATGAACCGGAATGTTGTCCGGATTGAACCGACCCAAGCGAGGGCCTACAACGAGGATAGCCGCCAAAGAGACCCAGCCCCCCATCGAATGCACGACAGTCGATCCGGCAAAATCGATGAAGCCGTGGCTTTTCAGAAATCCTGCCGGCGAACCGGTTGATCCGGACGCCCACACCCAATGGCCGATGACGGGATAGATGACCGAGGAGATCAGCACGGTTACTACCAGATAGGCGTGGAAACGCATGCGCTCTGCTACACCGCCCGAAATGATAGTCGTGGCAATCCCGCAAAACAGGAGCTGAAACAGGAAGAAAGCGAGATCCCGCGGAGATGCCGACTCGCCGAACAGAAAGTGGTCGGTTCCCAACACCCCCCAGATGCTGGTGCCGAACATGAGGGCATAGCCGAACAACCAGAAGATGATCGAGGCGATGCAGAAATCGACGATGCGCTTGATCGCGACGTTGATGCTGTTCTTGGCCCGTGCCAGCCCGGTCTCGAGGCAGATGAATCCTGCCTGCATCATCAGGACAAGCCCGGCGCAGAGCAACACCCAGGCAAGGTTGACGAGTTGTACCGCATCTTGCATGAGGCGACCCACCGGGGCAGGCAAAGAAGGAACATCGCGACCGCGATGTCATGCCATGTTCGAATACGAATACAGGCAATGGAAGTGTGACAACATTCCGGCCGAGGGCGGTCGTCACCTCATCGGCCGTTTCGCGTATCTACTCGCAAACTGTAGCAAACTAGGCCGGCATAGCAAGAACTTGAGCAAAACAAACAAGACCTTGTAAGAGAGCACCGCGACCCCGGAGGCGTCAGGGAAGCGGTGACGGAGGAGGAGATGGTTACGGAGAGCCCGAGGCGTCAGCAGCTTGTCGCTCCCGCTGGTAGGGCTCCATCTCGATCTGCTTCACGGTGTGTTGAAGTCGGGCCCATTCTTCAGGATCCAGCGTCACAAACTCCAACCCAAACTGTCTCTCGCGGTTCCAGCGAACGACCGCTTCCTGAATCTTGAGCGGCGGCTCCTCTTCCGACGTTTGGATGCGGACCTCCAAGGAAGTCCCCGGCCTCACTTCGATGGAACTGTCCACGCGGCATCCGCGAAGGGACAAATCGACGACGTTCCCATCGCCAGCGACGATATTCAATGATGTGAAGGAACTCCGGAATCGCACGGGAAACCGAGGGGTCTTGCGTTGCTCCATCGGAACCTCGACACGCGGGTGTATTGCTAGCCTTTAATATTGCCAATCGGACGGAGTTCCGCCACTTTTTTTGTTATTCCTGCGAGATCGACCGTTTCGACAACATCGGAGATGTTCTTGTAGGCAAACCCTGCTTCTTCCGCGAGTCCCGACATCGAGACGGCTTTGACGAGAATCCCGCGCTGCTTCATTTGTTGCTGCAACTGCTCTCCTCGTACCGACTTTTTGGCCTGGGCGCGTGACATCGTCCGCCCGGAACCATGCATCGTCGAGCCGAAGGTATCTCGCACTGCCTGATCAGTCCCGACCAGCAGGTACGACCCCGTTTCCATCGACCCTCCGCAAATCACCGGCTGGCCGATTTTCTTAAAGTCCTGAGGCAATTCCGGACTGCCGGGTCCGAACGCCCTCGTCGCCCCTTTGCGATGCACGACCAGTTCTCCTTCGGAATACCGCTCCACCTTCGCAATGTTATGCGCGACGTCGTAGACCAATTCCATCCCCAACTCCTCTGCCGACTTCCCGAACACCGTCGCAAAGGCCTCCCGAATCTGATGGGTGATGACCTGGCGATTGGCGAAAGCGGTATTCGCCGCACAATTCATCGCCGCGAAATAGTCTTGTCCTTCCGGGGAGCGAAATGGCGCGCACGCCAGCTGCTGATCCTTGACCGCAATACCGTAGCGCCGCATGGCCTTCTCAAATACTTTGAGGTAGTCGCTCGCCACCTGATGACCGAATCCTCTCGACCCGCAATGGACCATGACCACAATTTGGTCCTGTCCGATGATCCCTAATGCCGCCGCCGTTACAGGATCGAAAATCCGATCGTTCGACACCACCTGAACTTCGAGATAGTGATTCCCAGATCCTAACGTTCCAAGTTGATTGATCCCTCGCCCCACGGCATGATCGGTGACTTTCGAAGGTTCGGCGCCCCCAATGCATCCATGTTCTTCGATATGTGCAAGATCACGATGCCACCCGTAGCCCTGCTCAATACACCAACGCGCTCCCTTAGTCATGACTCGATCAAAAGCCTCCCGATCAAGCCTGACAAACCCTCCCGCCCCCACTCCTGCTGGCACCCTGCGGAACAGTTCGATCATGAGCCGTTCCAATCGCGGCTGGACTTCGTCCAGCGTCAGATCCGTTCGAATCAGCCGCATCCCGCAATTGACGTCGTAGCCGACGCCACCGGGTGAAATCACCCCGTCCTGCACATCGAACGCCGCCACCCCGCCGATGGGAAAACCGTAGCCCCAATGACCATCCGGCATACAGAGGGCATAGCGTTGAATCCCCGGCAGACAGGCCACATTCGTGACTTGATCGAAGACCCCGCGATCCATCGACTGGAGAATAGTCGGCGTCGCATAGATCCGCGCCGGCACGAGCATGCCGGACTTTTCAGACGTAGGAATTTCCCATATCTCATTGGTGATCCGATTCACCTTCATGTCGGTATTCAGTTTCATACGTCGAGTACCACCGTTGCTCTCCATCGATTCCCGTCCTGCTTCAATTCGTACAGATGCTTGGTAATGCCCTTCACGTCGTTCCGCAGTTCCTGTCTCTGTTGATCGACCGGCGCTCCGACAAGACGAGCCTGCAACGTCCAGATCCCGGAGCTCAAGGAAACCGTCAACGGAGCTTCTCGAAACACGACACCTGCGGCATCCTTCCAATAAACGATTTCCGATAACCATTCAAAGAGCAGATTGGATAGGTCCTGGTCCGAGAGGGTAATGGCCCGCTCCCAGGACGCTCCCACGGTGGCAGGATTCGCCAAAGTCTCAAGGATCGCCTGCGTCGCACCCGCAAAGATGTCAGGGAGAGAATCCCCGAGCACCTCAAACGCAACATCGGCAAGCGCAACATCGTCGCGATATCGATAGGTGAATGCCATAGAGAAGCAGGTGAACAAGAAACGACCGGATCGCTGCAAGCGGAAAGGGGCGAGGATCAACCTAACTCAAACGTCTTGGGGAAATTCGTGAGATTGCGACACCCATCGCTCGTCACGAGCACCATGTCTTCGATGCGCACGGCGCCGAGCCCCGGGTAATACAGGCCAGGCTCTACCGTAACGACGTGCCCCTCCTGGAGCAACGAACCGGTCCGGCTGATGCGCGGGGCTTCGTGAATGTCGAGGCCGACGCCGTGCCCCGTCCCATGAAAATATCCCTGCATCCGGCCATTGACCAGACCGGTCTTGTACCCGGCTTTCTCGAACCGTTCGCAGATGCCGCGATGAATCTTCATGCCGTCGGCGCCGTCCTTGATCTTGGTGACCGCCTCTTCCTGGGCGTCCTTCACGATCTGGTACAGCTTCTTCAGATCATCGCTCGGCCGGCCGCGAACGACCGTGCGTGACATGTCGGCGAAGTACCGTGAGGTGGCTGAGCGAGGGAACACGTCGAAGATAATGCTGCGATGCGCCGGCAGGGGCCCGCTGCCTTCGTTATGGGGGTCGCATGCCTGCTCCCCGCCCGCGACGATTGTATGTTGAGCCACGCAATCGCGCTCCATCAGCTTCACATTAATCAACTTCTTGATCCGCTCGGAGGTGAGCACCGCTCCATCGACCCAGAGGGAATCGTCCTTGATCGACGCCTGCCGCAACAGATCATGCGCCGCCACGACGGCTTCCTCAGTCGCCCGTTGCGCGGCCTCAATATGCCGCACTTCTTCGGCGGTTTTCACGACACGCTGCTCGTAGAACGGGTCAGGCTTCGCGTGCACCTGATATCCCAGTTCCTGGAGCCGGCTGGCATGGCTGAACGGAAAATTCGCCGGTACAAGCACGTGCTTGATCTTCGCGTCTCGCAACACGACATGGATGATGTCCACGCTCCCCGGCGTGGCGACTCCATGATCCCTAGCCCGGCGCTCAATCTCCGAATAAGACAGCACACGATCCACCTTGGCTTGGCTCTTGGCCCGATCCATTTCCAGATCGTTCATGACAAGAAGGCGTTCCCCCTTAATCTCGAGATAGATAAAGGGATCCGGCGCAATAAACTTGGTCGCATAATACAGATTGGAATCGAGCTCGCTGGCAGCGATGAAGACGGTGGCTTTGTGGGATTGGGATGCTGATCGTGTCATGATCGGTCAGTATCTAAACTATCATATGGAGGATGTTGATTCCCAACTCCCCCTCTTATTCTAGCAGGATGCTCAAGATGGGGGTCCGGCAAGGCCGCAGCGAGGGACGAGACGAATCGTACTGCTTTCCGTACGGTGAGTCTCTGAGCGAGGGAGAACGAAGCTGGCGGACTTTTCCGTATCCTCTCGTCGCGGAATCTAACACGCGGCTGGGGGTCGGTCAAGGATCGAGCGGCCTCAGGGCGTCGCCGGAACCGGCTCAGCATCTGGAATCGCGTCCTTCGGGACGGTCTTATTTTCGTCCGGTGTGACCAAGTCGATCGGCAGCATGACGGTATTTTTCAACACATCAAAGGCCAGCTGGGCTAAACCGGTGAGCCCAGTGGCAAAAGACTTCATTGGTAGATAGGTGACTTCGGGATCTTCAATCGAGCCCTTCACAGAAAACATCGCGGTTGCAAACCCCTTCCGCTCTCCCGCGAAGAGCCTCCCGAACAGTGGAATCGTCTTGAGAAATTGCGAGTACGATCCGAAAGGGCTGACGGCCCATACCATATCCACCTGGTCTGTCGGGAGATCGTAGTTGCCGGCGGCGGTAATCTTCACGATCGGACTGTCGATGATGAGATTTTCCGTTTCGAACACGCCGTTATGGACGGTGACCGACGCCGTAATTTTATTGTAGGGCAACCCCTCCTTCTCCAAATCAACCTTTCCCTGGAGCACGGCAGGCAGGTTGAGAATACTGATGATCTTCCAGATCGCGCGTTCTTGCGACTTGAAGACACGGCCGTTTTCCAACAGCACGTCGGCCTTACCATTGAGCGATGGGAAAAGCCCGTGCGGGTTGCGACCATGCCCTCGCATCGTCCCAGTCAGCCGGGCTTCGCCTGTGATCCCTCCGTCTTTCACGCCGACAAGCTTAAACATGTCCTCAACGAGCAATCCGGTCGCGCGGATGGAGACCTCGCCGTCGGCCGGCTGGCCCTGAGGCAATTGGACGACGAGCCGTCCTGCAATGTCGCCGTTCGTGGATTGTCCTGATAACCGATCGACATCGAGCACGCCGTCCTGGATCATGACGCGGGCCGAGAGTCCTCCGAATTTGAGGTGTTTGTAATGGCCCCTCGCAATCGAAGCGGTTGCGCTGACCTTGCTTGTCGCCGCCAGCATTTCGAGAAAATCGCGAATCGGAGATCGGGCCCCCTTGGGAATCAAGAGATCAATATCCATTTGATTGGAATCGATTTTTGCCACGATGGTCGGCTTGCCTGTCCAATTCTTGATCGTCCCTTCAAGCGTGACATCACTGTCCAGCAACCGGAATGACAATCGCTTGAGTTCCGCCGCGTCCCTGGCCAGCAGCAACCGCACGTAGAGATCCTGGATCTGGCCGTCAACGCCTTTCGCGTTCATCAACCCGTTACTGAGCGCGAGCCAGCCGGTCGTTTTCCATGTGCGCCAGTCTCGATCTTTGCCTTTGACGTCCAGCGAGAGTTCGAGATTGCCCGCTTCAAATCCCCCTTTGGCGATCCATTCCGGGACCGTGGACAATGCCACAGTCCCGGTCGCAAGCGCCGCGTCGATGGAGAACTTTTCACCGAGTTGAATCTTCCCTTTGATCGGGAGTCGAATGGAAGGCACTGTGACGTCCACGCGCGTCAACGTGATGCCCTTGGACGAAGGCACGTCACCTTCGAACACGATCGTCGCGGAAGCACCGATAGGCTTCTCGATCATACCGGGCAGCGTCACTTTTGACTCGGTCAAGTCTAACTCCCCGCGTAGATGGGGCGTTTCCGTCGAACCGGCGAGCGCCATGATCCCACTGGCCAATCCCTCAATGACCCCGGGAGGAATCGCCTTCGCCGGTAAGAGTTGCGACATGTGGATGGCATCGCCGCTGACGCGAACGAGAAAATCCCGAAACGCGCTTCCAGTTCCTCCGGTGATTCCCCCCTGCACCTGCACCGTCAGGTCGCCCAGATGCCCGATCACTTGATCGAACTGCGTCCCGCCCTCCGCGAGCACAAATCGACCCTGCAACGCCGTCAGCCGTTCCGGCAGAAAGGGGTTGGTCAAGCTCACGTGCTGTGCGCGAATTTCTCCTCCGGCGAACGTGACGCCGCTCCCCGGACTCAGCGGTCCGACGAGGCGAAATGTCAGAGCCGCCGAGCCTTCCACGTCGCGCGAAACCTTCAGCATGCGAGACAGTTGATCGGAATTCACGGTCCTGGAGAGAAACTGCAACAGGTCTATTGCAGCCATGGTCCCGGAAATGTCCATTTCGAGCCATGGACCGGCATCTAAGAATGAGATGAGTCCTTTGCTGTCAGCCATATGAATGGCCCCGTACAGACCCGCAAGGCTGGTGACCCGGATACGTCCGGCCTCGACAAAGACGACCGCGGACAGATTCCTGGCCGGTACGTGATCCTCTCCGACGAGCGCCCGGCCTTCCGTTACACGAAATTCGCCCGTGACCGACAACTGCGGACCCTCGGCATAGGACCCCGTGACCGTTGCCGATGCCACTTCGACCTTCCCGTTGATTTGACGATCCTGCATGACAGCCGGCAGTTGCGGATGAAGCCACGCGGGAGGAATTTTCGCAAGCAGCTCGTCGACCTGTACAGGGGATGAGGCAAATGTGACGGCGAAGGTCGGTTGCGGTGTCAGGAGACCGGACAGACTTGCATTGCCGTTGACGGCCAGCTTCTCCATGTTCGCCGAGAGATCGGACAGCAGCATGTCGTAGCCCGCCACACCCGGAATCACCCGAATCGCGCTGCGCGCGTTCACAACACCTTGCAACAGATCCGGAACCGGACGGGGGCCGACAAAGTCCGCCATGTCTCTGAGCGCAAGATTGGCCAATTCCCCATGGCCATCGAATTGCAGCGTCAACTCAGGCCGCGAGGGGTCTTCAGCCGCCAACGCCTGTTGCTCGGCTTTCTTAATGACACCCGACAACGAGATCGCAGCAGGTCCATGGGCCCCGCTGTAGCCGGCTGAGAAATGAAGGTCGGCCTGCCCTCGTTCCGTTCGAATCAGGAGCGCCGCCTCGACCGTTTCCAATTTTAACGTGCGGACACCATCCGGTCTTGCCTCGTCGATCACGATCACGGTGCCATTTACCAATGTCGCTTCTCGGATTCGGAAAATTCTCCCCAGCAGCTGAACCGCTTCTTGGTTGTTCGCCGGTAATGGATTCGCCCGATCGAGCACATTCCAATGACCGGCTGGATCACGCCTCAGCGTGAGTGTCGGTCCCTCGATCAACAGTCGTTTGCCCACCACTTGCTTGCGCAGCAACGGGATCAGTCGCAAAACGAGATCCAGTTTCTTGGCTGAGAGGAGCACCTGATCGGAGTTACGGTCGTGAATCGCAACGTCTGATAACTCCAGCCGGATTCTAGGGAACAGCACGAATTTGATGCGGCGGACGTCGATCTTACGTCCGAGATTCTGTTCGAGTTGCTGGAGGAAGAAATCTTTCAGATAGTCGTCGCCGGTCAGGTAAGGAGAAAACCAGAGGAAGGCCATGCCGGCGATCAACAGAAAGGCAATAAGGACAACCGCCAGACGAAATACGGACACTCTCGCTCCACAGATTGGTCAAATGCAGGCTGCGGTCATCTTACCCAATCACAGTGATGAAAGCTAGCAAGCCCGCGAACCAACAGGGATTTTTCAGCGCATGCCTTCACTCGTTCCTCTGGTGAAGGGTACCGAGACCCGCTATAATCCCCCACCTTCTTTGGGGAGAGCGGATAGCACGGCTTCACGTGATCAGGCAACTCACCGGCACCACATCAATCCGCTGGCTCATTCTCGCGCTGCTCTTTCTGACCAGCGTGGTCACCTACATCGACCGCGTGAACATCTCAGTCACTGCGCGTCACATGATGCCGGCCTTCGGTCTCACGAACCAGCAGATGGGTTGGGTCTTCTCCGCCTTTGTGGCAGGCTATGCCCTCTTTCAAATTCCCGGCGGGTGGCTCGCAGATCGATGGGGAGCCCGTGCCGTGTTGACGGGCGCATTGATCTGGTGGTCACTCTGCACGGCGTTCACCGCTCTTGTGGCGACGTCCTCACTCGCGGATGTGCTTGGACTCGTCGGCGCCCTGATCCTCGTGCGCTTCGCGCTCGGCGTCGGCGAGGCTGTCGCCCTCCCCTGCTTTAATCGCGCGGTCGCCAACTGGATGCCGGCTGAGGCGCGCGGCGTCGGCATCGGCATCGCCATCGGCGGGATTGGCCTCGGTTCCGCCATGACGCCGCCAATCGCCGCCTGGGTCATGGTGAATTGGGGTTGGCAAACCGTCTTTTACCTGTCGACGATCGTGGGATTGATCATGGGATTGTTGTGGTGGACCCTCTCCCGCGACTACCCAGCGCAACATCCTTGGGTGCAAGACAAAAATCGACCGGCGATTGACACCGCCCAGGCAGCACCACCGACCGCCATCCCTTGGCATGCGCTGCGGAGCACTCCGACCATTTGGTGGCTTGTCCTTAGCTACAGTTGTCTCGGGTATGTGGCGTATCTCTACCTGTCTTGGTTTTATCTGTACCTCGTAAACGTCAGAGGTTTCAGTGTCTTGCAGGGAGGCCTATACGCGTCGACACCCTTTCTTGCCATGCTGATCGGATGTCCGTTGGGCGGCTGGCTCACGGATCGACTCGCGGTCCAGCACGGCATTACGGCAGGCCGGGCGATGGCCGGCACGACGGGCATGACGCTCGCCGGCTGCGCCGTCGCCATTGGCGGATTTATCGATTCGCCTTTCATTGGCATTGCCAGTCTCTCGATCGGCGCCGGTTGTCTCTACTTTGCCGTAGGGGCCTACTGGGCCTCGACCTCCGATCTCTCGAAAACTCACGCCGGGACGTTGTCTGGCTTGATGAATACGGGCGCCAATATCGGTGGAGCCATCTCGCCAAGCCTGACACCCTGGATCGCCGCTCAATGGGGCTGGCCGGTGTCACTCGCCACAGCCGGAGCCGTCGCGCTAGTGGGAGCGCTGCTGTGGTTTTGGATCAAGCCAGGCGAGGGGTTGAAGGCTTAGCGGCTCTTGCAGATCAGTTCAGGAGATTGCTACAGTGGACGCCATGAGCTTGGAGTTTAAGAAAATCGACCCGCGCGTTACGATCACGACGAAGTTCGGCGAAATCAAGATTCGCTTTTATCCGGGCGACGCTCCGCGGCATGTGGAGAATTTTATCAATCTGATTAAGATGGGCTTTTACAACGGCACGACATTCCACCGTGTCGTTCCCGGATTTCTCATTCAGGGGGGCGACCCCTTGAGCAAGAACCCGGACCGTTCTCTGCACGGCACCGGCAGTCCAGGCTACTTTCTCACCCCCGAAACCAGCGATCGTCCGCACAAACGCGGCGCGATCGGCATGGCCAAGGTACCGCGCGAGAGCAACAGCACGCGCGACTTCAATGACAGCGGATCCCAGTTCTTTATCAGCGTGAACGACAATAGCGGGCTGGACCGAACCTACACCGTCTTCGGCGAGGTCTTTCGCGGGTTGGATGTGGTGGACAAGATCGTTGCCGCTCCCCGCGACGATCGCGACAATCCGCTGGAGCCGATCACGCTGACGATGACGGTGAAGGAGTAGTACCAACAACGGCATCGCCCCAGACGATTGATCTGGGGGTTGTGGCGGTTAAGCCTTGTCTCGGGCAGCACAGTCTATCAGATCTTCACGAGTCAGGAACTCAGCGGAAGCAGCCGAGCGGAGAAAGGCGCTAGTCCTCTTCGACTTTTTTCAGTCTGCGATCGAGTGCAAACCGCGTGAGGCCGAGATGCTTGGCGGCCACGGTTTTGTTGTAGTCCGCCAGACGCAGCACTTCCTCGATGATCGCCCGTTCAATGTCGGCTAGAGTCTGCTGACCGAGCCTCATCTCGACTCTCAGCATCGAGTCTGTTCCCGTCCCCACCCCCACCGCCACCGCCGCCTGCTTCGCGCTCTCACGGAGTTCGACCGGCAGACAACTGGGGGTCAACGTTCGGCCCTGGCAAAAGATCATCGCCCGCTCAAGAATGTTTTGCAGTTCGCGGATATTCCCCGGATAATGATATCGTTCCAGCATCACACGTGCTTCCGGGTCAAAATCAGGAACCGGTTTGCCGAATTCTTGTGCGAATCGAACAATTGCGTGCTGGGACAGTGGCACGATGTCCTCGACCCGTTTCCGCAACGGTGGCAGTTCAAAAGCCACAACATTGAGACGGAAATAGAGATCCTCGCGAAACATCCCTCGTCCGACTTCTTTCTTGAGATCCCGATTCGTTGCCGTAATGAGCCGAAAATCAACGCCGATATCGTCGGTCCCACCGAGACGCCTGAAGGAACGCTCCTGAATCACGCGCAGGAGCTTGCCCTGCATCGACTGATCGAGGTCACCGATCTCGTCCAGAAACAGCGTGCCGCCTTCCGCTTTTTCTAAGAGTCCGAATTTCCGCTGGTTCGCTCCGGTAAAAGCCCCACGCTCGAAACCAAACAACTCGCTCTCGAACAAGTCTTTCGGAATTGCCGTGCAATTGACACCGATAAACGGACTCGATGCCCGTGCTCCGTTGTGGTGGATGACACGCGCGAAAAATTCCTTTCCCGTCCCCGTTTCACCGAGCAGCATCACCGACGATTTCGGGTTCTCGGCCACCTCGCGGACTTGTTCGAGCAATTGCTTCATCACATGACTGTGTGCTTCCAGATTGCTCAAATGGTACTGGCTGTCCTGGTGCTCATGCTCCGACTCAAGACGCCGCCGGAGGCTCAGGACATCCAGGGCGCGAGCCAACACCGGTTCAATCCCCTCCAGATCAACGGATTTGATCACGAAATCGTAGGCCCCCAATTTCATTGCCTCCACCGCATCCTGTACCGTTCCATACGCGGTCAGCATAATCACCATGGCGGTGGGAGCCACTTGGCGCACCTGCTTTAGGGCGTCAAGACCGCTCATGCCGGGCATTTTCAAATCAAGCAGCACAAGATCTGGCAGATCGCGCTGGAGTGCCTCCAGAAGCGCTTCACCGGACTCATACGCCACAACGCGATGGCCTTGGCGACTCAGCCGTTTAGCAATGGCCGAGCGAATCGCCAGTTCATCATCTGTCACAAAAATCACGGCGCGCATGGATCAGCCTATCCCCATCAGATCTTGGTTCAAGGGCAGCCAGATTCTGACAGTGGTCCCTTTGCCGAGTTCGCTGGTCATGTGAATCTCACCTCCGTGGCTGTCAATGATATTCCGGCAGATGGCTAATCCCAACCCTGTTCCATGGACCTTCCCCGTTGTAAAGAACGGCTCGAAGACGTGCGAGAGAGCGTCGGCTGAGATGCCGACCCCGGCATCGGACACCTTAACGGTCAAGCCCGGGCATTCATTGCGAGGAAGTTCATAGGCCGTGATTTCGATGCCTTCTCCCCCCGCAGACGACGCGTCAATGGCATTGTGCAGAATATTCAGGAGGACTTGCTTGATCTGGTCTCGATCCGCGTGCAGGAGACTCAGCGTGGGCGAGAGGGAACGTTTCACCGTCAGCTGCTTCGCCTGTAGCGGCGTCTCAAGAAGTTTCACCACCTCATCCACAAGGTCCTGCAACGCGAACCGGATCGGCGCAAGGTTTCGAGGCCGAGCATACTCAACAATCTGATTCACAATCCGGTCCAATCGCTTGGTTTCTTTCAGGATAATGTCGATATCTTCACGTCTCGGATCCTTTTCCGAGAATTCGTCCAACAATAAGGCAGCCGTCGAGCCGATCCCCACCAGAGGATTTCTGATCTCATGGGCAATACCGGCCGCGACTTGCCCCAAGGTGGCGAGTTTCTCTGACCGGCTGAGCCGCGATTGAAGATCGTCTAACGCCGTAATATCGATATTGAAGGCCACGTACACCGGTAAACCATCTTCACCGTTTTTTATGGGCAGACGACGACTCAGAATCTTGCGCACCGCACCATCCTCGTGAAGAAAACGGAACACGGTTTCGCAGGGCTGCGCATCCGAGACGGCACGTGCAAACTCGGACAAGACGCGCTCCCGATCTTCAGGATGAAACCGATCACGGAACCTGGCGGGATCCATGGGTTCATCAGGATCGAACCCGGCAAGCTGCTGATTATATCGATTACTGAAGGTGACCTCCATGCCTTTGGTGGTAAAGATGCCGAAGGGAGCATGATCCACCAGGCCGCGGTACTTGGCCTCGGAGGCCGCGAGATGCTCATTCAGCCTGCGAAGAGTTGATTCGGATCTCTCCATTTCATCCAGATGTCCGCGGATCTGCAATCCCATCTGGTGCATGACCCTTGTGAGATCCCCGATTTCGTCTTTACGTGCCAGCACGTCGATGGTGGGGACAAGACCAACAGACGACGATCCTACTGTCTTCGAGAGGTTGACGAGAGGGCCGGCAATTGATCGTGCAATCAGGTATAACGCGCTGACGATAAGGCTAAAGGTGAGCACTCCGCCGCCTAAAACCACGAACAGCGTCGAGGAGCGGTCATGGCTCAATAGCGCCAACTCTTCACCCACTCGTTGCTGTTCGAATTGGTCAAATCGGACCATCCGGTCTCGGATCTCGACCATCAGCGCCCGTCCCCGCCCTTCTTCGATATACTGCAGCGCGTTCTGTTTCTGGCCCAACTTGATTTCCTTGATGAGCTCTTCCTTCTCTGCGATCAACTGAGTCACAAGGCCCTGAATGTCATTGAATTGTTGGAATGCCTCTCCGGAAATCCTGTGTTTGAGCTCCGCTGCGATGAGCAGAATGCCCTCCTGTGCCACTCGATACGGCCGGAGATAGCGATCTTGCTCGGTCAACACATATCCTCTAAAGCCTGTCTCGAGATCGACGACCAGCCGCATATACTGGGCTGCGATCTTATCGGTGAGATACAGATTATTGAGGTGCTCCTCGTCCTGGGAAAACTTCTGCACACTGCTGTACGTCAACACACTAAGCAGGACGAGGGCCGCAAGTGGAATAGCGGAAATAAACAGGAACTTGCGATGAATCGGCAGATTATCAAACAGGCTTGCGACATGCTGTCGCATGGGTTTCCTCACTTAATCGCACATCGTAGGATTCCGACCCGTTGCCTGTCAAACCTGACGGCTGTCGCGTTGATTCGCCGCCATCCGATCGATATGGATGCCCGAGAAGCGCAAGTCAGCACCACAGGCTGCAACCTCATCAAGGAGGCCGGCCTGTCTATCCGGCTCGGTCATTAATGCAGGCTATCGGCTTATTCCACACAGAGAGAAGAAATGCCGGACACCCACTTCAACTGTGACACAATGGCACACTCATGACAGGTCGACACGAGCCCAGGACCGCAGTCCAACCTGCGTCAGGGAACATTGACTTGATCACGACCTTGTCCAGGTTGACGCCATTACCTGTGGCAGAGCCGATACTGAAGAAGAAGGTTTTTTGTGGCACGTGAAGGCTATTGAGCAATAGCAGTGCCAGAAACGTAGCGACAGAGCCTATGTGTTCCCAATAGCGTTGCGGCCCAGAGGCTGCGAGCCATCAATCCATTGAGCGATACCGCACGCTGCGCACTGTGCGAAGAGATTCTCTCGCGGACATGTTCATAAACCCAATAGCTGTTTATGCGCGCACTCAAACCTTCCCTTCTGAAAGCCTTCAACTTTTGCCCTTTTATCGTCGGCCGCGCTCCGCCGACGATGAGGACTAAGAATTGCACGACATTTCTGGTGCGTAAGACGATCTCCTTCACTATCCACATCAAGACCAGTACAGCAGCTGGCAGCGTATAGTGAACATCGCGGTGCATCGCAAAGGAAGTGGGAGGCGGTCATGACGTCACAAGACATGTCAGGCGCTGAATTCCAGGCATCAATCGACAGACAGATATTGAAGATTCAGCGAAGCCGCCGGCGTGTCATGTTCTCCGAACTCGCCAGTGCTCTCCCCGACTACACCTGGCATATGTTGTTCATCGCCCTTGGTCGATTACAGAAGCGGCACTGCGTCGACCTCCTGGCCCACCAATGGGACTATGAGATCATTTTTCTTGAGGACACTTCCCGCAAACAATCGCTAGCCCGTTCGCCTCAACAAAGTAATCAGAGCGACCGCCATGAGAGGACGCACGCGTAAATGGGCTGTGGTCTTGGTCTTGTCGTTGGCGTTTTCCGCCCTCGGATGCATCCGGGCATCTGCACCCCTCGACCTCGCCTCTCAGAATCCCTATTCCGATCAAAACAAAATCGCCAGTCATTATAGTCGGGAAGCCAACAACTTCAGACTCAAAGCGCAGGAACTCTCACAGCGCGCATCAGTCTACGAAGGACTATTCGGCCCTGATTCTGAATGGGTCAGAGGCGCACGGTTGTTAGAGCAGTTTTATGAGTACTTGGCACAAGAACAAGAACGTCTCGCGGCCGAACATCTGGACATTGCCAGCCGTGAACGGCAATCCCTGATTGTAAGGCCCACCCGCCCCTAATTGCGGTCACTCCCGATGACCGAAGGAGGTCCTTATGTCTCGCCTCATCCGACACAGCCTGATGGTTCTCCTGCCCCTCTTCCTTCTGCTGAGTACCGCCTGTGCGGGGACAAGCGTCCAGCCCGGCCAGCGTGGACTCATGTGGCATCCCTTCTCTGAAGGACTTTCCACCGAACCGCTCAAGGACGGGTTTTATTGGAGGGCCCCCTGGAACGATATCTATGTGTACGACGTTCGATGGCAAAGTTTTACCGAAAGCGTCGATGCACTCAGCGCCGATGACCTTCAAGTGCTCGTGAAAGCGGCGATCATCCTGAGACCTATTCCTGAAGAGGTGTACTTCCTGGCACATGAGCTGGGATCGGATTTCTACCCACGCGTCGTCAAGCCAGAATTTTTAGCCGCAGTGCGCAGCGTGGTCTCTGGCTACAGCATGGTTACGGTGCCGGAAAAGAGTACCGAGATCGCCAGCAAGGTTCAGGCCGTGGTAGTCGAAAAACTGAAAGGCCGACACCTCGAAATTCAAAGCGTAGCGCTGGCTGACGTCGATTTTCCGCAGATCGTCCTGAACGCCATCGAGCAAAAACAGGCCAAAGAGCAAGAAAAAGAGCAAAAAGAATTTGAGTTGACGATCGCGGCCAAGGACGCCGAGATTGCCAGAACCAGAGCGAAGGGCGAGGGCGACGCGATTCGCATTCGGGCGGACGGAGAAGCGGAAGGCTTGCGGATCCGTGCCATCGGCCAGGCGAAAGCACAAGAAACCATCACGAAGACACTCACACCGGACTATCTGCGATACAAATTGTACGACAGCCCGAACTCAAAGCTGGTTCTCCTGCCGGACAAGTTGAGCGTTCCCATTCTTGTCAATCCTGGAGCCGACCAGCCGCATCAACTTCTGCCGGCCGAGTCCCATGCGCGCTGACCGCCGCACCGGCGGCTGAATGATGTCTTGAGTATCGTTCGAGAGGCCCAGGAGGGTGTTAGCTGGTTCGCAGGTGTGTGGACTTAGCGGTATGGACGCTGGTCGTGGGTCCCATTATGGCCTACCGGATCAACGCATACCTGCGGGAATACGCAAGGGACATCACCGCTCCTATCGACAAGGCGGGATTCCCTCGTTGATTTCACATGGCATCAGCTGTATGCGGTCAACAATCAAAGCTAGTTTCGCTCTTTCGAATGTGCTTCAATAAAGGGCGCACTGCAATTCGTGCGGGGTATACTTCTATGATCAAGAAATCGTTCAAAGGTTTACTATCGTTGGTGGTTGTCACGGCCATCGCGCTGATCGTGCTGACGATTGCCACGGTAAATCTGGTGGATCGCTCGGTCATCGAGGACGCGGCTGCAGAGGACCGTCACAGGGCATTCCTGCTCGCTGCGGGTGCTGTGAGCCGAATTATTTCTCAGTCGGGAGATATTCACGATGTGAACGCACTCGAAAAAGCCATCCAAGATGTCTTGACACTTCGGCCCGGTCTCCGCCGCTTAAGCGTGTTTGATGCCAAGCAAGACAACGGGGCGCTTATTTGGACTAGCGATTCAGAACGGGCGCCGAAATCGTTGACCCCTCATGAACTCACAGAAGTCAGGGAAGGGCGTTCAACCAGCTACTTCGACGAGTCTACGAATGACCGCGCCTGGGTCATTGCAGCGCCGATTATGATGAACGGTCAGGCCATCGGTGCGCTGCGTGGCCACTTTTCGGTGGCTAAATTCGATCGTATTGCCGAAGAGGAACAAACGCAGGCGGGACTCATCGCAATCGCGATGGTCGCTCTGACCTGTTTGGCGTTCTTTGTCTTGATTCAGCGCCAAGTGCATAGACCGATTCACCGGCTCCTGGCGGCGATGCATCGGGCTGAAGCAGGAGACCTGACAGGCAGGGTTTCGCTTATAGGCCCGAGAGATCTTCAAGAGGTCTCGCGGCAATTCAACCAGATGTTGGACCGGGTTCGAGCGGCGATGGATGACAAAGAAAAACTGCTCGAGGAAATTAGGGACTTTAACGGGAGGTTGACGACGAGGATTGGAGAGGCCAAGCAGGAACTCCAACAGACCCATGCCATGCTGGTCGAGGCCCGCATCCAGGCGGAGCGGAATGAGAAGCTGGCTGCGCTCGGAGAATTATCTGCGGTCATGGCGCATGAGCTCGGCAATCCGCTTAATTCGATTTCCGGTCACCTCCAGCTCGCACTGAAGGAGGGGCCGCAACAAGAGCATCATCGGCACCTGACGATCATTCGTTCCGAAATCGATCGGATGGTCACCATTATCCAGCATATTCTTGAGTCGACGCGATTGCGCATGCAATCAGCTCCGGTCGATCTCAACAAGATCATTCGCGACATTCAGAGCTTGATCGCGCCGGGCCTTTCAGCGAAACGGATCGTGTTCAAGACAGACCTCGCCGAACCGCTCCCTTCCGTCGCCGGAGATCAGCGATCACTCCACGGTATGATCTTTAATCTGGTGATGAATGCCGTTCACGCCATGCCGCATGGCGGAGAATTGGCGGTGAAAACCCTCCGGGCCATTGACCATCAGGAGGAGGGAACTCTCGTCCTGCGCGGGGACACCGCATTGAAGAAGGGTGGCGTGCGACTGATGATTAGTGACACCGGCCACGGCATCCCCTCCGATAACCTGACCAAAATATTTGAACCGTTTTTCACCACACGACATAGTGCAGGAGGCACTGGCTTGGGGCTTGCGATCTGCCATCGGGTCGTCTCCTCGCTAGGCGGACGAATGGCCGTGCGAAGCCGCTTGGATCAGGGAACCAGCTTCACCATCGATTTGCCGATCTGGAACAACCGGCAATCAGGAGAACTACACCATGAATCTTGACGGCTGCATCCTCATCGTGGACGATGACCAACGAAGCCGAGAGGTGTTGGCGGAGGCACTTCAGCAGGCCGGCTTCCATGTAGAGACCGCCGGCAGTGGTGAGGAAGCGATCGAGAAGGGTGGGCATCGCGAATATGATGCGGTCTTCAGCGACATCAAGATGGCCTCAGTATCCGGCATGGAAGTGCTGGACTCATTCCGGGCTACCGCGCCTGAAACACCGGTAGTCCTGATGACCGCGTTCGGGTCCGTGGAGACCGCGATTCAGGCCATGAAGCAGGGCGCGTTCGATTACATCACCAAGCCAGTGAATCTCGATGAGTTGGTCCTGGTCGCACAGCGCGCTGTTGAACATTGTCATCTCGTCCGTGACCATCGCCATCTGCAACACGTCTTCAATGAGCGCCCGCGCGCCGTGTCCATCATCGGGCAAAGTCGAAAGATGGTGGAGGTATTTAAGATCGTCGGCAAGGTCGCCCGCAGCCGGACGGCGGTGCTGATTCAGGGAGAAAGCGGCACGGGGAAGGAACTGATTGCCCGTGCGATCCATGACAACAGTCCCCGTGCCGCACAGCCGTTCGTCGCGGTCAATTGCAGCGCCATTCCGGACTCGCTTCTCGAAAGCGAACTGTTCGGTCACGTCAAGGGTTCCTTTACCGGCGCTCATGCCTTCCGGCGCGGATTGCTGGAGGAATCCAGCGGGGGGACCTTCTTCCTGGACGAGGTCGGAGATCTCTCCCCTGCCGGTCAAGCCAAACTGCTGCGGGCTCTTCAAGAGGGGGAAATCAGGCGAGTCGGGAGCAACGAAGCGGTGCCCGTCGATCTTCGTGTGATTGCGGCGTCGCGCCGCGACCTTCATCATCTTGTGAAGGCAGGGCACTTCCGGGAAGATCTGCTCTATCGTTTGAATACCGTTACCATTACGCTGCCTCCACTCAGAGAAAGAATAGAGGATATCCCGCTTCTCGCTGAATTTTTTCTGGCCCAGTATAGCGCCGAGAAACAGGCGACCACCGCCTCGCTGTCTCCCAACGCGAGGCACGCCCTACTCCGCTACCCCTGGCCCGGCAATGTGCGGGAGCTGGCCCATGTGATGGAACGGGCTGTGGCGCTGGCCACCCATAGCGTGTTGTCCCTTGATGATCTTCCTCCAGAAATTCGCGACAGTGGGAGCGGTCAGAGGGATCTGATGAAAGGCCTCCCAGGTACCCTGAGCGCACTGCAGCGTGAGCATGTCCTCAAAGCTTTGGATTCGACAAGGGGTAACAAAGAAAAGGCGGCTCGCTTGCTGGGCATCAGCCGGCGGACGCTGTACCGATTTCTGGATCGGTATGGTTTACACAGGACTCCACCGTCATCGGACGCCGAAACCTTCGACTCAACTGCGTCATAGTCTTTTCTCCGGCCATTCTTACCCGAACAACTTCTGCTTACCATGTGCCGCCATGGCATGGATTGTCATATTGGCACAACCTACGACGCTCTGTTGATTGGACAATCCTTCCGCAAGTCTGTTGTTCTGCCTAGTGGTTGCTTCCCGGCCGCTCAAGCGGCCCACAGGGCTGGCATCACTATTGCTGATCATTATGTTCGTGAAATTCTGTGAACGCCGGAAAGAAGCCGGTGGTGAGCGACAGGACGGCCACACGCATGGCACACCGGAAGGCGGCAATATGGCATGCGAGCGATGCGGCGGTTTCCTCATAGTGGAAAAGGGTTACGAAAAGGCTGCTGTCGTAACGCGAACCGGCATGGTCACCACACGATGTGTCAATTGCGGAAACCTGGAAGATCCTTTGATTCGATTGAATCGGACTGTGCGCTTTGTGTCTGAGCGGTCCGTGCGAAATGCTGAAGAATTCAGTGAGGCACCACCCGACCCAGTCATGCGGCAATCATCGTAAAGGGAGGTTGTCATGGATGGCTACGGCAAACGAGTCCTCGTCGTGGATGACGACGAACATACCAGACTTCTCATGGGCACCCTCCTTGAGGGAGCTGGCTACAATGTCGTAGCGGCTTGTGACGGCCTTGACGCGTTGGTCGAAATCAAGAAGCGGCATTTTGACGTGGTCATCACAGACTTATATATGCCCAACCTCAATGGTATCGAGCTGCTTGGTCGAATTCGTAACACATGTCCCGAGATTCCAGTGATTCTCGCCTCCGGCTGTCTTTCTGAGTTCCTAGGTACGCCCAAGGCCTCCCAATTCTTCGCGTGCCTTCGGAAGCCGTTTGAGAACGCCTTTTTTCTTGAGATTGTTCGGGTGGCCGCCCATGTACCAGATAGAGCCCGCACTGAAGGAGTATCGGCTTGGCAATGAGGCCGCATCGAGCAGCACAATGTGCACAGGTTGGAATTTCCGGCATCTCTCGATGAAGGATGCTCCGGCATTGGGTCTGGAACACGAATCGTATTGAACCCAGAGTTTACACGCAGGAACAGTGCAGCCCGTCATGCGTCTGAAATCGTAGACATCATGTGGCCAGTTTTTGCAGAACCGCAACAACACGACGTAGGTCCTGCTTGTGAGGCCCAACAGCCACTGCAACCATCGTCTGAGGCCATGCAGAAACATTTCACAGTGTAGCCAACTCGCTTCCCGAACCTCGAAGAGAACAACGGGTAAGAGGTGACTCATGGAACTATCGCGCCCCCCCCAGTCCATCATGCGAACGATGTTGTGTGCTTCCATAATCGGGTCGGCGGTAGCCGTCCCAGACCTGGCGACTGGCTCTCGCGAACAGGCTGAACCGGAAGAGCGACGCACCGTTGGCATTTTCCAAAAATTGGCTCCTGCAACCTTATTTCTCTCGGTCACATACGATTCTGCCCATCCCTTGGAATCCCTGACAAAAATGGGGGTGGGTGCCGGCTTCATTGTAGATGATACAGGCAGGGCATTGACGAACGCACATGTCGTAGACGGTGCGTCCACGGTCACCGCCACGCTCTACGACGGTCAGAAAGTCAAAGCCGAACTGCTGGGATGGGACCCGATCTCAGATGTAGCGGTGCTTCAACTCGAAAAGCATGACAGTCCCTTTATACCGGTCACGTTGGGAGATTCAAGCCAACTTCTCGTCGGTCAGCACGTCCTGGTCGTCGGCAGTCCGTTCGGACTTGGATTCACCCTCACGAGCGGAATCATCAGCGGACTTGGCCCTGGAACGTCGGTGGACGAATCAACGAACAAACGCCTCGTCCAGACGACGGCCCCGATCAACCCCGGCAACAGCGGCGGTCCGCTGGTGGATTCCCACGGACGCGTGATTGGCATGACGACGGCTACGCTGATGGGAGCGCAGAACATCGGGTTTGCCATTCCTATCAACGTCGCAAAGGATGTCATGGCTAAACTCCGTGATCAGGGAACAATCGAGCGACCATGGCTTGGCATCACCGGACAATTTGTGACGGACGAGGTGCAGAGACTCTTTGCCCTTCCACTCGCCAAGGGTTTGCTGGTCGTGGATGTCGATGACGGCGGCCCGGCTGTCGACGTCGGACTGCGTTCGGGGACCTTGCATGTGACAATCGAGGGGCAGGGATGGGTCCTCGGTGGTGACATTATTGTTTCGGTAGGAGGGCAAAGAGTTCCAACCGCGGAGGCGTTTATTGCAGCCCTGAACGGCCTGCATGTCGGCCAAAAGGTAGCGGTTGAGGTCGCTCGCGATGGCGAGCGTCTTCAAGGGTCGATCATAATTGGGGAACGCCCGGTCGGTTCGTTGAAATCAAAGAACGGTCCCAGCCAGCAGGTGGTCGGAGGAATGCTCCCGGGCCCCATGGGTGGAATGCGATTCTCCGCCATGTCATTTTGACCATGGCTACCCTTGCCCACGGCGAAATGAATCCGAGCGAGAAATTTGATTTTGATCTGCTCTGCATCGGGAGTGGGCCGGCCGGCCAACGGGCGGCAGTTCAAGCCGCCAAGTTCGGAAAGCGTGTCGCCCTCGTGGAACGGAGGCGCCTCCTGGGGGGCGTGTGCGTCGAAACTGGTACGATCCCGAGCAAAACCTTTCGCGAAGCCGTGTTGTCCTTCCTGTGTGCTGCCAACCACAGAGAACAGCATTTAGGCAATCACTTCGACAGCCGACCCACGGCACATCAACTCCTCTCGCGTGTTGAAGAAGTGACCAAGCGGGAAGTCGAGGTCGTCGCCGACCAACTTCGACGAAACGACGTCGTCTTAATACAGGGGGAGGCGTCATTCAAAGACCCCCATACCGTCCTTGTGGTCAACGATCATGACTCCAGAATCGTCACTGCGGCAAACATCTTGATCGCGGCTGGAACAGTTCCCGCTTTTCCCGACGGCGTACCCGTCGATGGAGAGGTCATCATGACCAGCGATGATGTGGTGAGGCTGACGCGATTGCCCCGTAAGATGGTGGTCGTCGGTGGAGGCATTATCGGCATCGAATACGCGTCCATGCTGGCTGCCTTGAAGATCAACGTTACGCTTGTGGACAAGCGCACCCGACTCCTGGAATTCGTGGATTCCGAAATCGTCGAAGAATTGATGCATCAGATGCGCAATCGCAACGTCACGTTTCGACTGGGCGAGGCTGTTGAAAAGTTGGAACTGACGCAGGAAGAGCCTCGTCGGGCCGTGCTGATTCTGGAGTCTGGAAAACGCATTGTGGCCGAATCCGTCCTCTATTCGGTGGGGAGAGTCGGAGCCGCCGACCGCCTCAATCTGGCTGCGGCAGGCCTGACAGCAGACAAACGAGGCCGGTTGAGCGTTGATGGTCAGTTTCGTACCGAGATCCCGCACATTTTTGCCGCGGGCGACATTATCGGCTACCCGAGCCTCGCCTCCACCTCTTCATCGCAAGGCCGTCACGTTGCCTGTCACGCGTTCGGAGTGGAGATCGACCCCCTCCCCGAACATCTTCCCGTCGGCATTTACGCGATCCCCGAACTGTCCATGGCCGGACCACCGGAACATGTGCTGACCGAGCAGCGCATTCCGTACGAAACAGGCGTCGCACGGTATCGAGAGATCGCCAGAGGACAAATCCTTGGTGATGACAGCGGTTTGGTGAAATTGCTCTTTCATCGGGAAGATCGTCGTCTCATCGGCGTGCATGCAATCGGAACTGGTGCAACGGAACTCATCCACATTGGACAAGCCGTGCTCGATCTGAACGGGGGGCTGGATTACTTCTTACGTGCCGTCTTCAACTATCCAACGTTCGCCGAATGCTACAAGGTAGCGGCACTGGATGCGTTTAATAAGCTGTCGAT
>JAWOMO010000113.1:0-2923 GCA_033852435.1 Nitrospira sp.
TTCAACGCGACGTTGATCCAGATTTCCGGAACCAACACCCCTTCGAGATCGAGACAGGCGATGACAGGCTTCTGCATGGGCACGCTCCTTCGTTCAATGGTTCAGAGTCACAGATCGGCCGGATGACAAATCACCCTTGAGGGGTCTGGCCGCGGGCGTGAAATTCCTGGCTCAGGAACCGCCACATCTTATCGAGCATCTGGTCAATGAGAGCCGATCCCGTCCAGGTTTGAGCGGATTCCCGTCGATGCCGGTCCGCCCATTCCAACGCGAGCGGCAGAGGAATCAGGCGAGGGGAGGATTGTGTCAGGGAGGCCCAGACGAGGCCGAGGACGGTTCCGATGCGAATCGGAACCGGCAAAGGGCGTACGGGATTTCCCACGATGTCGGCACAGAGTTCTGCTGGTGACGTCACAAGGAGCTCTCGGCAGGCAGCAGGTCTGGCTTCATAGATCGAGCACATTTCGGTTTCAAGAAATGGACAAGGCAGGCGGAGCGCGTAATAGGCGCGGTTGACCGGGTCCAGTTCTTCGTCCTGGAGGGGTTTCGAGGCGTCGGCCACCTCATGGAGCCGGCTCAGCAATCCTTGTGCCTGAAGCACGTTCTTGGTTTCCGCCAAGTGGGTGGAGATACGGTTGCGCTGATCTGCCGGCAGCTGCTCGACATAATCTCGAAGCGCGAAGGCTTCCGGCGGTGAAACCGGCACCATCATCCGGCAACAGGCGGCGCAGCCCATCCGGCATGAAATGGCTTCGCCAGTTTCCTTCGCATGACGCTCCTCAAGTTGCATGGCTTCTTCACCGAGACGTCTCGTGACCGGGACGATCGCCGTGATCGGAACGAAGCCGGTCGGCACGTCGAGGGCCGTCGTCAGACGTCCGGCCGGCGTGTTCAGCGCGATTTCGAATCGCTCGACAGAAGGCGTCGCCATCCGCGCATCATAGAAAACCCTCAACCGGTTGGTCAAATGCGTTTCCTGTGAAGAAGCGTGACCGGCCGGTTGCTCTGGACCCTCGAGAGACGCATAATGCCGCGTGAGGAGTCGTGAGGAGTTTGGAATGGCGCTCTCTGGACATGTTGTGGGCCTGCTCAAGGATTACATGCGAGATCTGGTCGAGCAGGCCGAGCAGGAAGCGACGGCCCACGAATCATTCGGGTTTTCACCTGCGCCCTATCGATCGGACCAGGCGATTTCAGATCTATTGTCAATACTGGATGATCGGATTGAGTCGGAAGGGTTGCAAGTGGGGTTGCCGGAAGATTTCCTCCACCAGATGTGGAGTCTCTGCAACGAGGCGCGGACCCAGGTGACCGATCAGGTGTGGCTGGATCGCAATAGCGGCGACCAGCCGGCTTCCAAGGCCAGGGTGCGCGAAATGACCTACCAGGCATTGATCACATATCTCGAAGCGCACGAGACATGACCGGCTTGCGACTCAAGATACCTCGGTTGGTGGCAGTCGCCCTCATCGCAATGTTGCCTGCATGGTGGCAGGACGAAGCGACTTATGCGGACGAGAGAATAGTCCGATCATCGGAGGTGGCCCTCGAACTCGTGCCGGTTGTCGAGAAGGGCTTGCAGGCTCCGCTCTTCGTCACCCATGCGGGCGATGGGTCAGGGCACCTTTTTGTCGTCGAACAGGCCGGGACGATTCGTGTGATCGACCAGGGCGTTCTGCAGGAGGCACCGTTCCTTGACTTGCGCGATCGCGTGTCGACAAAAGGCGATGAGCAGGGCCTCTTGGGACTAGCGTTCCATCCGGACCATCGCCGCAACGGCCGGTTATTCGTAAACTATAACCGGCGCGATGATGGGGCAACGGTGTTGGCGGAATACAGCCGCCAGGGCCAGAGTCTTCAGATTTCTGCTGCGACGGAACGCATTCTCATGGTCGTGCCGCAACCTTATCTCAACCATAACGGCGGGATGGTGGCATTTGGCCCGGACGGGTATCTGTATATCGGCCGTGGCGACGGCGGCTCGCGCGGCGATCCACAAAATCGTGCACAGAACTCGCACGAATGGCTGGGGAAGATCCTTCGTATCGACGTCGATCGAGAGCGTCCCTATGCGATCCCTGCTGATAATCCCTTTGTGAAAGGCGGCGGTCGACCGGAAGTGTTTGCCTTTGGCATCAGGAATCCTTGGCGGTTTTCATTTGATCGGGAGACGGGGATGCTCTGGTTAGCCGACGTGGGCCAGAACAAGTGGGAAGAGGTGGATCTCGTCGTCGCAGGAGGAAATTACGGCTGGCGGATCATGGAAGGAACCCATTGTTACAAGCCTGAGCATGACTGTAATCCGGAAGGCTTGATCTTTCCGCTTGCCGAGTATGGGCATGAGCAGGGCCGTTGTTCGATCATCGGCGGTTATGTGTACCGTGGGCAGGCGGCGCCGGCCCTACGGGGCACCTATCTCTTCGGAGATTACTGCAGCGGGGAGTTGTTTGCACTGTCCTCATCGGCGAACCGGAAGGCATCCACGGTACCGCGGGTGCTCATCCACACGGGCTATCGGATCTCTTCATTCGGCGAAGATGAAGCTGGCGAAGTGTATGTCGTCGATCACAAGGGTGGCCTCTATCGGCTGACTCCAACTCGATCACAGCATGCACCATAGATCTATTCCTTATAAGGTTTCCACTGAGCCGGCGGCTACGATGAACACCCAGGCTGGGGGGGTTGAGCCCAAACTTGAGGAGCTTATAAATTCCGAATCAGATTGGTGTCTATTCCATTATATGACCTCATTTTTGTGGGTATGACTGGCACTGCATACAGCAGTTTTATGCTATGGCCAAGTCTCCCGGGAGAAACAGATGCCCAAACCGCGACATTACTGGCTCATGAAATCAGAGCCGAGCGCGTTCTCGATCGACGATCTCGCCAAATCACCAAAACAGACCACCTGCTGGGATGGAGT
>JAWOMO010000106.1:0-2698 GCA_033852435.1 Nitrospira sp.
TGCCCATCGGAGATCCGCCCGCAATAGACCTGATCGGGCAATGTCGTCAGGTTGTAACCCTTGGGATGCGGCACATTGCCAGTCAGCGTCACTGTTCCCGTCAAGTTCCCGCCGTCCGTCACCACGACTTCCTCATAGGCCACGACAGGGTCGAGCATGACATGCGTGAAGGCCACCACTCCAAGCATCACCACCAACCAGATCCACTTCGTTCTCATCACGTTCCTTCGCTCCTTCTTGCCTCACACCAAGAGCCTTCAGAGGCCAAGCCAGCCACTCACCTGAGCCTCGTGATCACTGGGGGGAGGCCGATCCCAATAGCAGTCATCCCTTCCGCTCGGTACGATGAGAACTGGCTTGGGGGCTCTGGAGCCGAGTGCCCAAAACAGACGGACCTGTCCGGCCGGACAACACACGGGTGCATTTGCGCTTCAACAAATCCTGATCCGTGGGCGTCACAACATATTCCGCTGCCCCCAGCTCGATCGATCGCCGAAGCAATGTGAGATGCTCAACGCGTCCAATCGTTATCACCGGGATCTGCGGATAGCGTTCGAGAAGCGTGGCGAGCAACGTCATTTGGCTAGCCATAAGCCGGTGCACATCGAGAATCACTCCTGCGAGGGACTCTATATGATCCATGTGGGCAAGCACATCCGCTCCTTGAGAAACGACTCTCACCTCATACCTAAAGGATTGGAGCAGCTCGACCAGATGATTGGGTAACCCTCCGCCATCAACCACGAGAAGGCATACGCGGGAAGCGGGCGACATCTCGCCTAATAATCGCCCCTTTTCGTTCACCGTTGAGCCGGCTCTGAGCGAAGTCATTGAACGCCCCGCGTATCGTCAGGCAGCTTTCGCTTTGACTTTTTCGGGCTCCGATGGCATGCCCATGCACACACCCCGTGACGTGAACAGTGACAGATTTATCAGTATATATAGGGCGTTCAGAGCCTGGAGGGAACTCGTAAAACCCGAAAGCGGAGGAGGAAAATCTACGAGGACAGACTGTTGCAGGACAGCCACCCCGCTAGGAGGCTGTCATGAACCCGTGCGTCAAGGCATACTTGATCAAGTCGGCAGTGGAATGTAGATTGAGCTGACTCATGATCTGCGCCTTGTGAAACTCGACGGTTCTGGTGGACACCTTGAGCAGCGTCGCGATGTCCTTCACGGTTCGGCCTTCGGCGAGGAGTTGCAACACTTCCCGTTGACGAAACGTCAACCCCGTGCCCCGCGGCTGCGACTCTGACTCTTTCGCCAGAAAGACATCAACCACGTCTTGAGTGATCAGTGGCGTAATATAGGAATGTCCCGCCATGACTGCTCGAATCGCCTGCTCCAGCTCATCCACCGCCGACCGCTTCAAGAGATAGGCCGAGGCGCCGGCTTCGAACGCCGACCGGACATAGTCGCGATCGGCATGCATCGTCACAAAGATGATCTTGATCTTCGGTTGGAGCTTCTTCAGGTGCGCCGCCGCATCGATGCCGTTGAGCAACGGCATCGACACGTCGAGAATCACCAGGTCAGGAGACAGCGCCTTCGCTGCGTCGAGCAAGGCCCGACCGTCTTCCACGGTCCCGACCAGTTCGTACTGGCCCTCGAGAATACGGCGAAAGCCTTCGAGGACAAGAGCATGGTCGTCGGCCAGCAGAATGCGAGGCTTAGACATCCGTTCGTCCCTGTCGCAGAGGAATCGTCACGTGGATATGAGTTCCTTTCCCCGGAGCCGATTCCACTTCCAACTGGCCTTTGGCCAAGCGCACTCGCTCGCGCATGCTCAGCAATCCAAGATGGCCAGCAGCATTCGTCGGTCGTCCGGCATCAAATCCCCGGCCATTGTCGCGAATCGAGAGGCTGACGACATCCTCGTCGCAGATTAATTCGACTTCGACCCGTGACGCCTGTGCGTGTCGCGAGACGTTGTTCAGACTCTCCTGGACGACTCGGTACAGGCAGGTCGCCAGTTCGGCCGCGAGCGACTTGGTCGGATCTTTGTGGACATACGACACCTTCACGCCTGTCCGAGCCGAGAAGTCGTCGACGAGCCGGCGAACGGCTTTGACGAGTCCCAAATCATCCAGGATCGAAGGATGGAAACGATAGGCCATCTGGCGCACGTCGTCGGATAGCGCCGTCAGACGGCTCGAGATCGATCGGATCGTCGCGCGGAGTTCCTCGACATCACCCGGGGGGCTCTTCTCCACCTGCCGCAAGTCCATCGACAGCATGGCCAAGCGCTGATTGACATCGTCGTGGAGATCCCTTGAGATCCGACGGCGATCCTCCTCCTGCGCGGTCAGCAATTGTCCCGCCAAGGCTCGCAGGTCCTCCCGGCTCTGCTTCAACTCCTGCTGGCTCGCCTGGAGCACCGCTTCGCTCGCCCGGAGCGATTGCTCGGTTTCCATCCGTTCGTCGATTTCCGCCACGAGTGCTTGGTTGAGCGTGGCCAACTCCTGCGTCCGTTCCCGTACCCGCGCTTCGAGTTCGTCATGGGCCTGCTGCAGCGCCTCCTCAGCCCTGCGGCGGTGAAGGAAGAACAGCACGGGCAGCCAAATGGCCGTTAGGCTAAACAGGCGATTCGTCACTCCCATCCAGAGCGGCACCCCTTCGAGCGTCGGGCTGAAGATCACATCACCCATGGAGAGGACCGAGCAGACGGCCGCCGTGATCACCGGCCCTTTTCGATAGG
>JAWOMO010000121.1:0-6373 GCA_033852435.1 Nitrospira sp.
CGCCTGATCCTTCAACAGTTCCCACCAGGGCATATTGGCGATGGACTCAGCTGTCGAGGTCGTCAGCCGCCAGGAATCGGCCGGCGGCGTCTCCGGCCGTTTGTAATCTGGTCCCATCATGCAGGCGGGCAGCACCGCCGCGAGAAATGCGAGACTAGCGAGAATCGCGTGACGCGCAAGAGAGCTTCGTGGCCCCCGTGTTTCTTGCCTGTCGCGCCTTTCGCGCGAGTCTCGCCTGTCACGCTTTTCACGCTGTTCCCGCTTGTCTCGCTCCAAATCCATCTCAGTGCCCTCCTCCGTAACCGGTGCTCTCACGAGCATGGGTCGGCAACAGTGCCGGCTGCGGGGTTGGCTTCGACGGCGGCCCGTCGCCCGATCCCTTCGGCCCCCCTGGAAGAGGGGCGCCTGGCGTTGGTTTCGCGTGAGGTTCGCCGCGATGCACGAGGTTCTCCACAAAAGCGAACGTGACCGGGATAAGGAAAATTGCGATGACGGTCGCGGCCAGCATGCCGCCGAACACGGCGAGACCAAGAAGAACTCGCCCATGCGCTCCGGCTCCCGTGGCGAGCACGAGGGGCACGACGCCGAGAATGAATGCGAAAGCGGTCATGAGGATAGGCCGGAGCCGCACCTGCGCTGCAGCCAAGGCGGCATCTGTAATGGACTTCCCTCCTTCAAACTCGACTTTCGCAAACTCCACGATGAGGATCGCGTTCTTGGCAGATAGCCCGATCAACATCACCAGGCCAATTTGAGTAAACACGTCGTTCTCACTAGCCTGAGGAGCCACAAGCTTGAGAAGCCACAGGGCGCCGAACGCGCCGAAGACGGCGATCGGCGTGACGAGAAGCACGCTGAAGGGCAAGGCCCAACTCTCATACTGCGCCGCGAGAATCAGGAACACAAACAGCAGAGAGAATCCGAAAATCACGCTGGCCGGCACACCTTCCGCAGCCACTTTCTCCTGGAACGACATGCCCATATAATCGAATCCCATACCGGCCGGCATCGTTTCCTTAAACACCTCTTCCAGCGCAGCCATCGCCTGGCCGGAACTATAGCCGGTCGCCGCTCCCACAAGCAGCTGAGAGGAACGGTACTCGTTGTAGCGCATCGTGAACTCGGGGCCATTGTAAGTGTCCATCGCCACCAGCGCGGAGAGCGGAACCATATCCCCAGCGCTGTTGCGGACGTAAAATTGCCCGACGTTTTCGGCTTGTGCGCGAAACTCTCCTTCCGCCTCCACATACACTTGCCAGGTGCGACCGAAACGGTTGAAGTAATTCACCATCACGCCGCCCATAAAAGCCTGCAGCGTCTGGTACACGTCAGAGAGGTTCACTCCCTGCTTGAGCACCTTGTCCCGATCGACCCTGGCGAACACCTGGGGGACCTCAGGGATGAAGGTCGTATCGATTCTCGAGATCTCAGGACGCTTCCTGGCCGCCTCCATAAATTTCTGGGTATTGTCTGCCAAGAAACGGATATCCTTTCCGGAGCGGTCTTCCAGGATAAACGTCACGCCACCGGACGTACCAACACCCGGGATCGCGGGCGGCGGAAACACGAAGGCCTTGGCCTCAGGCAACTCAGCCAGTCGTGCGTTGACGTTCTTGAAAATTGGTAGGAGCTGCTCTTCAGGTTTTTTCCGCTCGTCCCAGGGGTCGAGCGTGACGAATAAGAACGCATTGTAGGTCGTGCTCACCGTGCTCAAGAGGCTGTAGCCGACGACGCTGGTGGCATACTTGACACCCGGCGTGTCTTTTAAAATGGCCTCGATCTCTCTGGTCAACCGGTCAGTTCGCTGCAGAGAGGAGGCCTCAGGGAGCTGGACATTCAGGTACACAAAGCCTTGGTCCTCGATCGGAAGAAATCCGGTCGGCAACTGGCCCCCCAGCCAGCCGGACACGACAGCGACTCCGAGAAGAAAAAGCATGGAAAGGCCGGCCTTCCGAATGAGACGGCCGCAAATATTCACGTAGCCAGTGGTCGCGCGCCCGAACCATTTATTAAACCAGCCGAAGAAAATTCCCAGCGGACCTCTCGCCGGTTTCTTCGGTCGGAGCAAGAGAGCCGAGAGGGCTGGACTGAGCGTGAGAGCGTTGAAGGCCGAGATGACCACGGACAGGGCGATGGTGACGGCGAATTGTTGATACAGTCGCCCAGTGATCCCCGGAATAAACGCCGTCGGAATGAAGACCGCTGCCAGGATGAGTGCGATCGCCACCACAGGCCCGGACACTTGTTCCATCGCCTTGAGACTCGCCTCCTTCGGCGACAGGCCATGTTCGATGTGATGCTCGACTGCCTCGACCACGACGATGGCGTCATCCACGACCAAGCCGATGGCCAGCACGAGACCGAAGAGCGACAGCGTATTGATCGAAAAACCGAGCATCGGGAACAGCACGAATGTTCCGACCAGCGACACCGGTACGGCCAGTAGCGGGATCAACGTGGCCCGCCAGCCCTGGAGGAAGATGTACACGACGATGATCACCAGCACCAAGGCTTCGAAGAGCGTGTGCACAATTTCATTGATACCTTCTCGCACGGCCTGCGTCGTATCGAGCGAGGTCACATAATCGAGGTCCGCCGGGAACCGCGACTTCATCTCCTCCATGAGCTTTTTCGCAGCGTCCATCGTCTGGATCGCGTTCGATCCCGGCAGCTGATAGATGGCGATGATCGCCGCCGGTTTTCCGTTCATCCGGCCGATGATGTTGTACATCTGTGCACCGAGCTCGGCCCTGGCCACGTCTTTCAATCGCACCATGGAGCCGTCCGGGTTAGCCCGGATTACTATATTCTCGAATTCTTCTATCGTCTCAAAGCGACCCTGTGCGCGAACGGTGTAGGTAAACTCCTGTCCCTTCGGCACCGGCTCCATCCCGACCTGGCCTGCAGGGTTCACGGTGTTCTGTGCCTTGATGGCGTTGAGAATCTCCGTCACGGTGATACCCAGCTTGGCAAGCTGGTCTGGTCGCACCCAGAAACGCATTGCATACTGGCCCGCCCCGAAGATCGTCACCTGTCCAAGGCCCGGCACACGGGTCATGGGATCATTGATGTTGACATAGGCATAATTGGCCAGGAAGATTTCGTCGTAGGTCCCGTTCGGGGAATATAACGAGAACAGCGCAAGGGGACTGGTCGTGGATTTCTTAATCGTGACCCCGAAGTTCCGCACGTCCTGGGGCAATTGTGATTCGGACTGGGTATAGCGCATCTGCGCCAGAATTTGATCGTCGTTGGGCCTGGTGTTGATATCGAAGTCCACCCGCAGCGTCATCTGACCGTTGCTTGCGTTCACCGAGTACATGTAAATCATGTTGTCCACCCCGCTCATCATCTGCTCGATGGGAGTGGCAACCGACTTTTCGAGGGAGACCGCATCGGCCCCGACATAGGTGGCTTGCAGCTGGATTTCGGGAGGCGCGATGTCCGGAAACTGCGCGATCGGAAGCTGAACCATCGCGATGAGGCCGAGGATCACCATGATGATCGAGATCACCATCGCGACGATCGGACGATTGATGAAGAATTTAGCCATAGAAGCGAGACAACCGACTCAGTGAGGGTAGTGGAGAACTATTACATCTGCATCACCCGGCCTTTTCCTCCGGGGTTTCTTGGAACGGCTTGGGATCCACGCTCATGCCGGCCTTGAGTTTTTGCGTCCCTTCGACGACCACGCGCTCGCCCGGGTTTAACCCCTTATCGATAATCCAGAGCGTTCCGCTTCGCTCCGCGACTTTGACGGGTCGGATATCAACTTTGTTATCCGGCGTCACGACTGCCACCTGATAACTCCCCTGCATTTCGGTAACCGCACGTTGAGGGACGAGCAACGCCTTTTCCCTCATCTTCGTCACCGCTCGCACGCGTGCGAATTGACCAGGCCTGAGAAGGTTGTTGGGATTGGGGAACACCGCGGCCACACGAATCGTGCCGGTCTTGACATCCACCTGGCGATCGACCAGATAGAACTGTCCTTTATGCGGATACACTCGTTCGCCGGCCAGGATCAATTCGACTTGCGCTCCACCGTACTCTTTCCCATCCTCCATTTCCTTGTAGCGCTCCCGAACTTTTTCTGCGGCTCCGAGGTATTCCTGCTCGCTGATCGGGAAATAGACCTTGATCGGATCTACCGTCGACATCGATGTCAAGTCGGAGTTGGCATCAATGAGATCGCCGATCTGGGCCTTGGCAATGCCGACCACTCCGTCGATCGGCGCCGTGATCCTGGTCCAACCCAAATTGAGCCTCGCCTGCTCTACCGCCGCCTTGGCAGCAGCGGTGTTACCTCTTGCGGCTGCATTTGCCTGAATGGAATCGTCCAGTTCTTTCTGACTGATGGCTCCTGCTTTGGCAAGCGGCGTATCACGTTCCACATCCTGCTTGGTTTTCAAGAGCTGCGCCTCTGCTTTGGCCAAATCTCCCAGCGCTTGATCAAGCGCCGCCCGGAATTTGCTGGGATCGAGCTCGAATAACAGATCACCTTTCTTGACGAACGATCCTTCCGTATAGGGCCGCTTCATGAGGTACCCGGTGACCTGGGCTCGGATGACAGCATTGACCATGCCGTCCGTTGTGCCAACCCACTCCGACTGGATGGCTACATCTTTCTGGATCACATCAGTCACTTCGACATGGATCAAGGGAGGAGGCGGCGCAGAAGCGGTTTCGCCTTTGCAGTGGACGAGAGACAGGGCCAATAGGCTCGTGAGCAACACCAACGCTGCCTCTCGAGAGAGATCAATTTTTGATAGTTGAGTCATGGCATAATTACAAAACAGTCTTCGATTAGAGGGTCGAGCAAGAGCAGTGCCATTACCCCCTGATCGCAAGCTGATCATAGCTTTGCATCGGATCATTGAGTTCTCTAGTGGTTGTAAGGGAGCTCGCCCAGGCGGGAGAAGCTTGAGTGGGGAGGATAGCAACAGAGGCCCCATGGGGAATGGTCCCAATTTGCCTCAAACACAGCACCCCTAATGTTCATTCCGTGTGTGGCGAAGACGACGGAACCCACTAATCTTCCGCATGTAAATGCCATGCAGTCACCCTCGCCCCTTCGAAGAGGCAGGACTGTATCTGTCCTGCGATCAGATTGCAACGATACGACGAAAGGTCAATGAATCAAGGGATGAACGAAGGAACCACTGGGGCTCTTCACTCAGGGAAATAACAGTAGGTCGGTGACTTACAAGCACATGATATTTTGAGGGAATCAACCCGCTCGGCGAAGACTCAACATGTAGCTCGTCAGGTCATTGAGTTCCTGTTCGGTGAGGGGGAATTTCGGCATGATGGAACCTGGCGACACGGACTGCGGATCACGAAAATGCTTGAGATGCCATTCCCGATCAGGGCGTTGATCGCCGACATAGGAAAGATCCGGTCCGACGGCTCCACCAGTCCCATGAATCCTGTGACATCCAGTGCAACCGAGGTGCTCCACCAACGCTTGACCGCGCGCGACTCCAGGATCAATTCGCTTCACCGCGTAGAGATTCTTCAATGAGACGCCGAGCAGAGAGAAGACAGTGACCAGGAATAATATGGCCAGGGTCATGCCAAGGCGTCGCGAGGCCGGAGCGCGCACGGTTTTCTGCTGATCGATGAACGGCCAGAGCAACATCACGAGAACGGCCATGACTGGTAAGACCCAAGTGGCGAAGGGCTCCAGTGGCCCATGCACGTGCTTGAGCAACTCATAATAGAAAAGGAAATACCATTCCGGCACCGGCACGAAACTTGTGTCAGACGGATTGGCTTTATCGGTTAGCGGGAAAGGAACCAGCACAGCCAGCACGGCCAGCACACCGAAAACGCCCAACATCACCACCGCATCCATGTAGACCTGGCGAGGATAGAAGGTCTCGCTTCCGGACTTGGCCTTCTGCTCATCCCAGGGTCCTGCCGGTCCTACCCGCCGGAGAATGAAGAGGTGGAGCATGATGCCCATGATGATCAGAGCAGGCAGAAAGAGCACGTGAACCGCGAAGAATCTGGAGAGGGTCAGCGCCCCCAGCGTCTCTCCCCCGCGCATGACCTTCATGAGAAATTCGCCGACCAGAGGAACCGTCCCAACCATATTAATGCCAACCTGTGTGGCCCAATATGCGGTCTGATCCCAGGGCAGAAGATATCCGGTGAAAGCGAAACCCATCACAAGCAGAAACAGCACCACGCCGACCATCCACATCATCTCGCGCGGCGGCTTGAACGCCCCGTAGAGAAACACCTGGAGCATGTGCAATCCGACCGCGATCACCATGCCCGACGCCCCCCAATGGTGCAGCCCTCGGACAAACCAACCAAAGGTCACCTGGTTTTCGATGAACTGCACACTGTCATAGGCATGGTC
>JAWOMO010000172.1:0-5004 GCA_033852435.1 Nitrospira sp.
AGGGATTCGGTCCCGTCGGGACGTTCTTATACATCCCTGCGGTCATCTTCTTAACGAGATCCCCTTTGCTGGAGAACCCTCCGGTTGCGAGAAGGACCGCCTTCGCGCTGATGGTGTAGCTCTTGTCATTGGTCTGGACTTTCACGCCCAGGACTTTTCCGTTGGCAATGATCAGACCCGTCACCCTGGCATTGAGCCGCAGATCCACCTTCTGCTTCTTGAGCTGGTCTTCCAGGACATTTGCTATGGCATTCGTTCTCCCCGCGGGCATGTAATACCACAGCTGCCTTCCTTCCCGGGTCCACCTTTCCTGGTGCGGATCCTGGCCTCGGGTTGCATTGGCTCCATCGAAGTCAACGCCCCAGGTGATGAAATTATCGGTAACATATTCCGACAGATCATACAGCTTGCGCACGAAGGCGTGGTTGATGTTGTCCTTCCCGATGTAGTGGTCCAGGAAGGCAAGCACATCGTCGACCGTGTTCGTGTTGAATGATTTCTTGGAAAGCTTCGAGCTCGTGCCGATATAGCCGCTGGAGTAGCGGAGGGATCCGCCGGTCCTGGCCTGTTTTTCCAGCAGTACCACTTTGATGTTGGGAGTCTGTGCTTTCAGCTCGAGGGCCGCAGTCTCGCCGGAAACGCCCGCGCCGACGATAACGACGTCGGCCGTTTCATCACCGTTTTCCTGTGTACGATTCTCCGCTGACTCACACGGCGTGAAGCTGAGCACGATGCACAGGGCGGCAAGCCCTGTTAGCGCTTTGGTAAAGCGTCTCATTGGAATCTCCTCCTCTAAGGTCGCCACAATAGTCTAGCTTGGGAAGTCTATCTAAGGAATCCCGGTTGCTCGCGTATTGCGGAGTAATTTCACTTGTATACTTAGCGTGGCAAAGTGTCAACAGCATGTTATCGGAATGATGGGCTTGCTGCAGGCATATGGGGCGAAACCTGGCTCTCTGGTTACGACCTTCGGCGGCGCAAGTTATCATCGCACGCCTTAGTCGATCCCGGTGTTCTTCCGCCCAAATGCCCTTACTCTCGATAAACGGCTTATGTCTCAGAATGGGACTTTTGAAGAGTAATCTAATATCGATGATAAAATGCCGACATGGAATCCGCTTATCGATATTTGTATGGGATTATTGACTAGCAAAACGATGATCCGCGCTCATGTCAAAGGCTTTCCGCTCGTTTTCGAGACCAGCCCAACGCTTTTCTCTCCTGAGTGCATCGACGCGGGGACCCTAGCCATGCTTTCAATTATCGAATTCGGACCGAACGACAAGGTGCTGGATCTCGGATGTGGATATGGGGTCATAGGAATCGTTGCCGCAAAAACGATCGGTCCGCAAAAGGTCGTGATGTCTGACATCGACCCCGAAGCCGTGGAAACGTCCCGGAAAAACGCGTCCTTGAACGCGGTCGAAGGCGTCCGAATCGTCCTCTCTGACGGCTTCCGGGACCTTGCGGAGACCGGCTTCACAAAAATCCTCTCCAACCCACCCTATCATGCCGATTTTTCAACGGCGAAAGCTTTCATTGAAAAGGGATTCAACCGGCTGGCGTCGGACGGGATGCTCGTGATGGTCACGAAGCGCAAGGAATGGTATAAGAACAAATTCATTTCCATTTTCGGGGGTGTCCTCATCGCAGAAATCGACGGATATTTCGTGTTCACGGGCATCCGGAAAAGCTTTCAATATGCGCGGAAAATCCGTAAAAATCAGGCTTGAAAAAACTGATGGCAATGGCCAATCCCTAAACGGGCATCTGGGAAACTTCAAAATCAACGGTGAAAACCACGAGCATTAACGTTTTGGCGCAATGTCCCACATCGGGACTTAATGAGGAGTTATGGAGGAATTCAGGTTTTGGATAGTGCACTATACACGCGTTTAGATTCACGCTTTCCCAGAACGTGACGGCGGAGGAACAATCCTCTGGGATTCCAGCAACTGGATGAGGGCGCTTATTCCGGATTCGATTCCTTTGTAGAATTCTCTGTTTTTGAAAAGCGGAACGATCTCTTTTTCAATGATTTCCTTGCAGGCTCCAGATTTCGAAGTTTCTATATTCATGCATCCATTCATCATAGTAAAATCCTGCAACGAAGCGGATGCCCAGAGTTGACCTTTCAGCCTCGAGGATCAGATGAAAAAAGGGTTGTTTGTTGCGAGTTTGACAATTTTGGCTGCGCTACTTGTCTGGGTAGCATGGACAGCTGCAATGACATGCATGCGCGCCCCAAGGATGGTTGCAGAACTAGAAAATGCAAGCGAACTGACTTTCTCTCCCTCTGAACTCCCGAGGTATCGCATATGCGCACTTCTCATTGGTGATGGAGATCCCACATTCTACAGACACCATGGCATAGGGTTGGCAGATGGCCATCCTGGGCATACTACTATCACGCAGGCGATCGGCAAGTTCCTCTTCTTCAACGGTTTCAGTCCTGGATTTCTGCATCATCGGAAAATACAGCTGATGATTGCTGCCTGGGCATTCGATCGGCGCATTGGCAAAGAAACGCAACTCAAGGTGTTTCTGAACCGCGTTTATTTGGGAAGCGCGGGAGGGAAACCCGTTTTGGGCTTTCCTTCGGCTGCTAAGGCCTATTACGGCAAGCCGCTTAGGCAGCTGTCCGAATCAGAGTACTTGGGCCTAGTCGCCATGTTGGAAGCACCCAACCGCGATCACGTTAAACTTCAGCCGAAAGCCAATGATAACCGTGTTGCATTGATTCGCCAGCAGGTGCAGCGGGCTTGCGGCGAAGGATGTTTTCAAGGCGAAGCTCCCGCCCCCTGCTATGTCGCTACCCCCTGAAGAGGCTGCGGCATAGCCAGAATGCAGAAGGGCGACCGCACCTCAGGGGAACAAGCGGCAAGATGATAGCCAACAGACAATGTTGTCGCGAAACCAGGACAAGTAACTGAATTCCATCGTGCATGGGATCTCAGGAGGGGAGCAGGCGAGTAACTTCCGCGAATCCGACTTGAACGAAGCCGCGTTGCGGCGGACGCTGCGCGTATGTGAACAACCATAAGCGCTCGAATCGAGCTATCGTGGGGTCATAAGGAGGATTCCTATGACCCAACTGCGAAAGATGATGCTCGAGGAGATCGAGCGCCGAAACTTTTCCGCAAACACAAAAGAGTGTTATATCCGGGCAGTTGAAGAGTTCGCTCGTTATTTCAATCGCCCTCCAGACCAACTGGGTCCCGAACACATCCGGGAGTTTCAAGCGCATCTTTTCACGAAGAGAAGGTTGGCTCCCAACACGGTCAACCAGCGACTTGCTGCTTTACGATTTTTCTTCGTTAAGACGTTGCACCGTCCCTGGAATGCTGCGGAGACTCCCTACCCCAAGAAGGTGATTCACCTTCCAATCGTGCTGAGTCAGGAAGAAGTCGCACGGCTGATCAACGCGACGGTTCTTCCCTTTCACCACACGATGCTCATGACTCTGTACGCTACCGGAGTGCGCCGAGCGGAACTCGCTCATTTGAAGGTTCGTGACATTGACAGTGACCGGATGATCGTCCGCATCCGAGGAGGGAAGGGCCGCAAGGATCGCGAGGTGATGCTCAGTCCGAAGCTGCTCGAAGAACTGCGAGACCACTGGTGCCGCTACCAACCGAAAGAATGGCTGTTTCCGGGAGGGCGCTGGCACAACTCCTCAAAACCGATCACACCCAAAGTTGCATGGCAGGCATGCCAGGCTGCAGCGAAACGATGCGGCCTTGAGAAGAAGGTCCACCCCCACACGTTGAGGCACTGTTTCGCAACCCATCTTCTGGAGGACGGCGCCGACCTGCGCACCATCCAGATGCTGTTGGGGCACCAGGACCTTGAAGAGACCACCATATATCTCCACGTATCGAAGCGGCATCTGAACGCCACGCCCAGTCCACTGGACAAGTTGCCGTTATCCGCCGCGCCCAGCGAAGCGCGACGGACAGAGGAGCCCTAAGTGAACCGGCCACCGGTGGAGGTGGCCGATATTGTCCGCGCTGCGGGACAGAAGTTCATCGCAAGCAGCCGCGAGTGGATCACCGCGCAGCATCGGAAGGTTCTGAGAGCTATCGAAGGCTGCCGGACCATTGCTCTCGGCGGGCATCTGGACGAATGTCCCGGTTGCGGCTATCGCACCCCCTCCTATAACTCGTGCCGGGATCGGCATTGCCCAAAATGTCAGGCCAACGCCCGACGGCACTGGATCCAGGGGCGAAGGAAAGAACTCCTTCCTGTGCCCTATGCTCATGTCGTTTTCACGATTCCTCGTCTACTGGCGTCGCTCGCATTGCAGAATAAAAAACTCATCTACACGCTGCTATTGCGCCTTAGCGCCGAGGCTCTGATCGAGGCGGCTCGCAATCCCAAGCACCTGGGCGCCGAGATCGGTTTCTTCAGCGTGCTCCATACCTGGACTCAGAGAATGGAGTTTCATCCGCACGTGCACTGCGTCGTTCCTGCAGGCGGGTTATCGTTCGATCATCAGCGGTGGGTGTCGGTGAATCCGCGCCATCGCTTCTTTCTGCCGAAGACAGCACTCGCGAAGCTCTTTCGTGGGAAGCTCCGGGCTGCTCTTGAGGACGCGTTCGACAAAGGCAAAATCGGCTTTCATGGCCGATTGCAGTATCTTTCGGACCCGAAGGTGTTCCACTCCTTTGTTCGTCAGTTGTATCGGCATGAATGGGTGGTTCACTGCAAACGCCCTTTTGGCGGTCCGGAATATGTTCTCCGATATCTTGGCCGCTATACTCATCGAGTGGCCATTTCTAACCATCGCCTGGTTTCTTTTACCAATGGGGATGTCACATTCCGATGGAGAGACCGCAGGCACGGAAACGTAGAGCGCACGATGACACTCTCGGCCAATAAGTTCCTGCGCCGTTTCCTGCTCCACCTGCTCCCGAAGGGTTTCGTCCGCATCCGGAACTTCGGCTACCTGGCGAATCGGCACCGGGCCAAACTATTGCCCATTTGTTTCCGGTGCCTCGGATC
>JAWOMO010000130.1:0-5313 GCA_033852435.1 Nitrospira sp.
CTCCGAAGAAAATTCACTATGTGGACGTCGGCACGAGTGGCGGCGTATGGGGACTCGAACGCGGGTATTGCATGATGATCGGAGGCGAGAAGGACGTCGTGAAACACCTTGATCCCATCTTTGCGACGCTGGCTCCCGGCAGAGGCGACATTCCCCGGACCAAGGGACGCGAGAAGATCGGCGGCACCGCTGAGCAGGGCTACCTGCACTGTGGTCCTGTCGGTGCCGGCCATTTCGTCAAGATGGTGCATAACGGGATCGAGTATGGCCTCATGGCCGCGTATGCCGAGGGCATGGGCCTGCTCCATCAGGCCAACATCGGCAAGCGTGAACATGAGATTGACGCTGAAACGACGCCGCTGCGCGATCCTGAGCACTATCAGTACGACTTCAATCTTCCCGACATCGCTGAAGTCTGGCGGCGCGGCAGCGTGGTCGCCTCGTGGTTGCTGGACCTGACGGCGACTGCCCTGCTAGAGGATCCCAAGCTTTCACAATTTTCCGGCCGGGTGTCTGATTCAGGCGAAGGGCGGTGGACGATCAAGGCGGCCATCGACGAGGCCGTGCCGGTGCCGGTGCTCTCGACCGCGCTGTACCAGCGGTTCAGCTCACGCGGCGAAGCGGACTACCAGGACAAGCTGCTTTCGGCGATGCGATTCCAGTTCGGCGGTCACCACGAAAAACCGGCGAAGCCATGAGGGCTGAATGAACGAGTTTCAATCGGACGCCCTCGTTTTTTACGGGGCCACGGGCGACCTCGCCTACAAGAAGATTTTTCCGTCGCTGCAGGCGATGGTCAAGCGCGGCTACCTCAACGTTCCGGTTATCGGGGTGGCCAAGGCCGGCTGGACCCTGGAGCAGCTCAAGGCTCGGGCTCAGGCCAGCATCGAGACGCACGCCGGCGGTCTGGACCGTTCCGCATTCGAACAATTGTGCGGCTTGCTCCGGTACGTGGACGGGGATTACCAGAATGCTGAGACGTTTCAGGCGATCCGCCGGGAACTCGGCTCTGCGAAACGGCCGCTGCACTATCTGGCGATTCCTCCTGTGTTGTTCACGACTGTGGTCGAGCAACTCGCGAAGTCCGGTTGCCATGAAGGGGCGGGCGTCGTGCTTGAGAAGCCATTCGGGACCGACCTTGTCTCGGCGCGGGAACTCAACCGCGTTCTCCTCGGAACGTTTCCGGAAACGAGGGTCTTCCGCATCGATCATTATCTTGGGAAACGGCCGATCAAGAACATGTTGTACTTCCGCTTTGCGAATGCGCTCCCTGAGACTTTTTGGAACCGCAATCACGTGGAGAGCGTCCAGATCACGATGGCGGAAAACTTCGGAGTCCAGGGCCGGGGGGCGTTTTATGAGAGAACAGGGGCCATTCGCGATGTGATCCAGAATCACTTGTTCCAGATTCTGACGAATCTGGCCATGGAGCCTCCGATCAGAATGGATAGCGAATCCATCCGGGATGAAAAGGTGAAAGTCCTGAAGGCCATTCCTTCGATCGATGAGCGGAATCTTGTGCGTGGCCAGTTCCGGGGGTACCGGACGGAAACGGGAGTGGCGCCGGACTCGCAAATAGAAACCTTCGCCGCGCTGCGGTTGGAGATTGGTTCATGGCGGTGGCAAGGGGTGCCATTCTATATCCGGGCCGGCAAGTGCCTGCCGGTCACCTGCACGGAAATCCTATTGAGACTGCGTCGGCCGCCCTCGGCCTATCCGGCTACAGGCTTGTTGCCGAATCATCTGCGATTCCGGGTCAGTCCCGACACGACACTCGCCTTCGGTATGATGGTTCCGAAGCCCGGTGACGAGACGGTCGGCCAGGCATTCGAGGCGACGGTGAACCGCAATGCTCAGCCCGATGAAGTGGATGCGTACGAGCGGGTGTTGACGGACGCCATGGCCGGCGACGCGACGTTGTTCGCACGTCAGGATTATGTTGAAGAGGCGTGGCGAATCGTGGATCCGGTGCTGAAACAGCGGACGCCGGTCTATGAGTACGAGCCGAACAGCTGGGGGCCGATGGAAGTGGAGCGAAAAGTTGTGCCTCCCGACGGCTGGAATAATCCGGCCGTGACCGGTTAGTCAGGATTGAAGAACACCTTATGAAAATCGAAGTGATGGCCGATGCCGACGCAGTTGCACGAGAGGCCGCTGCCGTCATCGCGGCGGAGGCTCGAACCTCCGTAGCCGCGCGCGGTAGGTTTATCATGGCCGTGAGCGGCGGCCAGACGCCTTGGATGATGTTGCGCGCGTTGTCGATGCAGGACGTTCCCTGGGACAAGGTCCACGTCTTTCAAGTGGACGAACGTGTGGCCCCCGCAGGTCACCAGGACCGCAACTTGACGCATCTGCGCGAGAGCTTGCTCACACATGCGCCGCTCTCAGAGGAGCGCATTTATCCCATGCCGGTGGAAGCCGTCGACCTGGAGGCAGCGGCCGCACAATACACGGGGACGCTCCAGAAGATCGCCGGCTCGCCGCCGGTGCTTGATCTGGTCCACCTCGGACTCGGCCCTGATGGTCATACAGCGTCGCTGGTGCCGGGAGATCCTGTGCTTGAAGTGACCGAGAGTGATGTCGCGCTGACCGGAAGCTACCAAGGATGGCGGCGCATGACGTTGACCTATCCGATCATCAATCGTTCACGCCGTATCCTCTGGCTGGCGACTGGGAGCGGAAAGCGCGACATGCTGTTCCGCTTGCGCGGCGAGGACCGATCGATTCCGGCGGGCCGGGTGCGGAGTGATCACGCCCTGGTGCTTGTCGATCGTGCCGCGGCAGCAGGATTAGGCCCGGCCTCACGCATGAAGTAGAAGAGAGCTGGCACGGCGTGATTCGGAGAAAGTTTCTGAACGGTATTCTGTGGGTGATCGTGACTCAATTGGCCGGGATCGTAATGAGCGGCGTTTGGGCCTTCTCGCCGGTGTCGGCCAGGGTCATCAGGATGAGGAGGAAGGTGAACGTGCCTTTCGAGCGAAGATCACGGTTATCGATCCAATACCACAAGTCGTTATATCGAATAATCGCGAAGGTATCAGCCGGCTTGGTCGTTCCGCTCACAATCCGAATCAGTGGCGGAGGAGCCTCCTGCCCATCGGGCGGGACCATCGCCTGCGGAAACACGCGCTGCTCCCTCTGGTGCTCTTCAGGAACTTGGACAAACGATGAAAGCTCGAGGAGGATCTGCATTCCCGAGCGAGTATGAATGGCCACGACGTTATCCCCCTCATGCGCCGTCCCGTAGATGATTCGAAATTCTGTCTCCCCCGGATTCAACCCGAGTAGACGTCTGATCGTGTCCCGCTCGGCCTGGATTTCCGGAGGGATGGTTTTGACGGGGAAAAAGAGGACGAGGCCTCCACCTTTCTTGTCTTGCTCGGGCTCGGCGCGTAATCCGACGGCACCGGAGGCCTGGACCCGCCGCATGGCCTTGAGCAGCGTGGCGTAATCGGGATCCGCGGGTCGCGCTTGTCCTCCGCCTCTGGCGTTGGAGAGCGTATTCACACTCTGCACGCACACGTTGAACAGCAGATCGATCGGCCAGCCCGCTTCGACTAGCTCGAACAGCCGGATCGGCGGAATAGGAGTCATCAGCGTGCGGATGAACTGAGATCCGGTCAGGGGCACGTAGGTGATGGTGGGCCGATCCGTGTACTGGCCCTGCGCGCCGAGATTGAAGAAGTTGGGAGTTGAGCTTGAAGGGAAAATGGTCCCGTTGGCCTGGACGGTGCTGACCAACTGGTAACCGCTCACGATCTGACCGACATCCACAAAAATCGGCGTGTCCCCATAGCGGAGCTTGACGATATTGAGCAAGGTCTGTTGCTTCCAGGAGTTGGCCACAGCCTGCGTGAAGTCCAAGCGATCACGGTCGAGTGTCATGGCTCCGAAATTCATGCAGCCAGTCAGACTGAGCAGGACGGCCACTGCAGTCAACGGCTGGAACCATGCGGACTGACGCGTATCTTCGAGGTGTGCCCTCATCATCGGGGCTCCTTTACACACGAAGCCATCGGTTTACGTCAAGTTCGACGGATGGCGTTTTCGCAACCGAGGCCATGGTCGGCAGCCAGCGGAGTTATAGACCTCGGTCATGTGCCGCCACCGAGGCAAATTTGTCCCGGAACGCCTCGGCTGTAAGACCGACAACCGCGGCGCAGCGAGCGAGTCGCTCGCTCTGTTCAAAATCTTTCTGGTCCAGCCGGATCATGTAGCGGCGGGCGATCCGATAGGGCTCGGCTGCGACGTCCACCATGCGAACCCGCGTCCGTTTTGTGGCCGGATCGAGAATGGTGTCGAATGGCATCGGGGAAAATTGTCCATTGACGATCGAGACCATCGCGCCTGTGCCTCCCGAAATCAAGAATTCGGCGGCACAGCAGCCTAAATCCCGAGAGTATTCCATATCGAACGGGATGGGATCCGCGCACCGCAATTCGAATCCGAGATCCTTGAGTCTAATAGTCGGGGCGAGACCATAAGGCGCCAGCCGCTTCAGGACTTCTTCCTTCAGCGCTCGGCCCAAGTCGAGGTCGGCCAATTCCACATGGCCGTGTTCGTCTCGAGAAACAGAGGCGAGAGCGGTGAAATCATCAGGATTCATGACTTCTGCGACACCCTCTGCGAGGACGGCCACGCCGTCCTCTCGTCCTTGGCTCAGCCGTTTGATAATCGCGCCCGCAAGAATGTCGGCGACCTTTGCCAGTCGGACCGGTCGCTCAGCGAATTCCTCCGGAATCAGTGTAAGCGTGGCTCCGGCCGCTTTGCCGATGCCCAATGCGAGGTGGCCGGCTTTGCGTCCCATGGCCACGACAAAAAACCAGTGTGAAGTCGTGCGCGCATCCTCGAGTACGCTCTTGACCGCATAGGTTCCGAGATGCCTGGCGGTCTGAAATCCAAAAGTCGGTACCCCTTGAGGGAGATCGAGGTCGTTATCGATGGTCTTGGGGACGTGGACGACGCGCAGGCGACCTTGTGCGGCGCGTTCGAGTGTCAGTGCGGAAAAGCAGGTGTCATCGCCGCCGATCGTAATCAGCCCCGTGACACCGAGTTGCGCGAGGCTCTTCAGCGCTTGGGCAAGATGCGCGGGATTCTTGGTAGGGTTGGCTCGCGCGGTTTTGAGCACCGATCCGCCTTGAAAATGAAGTCGGCTGACTTGTTCAAGGGTCAGCGGCGTGACCTTACTCACGTCACCTTGCATGATCCACTTAAAACCTTGTTCGATGCCTAAGACCTTTCTGCCCTCCGCAAGACAACGGATAGTCGCGGCGCTGATCACTCCGTTGATGCCTGGTGCCGGACCCCCACCGA
>JAWOMO010000157.1:0-11890 GCA_033852435.1 Nitrospira sp.
TCGTGGTGACGGACGGCGGGAACTTGACGGGAACAGTGACGCTGACTGGCAATGTGCCGCATCCCAAGGGTTACAACCTGACGACATTGCCCGATCAGGTCTATTGCGGGCGGATCTCCGATGGGCACGGATGGCGGCTGTTTCAGCCGTTTGATGTCGGAGAAGGCGGAGTGTTTCGTCAGGTGGTCGTCTACATCGAGTCGATCTCGCAGGGAAAGCCATTTGCGGACGCCAAACCTCCCCGCATCGAAGCGAAGGACTGCCGGTTTCTTCCCTTAGTCAATTTAGTGCGTGATGATCATGACGTGGTCGTGGTCAACATGGATCCGGCGATGCACGACGTCCAAGCCTACGAAACGTCGCACCTGGGACCGCGTGTGCTGTTTAACGTGCCCTTGCCGATCAGCCGACGCTATCCACACGAGGCGGGCCTCAGCGCCCATTTCTCCAGACACTACGAAGGCCAGCCCATCACCCAGCGCGTGCACATGACCAAAGGGCGGCGGGTGTTTGTGATGCAATGCGGGTTCCACGCCTATATGGAAAGCTGGGCACTGGTAGAGGACCATCCCTACTATGCCATTACCGATGAGCAGGGACGATTCAGCCTGACGGACATTCCGCCTGGTGCCTATCGCGTTGTGGTGTGGCATCCATACCTCCACGAAGCCGCGTCTCGCGACGTCACCATTCAATCGAAGACGTCCACCTCACTGACGGTCACCATCACGGCGCCGACCGGCCGGCTCTATGCAAATCAAATGGTGGAGAATCCCTATACGCGCTACAACATCACCGAGGATGTACAAAGTTCGATCGTGCCAACGTTGGAGAAGCAGCGGTATCAATGACGGTACCCTGCCCGCAATTCATCGTAAAGAGGTACAGAATGCAGACTTGTTCGTTCCGGTCCAGCGTATTTGTCGGTCTCATGTGTCTGAGTGTGGTGATTCTCGCCTGGGGCTGTTCGGGGAAGCGCGTGGCATCATCCTCCGGTGATGCGTCCTCCGCGACGAAAGAGAAGAGCGCACCAGCAACTGCCGCAGCTCCGGTGGAAACCATTAAGCCGGAGGGCATGGTCACAATTCCGGAGGAACAGCGGTCGACCACTGAAACGGCGCGCGCGCCGCTGACTGCTCCATCGGTCCTCGGCGAAGGGCCGGTCAGTGCGTTGGAGAGAGGAACCCCGTCGGCCGATATGTCCCAGGTGGCGGACATCTTCTTCGACTTCGATCGCTATGCGATCAGACGGGATGCCCAGCCTGTCCTGGAAGGTGATGCAGCCTGGCTGAAACGGACATTGGGCAAATCGGTGCTCATCGAGGGGCATTGCGACGAACGGGGCACACAAGCCTATAACTTGGTGCTCGGAGAAAAGCGCGCCCGATCGACGAAACATTACCTGGAGGACCTCGGGGTTCCGGCTTCACGCATGAAGATCATCAGCTATGGGGAAATGCGTCCGTTCTGCAAGGAGCGTGACGAGCACTGCTATCAACAAAATCGGCGGGCGCATTTCGTCCTGAAATAAGGTCGTGCATGCGGATGAACCGATGGCATAAGGAGGTTGGAGTGAAAGCATCAGTGTCGTGTCTGTGCGTGGTTCTCGTCAGCATCGTCGGTTGTGCGGGAAAAGGGGAACGGATCGATGTCGCGATCCCGGGCAAGCTGACGAGCGCGGCCGCGGTATCGTCCGGCGGGCCGCGGATCGCCGTCCTGCCCTTTGACGATAAGCGGGCGAACCAGATGCACCTCGGCCAGCGGGCCCATCTCTGGGGAGGGACGAGTTATTTCGATCTTCCCAACGGCACGGTCTCCAAGGCCAGTGCGCAGGCTCTGGTCGACTATCTCAACCGGCAGGGATGGCGAGCCTCAATGGCGCGCACCCAAGGCAGTGAGGGTGCCCACGTGACGATTCTCGGGACCATCCAGGATCTGTCGATCGACGCCACGAGTGGGGTGATGCATACTGATCTGTCGGCCAAGAGCACCCTCGCGTTGCAGATCATCAACCACAGCGACGACAGCACCGTGCGGGAACGCGTTTCGGGGTCCGGCACCGACCAAGTCTTTTGGTTTGAACCGGAAGATGCCCAGACCCTCATCAGTGAATTACTGGAGAGCAATTTTCAGAAGTTCGTCAATGATGTGCGGGTTGACGGGCGGACCATTCGCCTGAAGTAGCGTCCAGCCATCGTTGTGACGGAGCGACATATATCCGATCTGTTAAAACGTTACGCGGGGCATGACGGCGCTCTGCCTGGTCACTTTCTGTCCCACAATCCCAGCCAGTTGGTTCTACGTTGGACCGAACGATACTTGGGTTCTAAAACATGAGCGCGGATCATGCCCACAGCCACTCTGATTCTCTCAGAATCAACTGTGATCGATCTCGGCCTTAAAGGAGAATGTCCGTCAAGTTTGCTTGAGAGAGGAAATGCCATGCGAACCCCGAGCTTGACCGCGCTTTTGATTTGTCAGTTCGTCCTGCTTGTCACCAATCCTCAGGCGGCTCCGCCAACTGATCATTCAGTCGCGAAGCACGTGCTCGGGGAAGCTGAACGTGAAGCCGTCACGATCGCCAATGAATACGTTCGAGAGAATACGCTCCATGAAATTGCGGTGGCAGAGACGAACGCCCACAACCTAAAAAAGGCTCTCGAGATTGCGTCTGAGATTAGCCGACAGGATAATAGAGATCTCGCGTTACTGGAGATCGCAGAAACGCAGGCGAGAGCGAACCAGATCCAGGCTGCCAGACACACGGCTGGCAGAATTGTGGATGCGTCAACCCGGGCGGCTGCCCTCGAGGCCATTGCAGTAGGTCAACTTGATGCCGGAGACCAGACCGGCGCTCTAGATACGGTCAAACTGATTCACGCAGAAATCAACCGAAGCGGTGCCATGATGCACATAGCAATTGCACAGGCACGATCCGGAAATGTGGAGGGTGCGCTCAAGACAGTCACAGACATCCGGGATCCCTTGCGAAGGAACGTCGCACTGCACGGTATCGCACTCTCACAAACGAGAAACGGTGACATTCCGGGAGCCCTTGCCACGGCTCGCGCGATGGGGAGCGACATACCCAGGGCTAAAGCCTATCGGGAAATCGCGGCGACCCAAACACAGAGGGGAGGGATGGGAAAAGCTCGCCTCTGGATCAATACGCTCACATCCCCTATCGAAAAGTCCTCCGCACTACTTGGTGTGGCAAATGGCCTCCTGGATAAAGGTGGCGTGCCTCCGGATGCTTCCTGCGAAAACATCCACATGGTGAACCCGACTAGTGACTAGCCTGAAGCACACTTGCTCGCAAGTGACCCAAAAGCCGAAAAGTAGGCCAATCTCTGGTTGTAGACTCAAGTTTCGGTTGGGTTAGCTTTGGGGGTTTTGGGTCAGGGGACCACCCTGGTCGTAAAGGACTTCCCTTCTTTTTCAAGTAAGTCGACTTGTCATGGGTGTTTATAATCTCTGACCAAGGATTAGGAGAGGAATATGGGCTATTGCGATGGGAAGGATGGGAAGAAAGGTGCCGAGCAGATTCCCAGTTTGAGACTTTATTCCCGAATTTCCTAACCTGGTCTCCTCAATCGGGTCTTTAGTTTACAACTTTACTTGTTGCTGGCAGATCATGCTTTCTTAGTTATCAAATGCTTACGAATTGCTCATTTTAAAACTTAATTACCTCGATTCATCAACAGGAGCCCCTGGAACGGGAACGGGCATTTCGGTTTCTTTTCTTATTATCCACCTTGGACCGGTCTTCCAGACCCAAGTCGCATCAACCCCCAGCCAGTTTGGCCGATGGATGCCCCGATTCTTTCCGACAGTCCTCGTATGCGCTGGCCTGGTATTTTGCCAGTAGGGCTGCGGGTAGGTCATAGCTTTTTCTTGTCTTCCTAGAATTGGCCTCTCCTTTGCACGTGGCTAGAATTTGAGCCTGGTTTGACTGGCAGTCGACCAATTTTGGGGATTTTTGGGCTAAGCCTTGTCTGCGTCTGGCGCATAATGGGGCAAATGAGGCTTGACCAGTCCGCCACTCGGGGACTAGGCTGCCCCGATGATTATGAGTGCGGAGGAGATGGGAATGATTGAGGAATGCGGTGCAATTCTCGTTGTCGATGACGATGCAGACATGCGTGAAATGGTTCACGACATGCTCAAGGACCGAGGGCACCAGGTGACAACGGCCGGCAACGGGCAGGAGGCTTTGAAGATCCTTGGTGAAGAAGACTACGCGGTAGTGCTGACCGATCTTCGCATGAAAGGCATGCAAGGGCTGGAGTTGCTCGCGGAGATCAAGCGTCTCCATCCCGAGATCAACGTGATTCTCATGACGGCGTTCGGATCGGTCGAGACGGCTGTCGAAGCGATGAAACATGGCGCCAGCGATTACCTCACCAAGCCGGTGAGAAAGGACGAATTGGTCCGCGTCATCGAACGGGTCGTTCGTGAAGCGTCGCTCCGTCGCGAAGTCAATCGTCTGCGGAAGGCAGTCCACAAGGAATACAGCTTCCATCAGATTCTAGGGAAGAGTAAGGCGATGCAGGGGGTCTTCGATCTGATCAAACGCGTCGCCGACAGCCCCACCAACGTCCTGATCACCGGAGAGAGTGGAACCGGGAAGGAACTGGTGGCGAAAGCCATTCACTTCAACAGCGACCGCAAGGATGCGCCATTTGTCCCGGTCAACTGCGCGGCCATTCCCGAGCAGTTATTGGAAAGCGAACTCTTCGGCCATATGCGCGGAGCGTTTACTGATGCCAAGTTCGACAAACGGGGGCTGTTCGAAGAGGCTCAGAAAGGCACGCTGTTCCTCGACGAGATCAGCGAGCTGCCGCTCATGTTGCAAGCGAAACTGCTGCGGGCCATTCAAGAGCGGGAAATCCGGCGGGTCGGGGCCAACAAACCAGTTCCCGTCGATGTCCGTATTATCGCCGCGACTAACCTCAATCTTGGTGAAGAGGTCAAAGCTAAGCGGTTCAGAGACGACCTCTACTATCGGCTGAATGTCATCGAGTTGAAGCTCCCTCCGTTGCGGGACCGGCGCGAAGACATCCCCTTGCTGGTGGAGGCGTTTCTCCGGAAGTGCGGCGAATCCCGTGGAAAAGACGTGAAAGGGGTCAGCGAAGCGGCCTTGGCTATGCTGATGGACTATGCCTGGCCGGGGAACGTCCGGGAGCTGGAAAACGTGATCGAGCGGGCCGTGACGCTCAGCCGGGGCGAGAAGGTTTCTCCGGACGATCTGCCATCGGCTGTGCAGGGCGCGCGGGGGGACCGGCGCGTACTGGACGAGGCCGCGGAGAAGACACTGCCATTGCACGAAATTGAGAAAGAGTATATCAAGAAGATCCTTGAGAAAATGGGCGGGAATAAGTATCAAGCTGCCCATGTATTGGGGATCGATCGCAAGACCCTCTATCGCAAGCTCGGAGAGATTGAAGAGGGGAAGGCTCACGAGTAGACTGTTTCCTCCTTTCAATCGACCTGAGTTCACATGAACCCACCGGTCAATAAGGTCATCCTCTTCGAATCTGGCGCGGTCCTGTTCCTGACCATCGGCATTTTTGTCTTGGACGTCCTCGCTCCGAGCGGCTGGGCGATATGGTTACTCTACCTTCTGCCTCTCGCCCTCTCGCTCCAATCTCCCCGTGAACGGGATCCCTATTACTTCGCGGCGATCGTGATGCCACTGACGATCGCCGGTGGGTACCTATCTCCTTCGGGAAGAATCGACCTCGCAGCCGATATCCTGAATCGAAGTATGGGCATCATTGTGATGTGGACCTTCACCTGGCTGATGGTCCGCCAGAAAAAGGCACGGGCTCTACTTGCGGGGGCGGAAACCGCACGATCACGAGCGGAAACCCAACGTGAAGCTGCCGTCGCGGCCCGTGAGCTGGCCGAAGCCAGTGCAGTAGGGGCGATTCACCGCGAGTCGCAGACCGCGCGAGAACTCCTCAGCAGCAACCTGCGGCTGGAGAGCATTCTGCAATCCGCGATGGATGCCATTGTTACGGTCGACAGCGATCAAAAGGTCGTGTTGTTTAACCAGGCTGCCGAGCGGATGTTTCAGTGTCCCGTCACAGAGGCCATCGGACAGACGCTGGAACGGTTCATTCCCGCTCGGTATCGCGAGACGCATCACCGGCATGTCGAATCCTTCGGCCGGTCCGGTGTGACGAGCCGCAAGATGGGAGAGCTTGGAACGGTGACGGGGCTTCGCGCCGATGGGGAAGAATTTCCGGTCGAGGCGGCCATTTCACATAATACTGTCGATGGCAAGCGGTTCTTCACGGTGATTCTTCGGGACATCACGGAGCGCAAGCAGGCTGAGCGTTTATTGCGCCAGAGTGAAGAGCGGTATCGGCGTCTCATTTCTGTGTCCCCCCTCGCGGTCATTGTCAATCGCGGGAACCGCGTGATCTTTATCAACGACGCGGGCGTGAGACTCTTCGGGGCCGTGAAAGCAGAAGAAATACTTGGGAAATCGCCCGTGGATTTGTTCCACCCGGAGAGTCGTGCGCTGGTTGGCAAACGTATCAGCCAACTGCTCGAGGGCAGCCCGAGCGTCCCGGTCGTGGAAGAGAAGATCGTCACGTTAGATGGAACGTCCGTCGACGTTGAGGTCAACGCCGCCCGGTTCATGGATGAAGAGGGGCCCGCCGTCGTGGCCATGATCTGGGACGTCAGTGAACGGAAACGCCTGCAGGAGCAGTTGCGCCGAACTGAGCGGATTGCCGAACTCGGAACACTGGCCTCCGGGATGGCGCATGAGATCGGTACGCCAATGAACGTCATCCTCGGTCGGGCCGAATATCTGATGGATCGAGTGAAGGACGAACCGGTCAAGAGGGGTTTGCAAACCATTGTGGTGCAGGTCGAGCGTATCACAAGAGTCATGAATCAACTCCTGGCCTTTGCGCGGCGCAAATCTCCTGACCGGGGACCCGTTGCCTTGAAAGCCATCATCGAAAACAGCGTCGAGATGTTTCAGGAGCGAATGGCCAGAAACCGTGTTCTCGTAGAGTTGAAAGCCGAAGAGCCCTGTCCGAACGTGTTGGCCGATACAGATCAGATGAGCCAAGTCCTGATCAATTTGATCATGAATGCGGTCCATGCGATGCCGGATGGAGGGACCTTGCGGATCGGTCTGGCCCAGGAAAACGACATGGTAAAACTCACCGTGGCCGACACCGGTCACGGGATTCCGCAAGAGGCACTCAAGAAGATCTTCGAACCGTTTTTCACCACGAAGGAATTCGGCAAGGGGACCGGATTGGGCCTTACGGTGGTGAAAGGCATCATCGAAGAGCATCAGGGCTCGATTGCGGTCGAGAGTGTAGCAGGCGGAGGAACAACGTTCACAATTCTCCTGCCAGTGATTCCCGCAGGTTGAGCCTACGACCGACGGCGAGGCGTAGTCTCCATGCCAGGTGACTAATCCCGACCCCAGCCCAAGGCTGGTTCTGTAGCATCTTGCGCCAGTCATGGGCCTGCCGAATGAGGTTTTTCTCACCAGCGCGAGACCAAGACGCGATCTTCCATTCTGGAATTCCCAGGAAAAATGTCGGTCGAGCCTGCTTCCGCATAGGCACGGCGTTTGCCATCCATGAACATTAGAACAATTGGGATTGGACTAAAGGAATGATGACTGTGGCAACGAAAAGAACCGCTGTGGTGCTGGTGGTCGAGGATGACCGGGAGATGCGCAGTCTGCTCTGTGATGAGTTTTGGAGCGCAGGGTATCAGCTCCGTGAAGCGAAGGACGGAGACGAGGCGTTTCTGGCGGTCTTGCAGGCTGTCCCGGACCTGATTCTGACGGACCTCCGTATGCCGGCCGGCGGAGCGGATTATATCAGTCGGCTACGGACGGTCGCACCCAGTTGCCCCATCGTCGTGATGACTGCGTTTGGTGATTCAGCATTGAAGGCCGGCGTGCTACGAGCCGGCGCCAATGCCTATTTCGACAAACCGGTTCGCATTGCCGATCTCAAGGCATGCGTGGAACGATTACTGGCCGAAGGCCTTGGCGTCCGGCCAGGGAGCACGTGACACAATCGTGTGAATCGATTCTGATTCTTCAGCCCAACGGAATAAGGACGATACGAGATGGCCGGATCTCATTCTAATCTTCCTAACACCTTGCCAGTCCGGGATCCCATCATCGCGGCGCGGCTGGAAGCGATTAAGCAGCTGGCCGGCGGGTTCTCCGAGCGCGTCGCGGTCATGGATCGCGGCTTCAACGTCATTTATGCCAACAAGTCTGCTTGGTCCCAAGAGCATCGAACGCCTCAGCCACTGCATCCTGCAAAGTGCTACGACGCCTTTGCTCACCGGAGCGATCCCTGCGGGGCCTGTCCGGCCGTTAAAGTGTTCGAGGCGCCAGAAGTCCAGTGCGTGTCTTGCTCGCACGGAGGAGACAGCACCGCTTGCGGGATGCAACAGGCCTTTCCGTTGCTCGCAGGCAATGGAGAGGTAGCACTGATGCTTGTCTTGTTCGAGCCGACGGAAAAGCCAACCCTCCGACCGGAAGCCCATGTGCCGGAAGAAATCGCACCTCCAATGGTGCGGGAACATTTGGGCGATCTCATCGGGCGGAGCTCGGCCATGCAGCAGCTGTTTGACATGATCAGCTTGGTCGCCGACAGTTCGGCCACGGTGCTGATCCAGGGAGAGAGCGGAACCGGCAAGGAACTCGTCGCAAAGACCATCCACGAACTGAGCTATCGTCGAGCAAAGCCTTTTGTCGTGGTCGACTGCGGGTCGCTACCGGAAGGGCTGCTGGAGAGCGAGTTGTTCGGTCACGTGAAGGGGGCGTTCACCGGGGCGGTCACGAACAAGCGGGGCCTGTTCGAAGAAGCTGACGGGGGGACGATCTTTCTGGATGAGATTGCCAATACGACGCCGACGTTTCAAGCCAAACTACTCCGAGTGTTGCAGGAAGGAGAGGTGAAACGGGTCGGAAGCAACCAGCGCGTCAAGATCGACGTGCGCGTGATTTCCGCGACGAACAAAGACCTGACGGAGATGGTCAAGGCGAAATCGTTCCGACAAGACCTTTTCTACCGGTTAGCGGTACTGCCGCTCAATCTGCCGCCGCTGCGTGACCGGAAAGAGGACATTCCCCTTTTGGTCGAGCATTTCGTCGCGTTGTCGTGCAAGCGGCATCGCCAGCCGGTGCGTCATGTGTCACCGGACGTCATGCACGCGCTGACAGAAGGTGAATGGCCGGGTAACATCCGTGAGTTGCAGCACTACGTTGAGCGGGCGGTTGTGACAACTGCGGGGCCGGAGCTGACGTGCAAAGATATTGTGGCTATGGGATCCCAGGTCGAACCGAAAGATCTCCGGGCGGTCGCTCGAGACGCCGTCACACAGGCTGAACGCGCACGCATTCTTGAGGCATTGAAGAAGACCGGCGGAAACCGTGCGAGGGCGGCCAAATTGCTCAAGATCAGCCGCGCCAGTCTCTACAACAAACTCCGGGACTATCGACTCGATTAACCATCCCTCGCTCCTATTTTGCCCCTCTCCGCCTCAATTCCACCCTGCAAACTGTCCAATCTGTTAGACAGCACAAGTCATTGAAAGACCACAGATCGGTTTTTGGCCTACTCTCACCTGTCTAAGTCGGTAGAAATTTGCATCATGGCGCATCGAAAGATCCCGAGATCCTTTTCTTATGTAACTCGTGTTCCCAGCGAATCATTTTCACATTTCGTCGGTCGATCCCAATCCCGGCACAGCTGTTGCGCTTGTGAAGCAGCGCTGGTGAAGGTCTGGGTGATTAGGACCGGCCTCCGAATGACCCACTCCTTCGCAAGAAGGAACCCTTCACCAGCTCTAATCCCTCCAGAATCAGGGCCGGGGGTCAGTCGGAGGCCGGTTCTCTTCTGAACGAGGAACCAGGAGACAGAATGAGGATCAAGAGGCAGTGTGTTTCAACCATCCGCCAAATGAGGCGGGCATAACAGGGGAGGCCGTTTATGAGGGCTTTTCTATTTCAACCAACACGCAAGCGGAGGCGCACTCGTGCGGCGCTGATGCTTCAAAGCGTGCTGTTGGCAAGTAGCTTGGTGGCGACACCATGGGTATATGCCGCAGGGCCGGGTGATCAGTCGCACGAAGGGCATGCGACGCCGGTCTCTATGCCGGGCTGGACCCAGCAATTGAAGGGGCAGACCGTCGTGGAGAACGCCATCGAAGGGCGTGCGGGCAATGCAGAGAAGATGGAAATGCAACACCATCGTCTGATGCAGAAGCTCGAAGAGCAGGCACAGAAAGACGCCAAGGCCCAGCAGACGTCCGGCGGATTCAACCAGATGTCGATGATGCACCAGTACATGGGGCAGGACGGCAGTAGCTTCCTGCTCATGACGGATGCGGGCAAAGGCGAGCCGGTGATGACCTCGGGCGGAAAATGTCCGGCCGGGGCTCCGACGAAGCAGTTTGATGTGTCGATGATCAACATCGAAATCACGTTGAACCGCTGGCTGGATTTCTATCCCGGCTACATGTACGTGCTGACGGATGATGTGGCGAAGGCGCGAGCGGAAGAGGCGAAGAACAAGGCGGCGCGCGACAAAGAGGGATGGGATCCAGGTTCCGTCAGCACCGGCCTCCAGGGCGATGCGATTCAGCCGTTGGTGCTCCGCGCTAACCAGGGCGACTGCGTCAAGATGACATTGCGCAATCAGATGGAGAGCGAGGATGGCAGTTTGTTCATCCAGGCCTCCAGCATGATTGTGAGCGCCACGGGCAAGCCGGCGACGACGACGAATCCCGAGTCGATTGTGGCGCCGGGCAAGTCGCAAGAATTCGAATGGTATATCCATCCGCACATGCAGGAAGGGGTGCGGCAGTTCCACTCCTACAGCCATGACCGTGAGTTGACCGTGCTCGGTCTCTTCGGCGCGTTCGTCGTCGAACCAAAAGGTTCCAAGTACGTCGATGCGTTGGGGACCGGTCCAGATAAAGAGGTCAAGAGCGGCTGGCAGGTCAATATCGACAACGGGTCTGGCCCGGATTTCCGCGAGTTCGTCCTGTTCTATCACGAGATCGGCGATGAAGCGTTCCGTCCGTTGAACAAGAAGGGCGACTTCTTGCCGCAGCGCGATCCGTTGACGGACGCCTATCGTCCGGGTGGCCGTGCCTTGAACTATCGGAGCGAGCCGTTCGGCATCGACCAGATGCATTTGCAGCACGAATATTTCGGTTTCGAGGACGAGTCGCTGGCCTACAGCGCCTATACCTTCGGCGATGTGCCGACGACGATTCCTCGCGGATATCTCGGTGATCCAGTTAAGTGGCGGCTGGTCCATGGTGGATCGGAAGTGTTCCACTCCCACCATCCGCACAGCGGGTCGATCCGCTGGCAGCGCAGCCCCGGCACGGAGCCGAATAATCTCTGGGCGATGGGTCAGGATGGACCGGTGAAGTATCCGATCGTCCGGACCAAGTCTGATCGTGTGGACGTGGAGGTCATCGGCCCGTCCGAAGCGTTGGACCTTGAGCCGGAATGCGGCGGCGGCGGCTGCCAGCATTTAGCCGGAGAATTCCTCTTCCACTGCCACGTCGCGCATCACTATGTGGCAGGCATGTGGGGGTACGGCCGTTTCTACAATACGCTGCAAGTCGGCGCGGCTCATACAGACACGATGCCGGACTTGGCGGAATTGCCGGATCGGAAGGGTCGCATGAAACTCGGCGTCTCCTCCGATAAACTGATCGGCACAACGGTCGATTGGTTCGGCAAGACGTTCAAGATTGTCGACAAGAGCCAAAAGACCAACTGGAAATCCGATCCGGTGATCGTAAACATCAAGGATTGGGTGGAAATGTGGGTCCCGGCGGCCGGGAAGCCTGGCCATACGGAAGACGAAAA
>JAWOMO010000076.1:0-22031 GCA_033852435.1 Nitrospira sp.
TCCCTCGTTAGATTCCCACGCCTTTACAGGCGTGGCCCTAAACTGATTACGATCTTCGATCGTCCTGCTTCGCAGGACCTTGCTCTCACCCCCGCCTTCACAGACGGGGAACTCCCGCTGGATTAGAAACGCTTCGCGCTCTTGTCGTCAAACATGTCCGATTAGCCGAACCGAACAGGCGCTTCTGCACGGCAAGTGCATCGGTATGATGCTGCACTCAGCCTCGCATCCCTTTCTCGAAGAACAATCCACGGTTGATGTCGCCGATACTGAGCATCCCGACCAGCATACCCTTATCGACGACAGGGATTCGCCGGAAGTTCTTGAGCCCCATGTACGAGGCCGCTTCCAATACGGGATCGTGGGGCGCCACTGTAAGGGGGTTCGACGTCATGATCTCTTCGACTTTCCTGCCAAGCGCCTCAGGGTACCCCTCTTCCATCTCAACAAAATCCCGACTGTGCACGTTGTCATGAAGGTAGTCGCCATAATTGGGATAGAGCGGCAGCAGGACATCGCGCAGCGTCACCATCCCGATGAGCCGCTTATCCCCTTCCACGACGGGAATAGCCCCGCAGTTGCGATTCATCATTTTGATTACAACAGACCGAACCGAATCCGTCTTTTTAGCAGTGACGATACCGGTTGACATGACATCATGGACTTGCATGGCCACCTCCTCCTCTTAATGCGATGAGAAGTCCGGCTCTCGACCCGGTGCGCGGTCCACAACGCCGCAGCGACCGGACCTGGTCGCCTGCCTTCAAAGAAGGCTGGCTCGATCAAGAAGGAAACAGCACGGGCGACCTTACACTGAGGTTGGAGGTCGCCCGTGTGTGGCGCTTAGGACGCCGACTGGCTTTCTCGTGTAATGCTGATCCGAAAGACCCGTTCGAGGAGTGGGTTCAAAGGCGGCTCGTCAGGGGAGAATAAACTCGATCCCAGGCGCTTGTGTTCCTCACACCAACCCAGGCTCTCCAGAATGGCTCATCGGTATTTGTTATTCCCTGACGCGGGAAGGCAACAGCCGATGGAGAACCGGCTAGCGTGACTGACGAGAAGCCCGCCCGTAACTCGGCGGGCCGTGGTGGTCCGGTGGACTTAGGTCTGCCATCTCCACCTCCTCCTTGATTCGGAGTGACCTGGGGGATTGTGCCGACAGCCTCGCCCTGCGCCATCCCCCTTTTCATGAACGACTGAACGAACGGTTTTATCCTTACTCCTCTTCAACAAAGTCTGTCAACGGGTGATATTTCATTTTTTTCTGGTAGCACGGGCATAACTCGTGCCATCCACACACCAACTCAGCACGAAACTAAAAGACGACGACAGGACGGGTGCCACCCATGAAGACGGTTGAACTATCAAGTTTTTGCGGTCATTCTCGTTTGCCTCGCTCACACAACGTGGACCGTCTCGATCTGCAACCGCAACATGCCCTTCCCACCTTGACTCATGCTTCCTAGCCGCATGTTTTACCTTGAGCTTTTTACAGAAAGGGGACTCAATGGTCTCATGTGAAAAGACAATCGTCACATCTATAAGAAGGAGGCGTGAGTAATGCGGTTCATTAAAGTAAAAGATGAAGAACGTCCTGGTGAGGCTGCAATCAATCTCGATCTCGTCCGAGAAGCTCACTATCGAGGGGGACTTTTGCACCTGTACTTCGAGCGCGGCTCGAATACTCAGGACGACGTGACATTCACCGGTGAGAACGCACAGAAAATCTGGGCAGCGATGGGATAACGCGAAGTGGCAGGATTGGGTGGGGGGCTCTCAGGAGAAGTAGCGGACATTTTGAAGTTCGGAGAGGGATGACTATCAGAGCCTCCACCCATTTCTACTCTAAAAAGACTGTGACAAAGACACTCGACGCAGGGGAAGAAAAATGAGTGAATGGGTCTGGCCAGGCCATATGCCACGGCATATGCCGGAGATCTGGTTCATCTAGTTTATTCCTTTGTGTTGTCACTTATACGTTTGACCCGTTTCGGATTCATTACGGTTTGATATTCAGCCATTCCCGTACGGTGCACTCCGTGCATTGTCCAAGGACTTCCTGAACCTGTTCCTTTTGTTGGCACCCCTTCAGTTCGTCCAGTACGTTTCCCTGCCTCATGTACAATTCGGCGGGATCAGAAAGGAAGGGCAGAACATTCACAGCACCGATTTTTCCTTGCCGCAGTAACCGGATATACTCCAGTGTCTCTGTCAGCTCTTTTGGCTGCCAGCGTATTCCTCTCACGTTTCCATGTGACTGCTTCAGAGGGATGACAACGAGCTGCTGCTCGACTCGGATGATTTTTACGTGTTCAAGATCAAGCTCCTGGGATTGAATAGTGATAAGAGGAAACCACTGTTCGAGCCGTTGGCCACACTGCACTACGGCCGCAGTTTTCTCCGATAGGTCTATCGCGGCTGCCCTGGAAAAGCCGACATGCGAATCAATAAAAAGGAGACCTGCCAGGACCAGGCAGGTGAGGACTCGATATGCGATTCGTGTCATATGAATTCTCCTGATTGTTGGATACGGGATCGTCATCCGTAGATCAATTTGACGGCGTCGGCTTCACGGCTTCGTTGAGGGAGCGGCTGCAAGCATACGCCGAAAAACCATGGTAAATCGAGATGCGCCAGACACGCCTTCGCTATTCTCCGTTTCATCATTCAGCAATCCCACCTTTCCCATTCCTTGACAGGGTATCGAGTCACTCGTATGCTGCACCGAGCGGTTTCACGTCCTTGTTCCTCAGCCTTTTTCGGGAGGGACACCTCGATGCATTCCCCGAGAAGTCATCCCCAGCAGCGGCTCCTTCAACTGGTTCTTTCTACCGCCGCACTCGTCAGTGCATTGGTTGTGGCGGCGCTTCCTGCGCAAGCCGAGTCGTTCGTGGTACTTGCCACCTACGACGGGGTGATCAATCCAGTCTCCGCCGAATACCTGCACGATGCGCTCGTTGCCGCGCAAGAGAGCGGAGCTCAGGCCTTGATCATCCGGCTCAATACGCCCGGTGGTCTCGACACGTCAATGCGGCTCATCATTAAAGACATTACCGCCGCCACCGTTCCGGTGGTCGTCTACGTGTCACCGTCCAGCGGACGAGCCGCCTCTGCCGGTGTGTTTATCACCATGGCCGCGCACGTGGCGGCGATGGCTCCCGGCACAAACATCGGAGCGGCTCATCCTGTCGCCATGGGAGGACAGGAGATGGACAAGGAGATGAAGGAGAAGGTCGAGAACGATTCCGTGGCCTACATCAAATCAATCGCCGAACAGCGGGGTCGGAACATCGCCTGGGCGGAAGACGCCGTCCGGAAGAGCCTGTCCGTGACGGAACGAGAAGCCCTGAAGCTGAAGATCGTCGATCTAGTGGTGGAGGACCTGCCGGCGTTGCTGAAGCAACTCGATGGCCGCACCGTCCCTCTCCGCGCCGGCCCGACGGTGTTGCACACAGGGGGCGCGGCTGTGCATGAATTCCCGATGGGGCTTCGCCTCGAACTCTTGAAGACGCTCAGCGACCCGAACATCGCCTATCTGCTGATGACGATCGGCACGATCGGGCTGATCGCGGAATTGTATAACCCCGGAGCTATTCTCCCTGGCATTGTCGGAGCCATCAGCTTGATTCTGGCCTTCTACTCCTTCCAGTCGCTGCCGGTGAACTATGCCGGCGTCCTGTTGTTCCTGCTCGGGATCGTCTTCTTCATTCTGGAAGCCTCCGTGACCAGCTACGGCTTGCTGGCCATCGGCGGGGTCATCTCGATGCTCCTCGGATCGGTGATGTTGATCAAGACCGATGTGGAATTCTTTCAGATTTCCTGGTCGGTCATCCTGCCGGTTGTCGCACTGGCTGCCGCATTCTCGCTCTTTATCGTCGGGATGGGCGTGAAAGCAATGCGGCGAAGGCCGGTGACCGGACGGGAGGAAATGGTTGGTCTGGTTGGCATCGTCAAAACGGCGCTGACTCCGCACGGACAAATAGCTGTCCACGGCGAACTCTGGGAAGCCTCCAGTGACCAGCCCCTCCAACCAGGCGACGAAGCGAAAGTCACGCGTGTAGATGGCTTACGGTTGCACGTGATCCCTCTCACCAAACAGAAAGAGGCCTAATATGATGTTCAGTCCCTTGGCGCTTCTGATCCTCGCCGTGATCCTGATCCTCATGGGGTTCAATGTCCTTCGAGAGTACGAACGTGCCGTGATCTTTCGATGGGGCCGGCTGGCCCGTGGACTCGTCGGGGGGAATGGACCCGGTGTCGTGATCATCATCCCGTTTGTCGACAAGCTGGTTCGCGTCAGCCTACGGACTGTGGCGATGGACGTGCCGCCCCAGGACGTCATTACCAGGGACAACGTCAGCGTCAAAGTCAACGCCGTCATCTACTTTCGGGTCGTCGACCAGGAGCGAGCCATCATCCAAGTCGAAGATTACCTCTATGCCACATCGATGATGTCGCAGACGACACTTCGCAGCGTACTGGGGCAGAGCCAGCTGGACGACTTGCTGTCGAAACGGGAACAGATCAACTCGGACCTCCAGCGGATCATCGATCAACAAACAGAGCCATGGGGCGTCAAAGTCACTGCCGTGGAAGTGAAAAACGTGGACCTGCCGCAGGAAATGCAACGGGCCATCGCGCGCCAGGCGGAAGCGGAGCGGGAACGCCGTGCGAAGGTCATCCACGCCGAAGGCGAATTCGAAGCCTCGCGACGCCTGGCCGATGCCGCCGATGTGATCAGCCGAAACCCGGCTGCCTTACAGCTCCGCTACCTGCAAACCCTGGTGGAGATTGCTGCCGAGAAGAACTCGACGACCATTTTCCCGATCCCCATCGATACCATTGCTCCGTTCCTCAGGAACTTTGGCAAGCAAGCGGAACCATAGACCTGGCACATGGCCCGGCCACCAGTCATCGCACATCCCCACGATCCGCTACACGGCATTACGCTGGAAACCATTGTCACGCGACTGGTTGCGCGGCATGGTTGGGCTGAACTGGGGAAGCGCGTCCCCGTGCGCTGTTTCCGTCACAACCCCACGGTCAAGTCCAGCCTCACCTTCTTGCGAAAAACTCCCTGGGCACGCGAGCGGATCGAACGGATGTTCATCGAGGAGCTGACGTGACGACGCAAAAGAAACGCATTCCCACGGACGGTGAGCCAATCGCCTGGACGAATCCGTTTGCCGCACTCAAGAATGTGGAACTGGCACCCCCTGCTGATGCACCCCCTGTCGCCGACCAACCTGAAACGGCACCGGCCGTAGCCAAGAAGCATCGTGGACGTGTAGATATCATTCGCCACACCGCGCACCGCGGCGGGAAAACAGTGACGGTCGTGACAGGTTTCGTCGGCATTGGCCAGGCTGAAAAAGAACGTCTCGCCAAAGCGATGCAGAAAGCCTGCGGAGCAGGAGGAACGGTGAAGGAGGGTCGCATCGAAATTCAGGGGGACCAGCGAGAGGCCGTTGCCCGCATCCTGACCGAAGCCGGCTTTCGACCTGTATTTGCCGGGGGCTAGCGCGCTCCGCGCTCCCGGCTCGCGCCGGTAATTTCTTGATAGTAGGCCTCGATCATTGCAGTGCGGGGCGGATCGACGATGACCACCTGCCGTTGGTCAAAGGTGTTGGCGCAGTAAAGGTAAGAGAAGTCCTCTGACGTGCCGAGCTCGACGTGCATCTGGCGGCCGTCGGGTTCCTGCCTCGTCGTTTCCTTCGTGACTGTTCGATCTTTGAGTCGCTCCCACACGCGCTGTGCTGAGTGGCCGTGGTTTTCATAGAGTGGCGCCTCGGGATCGCTTGAGTGCCTCTGCCCCGCAGACGGATCGAACAGGATCTCCCCATCAGGCTCAGGCGATTCATCCCAGTCGATCGACAGGTCACCCCCCTTCTGCATCACGTACAACGGTCCGTCCTCCGCAACCTCTTCGACCACTCGATAGCGAATCGGCTCAGGTTGTTCGATAAGCTGCAACCCTCTCGCAGCCATCGCGCGTTGAAACGGAATCCGCCGCGCCAGTTGTCGCGTCTTTTCGAACACGATGAGGCGGCCATGATTCACCAAGACCGCCGAGAGCCGATCCAGTCGTAACCCGATGCCGGTTCGCTGTTCGAACGCTGCTTGTTGGTCCCTGTCGTGCGCACGCTCGAACGTCCGCCAACTCCGGCTCGGAATCCCCGGATCTTGTTCGGCCTGCACCAGCGCGTGGGTGGCGATGACGAGATCGTAGGAGCCGGCCAGCTGGTCCGTTTCCACATCGAGACATTGAAAGCGAACGTTGGCCAGTCCGAGCGCATCTGCTTTTTGTCGAGCTACCATGATTGAAGCCGATGAGCGATCGATCCCGACAACCTGTTTAACCGGATATTGTCGCGCATAGAAGGTCGTCAGAATCCCCACGCCACACCCGAAATCGAGGACGGTGTGTACATCACCGAGACGAGGCACTACACGTGAACCAATTGCTCCGTAATACTCATAGCGCTGGCTGTAGAGTACTGGAAGGATCTGCGGTTGGGCGGTCAGATCGTAGAAGGCGATCTCATCGCGACGATCTCCTTCCCGCTTTCGTTCGACCTGCGCGTTGAGTTGATTCAGCGCGGCTGAAGAGAGTTGCTGCCGTTGCCAGGCAAAGTAGTCCCCATCAGACGTGAATCGCTTGAGACCCCACCAGGCGAGATGAGACTTGAGGGCTTCATCGATGGATGGCTGTTCCACACCGGCTTACGGTCTCTTCAACATAATGGCATCAAAATAGGCTTCCGGCACCGGATGCGGGAGCCGCAACTGCCCCGATCCGAACCCCACATACTTCTCACAGGTCAGTTGCTCAAGTCCGATCGGTCCCTTCGCGTGGAGACGCGCGTTGCTGAGCCCGATATCGGCGCCAGACCCGTAGCTGTCTCCGGCATTGAGCCGCGACGACGCATTGACGAAGACAGCACTGGCATCAACCTCACGCGTGAAGCGCATGGCCGAATTATAATTCGTCGTGGCAATCACGGCGGTGAGGCAGGGGCCATGCTCGGCGATATGCGCGAGGGCTTCGTCCATGTTCGCCACCATTTTGACTGCCAGCACCGGTAGCTGGAACTGGGTCCGCCAGTCCTCCTCGGTTGCGGGCTTGATCGAGGTATGCCCGGTCATGGCCATCTGCCCCATGAGGGCTACCGTCTTGGGGCAGCCGCGCACTTCAATCTTAAATTCGTCGAGGAGCCGATTGATCAAGGGAGGCAGGAATTGCCGCCCGATCACCTGCTGCACCAGCAGCGTGTCCAAGGCATTGGCCGCCCCGACCAACTGGGCCTTCGAATTGATCGCAATATTTTGTGCCATGGGCATGTCGGTGTCGGCATCGACGTAGAGGTGCGTGAGCCCTCCATCGTGACAAAGCACTGGCATCCTGGCTCCCTCCATTACGATCTTCCGGAGTCCGGCTCCACCGCGAGGAATGATCGCATCGAGCACTTTTCCCGATCGAATCAACTCGATCGCCACCTCTTTTTCCGGTCGTTCCACGATCGTCCAAGCTCCCGCAGGGACGCCATGCTGTTTCGCCGCTTCGGACAATCCCTTGCCGATCGCCTGATGCGTAAGGCTCCATTCCGGCGCCCCTCGAAACACCGCCACGTTCCCGGATTTGAGACAGAGACCGATCGACTCCACCGTGATCAACGGTTTCATTTCTGAAATGATGCCGATCACCCCGATCGGCACGCGGACACGGGATACTTGAAGTCCATTCGGCCGTTCCCACCGTGACGTGACCGCACCGACGGGATCCGGCTGATCCGCGATCACACGAAGGCGGTCGACGATTTCCTTGATGTCGTCGGCCGTCATCCGGAGCCGTGCGACAGCGGCCTTCATGCGATCTTTGTTCACATCGCTGCTATAGAACTTCCCCACGGCATCGACATCTTTTTCATTCTCCGCCAGAATCGCCTCTTCGTCTGCCGCCACTCGATCGGCCATGGCCCGCAGTGCCTTGTCTTTGACAGGCCCCGACAAGAGCGACAGTGGCGCCACTGTATTTCTGCATTCTTTCAATAGTTTATCAAGATATAGCTTGACTGGAACTTCAGGCATTGCAACCCCCATGACACGTGGCGTGAACTATCAAACACCATACCTAAGGCGCGCCGGACTATAGCATGCGATTTTTCCAACAGTAAACAGGCCAAGGGGGGAGATGCGATCACATCTGGAAACGTCGCCTTTCTTCTTCTCGAGCCAGGTGCCAGCCGACCCATCCCCAGAAGAGCGCCAAGGGAACCAACAACCAGGCCATCTGGCTCACCGTGATACCCAAAGCCTTGACTCCCTGCACGACCCATCCGGTCGCGGCATCGCCTCCGCGTGACACCGCCGTATCGATAAAGTTCTTAGCTTTGTATTTTTCTTCGCGGCTGACAACGGTGAACAAAATCTCCCGCCCTGGCTTGGAAATGGCATACTCGCAGATACGCCGCACGATGGTAAAGAGGACGAACACGATGAGTACCGGTATAAACCCGATCATGCCGAATCCCGCCACGCTGGCAATCGGCAGGACGATCAACGCCGACGCCACACCGAACCGGCTGATCATCTGGCTGGTGATAAAGACCTGCGTCAGGAACGTCACGACGTTGACGACTAGATCGATCAGAGCAAAAAGCCGCGTCCGTCCTTCCGGCGACTGGATCTGCTCGCCGACAAGACGAGTTTGCTCCAAGTACAAGAACGTAGCGGTGGTGGTCAGCAGAAACAGGTAGAGGCAGATGCCCAACAGGTACGGCGATCGCAAGGCAAGGGGAATCCCCGCCCACATGCTCCCGCCAATCGGCTCTCCCTGCAGGCCTGCCTGAGGCATTGCCCGATGCCTCGACCAGCGATCGAGCCGGGCAATACAGAGCCCGCAGGCAGCAAGAAATCCGGCGGATACCAGCATGAGCAGCGGGACGGGGACCACATAAGTGAGCGCCGTCGTGAGCAAAGGACCGACCATTGCTCCAGTACTTCCGCCGGCCGCGATGACTCCGAAAAGCCGGGCGCCCTGAGTCGGCGTAAACAGATCTGCCATGAAGCTCCAAAAGACGGAGACCACGAACAGATTAAACACGGACAACCACACGAAGAAGACGCGTGCAACCCAATGCGGCGCCACATGGTTGATCAGGAGCAGAAAAAATCCGAGCAGGTTGATGCCGAAGAACGCATAGACTGTCACCAACAACCGATAGCGCGGAACTCGAGCGGACAGATAGCCAAAGAGCGGTGTGACTAAAATCAAACTCAGGAAGGTGGCCGTCATCATCCACGGAAGATTCTGCACACCTCCTTCAATCGCCATTTCATCGCGGACAGGACGCAGGATGTAGTAGCCGCAGAGCAGGCAGAAGAAATATAGAAACGACCAACAGACCGGCAACAGTTCGTCCGGCTCCGCGCCGGTAATCGATTGGATGCTGCCGCGGACGCTCGACATAGGCCGGCATCCTGACGAGGAGCCGGTTCCCGCGCAAGCGAAAAGTTTGCTAGAATGCCCGCGACGAAACGCCGCTGGAGGTCCACGTGCGGATCATTGACTTGCGCAGCGATACCGTCACCAAGCCGACAGAGGCCATGCGCGACGCCATGGCGCAGGCCGAGGTCGGCGATGATGTCTACGGAGAAGATCCGACCGTCAATCGGCTCCAGGAGATGGCGGCGGGGTTGCTCGGAAAGAAAGCCGCGCTCTTCGTCCCCTCCGGCACGATGGCCAATCAACTCGCCATCCGCATCCACACGCAGCCGGGTCAGGAAGTCATCGCCGAGAGCAAAGCCCACATCGTTCGCTATGAGCAAGGTGCCGCAGGTGCGCTCGCCGGTGTGCAATTACACTGGGTGGTGGGAGAACGCGGCATCATCGGACCAGAGCAAGTTGAAGCAGCAATCCGGCCCAAGGATCCTTACAGTATTCAGACCGCCCTTATTTGCCTGGAGAACACCCATAACAGTGGCGGTGGCACGATTTATCCCTTGGCGACGATCGAGCGGATTCGTGCCGTGGCCTCGGCGCATGGAATCCCGATGCACCTGGATGGGGCCAGGCTTTTCAACGCCGTGGCTGCTACCACACTGCCACCGGCGGCCTATGCTACCCATTTTGAAACCGTGTCACTGTGCCTCTCGAAAGGCTTAGGGGCGCCGGCAGGCTCTCTCCTGTTAACCAACGATCCGACGTTGCTGGAGAAAGCACGGCGCTTTCGCCGCATGTACGGCGGTGCGATGCGGCAGGCAGGCATCCTGGCTGCCGCGGGCATCTACGCATTGGAACACCATGTGGGACGGCTGAAAGAGGATCACGACAATGCCAAACGGCTTGCGAGAAAGATGCAACAGATCCCGGCGATTACGATCAACCCTCAGCACGTCGACACAAATATCGTGATCTTCGACGTGATCGGCCACCGGCTGGCTCCCGCCGCCATCGTCGCAGCATTGAAGCAGGAGGGCCTGTTGATCAACGCCATCGGCGGGACGAGTTTCCGAGCTGTCACCCACCTGGATGTCTCCACCGCGGCCATCGATCGCGCCTGTGACATCTTCGCCCGCGTGCTGGGCTAGCGCCTTCGTACATTGACACCTCCCCCACCCAAATCTAGAATGCAGGCATTGGAGCAGGAAATGCCCTTACAGGTTGTCTCGTTTGCGCACATCAGTCGTATCCTCGAGTTGACCGACTCGCTCGGCCTGAATCGGGAGTGGGTGGAGATTCCCCTCTCCCCCGAACAACCGGGTGCTGTCAGGCGACTGGGTAACGGGAAATTGGAAATCGTAGTTGACGCCGATCAACCGTTCGAGGAGTGGCTGCATTCCCTCCCACAACAGATTCACCAAGTCCAAGGAACTGCATCATAATGGATACCGAGAGCACTCCCACCCTCCCGAGCCGTGAAGAATTGCAGGCCGAGCTCGTTCCTGTTCCCGAACCTCCCGAACCGCCGGAGCCCCTCAATGAACCGGGTTTTGAAGATACCGTTGCCAAGGCGCTGCGCCATGTGCGTGGCCGCCGCGGCGGCGATCTGGTCAGCGTGCTGCTGGTTGGTTCCGGAGTGCGTCGTGCGGTGACTGCTCACAGCGATGTCGATCTCATCGTGCTCGTCAAGGGGCATGCCGATGGGCACGAGATCGTCCGGATCGCAGATCGCATGGCTGACATTCGCTACTGGGGCCAGAAAGAAGTGGAGGAAGACCTGACCTTTTCGCCGCGCCTGCCATCGCTGCTCCGGAAGGCCCGCATTCTGCACGATCATGACGGCATCGGCGCCAAGCTCATCGAGCGCGCGAACCAGCGGTTCAGACAAGGTCCTCCTCCCGCTGGCATAAACGAACAAATCCGGTTGAAAGCCGAGTGCTTCCATTGGCTCGGCAAGGCTCAAGACCTCGCAGACAAACCGGCGACCGCCCAGTATCTCTTGACGATCTTCTTCGACGATTTCGTGAATGCTTTTTTTCGCCTGAGAGGCCTCTGGCTGACGGCGCCGGTCGATGTGCCCCGGTTTATCGCTTCACGCGATGCCGACCTTGGCGACCTCGCCGGACGTTTTCTGTCGGCTGCGACACTGCCTGAACGGCTGAATTGCGGACGGGATTTGGCCAATCTATTGTTCAAGGACGTTCCGAATCCAGCCCGCATTGATTAGTCGGTATTTGAAAACCTGCCAGCGCACTGAAGGACGATCCGCCGTTGGGACAACTGTCAGATTGCGTCAGGAACTCCAATCAGCGTTGATGAATGATCGCCGATGCGGATGAGAAAAACCTGTCGTTCCCGCCCTCGCGATACCCCCAGTTCATGCTTTTTCGTTCTCGCTGGAGCGAATCGTTAGCCAAAGAAGCCGGCGGCGTGATGCAATACGTTTGTCTGACACGTCATAAAGCGGTAGGATAGACGCATGCCTCCTATTTCGCGCATCGACATCAAACCGACGCAGGAAGCTCTGACTCCGGTGGAGCCCTGCACACTCGTCATCTTCGGCGGATCAGGAGACTTGGCGCGCCGCCGATTAATCCCTGCCCTTTACAATCTCCTGCTCGACGGCCTGCTACCGGCCAATTTTGCCGTGCTCGGCCTCGGGCGGAAGGCTATGACCGATGAGGAATTTCGCGCCACCGTTCGGGAAGGTGTCCTTGCCCATTCGCGTCAATCGCTGGTGGAGGACCGGTGGAAGGCCTTCGCCGATCACTTGTTCTATCTAGCAGGTGAAAATGACAATCCGAAGACCTACGAGGCACTCAAAGCCCGCGCTGATGCCATCGAACGGACATTGGGACTGCCCGGAAATCGCATCTTCTATTTGAGCATCCCGCCGAGTTCGTTCGCCGCCGTCTGCGAGGGGCTTGAACAATCGGGCTTGGCCGTACGAACCACGAGGCCCTATGCTCGGGTAATCGTCGAAAAACCGGTCGGCCGCGATCTTGTATCGGCTCAACACATCAATACCGTGACCGGCCGCGTGTTTGATGAATCGCAGATTTTCCGCATCGACCATTACCTCGGCAAAGAGACCGTCCAGAATCTCATGGTCGTCCGGTTCGCCAACAGCATTTTCGAGCCGATCTGGAATCACAAGTACATCGATCATGTGCAGATTACGGTCAGCGAAGCCGAAGGCGTTGGGAGCAGAGCCGCATACTATGAAGAAGCCGGCGCGCTGCGAGACATGGTCCAAAACCATCTGCTCCAGCTTCTCAGCCTGGTCGCTATGGAACCGCCCTACTCGCTCGATCCCGACGTCGTTCGAAACGCCAAGATGGAAGTCCTGCGCTGCTTGCGACCGATTACAAGCAAGGATGTCGAAACATATACGGTGAGAGCGCAATATGCCGCAGGCTCGGTACACGATCAGCCGGTCCCAGGCTATCGGCGCGAGAACGGCGTGAAGCCCGACTCGACGACGGAAACCTACGTGGCGCTGAAGTGTTTTGTCGAGAACTGGCGCTGGTCTGGTGTGCCGTTCTATCTGCGGACCGGCAAAGCCATGCCGCATCGCGCGAGCGAGGTCGCTGTTCAGTTCAAAGACATTCCCCAAATTCTCTTCAATGCGAATGCTCAGCAGCCGCAACCACCGAACGTGCTGGCGCTCCGCATCCAGCCGGAAGAGGGATTGTCCCTGCGCATCGTCTCACGGGTGCCGGGTACCCGCGCGCAGACGCATCCGGTGGAAATGGACTTTCAGTACAGCGACGTGTTCGGACGCCCCTCTCCGGAAGCCTATGAACGGCTCTTGCTCGACGTCATGACCGGCGATGCCTCACGGTTTATGCGGCGCGATGCCGTCGAAGCCTCCTGGGCTTGGATCACCAAAATTCTGGAAGGGTGGCAGCAACAGGGGGCGCGGTGGCTGCCGGAATATTCGGCGGGGAGCTGGGGACCGGTCGAGGCAGACCGGCTCATTCAGCAAGACGGCCGGATCTGGCGAACTCTGTAGGCCGATCGTCACGACAAGGCCAATTGCTTGAGAATTTCGTCCTTCGTACCGATACCGCCGATAAATCTTTCGAACTGCCCCCGTCGATAAAGGGCCAGCACCGGCAACGAGCCGATTTCAAGCTCCGCGGGAATTTGGAAATTCTCGTCCACGTTCATTTTCAAAATCGTCACCCGCCCCGCCACCTGGGCGTCGAGCTGTTCGAGTTGGCGCATCAGCGCCCGACAACTTCCACAGCCCGGCTTCCAGAACTCTACGAGGACCGGGGTCGTTCCGTCTTCCACCATGCGATCAAACGTCCGATCCGTGACCTCAGAGATCATGGCCGTATTCCCCGGCGCTTGAAACAGCCCTGGCAAGCACCTGATCGTAGAGCAACCGCGCCAACAGCCGATAGCCCGACGTCGTCAAATGCAGGCCGTCGTTGGAATACTGAGCCGCGAGCCGTCGCGTGAATGGCTCGGCCGTGGCCGCGAACAGATCGATCCATGGGACATTGTGTGAAAGGGCATACCCCTGGATAAGGCCGTTCAACTCAACCCTGCGGGCCAGATGCTGCTCGATCCAGGCTTCCGCATCTGGTCCTCCTCCGGTCGCCTCCACGCGAATCGAAGGGACCGTCACGGGGATCGGGATAATCTTTGAAGCTCGGGCCTGCTCATACATTTTCACGAGATTCCTCATGATATCGGCCGGCTGTGCGTTCCACCCCAAATCGTTGGTTCCCCCCAGGAGAACCACGTGACTCGGCTGCTGCTGCAGGACGTCACGCCGAAACCGCATCGCCATCTCGCTCGTGAGTTCCCCGCAAATCCCACTCACCCGAATGTCCACTGCTGCCCCAAGCCATTCCTGAAGGAACTGCCCGTACGGTGTTTCCTGTCCCGCGGGATTCTCCGGAGTTGGGGATTGAAATCCCGCGGTGAGGCTATCGCCAAAACAGATGATCATGACAGCCGCTTTTTCCTAGACAATATGCCTGTCGTACCCCAATGTCCCGTCGCTTCAATGCGCACCGGCTGGATTCTACTGAGTTGTAGCCTCTAGGACAACCGCGCGGCACTTCTGAATCCCTCATATTGGATATTGGCTCTGGTCCTCAGTTTTCAGGCAATGCGAGGGAGTCCAAAACTTGTGATTTTCTTGACCAAATTCGACGTTACCGGTACCACTGAACATAATGTCTGATCTCAAAAATGCCCAAGAAATGATGGCGGCCGCCATGGCCGCTAAGCAGAATGCTGATCCCGAACTGACCTCGGTGACCCAGCTTCTCAAATCACTCGACCGGGCCTCGAAGAACGTCAGGACCTTCGGTCAGCGCAACCCCGTTGCCCAGAAATTTTTTGCGCAGTTTTATACAGAGCTCACCGCGCATTTGACCCAATTCAACTCCCTCACCTTCGTGGTCCAACGAGACGGCCTGTTCCTCAAAGATGAACTCATCTATGGCTCGCAGACCGGAGATGCAAACGAAAATTTCGCCTTCAAGCTCTATAGCGACGGGATCCGGGAAATTACCTTTCACCAGGACATTACCGGCGAAGACGTGCTCTTCTTTTTCGACGCCCTCTGGGACACCGTCGGAGCTGCCGGCAGTGAAGACGACGATATTGTGACCCGCCTGTGGGCCAAGAATCTTCCCACGCTGACGATCGTGACCGCCGACGAGGTCATGAAAATTTCTGAACTTGATGATGTACTGACCCCACAAGGAAAGGCTCCGCTGGAGGGTTCGTTACAAGAAATCATTGCCGAGAACAAAGCCAAGGAAGTCAAGGACGTCATCAGGACCAAACAGCGACAACCACGTTCTTCATCAGGCGTGACCGGGTACGAGGTTTCGGAAGAGGAGTTAGCGGCATTAGCCAATGAGATCACGGCGGAATCTAGCCGTGACAACGTGCTGTACATCCTCGACATGTTGACAGCGATCCTTTCCTCCGAGAAATCTCCCGATCTTCTGAACAAGCTGTTCGAGATTTATGGGGCCATCCTTCAGTCGCTTATCCAGGGAGGTCATTGGTCGGCAATGGAGCACGTTCTGGGCCTGCTATCCGAAGCCGAAGCGGTTCGTCCCGACCTCACTGAAGAGCACAAGAAACACATTCAACAACTTTTCGATCAGCTTGGGAGTCCTGAAACTGTCGATCTGATCGGCACGTACTTAAACACCACCGAGATACCCCGCATTGATGGACTCTCAACCATTTTCTTGATGATGAAACCCACCGCCGTGCCGGCCCTCTGCACGCTGCTCGGCAATCTCGAACAGCAGGCTCACCAGGCGTTAGTTGTCAATGCCTTGGTGGAACTGGCAAAAAGTACTCCTGAGGTCATCGCCAAACACTTGACGGATCGTCGCCCCACATTCGTCCGGAACCTCTTGGGGATCATCACACGATGGAACAATCCACGGCTCGCTGATAGCGTGGAAAAAATCCTGCGCTATCCCGACCCGCTGATCCGGCGTGAAGCTATCAGGACCCTTGCCACCTTACGCCCGAGCGGCACGGCGACAAAACTGATTCCGTTGATGAACGACTCCGACGAAGGGGTGCGCCTTGCAACACTGAAATCGCTGCTCACGGGCAACTACTCCGCTCCCTATTCAAGTTGGGAGTCCATCGTCAATGCCGAAGCGTTCGGCGATCGCCCGCCGGCGGAACGAAGGAACATCTTCCACGCCATGCGGACGACGTGCGGAGATGAAGCAGTTCCCTATTGGACAAACTTGTTGAGTGAATGGGGATGGACAAACCGAAAGAAACGCGAAGATCTCGCCCTCATAGCTATCGATGCCCTGAGCAAACTTGGCACACCTGCGGCCCAGGCTGCTCTCGATACAGGCACGAAGAAGGGCACATCGGTCGTCAAACAGGCCTGCGTCACCGCATTGGCCGGTGTCAGCAAACATTCAAAAACTGCCTAAAGTGCCTATGCGAGTAAGGAATACTGTTCATGGCTGAACCATTGCGTACATCAGATACGGCGTCGTCTCCGGTCACCATGGCTCAACCGATCCTGACCCACGAAAAGTCCCTGACGAATAAGGTCGCGAAGGGGTCAGAAGCCGGAGACATCTACGATCAGCAGCTCTTGATGCTGGGAGCCCAGCTGGTCACACAGATCAGCATTCTGATTAAGATGTCACGGCTTCATGGACGCACTAACGCGGCGCTCGACAATCCTGTCGAAGCGGCACTGACCGTGATTAAGGCCCTGGCACACGATGAACCGACCTCCATCCGTCTGCAGAACGATTTTCTATTTCTCGGCCAACGGCACCTGAAAGTCACCGCATCCCAGATGCCCGTCTTTTCGATCGTCATCGATGCGTTGAATAATTGGAATATCGGAGGCATTTCGTTCTCGAAAGAAACAGAATCGCGAGACTTTCGAGAATTCGTTTTCCTGCTTGCGAGCTTCGACCCCGCGACCAGCTCCATCAAAAAATTGAGAACCGCGCTCGAACAGAATTCCGTGAAGGGCATTCAACTCGAAGAACGCCGTGTCCTGCGAGGCAAAGCCACGGCAAAGACCCGCTACGCGAACGCCGCCGCGGCAGTCGGTAAGCTCGTTCAGGATTCCCGCGAGAAAGGCACGATCGGATTCAAACAGGCCAGGCGGGCGATTCAAAGCATTGTCGATCTCATGATGAACGACGAGGCTTCGTTGCTGGGCCTGACGACATTGCGCTGCCACGACCAATATACCCATAACCATTCCGTCAACGTCTCATTGCTCTCGATGGCCTTGGGTAACCGGGCAGGCTACCCGAAAGTCGAGTTGGCTGATCTTGGATTGGCGGCGTTGTTTCACGATTTAGGCAAAGCCAATATCCCAATGGACGTCCTGAATAAGCCCGGCGAATTCACGGACGAAGAATGGCAGATGATGCGGAACCATCCGACTGAAGGCGCGCTCAGCCTGGCCAAGATGCGGGGCATCACGAACTTGCCTGGACGCATGGCCTCGGCCTCCTTCGAACACCATATGAACCTGGACTTCTCCGGCTATCCCAAGCTGAATGTATCTTGGAAGTTGTCGATGACCGGACGCATCCTGATGATCGCCGATTGTTATGACGCCATGACCTCCTCGCGGGTGTACCGGCGCGAGCCGATGTCTCCCGCAAAAGTCTTGGGATTCATGTTCGGAAAGGCCGGCAAAGCGTTTGATGCCACCTTGATGAAGCTCTTTATGACCTGCGTGGGCATTATCCCGATCGGCAGTTTGGTCATGCTGGATACCAATGAACTCGCCGTCGTGTTAAAACCTGCGGCCGATCCGACCGACGCCGAACATCCGTATGTCAAAGTCATCACCGATGCGAATGGCGAGGCCATCGAGAACGGACCGGAACTCGACCTCCACGAGAAAGATGAAACCGGCGAGTATCGCTTCAACATCATCCGGCTCATCGACAACACCGAGCACAAGTTCGATACCAACCGGTATTTCGTCTAGTCCCTTCCCGGTCTCTTGACAGGATTCCACTCGACCGCTATTCTCACAAACTTGTAATCGGAAAAGCTGTTCACTAATCTAAGGAGCGGACACTATGTTTACCGTGAAGACCCTCTGGGGTCGCACTCTTTTCGGGATCGTGGCAACTGGCGCCCTGCTACTCGGACTCGCCTCGGGTGCCACGGCAGCGGAGACGTTTAAAATGGGTGTCATCGATCCACAGGCCGTGCTGGAAAAGTCGAAAGCGGGCAAAAAGGCTCTGGATGGGCTCAAAGAATATGTCTCGACCAGGCAGAAGCTGCTCTCGCGTGACGAAGAGGAATTGCGCAACACGGAAAAGACGCTGAAGGAGTCAGCGTCCAAGCTCAGCGACGCCGAGAAGAAGGAGAAGGAAACCCAGTTCCGCGCCAAGATTCAAGACTACCAAAAGCGGGCGCAGGAATTTAACCAAGAACTTCAAGGCAAACAAAAAGAGCTGGTCGACGACTACATGAAACGCATCGCGTCTGCCACGCAAACCGTCGCGGAAAAAGGCGGCTTCTCGCTCGTCGTCGATAAGGGCAGCGAACAGACCGTCAAGATCGTCATCTATAACAAAGACACCATCGATCTCACAGATCAAGTAATCAAGGAATTCGATCGGGTCAACAGCAAGTAATCGCGCTCGGCAGTGATGGGACCTCCATCCAGTGAAGCCCCGTCACTGCTCCATCGGATAGCCTGCATCCCTCCACGCCTTAATGCCTCCATCCATCGAGCACACGTTCGTATAGCCCATCTGTTGAAGGGCGTCTACAGCGAGAGCTGACCGATAGCCGCCGCCGCAATATAAGATAATCGGCGCCTGCTTGTCGGGAATCACGGTCTCGATGTCCCGCTCGATGATCCCCTTGCCGATATGACGTGCTCCCCTCGCATGGTCCTTGGCATATTCATGATCCTCCCGCACATCCACAAAGTGCACACCTTTCTCCTGCTCAAGACGCGCCTTCGCCTCCGCTATGGTGCACTCCTTCACTCGCGCGCGGGCGGCATCTACTAACTTCAGAAATCCTGCGTTGTGTTTCATCTCACTTCCATCCTTCTCTCTCAGAATAGCGTGGTCTGCTCCGCGTGAGGCCGCCGAAACGTGCAAGGCACAGCCTCTTCCTCGAGCATCCTGAATCCGGATTTTTTTCTCGCGACATCGTACAACTGCTCGATCATGGTCCAGTAGGGTCCACTCCCATGATGACGGGAGAAAAATGCATTGTTGGTCAGAGCCCCTCTACGAACCTCGCGGATTCGATGAGTGATCTTTGGAAAGCGGTCAGGAAAAGCCTGACCCATTCGCTCTAGGAAGACGTCCTCTACCGGACCGGAAAGTCGCAACAGCGTTGCCATCGATTCGCCAGCGCCGGCCTGTCTCGCCCGCTCCAGCAGTTCTGGAATATCTTCGTCGTTGAGTCCCGGGATCACGGGAGAAATCGAAATTCCCGTTGGAATACCGGCCTGCGATAACCGCGCCATCGCATCGAATCGCTTGCCGCTCGACGGTGCGTGGGGTTCGACGAGACGGGCCATCTCATCGTCGGCGAAGGGAATGCTGAAGTAGACACGGACCCACCCCTCTTGTTGCAACTGTTTCAGCAGCTCGAGATCGCGCAGCACTAAGAGCCCCTTCGTGATAATCCCCACCGGATTGCGGTACTCCGCGCACACCTCCAGACAAGCTCGTGTCAGTTCCAGAGAGGCCTCCACGGGCTGATAGCAGTCGGTATTGCCGGAAAACACAACCAGTTCACCTCTCCAAGAAGCTTTCTCGAATGCCTTCCGCAATAACGCCGGTGCGTCGCGCTTCACGATGATCTTGGAATCGAAATCCGTGCCGGCCCCGAATCCCCAATATTCGTGAGTGGGTCTGGCGTAGCAGTAGGCGCAGCCGTGAAAACACCCCCGGTAGGGATTGAGGCTCCAGCGAAACGGCAAATCGGGGCTCTCGTTACGACTCAAAATCTCTTTGGCCGCATCTTCGTAGAGCTCGAGGTGCGCCGGAGATGCTGGTTCGAGCAGTTCCCGATATTGCGACTCGAATGGGTTGGGCGGGTTTGATATGGCACGCATGACCGCATGGTCCCTCCTTTTACCGACAGTGTCAACCGTTCGGATTACCCCCATCGATTGACTACACTACACCTCGATGTTAGATTCCAGCCGCTCATAGAGGGTTCTGTTCCATGTATGATTTGCGCAATTTGCGGGATAACTTAGACGCGATCCGAGACCAACTCGGACCACGCGGCGCCGATGTTCAGTGGGAAGATCTCGGAAAACTGATCGAGGAGCGCCGGGGACTTACCAGTCAAGTCGAGACGCTCCGTCACGATCTCAAGAAGGGGTCGGACGAAGTGGCCCGACTGAAGCGCGAGAAACAGCCTGCCGATGACGCTGTGGCCGCCATGAAAGCGGTCGGCGATCGAATCGCACAGTGTGAAACCGGACTTCGGGGCGTTGAAGAGAGACTCCAGGATCTGGCGCTGCGCATTCCCAATCTCCCCCACCCCACAGTCCCGGTTGGCCGGAGCACCGAACAGAATGCGGAGGTGCGCCGGTGGGGAGCACCGCCGACGCTAGACCATCCAGCCAAGACTCATTGGGATATCGGAGAAAATCTCGGCATTCTGGATTTTGACCGCGCCGCAAAGATTGCCGGCGCTCGTTTTGCCGTCTTGACCGGTGCCGGCGCCAGACTCGAACGGGCGTTGATCAACTTCATGCTCGACCTTCACACCACGGAGCACGGCTATCGAGAAGTTCTGCCGCCCTTAATGGTGAACCGATCGGCCATGACAGGAACCGGCCAGCTGCCAAAATTTGAGGAGGACTTGTTCCGCCTCCGCGATGAAGACTATTTCCTGATCCCCACTGCGGAAGTACCGGTGACGAACCTCCATCGAGAAGAGATCCTCGACGAATTGGCCCTGCCGATTCGTTATACCGCGTTCACCCCCTGTTTCCGCCGCGAAGCCGGGTCCTACGGAAAGGACACCAGGGGCCTGATTCGACTTCATCAGTTCAACAAAGTCGAGTTGGTCGCCTTCACCAAGCCAGACCAGTCGTATGGGGAACTCGAGCGACTCACCGGCCACGCCGAGATGATCCTCCAGCGACTGGGGCTTCATTATCGCGTCATGGCGTTATGTACCGGAGATCTAGGGTTCTCCGCGGCAAAGACATACGATCTTGAGGTGTGGCTTCCTTCCCAGAACCAATATCGCGAGATTTCCTCCTGCAGCAATTTCGAAGGTTTTCAAGCCAGGAGAGCCGGCATTCGCTTTAAAGGTGCAGGAAGCAAGAAAGATAGTAAGACAGATTTCGTCCATACGCTCAACGGATCAGGACTCGCAATCGGGAGAACCCTCGTGGCTCTCCTGGAAAACTACCAGCAAGCAGATGGGTCCGTCCTGGTCCCCAAAGCGCTCCAGGGGTATATGGGAGGGTTGGAGCGGATCAAGAAAGAGTAGAATCATATGGTGTCTATTCCGTCAATAAGAACCGAACGAGTTGAATAAAAATACACTGGAGGTGTTTCTTTGGGGGTGCCAGTTAGCGATACGACGATAATGAACCCGCGGGTCAACCAAAGGTTGGTATGCTCCTGACGGGGCAAGAGTTGATAACAAGCTAGTATGTAGTATTATCCTTTCGCACTTAATGTTAAGCGCTCCAGGTCGAACAAGTTCGGTTTGGAGGGGTGACGGAGCGGTCGAACGTGCCGGTCTTGAAAACCGGAGACCTCGTAAGGGGTCCGCGAGTTCAAATCTCGCCCCCTCCGCCATATATTTCCCAGGAAAGTGCGGTTTTTGTTCGGAGAGTGTGGCATAAGTGTGGCTTAACTCGCTTTGTGTCCCGCTGAGCGGCCCGCAGACAGACTCCTCAAGTCTTGCTAGCTTCTTTAACCCTTCCGTTAAGTCAGCCTCACTCACAATCGCATAGCGCCGATACACCGCCTCGGTCTTGTGGCCTGTCAGCTTCATGGCCACGGAACGAGGCACCCCTGCCCGCTCCAAGTTCCGCACTGCGGTCCGCCGGAAGTCATGGGGGATCCTTTGCGGCGCCCCTGCC
>JAWOMO010000043.1:0-117126 GCA_033852435.1 Nitrospira sp.
CTGTTTGCGAAGCCCCTGCCTGATCGAGCCGATGCACATCGATTCCGAGATCGCGTCCTAAACTCGCCAGTTGATCTCCGGCCGCAGGACGTCGGGGATCTGCCGCGACAAGGAGAACTCGCTTACCTTGATTCTTGAACAGTTTCGCGAGCTTGCCGCAGGTCGTCGTCTTTCCAGCCCCTTGCAGACCAACCATCATCACGACGGTCGGCGGTGCCGCCGCGAGCGAAAGACCGGCCCTCTCGCCGCCCATCATCGCACGCAATTCGTCCCAGACGACCTTGACCACCTGATGGCCCGGCGTCAGACTCTGCAGGACATCCTGCCCAACGGCCTTTTCGCGCACCCGCTCGATAAACTCTTTGACGATCTTGAAGTTGACATCGGCTTCAAGCAGAGCGAGACGAACTTCCTTCAACGCTTCCGCGATGTTCTGTTCGGTGAGGACACCGCTACCACGGAGCTTCTTCAGGATCTTTTCAAATTTTTCGCTGAGCGAATCCAGCATCTACACACCAAAGAAAAAGGCAACCGAAGCCTTACACCCAGATCTCCGATCGCCTCGAAAAATCTAGCAAAAGAGCATCGGGCAGTCTAAAGGAGCCCCCTCCAGAAGTCAAGGGAGCCCGTGTCAACTTTGAGTTGACACGATGGGGACCATTCGATATGGTCGTATCGGTCATTCGGCGAGGCCGGTCAACGAGTTATGAGGCAGTCGGCGTGAGAAAATCCCCCTGGGTCTTACTGCTTTTCCTCCTAATCGGCGGATTGCTCGGCGGAATTCTGGGGGAAGTCCTTCAAGTCATGGCCCCGAAAGGTGGCACGATCCAGGCGTTCTTTATAACCGCTGTCACGCCTGGTCTCAGCCCACCCCTGACGATCGATCTTATTCTTCTGAAGCTCACGCTTGGCTTTAGCTTGAAAATCAGCCTGCTAAGCGTCCTCGGCATGTTCCTCGGGATCTACCTCTACAAGAACGTCTAAACTTCTGACTTCAGTTCCAAATCTTTCAGCTTCAAGGTACGGATGCGGTTTCGTATTGCCGCCGCACGTTCAAACTCCAGCTCCTTGGCCGCCGCCTTCATCTCAAGCTCCAGCCGCTTGATCAGTTGTTCGCAGGCTTCCTCTGTTCCGTACTCGCGCTGCGATTCGGCAGCCAGCACTAATTGCTCCGGTTCAACGTAGGCATCGGCATACTCCAACGGCGGTATCTCTTTCATGATACTCGCCGGCACGATCCCGTGAGCCGTATTGTAGTCGGCCTGGATCCTGCGCCTGCGAACCGTTTCGTCAATCGCAGCTTTCATCGAGCCCGTCACGACGTCGCCGTACAGCGTGACCCGTCCCCGCACATTGCGCGCGGCCCGGCCTGCTGTTTGGATGAGCGACCGGAAGGAGCGCAGATATCCCTCCTTGTCGGCGTCGAGAATCGCGACCAGACTGACTTCAGGAATATCCAATCCTTCGCGTAGCAGGTTGATTCCCACGAGCACATCGAAGACTCCGCGCCGAAGATCGCGGACGATTTCAGCGCGTTCGAGTGTTTTGATGTCTGAATGAAGATACCGCACTTTGATTCCCAGCTCGTGATAGTACTCGCTCAAGTCTTCCGCCATGCGTTTGGTAAGGGTCGTAACGAGCACCCGTCCCCCCGCCGAAACCTCCGCCCGCACCTGCCCGAGCAGATGATCGACCTGGCCTTTCGCCGGCTGGACGTCGATCAGCGGATCCAGCAAGCCAGTCGGACGGATAATCTGTTCGATCACTTCGCCGTTCACATGCTCCAACTCGTAAGGACCGGGGGTCGCCGAGACGTAAACCACTTGATTGATGCAGCGCTCGAACTCCGGAAATTTGAGCGGTCTGTTATCGACGGCAGAGGGCAGGCGAAATCCATACTCCACCAGCGTACGCTTGCGGGAATAGTCTCCCTCATACATCCCCCCGACTTGAGGAATGGTGGCGTGAGATTCGTCCACGATCAACAAATAATCCTTGGGAAAGTAGTCGATGAGCGTCGGCGGCGGCTCCCCAGGAGCCCGACCGCTCAGATGACGCGAATAGTTTTCGATCCCGTGACAATAGCCCATCGCACGAATCATCTCCAGATCGAACTTCGTCCGCTGCGCGATCCGCTGTGCCTCTACAAGCTGGTTGTGTTTCTTGAAATAGGCAACACGTTCATCGAGCTCCTCTTCGATGCCGGTGATCGCCTTCTCATAGCGGTCTGGAGCGATGAGATAGTGCGTATTGGGATAGACCGCGACTTTCGGGAGTTTCTTCAGGGACTTGCCCGTCAGCGGATCGATTTCATGGATGGCATCCACCACATCGCCGAACAACTCGATGCGGACCGAGATTGCCTCATTCGACGCGGGAAAGATCTCGATGACGTCACCTCTCGCACGAAACGTCCCGCGATGAAAATCCACGTCATTGCGGGCGTATTGAATCTCAACAAGCTTGGCCAATATTTTTTCCCGTCGGATTTCCATCCCTTCTTCGAGATACACCACCATCCCGTGATAGACCTCGGGCGAGCCCAGGCCATAGATGCAGGAGACGGATGAAACAATCACCACGTCGTTTCGCTGGAGCAACGACGTCGTGGCGGCATGACGCATCTGGTCAATCGCATCGTTGATCGACGAATCTTTCGCGATGTAGGTATCGGTCTGGGGAATATAGGCTTCAGGCTGGTAATAATCGTAATAGCTGATGAAGTATTCGACCGCGTTGTGGGGGAAGAACTGCTTGAACTCTTGATAGAGTTGCCCCGCCAGCGTTTTGTTATGAACCAGCACGAGCGTGGGTTTCTGAACCCGCTCAATCACGTTGGCCATGGTAAACGTCTTGCCGGAGCCAGTCACGCCGAGTAGCGCTTGGTGTTTCCGACCGGCTTCGATGCCGGCTACGAGCTTGTCGATAGCCTGGCCTTGATCTCCACAGGGCTTGAAGGGAGCTTCGAGTTTGAACTGCGGCATGAGACGACCTTCCGTCCGATACTGTACCATGCAAGGATGGACCGGTTCACGACCGACGACAAGACACGACGGGCAGGCCCTCGAGGGCCTGCCCGTCTTCCATACAGGAATGAGCCGCGGGAACGCCTTATTCAGCGACCAAATCGTCTCGGCCCGCCGGATGATGCGCCGTGCCGGCTGAACGACACTCCGCTGCCGCTCTCGTGAAACCGTCTGTTGGTGGAATCCCCGTGCCGAGGCGGTCGCGGATGCCTCGCTTGTTGGTCATCCGCCGGAGTCACCGCAGCCGGAGGCATCGTTGCAAAGGCTGGAAGCGGAAGCTTCTTGGTTTGAATCCTCAGCTGTCGCACCATGCGAAGATACTCTCGCTCCTCCGCTTGAGACAGAATCAGAAACGTTGATCCTTCCTTCTCCGCTCGACCGGTTCGTCCGGCCCGATGCACATAGGAATTCTGATTGGTCGGCAACTCGTAATGAATCACCTGCGCCACATCCGGAATGTCCAGGCCTCGTGCAGCGACGTCGGTCGCCACGAGTGAACGGATCCGCCCCGCCCGAAAGGCACCCAAGGTCCGCTCCCGTTGGGCTTGGCTGTGATTTCCCGTGATCGCGCCAACCGACGCAGACTCGCCTCCCAACTTCGCGGCAAGGCGGCGCACCTTGTATTTTTGATCGCAGAACACCATCGATCGCTCTCCGGCCTTTACCGATTGCAACAACGTGTGCACCAATTGGGTGCGCGATTGTTCCGCCGGTACAACATAATAGGCATGCGTAATCGTGGTGGGGCTGCTGATATCCGGATCGACCGAAATCCTGGCCGGATTACGTTGCATACTGTGAGCAAGCTGCTGAATCTCCGGTGAAAAGGTGGCGGAGAACAACAGCGTCTGCCGTTCCTTCGGTAACAGGTTCAGAATTCGCTGGATATCCCGGAGGAATCCGCGATCCAACATTTGATCGGCTTCATCCATCACCAACCAGGTCACGGCGTTTAAATGCAGGTGGCCGGAACCGGCAAGGTCCAGCAGACGACCGGGTGTTCCAACAACGACCATCGGTGGCTGTCGAAGCGCGCGGTGGTGGCGTTCGATCGGCGTCCCGCCGTAGACAGCCAGTGATGTGACGGACGGCGGCGCGTACTTGCGCAGCTCCATCTCGATCTGCAGCGCAAGTTCTCTGGTCGGCGCCAATATCAAGAATCGTGGGTTTTTCCTGCTTGGAGACCCCGACGTGGAAAAGGACGATTCCTGGCCCGAAACGGCGGGCCGCAAAGCCCGTTCGATCATCGGCAGAAGAAACGCCAAAGTTTTTCCGCTCCCCGTCTTGGCTTGCGCCATGACATCCCGACCTTCAAGTGCAGGCTGAATTGCAGCCTGTTGAATGGGTGTCGGTACAGTAATCCCAGCTTGTAGCAAACGCTGGGCAAGGAACGGGGGCAGACTCATCTCAGTAAACGTAGACATAGCACTCCTTGTATGGATCAACTTCCTGGGACTGCAGATCGGTCGATCAGACGACCGGGAAACGCATCTCGCAGATGGGCAATTCTAGGAAGGACATAAGCGGGGCTGCCTTGTCGACAGCCCCGATGTGAGAATCAACGGCTCGCGCTTAGCGTCGGCCGCCACCGAACCCGCCGCGGCCTCCGCCGCCACCAGAGCGTGGTTCCTGCGGACGCGCTTCGTTGACCGTCAACGTGCGGCCGCCCAGTTGGGTACCGTTCAACGCGGTAATCGCAGCCTGAGCCTCCGAATCGCTGGACATTTCCACGAAGCCGAAGCCTCGCGATTGACCAGTGAACTTATCGGTAATAATTCGGGCTGATGCCACCGCCCCATGCGCAGCAAACAGATCGCTCAGTTGCTGCTCGGTTGTGGAATACGGCAAACCCCCAACATAAATCTTCGAACCCATTGGGTTCCTCCTTTGAGAAAATGATGTTGTCTTGGACTCGAGAAGAGGTGTGGAAGGAATGGGCCGAAGGCGCAAACACGATGGCGACTCAGGTCTGGCTTCCGATCAGATCCCCGGGCAGAACCAAAACAACACCCGTATCAGGCCTTGTCACTCTCTACTGTATCTCCACCAGGCCTTTCGCGGCGATACACAAAATTCACTCTACTCCACAAAGGGATCAAAAGCAAGCGAGCAGTAAAAACTCCGCTCCCTGAAGTTCATGATCAATATGCCGCAGGAGCTGAAAATGGGCGCTGAGAAAACAGGGGAATTGCGTGCAAGCTGTCGAAATGCAAGGATGAATTTCCGTGAACCAGCAGTCCGATCTGACCGAGTCCCAGGGATTGATCTTGGACGGATAGCACTAGCAACCCGTCAAAAAAAGCCTCAATGACGTCCTTGCTGATGATGGTATCGCGCTGGACCCTGAGCGAATGCCAATCGACCGCCTTGGGAACAATCACCGTCTGACCCAACTGAGTGACCTGACCGTCGATCACCCGAATTACTTCGAGCTTCTTGGAGGCCAAATCGACGACAGCCGCGTAGAAATTCTTCGCATCTCGCAGGCCAACCACGATCCCGCCTTGGCCAGCACCTCCCTCTGCGGGAAATCGCAACCTGACCGAAACGTCCGGATATTCGTACTGCAATTTGTTGGCGACCAGCAGTCGAAAGCAGGATGGTGATTGACAGGACGACTCGGAGCGCAGGCTGTTGGGGGGAGAGGGTGCGTCGGCATCTGCCTGAATTGTCCACACTCCTTCGGCCCCGTCACCTAGAGTCAGAGTTGAAAACTCGGCCGGCACTTCGTTCGGTTTCTGACCATCGAATGTCCAACGATTGAATAGGCCCCCCAACGCTTGGCCTTTCAGGTTGGCCTCCTTCTCGGCGTGGTTCTCTTTCTGAATAGCCGGGGCCTCTACCGTGAAGAATCCCCACTCCCCTACCAGCACGGCAGCAATGACGACCAGACCGAACATTCCCAGAATTCGATGCGTAGTGGTTGTAAGATCAACTTTCATTCTAGCCATTACTCTCAATGACGTTTCTTAATGTCAAGAATTTCCCGCTGGAGCCGGTCACGCTCCGTCAAAATCTGCTTCCTTCGCTGCCAGCGATCCAATGTCCACCACCGCAGCTTCTCGCGAAATGTTACAACTGGCAGCGACGCACTCCCAGCCGGTGCATGCTGGAAATCATAGCCTTGATGCCGCTCTCGATTTTCGAAGAATCGTCGGTACAGATGATCGTAGATGCCTTTGGATGAATCGGCTGCTGCCACCGTCATTCTCCTATAGCATTTAACATTGCCTCGAGCTGCCGAGGCTCCGTCACTGGTTGCGAACATGCCTGGTGCTGACACACATAGGCGGTCGGCCTTCCGTTGAGACTCGTCTTTCCTATCGCCAACGGCAACTCCGCCTCACCAACCGGTCTGGGATCTTCTACCGTCAACAACGCTCGATTGGGGACATAGCGTTGATACCCGGTCGCGACCATCGCTTCAGTCAAAGGATTACCCCTGGCTCCCACGACCACTATTTCCTTGGGGCCGGATAGGAACCAGTCAACCGAACAGAGCATTGCGGAGGCACTGTAGGGATTCTCTTCCATCACCGACTGGAACAACCGCAGAATCTGATCGGCCCGCTCATAATACCGCCTCTCACCGGTAAAAGAGAAGAGCCTCAAGAAGAGCGACGCCGCCACTGCATTCCCCGAAGGGACAGCACTGTCCGTCCCGGATTTCATCCGTTGGATCAGCCGTTCATGGTCATGGCTGGTATAGAAACATCCGCCTGCTGTCTCGTCCCAAAAATGCGTCAGCAGGCTTTCTGTGACCGCACAGGCCTGATCTAAGTACCATCGATGAGACGTGGCTTCAAACGCATCAAGTAACGCTGTGGCCAACCAGGCCGCATCGTCCAAGTACCCGTTGAGCCGTCCTTTGCCCCCACCTACCGTGCGACACACCCGGCCATTCACAACGGCATAATCCAAGAGGTACGTCAGCGCTTGTTCCGCAGCAGCCCGATAGGCCGGCACGCCGAACGTCACCGCGGCATCCAAGAAGGACGATACCATCATCGCATTCCAACTGGTCAGAATGTTTTCGTCCCGCAACGGCTTCACCCGCCGCTCCCGTGCTGCCAGCAGCTTCGCTCGGGCCGGACGCAGCGTCGATTCGGCCACCTCCTGCTCTTCAGGCGATAACTCCAATCCGCTGAGCCGGTGCAGGACGTTCTTACCTTCAAAATTCCCGTCCTCCGTCACGCCGTAAAACCGACAAAACTCACCCCCCAGTTCGGCCCCCAGGACCGCCATAATTTCTACGGGTGTCCAGACGAAAAATGCCCCTTCGTGCCCTTCGCTGTCGGCATCCTGCGCGGCGAAAAATGCACCGTCGGGATGCGTCATCTCACGGCGCACATACTCCAGAGTCTCTTCCACGACTTGACGGAACCCCTCATCTTTGGTCAACCGCCATCCATCGAGATAAATCCGTACGAGCTGTGCGTTGTCGTAGAGCATCTTTTCGAAGTGGGGGACTTTCCATTCGCCATCCACGGAATAGCGATGAAAGCCTCCGCCAAGGTGATCGTAGATCCCGCCCGCCGCCATCCTGCGGAGTTGGAGTAGCACCTGACCCTGTAAAGATTGGTCTTTCCTCCGTTCCGCCTGCCGTAACATCAGACTGAGCGGTGGGACCGTTGGAAATTTTGGGCCATCGCCGAATCCCCCGTGAATGGAGTCGAATAGCCGACCTAACTCGTCTACCGCACGATCCAAAAGCTGATCCGTGAGGGGGGCAGTCGATGATTTCGGCCGGCCGACCCATAGTAGCGCATTCATGACCCGCTCAACATTCTTTGTGACCTCGCCCCGGTGGTTTCGATAGGCTTCGGCGACACCTAGTAAGACTTCCGGAAAACCCGGGAGATTGAATCGCGGTACCGGAGGAAAATAGGTTCCACCGTAAAATGGGGCTTGATCGGGAGTCAGGAACATGGTCAGAGGCCAGCCGCCCCCTCGCCCGGTAAAGACTTGCGCTGACTTCTGGTAGATCTCGTCCAAATCCGGACGCTCTTCCCGATCCACTTTGATGTTGATGAAATGCTGATTCATCACCTTCGCAATCTCGACGCTTTCAAATGACTCATGCGCCATGACATGGCACCAATGGCAGGCCGAATAGCCAATCGACAGCAGAATCGGCTTATCCTCCGCCTTGGCCCGAGAGAGCGCCTCCTCGCCCCAGGGATACCAGTCCACCGGATTCTCGGCATGCTGCTTGAGATAGGGGCTCGACTCGCCGATCAGGCGATTGTGAGAACGTTTGGTTTGTTGATCCACGGATGCTCCATTCATTCGACCGCTCGTCATAGTACCCTGCACCCCGGCACCCTGCAATGAATCTCACGCTCTATGTTATAGTGGCGCACCGCCGCACATTCTCATTCGAGGGCTCATGAAACCTGTCAGCGCATGCCTGTTCGGGATCTCCATGCTGGCCTGTTTGATGTCTTCTGCCTTTGCGGCCCCTCCACCTGATTCCTCCTTTTCGACCGACCATTGGCTCGCCATGGCTCTGGAACAAATCTCTGCGGAACGGATGCTGGCGGACATCACAACATTAAGCGGGCCGACATTTCGAGGCCGGCAAACGGGCAGCCCACAGGATGAGGAATCTGCCGCCTTCGTTGCCAACCGTTTTAGCGAACTCCGACTCCATCGCACGCTCGCCTCTCCTCCGCAGAGCCAAACCAACCCGCTCCCTCAACGGGAATGGAAACAGACCGCCCCTGTTCCCACCCGAACCGTCGATGGCGATCTTCTGCTCGATCTGGTTTTTCCCCGCAACCGCTCGACCCTCCGCGGAGGGTCCGATTTCCTGCCGGTACTCGACTCACCTTCCGTCGATGTCCACGCCCCAATTGTCTTCGTCGGCTATGGGCTCTCCGATCCCTCGCAGGGCCTCGACGACTATGCCGGCCTCGATGTGCGCAACAAGATCGTCCTCTTCATTCGAGGGAAACCGGACAAATATACAGGCCCTGCTGCCCATACCGACAAGGAGCGCATCGCGCGACAGAAAGGTGCCTCGGCCTATCTGACCGCGACCGGCCCAATCTTGAATGCCTATGAACAACGCCGTGGCATCACCGGAAAACCCAGCGCGTTCTATTCCACCACAGAGCCAGCGCAGCAATTGCCGGGAGCCTGGATCAGCACGGAGACTGCTGAAAGGATTCTCCACGAAGGAACCGCAGGCAAGCTCACCCTTCGCGCCTTACAGGAGGACATCAACCGCACCGGCACGTCACGATCGACGAATACGGATGTACAGGCTCAGATGAAGTGGACGAGTCACCTTGCCAGCGGCACGCTCTTCAATGTCATCTCTGTCATACATGGCTCTACGCCAAGCAACGACGAAGCCGTGCTGATCGGGGCCCATCGAGATCACTTCGGCCATCAAGCCGGCTTGTTGTTTAGTGGCGCAGACGATAACGCCTCCGGCACGGCCGTGCTTCTTGAGGTGGCCCGGATACTCGCTCTGGCGCCGGCCGCACCGAAGCGATCGATACTATTCCTCTCGTTCAGCGGGGAAGAGCAGGGTCTCTTGGGCTCGCGGCTATACGTCTCCCAACCGATCGTTCCACTTCCAAAAACGATCGGCATGATTAATGTGGACCATGCGGGGGTCGGAAACGGACGGCTCACGGTGGGAGTCACGGGGTTAGAAAAAAGCCGGGCACAGGAAATCGGGCAATTGGCAGGCCTATCGGAAAAGCTCGATCTGTTCGGTTTCTTCCCCGGTGGCGATCATGTTCCGTTCAAGGAAGCCGGTGTGCCTACGATCACGATCGTCAGCGGCGGATTCCATCCCCACTTCCATCAACCGACCGATACCGCCGACACAATCAATCCGGATGTTCTACTGTCCGTGGCCCAATACGTTCTTGCTTTCACCTGGGAGCTCGCAAATACTCCCTAAGCTTGCGCCTAGGATACCGCTGTGTACAGGGAACAGTCCTGTTAGGGAATATCGTCCAGGATCGTGGATTGAATATCCAGGAGCGGAGGGGTTCGCCGGGGAGGACCAGGGAGAACGAGCGGAGAGCCGGTCTGGTTCGCGCCTTGAATCAGACCAATGGAAAGCTGCGGCCCTAACGTCATGGTCGCACCGCTCCAGGCCTGGCCGGTCGTCGGATTGCGGAAATTGTACGATTCAAAATTGTTTCCGGGGGTGTAGAGATAGCCTTGTGTCCCCTGACTATCCAGGTAGAGATTCCCCGGCCCCGTCAGATTAAAAAGAGGGGCAACTCCTCCACCAAACGAACGAACACTGGAGACGCTTTGCCCGATCGCCGGTGATTCGTACCACGCGGAGGCTCCTGTCAAAACAATTACTGCAAGGAGGAAACGGCACGGTGCTTTCTGAGGAAGTCGATGACAGGGTCCCATAAAATCATTATAGTATAGGCAACGTGTCCTTGTCGATCAAAGGGGGCTTTATGAACGACCGAACCACCAGGGACCGCTGGCGAGCATTCTTATACGTCGTCGGGACCGCACTGACCCTGGCCGCGGGTCCCATTCAGGCAGCCGACGAGACCAAAGGTCAGCCGCCAGAGCGACGCGAGGAGATTTCGCTTGCCGATGCCGCCCTCCGTGCGCTCAAGAACAACCTCGACATTAGTATTAGCCGGCAGACAAAGGAGAGTCGATTGACCGATATCGTCGTCGAGCAAGCGAAGTTCGACCCAACCCTCAGCGTCAACGGACAGTACAATCGTCAAGTGAATCCCTTGAACCGGCCGGTCTTCGGTGGAACCGTTGGGAACTTGAACACCATCGAGACATTCGATCAGCGTACCACCTCCGTCACGGTAGACGCCCAGACGAATCTGATCACCGGCGGTAACGTCGACTTGAACTACAGCCCTACCCGCACAAACGTGAACCAGAACGTGGCCACAGGATTCTTGTTCAACCCGGCCTACACAGGCGGCCTCGCCTTAACACTCACCCAACCGTTGCTCCGGAATGCCGGCATCGACGTCACGAAGACGTTTATCCGGATCGCCCAGAACAACGCCATGGTGGAAGAACATGTGTTTCGCGACCGCGTCCTGACCGTCATTGCGACTGTGGAACAGACGTATTGGGAAGTCGTCTTCGCCAACGATAATCTGAAAGTCGCCGAAGCGGCGTTGAAAGCGGCGCAGGAACTACTGGCCAGCAATCGAGCCAAAGCCAAAGCCGGCGTCATGTCCATTGTCGACGTGCTCCAAGCCGAAGCGGCTGTGGCGTCACGCGTTGAACAAATCCTTGTAGCGGAGAAAGCTATTCGCGACCAGGAAGATCAATTGCGCCGATTGCTGAACCCCGGCGAAGAGGAACTTCGCCTCGACATGCGGCTGACACCGAAAGATCAGCCCGTCGTGGCTCTGGATCCGATCAGCCTGCAAGAAGCCATCGACGTCGCCATCGAGAACCGGCCGGAAATCGTTCAGGCAAAGAAGAACGTCGATTCCAGCGATATCAACACCAAATTCGCCAAAAACCAGTTGCTCCCCACGCTTTCCTTCCAAGGCACGATGGGCCTGGCGGGGCTCGGCGGTGACTACGGCAATTCTGTGAGCAAGAACTTCAGCGGTGATTTCTACAATTATGGGGCCGGCCTTGTACTCAGCTATCCCCTCGGCAACCGCTCGGCCTGGAGTACCTATAGCCGGCGACAGATCGAAGGCAAGAATGCAGAAGCCTCACTCGTCAGCGTCCGCCAACAGATCATCATCGGAGTCAAAGAAGCCGTCCGGAGGGTGCAGACCGATTTCAAACGTATCGAAACGACCAGGTCGGCCCGCATCATGGCGGAGAAGCAGCTCCAAGCCGAACAGGAACGGCTGAAGGTCGGGCTGAGCACGACACGCTTCGTGCTCGATTTCCAACGGGATCTGGCTACCGCACAAGGCAACGAGCTGCGCGCAATCGTGGACTACAATAAGTCGCTGTCGAATCTTGCCCGACATAAGGCGACGACGCTGGATCGCTACAATCTCCAGCTACAGTAACGGCCATGACGCCGCCTGAGCCTGGTCCTCCTTCAACCACGACTCAGGAAGACGAACGGGGTGCGGCGCTGGCGCTGCTTCCTATCGCAGCCACACTCGATTACTACGCTCTTCCCGACTGGATCCAAACGCAGACGCCGATCCTGTTCGCTCCCCAAGTCATCGCTTATCTCGCCTTTGCCCTGTGGGCCGCGCACAACGGTACGATCCTTTCTCGGTTCGGACTCAAAGTGCAGCAACTTGCTGCCGGTTGGAAGATCGGACTACTGACCGGACTTGGTCTGGGCTGCTTCAACACAGCGGTGATCCTCCGGTTCGCCCCATATCTTGGTTATGACATCACATTTCTGAGGTATACCCCTCATGCACTGCTACCTGTGTTTGTGATGGTGCCCTGGTTTATCTTTGTCATTGCCCTCTTCGTCGAGTTCAATTTCCGTGGCTTCTTGTTGGGACGATTGGTCGCGCTGGAAGCAAGCCTTTGGAAATTCCCATCGATCCAACGTCTTTCCCCGCTCGCTCTCATCACCAGCTCGCTCGTGTTTGCATTCGATCCGTTCATGGTGAATACTTTCCAGCACCTGCACTGGATCGCGGTCTGGGACGGGTTGATCTGGGGATTCATCTGGATCAGGACACGCAATCTCTACGCAACGATTGTAGCCCATGCCATTGAAGTCATCGTCATGTATGGTGTCGTACGGTCCGCCCTGATGGAATGAGCCGGTTATGAATCCATCCTTCTCCAGTTATCTCGTAAATGATGTCTTCGGAGACCCAGGGGTTTATGTGGAAATCCGCTGGTCAAAGCGGGCCCTTCTGTTCGACGCAGGGCACAATGATTCACTGGGACCAACGAGGCTTCTGCGCGCCAACGATATTTTTATCTCCCATACGCACATGGATCATTTCATCGGATTCGATACAGTCGTTCGCGTTGCTTTAGGACGTGGCAAAAAGCTCCGCTTGTATGGCCCTCCTGGATTGATCGACAACGTACAGGGAAAGCTACGAGGCTATACGTGGAATTTGGTCGATGGCTATCCGCTTTCGATCGAGGTTCAAGAATTCCACGGGCAGCAGGTCAGACAAGCTTTCTTCCACGCCACTAACGGATTTCTCCTTTCAGAACAACCCAGTCGCCCTCTAGCCTCGCCGGAAGGAACAATGCTCTTCACTGTTCTGGAAGATCCGATGTTTACGGTGAAAGCCGTTGCCTTGAACCATCGGATTCCCTCGTTCGCCTATTCCCTGGAGGAACAGTTCCATATCAACGTCAACAAGCAAAAGCTGCGCGAAGCCGGCCTGCCGGTCGGCTCCTGGCTCAGAGACGTGAAACAGTACATCTGGCAGGGTCAACCGGATGAGTTCCGCTTCACCGCCACTCTGTACGAGGAACATCGCCGTGAGGACCGGGAATTCGCCTTGGGCGAAGTGAAGGAACGGTTCCTTACCATCTCGCGAGGGCAGAAGATCGTCTATGTCGTCGATGCCAGATACGATGAAGACAACGAAGCGAAAATCGTGGCTCTCGCCCGAAAAGCCGACACGCTCTACTGCGAATCACCCTACTTGGACGGCGATGCGGAGAAAGCACGCGATCGCTATCACCTCACGGCCAGACAGGCTGGAATCATGGCACGTAAGGCGCAAGTCAGAGACCTCGTTGTATTTCATTTCTCTCCGCGGTATACGGGACAGGGCGAAGTCATAGAACGAGAGGCGATGGAAGCGTTTCAGGGACTCTGAGAAAGACACCGCATGCACGACGTCGTAAAGTACACCGTCTATTTCCTGCTGGGAGGAGCAATTGTCAGCCTCTCGACCTACCTGGGATCGCAAGGCCGCTCGTTCTTGGCCGCCTTCGCCAGCACCTTTCCGGCCATCACCGGCGCGACGTTTGTTCTGCTCTACTTGAACGGCGGCAGCGATTCGCTGGTGGGCTATGCAAGGAATCTCTTGTGGTTTGTTCCACCCTGGATCGTGTACGTCACGGCCATGATCGTTGGTGTTCCGCGCCTGGGGTTCTGGCCAGCCATGGCCATCTCCTTGACGTTATATATGGGGTGTGTCGGGCTCGTGAAACTAGCCATCCGCTGATGCCCCCCTCCCGTAGGGCTCACCTCTTTTGCCCGTAAGCGAGAATCCCCGCTCCTGTCGCCTAGTTTCGAGGCCTTCCCTCCCTTGGAGGTACCCTCTTCGAGGACCTTCTGCATCCCTGTTTCTAGAGATAGAGTAATTCCCTGCAGGGAATAGATTGATCTGGGGGATAGATCAGAAACCGCATCCGAGCAAGGAGAACGGTCATGATCAGCCTTCTCGAGTTTGTCACGATTTCTGGAATGGCCACACTGTCGGCTGCCGGGGTTTCCCATGGCTTGAATCTTTTGCGACAAAAACGAGAGGGCCGCTCCGGAGTCCTTAAGCGATCAGGCAATCATGATGAAGCATCCGGTCGGCCTTCCGCAGGGGCTTGGCATGAGCCGCGCTACGGGAAACGGCACCAGCTCAGCTGCCGTATGGAATATCTCGCCGGCCATAATCGCGGAGAAGGAATATTGCTCGATTTGTCACGGCAGGGTTGGCGGGCAAGGGGAACACCGCCAGTGGCCAAAGGGACAGCACTGGCGGTCTACGTCTACTTTTCTGACCTCGCCCAACCAATTATGGTCGATGAGGCGGTCGTTCGCTGGACTGACGGATTAGAATTCGGGGTCGAAGTTACCCGCATCACTCCGGAGGCGGCTTCGAAATTCAGCGATTACTTGTCCATCCACCATCCGGCCGAGAAAGCACCGCCCGAGTATGCGCTCTCACCTTTTTCCTACCGTTAAACTGGATGAGACCAGACGCCGGGGCGCGTTCTAAGACTTCCTCGCATCCACTCTGCTCGAACGCTGGATTCAACGCTTCTGGACGATTAGGTGGGGGAACCGAAATGCAGGCGGCTCATCTCGCTCATCGCCGAGACGAGGTGATCGATCGTTTCCGTGACGGTAATGCTGGCTTTGTGCGAGGGGCCTTTGCCTCCGGCCCAAATATCGGGAGGGTTCTCGATCTCACGCACATTCTGACAGAACCGGCTGATCGATTGCTTCCAATAAATGCCGTCGCTACTTTCATCGAGAAAATGCTCGCGATCTTGCGTAAAGGGACGGTCGAATTGCTTGGCCCGCATCTGCCACATCTGCTCCATGGCATTCTGACGTTCCTGGCTGAATTCCAATCCTGTCGCCCGTTCGTTCAAAGCCGCAAATAGCCCTCCGATGACGCGTTCCACCTGCGCCTCCGGAAACATCCCGACGCAGGTTTGCACGATGAGATACTTGTGAAAGAGAAACACCTCTGCGCTGATGCGCGATTCGTTCGCGGACGGATCATAGGCGCGTGCCAATTCTCTCAGCGCTTCCCCCGACGGACCCTCCAAGCTTGAGCCCAGCAACACGGCAAGCTGACGCCCAATCCCTAAATAATCGGTCGGCACGGATGACTGCGTCATAGGAGAGTCGTTCCTCTTGTTGAACAGTAATTCCAGAGTTTGTATCCTGGCAGGAACCGCTGGACTTGTCGAACCAGCAATCCCGACCGTGACACCATCATACTCTCATCCCGACACGATATCCCAAAGACAATCCACAATTCCGACCTATCCAGCGCCTTTCCCGGGCAGTTGTGCAAATCTCCTCATTGAAGACCTTCCCTCCGCTTGCTAGGATGATCGGTCTTTCTGCGAGAGGACAACGCAAGTGCCCCAACCTCTGGCGCTGACACCTGCTTCCAACGACCTCATTATTGAGGGTGCGCGTCAGCACAACCTCAAAAACATCTCGCTGACAATTCCGCACAACAAAGTGACAGCCATCACCGGCCTGTCGGGCTCAGGCAAGTCGTCGCTGGCCTTCGACACCATCTTTGCCGAAGGTCAATGGCGCTATGTGGAATCGCTCTCGACTTATGCCAGGATGTTCCTCGAGAAAGTGGCTCGCCCCGACGTCGATCGCCTGCTCAACGTTCGCCCCGCTATCGCCATCGAGCAGAAAAACCAGGTACGGACTGCTCGATCGACCGTCGGCACGACGACAGAAATCGCCGACTTTCTGCGCCTGCTTTTCGCCAAGATCGGCACCCCAATCTGTCCAGACTGTCATCAGAAGGCCCGCTCGTTTCATCCTGACACGGTCGTGGACGATCTGCTGATTCGCTTTCCCGATGCTCGCGCGATGGTACTCTTCGCGGTTGCAGCCCCTGCACCCAAGCTGGAGCAGACCTTCGTTCAGTCGCTGCTCACCAGAGGGTTCACCAGATTGAAGGCGGGCGACGAGATCCTCGACCTGCATGACGCCAAGCTGCCTTCTTTCCACAACTCCCAACCTTTCTATGTCGTGCTCGACCGCCTGGTCGTCCGAGAGGATAATCGGTCGCGTCTGGTTGAAGCCATCGAAACCGCGTTTTTCGAAGGAGAAGGCCGCTGTGCGGTGGACGTCATCGGTCACGGAGTTGAATCCTACAGCACGAGCTTTCTTTGTCAACGTTGCGGCCGAACGTTCGAGCCACTGAGGCCCATCCTCTTCTCCTTCAATCATCCACTCGGCGCTTGCCCCGAGTGCAAGGGTTTCGGCAACGTGCTCCGATACGATCCTGAATTGGTCATACCAGATCACAATAAGTCGCTGGCCCAAGGCGCGATCGAACCCTGGAGCAAACCGGGTACCGACTGGTGGCAGAAACAGATGCTCCTCGCCATGAAGCGTCGCGATGTGGATATCACAGTCCCGTTCAAGAACCTGCCCAAGCCGACGCAGCAACTGCTCTGGGAGGGCGACAAGTCGTTCGATGGGATCAACGATTTCTTCGAGTACATGGAGGGTAAGCGTTACAAGCTGCACGTGCGGGTGTTACTCAGTCGCTATCGTACGCCCTTTAACTGTCCCAGATGCAACGGCAGCCGGCTGAAGCCGGACGCCCGTTTCGTGAAAATCGCCGGCCACGACATTCATCAGATCACGGAACTTACCGTCGAGCAGCTGGCATCTTGGTTGGACCAACTGAGTCTCCAGCCGTTCGAGCGAGACATCGCGTCCGATATCCTCCGCCAACTACAGGCTAAGCTCAGCTTCCTTTTGCGCGTCGGTCTCGGATACCTCACACTCGCCCGGCAGACCAAGACTCTGTCGGGAGGGGAAGCGCAGCGCGTGTCGCTGGCAAATCAACTTGGGGCCAGACTCGTCGGCACGCTCTACGTCCTTGACGAACCAACAATCGGCCTTCATGCGCGGGACACGGATTTGCTGGCTGGCATTCTCAAAGATCTGGCAGCAGTTGGCAACACCGTGGTCGTCGTGGAACATGATCGCAACATGATCGAATCTGCCGACTTCATCGTCGAGCTCGGCCCGCAGTCCGGAGAAAAAGGCGGAGAAATCGTCTGCGCCGCCCCAGCCAAAGAATTTCTCCAAGACCGGCGAGCACTCACCGCCCGCTACCTACGCGGGGAAGAACAGATCCCGCTTCCAAGGTCACGGCGCTCAGGAAACGGCAAGGTGCTCGTCGTTGCCGGAGCCGGCGAACACAACTTAAAAGATCTCGTGGTTCGGTTCCCGCTCGGCATGTTGATCTGCGTCACCGGCGTGTCGGGGTCAGGCAAGAGCACCCTCGTTGAAGATACGCTGTATCGCGCGCTCGCACGAGCATTCCGTGTGGACTCCCTCCCGATGGGTCGATTTAAAGCCATCAAAGGGATCGAGCATCTCAACGGTGTTCGCCTCATCGATCAACAACCGATTGGACGCACACCGCGCTCCAACCCGATCACCTACCTCAAATGCTTCGATGAAATTCGGCAGCTGTTTGCATCCGAGCGTGACGCGCTGCGGCAGGGGTTTTCGCCCGGACATTTCTCGTTCAATGCGGCAGGTGGCCGCTGCGAACGCTGCGAGGGCAGCGGCGTCGAAAAACTGGAAATGTACTTCTTTGAGGATATCTACGCCCCCTGCGAGATTTGCGATGGCACGCGCTTCAAGCCAGAGGTCCTGGCCATTCGCTACCGGAGGAAGACCATCGCGGATGTGCTCACGATGACGGTAGACGAAGCCCTCACCTTCTTCACCGGCACCCCGCGACTGCAAGAGCGACTGCATTTGCTCTCATCCATCGGCCTTGGTTACCTGCGCCTCGGCCAGCCCGCAACGACTCTCTCGGGAGGCGAAGCTCAGCGGCTGAAAGTTGCCGCGGAACTCAAAGATTCGTCTGCGAAGAACATGCTCTACATCTTGGACGAACCGACCACCGGCCTGCACTTTGACGACGTGAAGAAACTCCTCGCCGTTCTGCACAAGCTCGTCAACGCCGGCAACACCCTTGTCGTCGTGGAGCATAATATGGATGTGATCAAATCAGCGGACTGGATCATCGACCTCGGCCCGGAGGGCGGCGATGGTGGCGGGCAAATCGTAGCGGTAGGAAGGCCGGAACAGGTAGCGAAGGTTGGGACTTCTCACACAGGTCGTTTCTTGGCCCATGTATTTTCGAACACATAGCCTCACACTCTACCAATCCCGCGCGCAGTGCTCCCGCTAGAGCCGTAGGTTTAGCGGGTGGTGAAGCGCGCTCTAGTCCGCTCCTGCTTGTTGCTGGATATACTGCTTCAACACCGACAACGGCGCACCGCCACACGACAAGAGGCAATACGACCGGCTCCAGAAGATGGACTTGCGGTAAAACCGTTGGACGTGGGGCGCAAATTCCTTCCGAAGATACCGGGACGACACCGTCTTGAAGTTATTCACTAAAATACTCGCCTGAATAGTGGGGGGCACGCTCAGGAGCAGATGCACGTGATCCGTCTCGCCGTTAAACTCCAGCACCTGCACCCCCCACTTCCCAGCGAGGTCTTGAAAGATGGCCTGCAGACGACCCAGCATGTCGTGGCTCAGCACTCGACGACGATATTTTGTCACAAGAACTAAATGGTAATGGATGGAATACACGCAATGATGAAGCCTCATTACGCCTTGCTTTGGCATGAGAACTAAGCTATAAAACTGACATGGGACCTGTCAATCGCAAAATCGAGTACCGGCTGTATCCAACCGCCAAGCAAACACAGGCGTTGTGCCATCATCTGAAGTTGCACCAGCGCGTATACAACGCCGCGCTCCAGCATCGCCGGATGAATTTCGATATCATCGGTAAATCGATCACCTTTGCCGAACAATGTCGAGCGCTCACGCGCTTGCGGGCAGGCAGACCTGACTATGCCGAGCTAAACGCCCAGAGCTGCCAGGTGACCCTCAAACGAGTGGATCGTGCCTTTCAGGGTTTCTTTCGTCGGCTCAAGGCCGGCGCACGACGCGCCGGCTTTCCCCGTTTCAAAGCCCTCGAGCGTGCTCACGGCTGGGGGTATAAGACACACGAGGATGGCTGGCGACTGCTCACGAATGACACGATGACCCATGGCCGACTGAGGTTATCCGGCATCGGGGTAATCAAGTTGCGTGGAGGGGCACGCACGCCGGGAGTTCCGAAAACGTGTGAGATCATCCACAAAGCCGGCCGCTGGTACGCCTCGATGACGATCCGCTGCACCCCCAGCCGAGCCTGTGGCACCAAGGCCACCGGCTTCGACTTGGGAACAGAGACCTTTCTGACACTCGCAGAAGCGACAGGCACTATTCGGACGATTGACAATCCGCGCATCTTGCGAAACAGTCTCCCCGCACTCAAACGTGCCCAACGGGCTGTCAGTCGTAAACGCAAGGGCTCTTGGAATCGAAAAAAGGTCATTCGGACAGTCGCTCACATCCATCGGCGAATCGCCAATCAACGACGAGACTTTCTCCATCAAACCAGTCATCGATTAATACAAGAGTACGGACTCCTAGCGACCGAAGGCCTCTCGATGAAGAATCTCACGGCGGCCGGAGGCCGCCGGAAAAGGGGCCTCAATCGAGAATTGCTGAGTGCCTCATTGAGTCAGTTCCTCACAATACTGGCTTGCAAAGCGGAAGAAGCTGGCAGCTGGTATGTCGCGTTGTCACCTCAGACCATAAAACCCAGTCAAACGTGCCACCAATGCGGTCGGCAGGCCAAGAAGGCCTTATCGGACCGCCGGCACGTCTGTCCGTGTGGGGCCAACTGTGGCCGAGATGAGAACGCGGCACGGGTCTTATTACATTGGGCCTTGATCGGCAAGGCTCCGGGCTCGGAACGAGCCCGCTGTGGAGAGCCGAGCACTGGCCTCGATCACATGATCGAGACGAAACTCAGCTCGATGAAGCAGGAATCTCCCTCCAGAGCTGCGTAAGCGGCTTGGTGGGAGAGGTTCAATGAGAAACCTTTCTCCCCCTCCACAGAACCACTGATAGCTTGGACAACATCTATTGAGGCGGTGGCGTATTCGAGCCTTCTGCCGGCTGATGCTCCCCCGACCACTTCTTGTGCAGGTACTTCTTACTCACCGTCGTGATGACGAAGGCGAGGCCGATCGCGACGGGGACAAAGACCGCCGAGGCGATATTGGCATTCTTGAGCCATCCCATTTCGGAGAGTCCTTTGAAAACATACCCGGCGAGTCCCGCCAGATAGTAGGCGATCACGATGACCGAGAGTCCCTCTACCGTATGCTGCAAAATGACTTGGCTCTTTGTCGTTTTGTCCACGCTTTGGAGGAGTGTGAGGTTCTGACTCTCCAGAATCAGATCCACGCGCGTCCTGATAATTGAAATAATCCCTTCAAATCCGCTTCTCAAAGTCTCGATTCTCTTGAGTAATTGCTGATATCCATCCGCCACTCCAGTGATGCCTCCAAGGACATAGTCCGACACAGGCCGGTACGATTCCAACGTCCGCTCTGTCAGAGAGGCCAGCGTGGCATGCACGATCTTGTCGTAGGGTACCGAGGCGGACAGTTCGAAATGCAGCCTGCCAGCGATACGATTTGTCTTGAGCAGATCCTGCGTGAGGCTATTCAGCCAGCGTTGCAACGTCTGCGAGTCTGCATGGGCAATGTGGCCCGAAATGATTTCGCGTTGCTTCAGATGTACCTGCTCGAATTTGTAGACTTGGTCGATCGCGGCAGAGAACAATGGCTTCTGCATGAGGAGCAAATGGTAGTAGGTTTCAATCCGGACGATCGCGTCGACGATATCCTTGAGCCGAGAGGTGTAGGCCTCCGGTGACCCAAGACTCACCCAATAGCGTTCCCGCCCCTGCTCATCTGGTGTAAAACTCGTGACGAGACTGGTCTGTCCGTCAAAAATCGTACTCCCGTAGAGTACCGGCCCTGGGAACAGCGACCTGATGCGCTCGCGCAATGGCAACGACTCCGCTGTAAGCAGGATGTCCAGGTGACAAACCTCGGTTCCCAACGCGGACACAGAAAACTTGTAGCTCGGAAAGGATAATGGCCCGAAGGAGATCGTTGGCTTTACGGAACCAGCCAAATGCCAGATCTGGTAGTTGTAATATTCTGTATGGGCCTGCCAGATCACAATCAGTCGATCGCCGTTGTCGGCTTCTCTCACCCCGTAGCCGAAGGTTTCGCGAAGGACAGTCTGGTCGGCGGGAACCGCGAGAGCGGTGAGAAACGATTGAAATTCTTCTCGGCTGGCTTTTCGCTGCGCAGGGGGATCAGCCATGCGAAAGGCCTTGTAATGGACATGCGCTGGTGCCCGGAGCCAATCGGCGAGCGGTATCTGAGGCCGCTCGTGCAGCTTTTTTATCAATGTATCGGATCCGCTCTCAGACGTCTCTGATTGATCCATGCGATTCCTCTTTTCCTCTATGGCCGGGGGTCCATCACTACAACCCTGGCCGCTTATCGGCCGTAAGCTCGATCTGCGTCGGACCGCCGGCACGTTGTATATCAAGCAGCAACGTCTGTCCCGCCTCTACCTGGCAAAGGCGTTTGGCCTCACGTTCCGCCTTCACGGCTGACAGCGACGCCCCGTTGCAGGCCACAACTCGGTCACCGACCTTGAGTCCTGCCTTCTCGGCCGGCAGCCCGCTGCGCAATTCACGCACCAGATAAAAGTATCCGCCTTTTTCCTCCAGCAACTCCCAGTTCACCCCGATGCGCCCGGATCCGAGCAATCCTGTCTGAGATCCAAACCGTGCCAGCATGCGATGCGCGATAAGGCGAGCGGAGTTTTCCGGATCGTCTGTTGTCGAATCGGCCAGGTGCCCTTCCCCGCTGAACAGCAAGAGCCCGGTTTCCACATCGATTATGCGCAGCGACAGCGAGACACTGTGCATCCGTTCGTGTTCGTGGCGTTCCCATTGCTGAACTTCTCCGACAATGATCGCCTGCGCCCCGACCAACCTCCCGACTTTCAGCACATTGGCATCGTCGGCATGCGTAAGCTGGATCACCTGCTCTTTCAGCACCTCGTCCAATTTCGCCCGTTCAACCATGTGGATGTCGAGATCGAGCAATAGAGTGGTGACAATGCCTGCCACACGTGAGCCGGATCCTGGCGAGGCTGGCGCATCTTCAAATAACATCACCGCCATCGTCCGATAGCGGCCGATGTTATCGCGATTGATCGGTCCATTACTCGAAACAATTGGCTCAGGCCTCCCCCCTGTCCCTCCTGATGATCCAATCGGCACACCCGTGGCAGCGCAGGCTCGCCGGCGTTGAAGAATTGCGGCCGGTGCACCCCAGGCGCAAAGTTCATCGTTCACAAGCACCACGTGGTAGGGATACTCCCGCTGATGTTCCATCGCCACGTTCGTAAAGGGATAGATAATGCAGCCGCCGATCCAAATGGACACAGGACAGAACCCCAATTCGTAGAGCCACTGTCGGCGCGCTGTGAGGGAATACTCCCAGACAAGGAGGCGGCCGTCGTCGCGCAGGACCCGATCAGGCCGGCCGATTTCATCGACGACTTGTGCTTTGGTCATCGGAATCCCCAGCTTGTCGAGCTTGGACTCCGACTTGACAATCGTATAGGCCACCCCGCAGGCGGACAGCACGCCTGTAAGACCGAAGAGCATGAGCATGAGGAAGAGAGCGGAGCGCTTGCGGGGAGGAGCCGTTGGCTGCGTCGGCATCGCTGCAGCCTAACATTCTGGGGACGGGGGCTGCAACGAGCAGGACCGACAACGATTAGTTTAGAGAGGGATCGAAGGGCATGTCCGCATAGAGGCGATATTCTTCGCCCAATGTGCTGAGGATCTCGGACCATATACGGGTCGGATCTTTTTCAAACACGAAGCTCGGATCGGCGGGCAAGGTGATCCAGGATCCCATTTTCATTTCAGATTCAAGTTGCCCGGGCCCCCATCCCGAATAGCCGACGTAGGCACGAAACGCCTCTCGCCCCTGATCCGTGGTGAGAATCTTGTCGACGAGCTCCATGTCACCGCCGAGGCACACTCCATCAAACACGTGGTGAGAATTCTCTGGCAACTGATTCAAACGGTACAGCAACATCACCTGATTCGGCTGGACAGGCCCACCGGAAAACAGCACATGGCGTTGGCCTTCCAGGACCGGTACATGCGGCAGCGCTTCCGAAATCGACATCGCGGTCGGCCGATTCACGACCACTCCCAGCGCACCTTCCGCCCCATGTTCACACAGGAGGACGACCGTTTGTCGGAAATTCGGATCGCGCAGATTGGGCGCCGCAATGAGAAAAATGCCTTTGGCGAGTGGAACTTTCATAATGATAATCCTATCGCGCCGGCCTGCCGCACGCAAGCCGCCCCACACAGTCTGAATTCAGATCGATTCCATAGGGTGCTCAAACAGTCTGCTCAGCAAGGCCGGTGCTTCAGGGGTAGACTGATTGCCTATACACCCGCTCCGTCGGACCCTTAGCCTAAACCTCAGCCCGCTCAGGAAGGCGGGCAGGCGGTTTCAGTACCCTGCTATTTGTAGAGGGATTCGCGGCGATCGCGGAGCAAATCGTTGTAGCGGGTCACGAATTTATTCCGGGCTTCAGCGGGATCGATTTCCACGATACAAAGATCTTCCTGGTCGCGAGGCCCACGATGCAAAATCGTCCCGCGAGGCGTCACGATCTCGCTGTGGCCGATAAACGTCAGCGGATCCTTGCCGCCCCGCGCCTCGCCTCCCGTACGGTTGCAGGTAATGGCAAAGACGCGGTTCTCCAAGCAGCGCACTGGCATGGAATCAGGACAGTTCGGCAACACGAGATTGGACGGATGACAGATGATCTCGGCTCCCTTGAGCGCCAGGGTCCGCGCCGCCTCAGGATAATACCAGTCGAAACAGATCATCACGCCGATCTTGGCCTGAGCGATATCCCAGACGTGAAAGCCAGTATCCCCCGGCGTAAAAAACAACGTCTCTTCAAAGAAGAGGTGGGCTTTCCGGTAACTGCCGATCACACCTTGCGGGCCCACCACAACAGCGGAGTTATAGAGAGACGCCCCCGCTCGTTCCGGTAGCCCCGCGACGATTATGAGGTGCTTGCGCTTGGCAATGTCGAGCAGCCTCCTTGTTGTCGGTCCATCGGGAATTGGTTCCGCCAACGCCCGCACTTCGTCCTGGGAGACAAACTGATAGCCTGAAGCACACAGCTCGGGCAGTACGATAAGATCGGCCGCCGCCTCGTCCAGCCTGGCGGAGATTCGGTCCAGATTTTCAGCCACTTTCCCGAACTCGGGATTGTTTTGGTAGTACCCGACGCGCACAGACTCACTCCCCCCCAAGACAGGAACGGGCAGGGTGCTTGTCCCCTGCCCGTTCTCAAATGTGTAGCCGTCAGATGACAGCCATTAGTTGTTTGCCCGTACGTGCTACTTCACTTCGGACAGATGAGTCACCGCACCTTCAGCATGCTTGGTGGCAACATCAGCATGGCCGGCCTTACCGTGCTCGACGGCTGCCTTCAGTTCCTTGACGCCCTCGTCGAGATGCGGGTTTTTTACGTCCTTCTGTGCCGCCTCCGCATGATGTAACGCTCCTTCTGCATGCTTCACCAAGGCATCGGCATGGCCTTGCTTCCCATGGGCAGCTGCTTCTTTCGCATGCTCGATGGCCTCGCTGACGTGTTTGTTGTCGGCCTGAGCGACAAGCGGCATTCCGAGCAAGGCGACCGTTGCCAGCATCAGGACTCCACGTTGGATTCTCATCGTCATAGACTCCTCCTCTGTGATTAAGTTACGTGCAGTACGAGAAAATGCACGAAAGAATAGACCTGCGTTCACCTTACACAGCCGTTTTTGGGCTGTCAAGAAGGCCGGGCCGGAGCCTCAACGCCCAACACCTTCTGGAGACTTTGAAAGTCTTTCTCCACCGGGCAGGCAAAATCCCGACTCCATTCCCACCACGACCCCGGATAATTGCGCACGTTCTGATAACCGGCAAGCTTCAGAACGAAATAGAGCCAAGACGACCGGACACCGCCCGTACAGTAGCAAATGACTTGCTGATTCGTCTGCAATCCTTTTTCGTCGAGACCGGCTTGAATGACGGCGAGATCTTTCACCGTTGCATTCTTATTCAAAAAACCGTTCCAGGCCACATGGATGGCCGAGGGAATATGGCCGGCCCTGGGAATACCGGACACTTCCTTCCCCAAATATTCTTCCAGGCTTCTTGCATCGACAATCACGGTATTCGGATGCGGCTGTTTGACGATCCCCCTCAATTCGTCCTTTGTAATGGCTGCGTGCTGTACGATCTTTACCGTAAAGTTTCCCGGCTTCGGCGTCACACGCCCATGCTCGAACGGCCGTCGCTCCTCCACCCACTTGACCCAACCTCCGTCGAGAATGCGCAGGTTTGTATGGCCGAGGTACTCCAACATCCAGAACATCCGGCCTTCATCGCCCCAATTGTCGAAGGGGTTGGAGTAAATGACGACCTGGCTGTCGGCGTTGATCCCCAGGGCGCGCATCTTCTGTTCCATACGATTCAGATCCGGATCGATCAGTCCCTTCGCCACGGCATTGGGATCACTATAGTCATGCCAGGTCGTATGGACCGCGCCCGGAATGTGTCCGCCGAATTCATACGCCGCCTTGCCTCGCACATCGATGATGACAAGACCGGGCTGGCCTAGCTGCTTCTGCAATGATTCGGTGTCAATGAGCAATGGGTGTGTCATGCTGTTCCTTTGTGAGTGCGCTGTCAGCTCGCGGCCTTCAGCTTGCAACTCGCTCCTTCATGCTGCCGGCCGATGACCGACGGTTGATGCCCTTCGTCCAACAAAGCGGCTTTCAGGTTTTCCGACAAGGGAAATTCTCTCTCGTAGATCAGGAACCGATAGGGATCGGTTCCCGTCAACCCATACTTCGTCTGTAGCATCTCATGCTGCCCATCGGTCAGAATGTGGTACTGCACACGAGTCTTCACCTTCAAGCCCTCGGCCTTGTCGGGAATCCGGTAGGCAAACTGGTACTCCCGGCTGGCCAGCGGTAACAGGCGGTTATCATACAACTCTACAATGGCCGGCTGCCACATGATCCATCGGCCCATGGTGGAGGTTTGCCGATCCAGAATCTGCCCATTCTGATCCTCCACAATGAACTCAATGGTAAAGTGACGGTCCGGATCGCCGGTGGGGACCTTATGACCCGCCCCTGCGTTAATGAGTGTGAGCGTAAACTCCACCCGGTCGCCCGGTTTCGGGGAAGAAGTATCGGCCTTCACCTGCACGGCGACGGCGCGCTTGATCATGTCTGGATCGTGCCCACCTCGCCAGAGATGCTGCCGGCCTCGGCGAATCGGGCTATTCGTGGCCACAGGCCGGTCGATTTCAGGCATATGGCAGCTTTGGCAAATGAAGCCACGCTCCTGCATGAAGAACTTCCCTTCGTACTCCGCATAGGTTCCACAGGGACCCACATGGTAGAACTGGGCCGGTCCTGACACGACGTTGTGGCAACGGTAACAAGGCTGCGCTGTGCGGAAGTTCGGGTCGAACTTGGTGGGGTGCGGCGCAGCGGAGTCTTCAAAGGGGCCATAGATGACCCCATCGCGGACGTGACAGACCGCACAGGTGACCGACTCCTTCTGGTACTCAGGATCGTAACGTGGGTTCGGCTCCTCCACGGCTTTCTCGACTCGCCCTCGTGGGATCTCTTTCACCAATGTCGGCTGCTGATTTTCGAGGGGCGTGTGACAATTTAAACAGACCCAGATGTGTTTATCCTTATTCCAGTAGGCCTGAAAGAACGGATCCTCGTAAGCATGAGCATGGATACTGGTCTTCCATTCTTCGTAAATTTCGCGGTGGCACTGGCCGCAGGATTCGGCCTTGAGACTGGTGAGCCCCTCCGGAATCTTCTGGAAGGGGATGGCGTGGGCATAATCCGACCGAAGACCAAAAATAACGACTGGTTTGATCTCGGTGTAGTAGACGTAGACCGCCGCCACCGCGATCACCGCGCCAAGGCCGATCTTCAGTCCGCCGGTCATGCCTTCAGCAGTCCTGAAATATGGGCCTCCACTGACGCAGCCAGGGCCCTGAGATTGTACCCGCCTTCGAGCGACGACAGAATGCGCCCGTTGGCGTGGCGCTTGGCAATCCCTGCCACAATATCGGTTAAATCCGCATAACCGGCCTCAGTGAGTCCCATGCTGGCCAATGGATCGTCTTTGTGAGCATCGAACCCCGCCGAGATGATCACGAACTCGGGCTTGAAGTCATCCGCTGCCGGTACCAGCGATTTCAGAAAAATCGCGCGGTATGCATCATCGCCCTCACCGGACTCCATCGGCACATTGATCGTATAACCCTTTCCCGCCCCCTTGCCTTGCTCAGACGCCAGTCCCGTCCCCGGATAATGGGGATACTGATGCGTGCTGAAATATAAGATCGACGCATCATCCTCGAAACTATGCTGCGTCCCGTTGCCGTGATGAACGTCCCAGTCGACGATCAAGACCCGCTTGAGGCCATACCTTTTTTGGACATAGCGCGCAGCGATCGCCACGTTATTGAAGAGGCAGAAGCCCATGGCCCGGCCTGCTTCCGCATGATGCCCGGGTGGACGCACCGCACAAAACACATGGTCCACTTGTTTGTTCATGATCGCATCGACGGCGGCCAGCCCCCCACCTGCCGCCAGATACGCAGCGGTCAACGAGCCGGGTGACATGGACGTATCCGGATCCAGCGACACTCGCCCGCTTGTCGGCGCCTGTCGATTTAGTGCCGCAACATATGAGGGAGTATGCACCTGTGTAATCCACTCGTCCTCCGCTTTCCGGGGAGCGATCTTTGTCAGGTGAGCCGCCGTTCCACTCTGCTCCAGCTGCTGCATGATGGCGCGCAGCCGATTAGGAGATTCGGGATGACCTGCCCCCATATCGTGATCGAGATAGGCTGGATGATAGACGAGACCCGTCTTTCCCATACGATGCTCCAATGCAAGAACGAAAATCGTATCATGCGGCTATTGCCATAGACAATGAGCGCTCGCCACTGCTATCGTCTATCGCACTGGAGGAAGCAATGCCAAATCCACGAATCGAACCGCTGAAAAAAGTGTTGGCAATGGATCCAAGCGACGACGTCGCCTGGTTTGGGTTGGGGAAAGCCTACATGGATGACGGGAACTTCGAGGAAGCAACCAAAGCTCTGCGGCAATGCGTCACCGTCAAGCCCACCTATTCAGCCGCCTACTACGCCCTTGCTCAGTCATTGCACAAGCTAGGTCGAATCGATGAGTGTCGTGAGGTTTCCGCCACCGGCATTGCTGTCTCCACCAAGAACGGCGATGCAATGGTGACAAAGAATCTGGAGATGCTGAAAGGGACACTTCCGGCCGAGTAATGTCCGCAGTACCGTTTCACACCTTACAGTACCTCACATAATGCCGCTTCCGGGATTTTTCCGAGCGGAGCGGTCGTTCCGGGATTCTGAACCAAGACTCGCACACGCGGGTGGGCTCGCTGTTGCTTCGGACGCTCCACCAGTTCGACGTTGGCTAACCTCGTTCCAGCTTTCGACGGCAGCGGTTCGACGTCCCACAGGGAAAGCATCACGGCACTCAGGTGCCGAAACTTTGTGAGCAATACGGTGATTGATCCCGCCAGCGCCTTGAGGTCCAACCTGATCGTCTCATGCCGGCCTATCCTTTCCCCTTGCAAGTCGGCCCGAGGGATGGAGATGCTGAGGATCACAGGATCGCAATAGTCTGCCAGTTGCTTTGCCTTCTGCTGAATGCGGGCGAGTATGCGATGGATCAAAATGACTCCCCGATCGTCCTCGTCTCCCACCTCATCATCAATAACCGACAATCCTCGGAGCGGCAGTCGCTGCCGTTCGGCCGATCCCACCATCGCCGTCACTTCGACAAAGAATCGCTCGCGGCCCAGGTGACATTCTAAATCGGCGGTCCTCGCCTGAGACTCCGGCAGGAACGTCACACGTGCTCCTACGCGGATCAATTGCGTGGCAAGCTCCAGTTCGGCAATGGCTGACTCTCGCACCCCATAGTCGTAGTGCGTCAACCGACGGACCAGGCGGCTGAGCCTGAAATGGCTCGACTGGTCGGCGCAATGCCGATGGAGAGTGGTCCAACGTTCCTCGAGATCGCGAGAAAGCCCTTCCTCCTCGCGCTTCCAGGCGGGAACTGCAACACGATGCCCTTCACGCAGATGCGCGACCAGCTTGAACGTCTTCCGTGGGCGAAACCGTGCCATCAGTCACCCTGATTCCGGTTCGTCGTCATCCTTCGATGAGGATTCGAGCACCTCTGACTGCTGCTTGGCAATTTCTTCGTAGACTTCATCCAGCCAACGCCCTGCGCAACCCAACACTTCCCGGACCAACGGCTCCGGTTGTCCAGTCCGCTTGATCGTCCATTGCGAGACATATTCCAATAATGCCTCGCGCTCAAACTGCCGCGTCGACTGAACGGCCAGGTCGGCCAGCTCGCGGAGCCCCGTTTGGAGGATATCGGCGACGGTGTCCCGTCCGTATGACGTGCTGGCCGTGACATATTGCACGGCTCGGTTGATTTCCTGATTGGTCATCTGACGCTCCGCTGGAATGGATTTTCACATCCCGTCGAATGCCTGTCAACGCAGCCTTACTCCCCTTCGGCCTCAGTTATTTTCCTCTTCTCAGAGCTTGGCGTGATGGTACAATCTGGCCTCCTTGACCGCAGAGACATGAAGGAGACGCGCATGGCCGGAAGCAACGTGACTCGACGCAAGACCTCTAAGTCCCCAATAGCCGATCGATGGGATTTGACGCACCTCATCAAGAATCCCGTCCAGCAGCTTGAGCAGCACCTCTCTGAGCTCGACGCACAAGTGGCTCAGATTGAATCCGCCCGCCCTCGGCTGACATCGACAATGGCAAGCCACGAGTTTCAGTCGATCCTGAAGATGAGCGAGTCAATCGCTCAAGGCTCCTCTCGGCTCGGCGCCTTTTCTTATCTTTGGTTCTCAGAAAACACAAAAGACGCAAAGGCACGTTCGTTCAAATCGCACGTCGAGGAGCGGCTGACTACCCTGAACAATCGCCTTTTGTTCTTTGAACTGTGGTGGCAGGGGGTGGATGAGGCCAACGCGGCGAGGTTGATGGCCGACGCCGGCGATCTCCGCTATCACTTGGAAACCATCAGGCGCTATAAACCCCACACCCTCTCGGAGCCGGAAGAGAAAATCATTCACGTAAAGAACGTGACCGGCCGGAGTGCCGTGAACACGATTTACGATATCGTGACCAACGGTTTTACCTTCACGCTCAAGACGGGCGGAAAGAAGAAAGTCCTCAATCGCGAAGGCTTAATGGCTTATGTCCGCAGCCCTAAGAGCTCCGTGCGACAGGCTGCCTATCAGGAACTCTATCGGGTGTTCTCCGCCCAGCGCGATTTGCTGGGAGAAATCTATAAAACGCTGGTCAACGACTGGAAGTCCGAGAACCTCGGCCTTCGGCATTTCTCTTCTCCCATTGCCACGCGCAATCTCGGCAATGATGTGCCGGATCAAGCCGTCGACGTCTTGCTCACGGTATGCGCCAAGAATGCGGACATCTTCCAGACCTACTTCAGGCTCAAATCTAGGATCTGCAAGATCAGGCCCATGAACCGGTATCATCTCTATGCCCCGCATCGGACAGAATCAAAGAAGTACAACTATGCCGATGCGGTCAGGATGGTGCTCGACGCCTATCGTGGCTTCTCGCCGCGCCTAGCGGATCTGGCTCAACAGATATTAACCGAGAAGCACATCGATGCACCGACGAGACCCGGCAAGATCGGCGGAGCCTATTGTTATAGCGTTGTGCCGGGGCTTACCCCTTACGTGCTGTTGAACTATACGGGCGATGCGCGCGACATCGCGACGATGGCCCACGAGTTGGGTCATGCCATACACGGCTTGATGGCGGCACATCATTCGGTGTTTACTTTCCATTCCACCTTGCCCTTGGCGGAAACCGCTTCTGTGTTTGGCGAGCGCATCCTCTCCGATGCCCTCATGCGTCAAGAATCCAATAAGAAGGTCCGGCAGGGGCTGCTGCTCGGCCAATTGGATGACATCTATGCCACGGTCCTGCGGCAGGCCTACTTCGTTCGGTTTGAAAAGACGGCGCATCAGATGATCGGCGAAGGCGCTACAGGCGATCAGCTGGCCGAAACCTATCTCGCTGAGTTGCGCCAGCAATTTGGCAGAGCTGTAAAAGTGCCTGATGAGTTCCAATGGGAGTGGCTGACCATCCCTCACATTTTTGCCAGCCCATTCTATTGCTACGCCTACAGCTTTGGAAATCTTCTCGTCCTCGCCCTCTACCGCAAATATCAAGCAGAAGGTGCAGCATTCGTCCCCAAGTATCTCGATCTCCTGGCAACGGGAGGATCGGAACCGCCCGTGACTATTCTGCGCCAGGTTGGCGTGGACATGACTTCAGAGGCATTCTGGCAATCAGGCTTCGATACGATCAGAGGGATGGTTAGCCAACTCGAAGCTACGCTTTCTTAGCTCCGCGGGATGACGGAGCGCCGCGTCCGTCGCGGATATTTTGAGACTTGACAGGAGGAGCAAAGACGAGCATAATGAGAATGCTTCTCATAATCGTTGTCGGCAAATACACCGGCGAGGCTTTGTATGTATCTCTGTTTGTGCAAAGGAATCACGGAATCGGATGTGCGTGAAGCAGGACGGGACGGGATTGTGATGCCCTGCCAGCTCAAAGCCAAGTTTGGCCTCAAGGACTCAGGTTGCTGCGGGCGCTGCTCCAAGAACATTCAGGAGTTTGCGGAACTCGCTGCAAGCGAACACCAACTCCCCACCCCTCTTAGTATTCGCCGATAGCCCCTCTTCACCCCGACAGATAACTGATTCGACCCAGCTCCGTCTCAACGAAGCAGCGCGCGAATTCCGGTCAGGATTCTACAAGACAGAACTGGCTTGAGCGGTACTCAATGCCGGCGATAGAAGTCAGAAAGAGTGAGCTGGCGAGGTTATGGAGAGGGAACCCGTTTGATGAGGGCTGCAACTTCCGCCACGCGCCGCCCTAACGCCTGCGCATCGGCCAATTCCTTATTGTCGATCCCGAGACTCTCCCCTTCAGTGGTGGCTGATGCGCCGAAGGCGCCGCCCCCGCTGACGATGATCATCTGATTGCCCAACATCGCGGCAAGAATCGTCAACATGGTAACTTCTTTGCCACTCGAAATCTGCCCGCCTGTGGCAAAGGCCGCACCGACCTTGTTCTTCATCTTGAATTCAGGATACACACCGAACTTGAATTGCCAGTTGTCGAAGAACGTCTTCACTTCCCCCGACATATTCGACCAGTAGACCGGTGAGCCGACAACGATTGCATCGGAGGAAAACAAGTCATCCGCCGTCACTTGCCCTACCCGCTTCATCACGACGGCCGTCCCTGGGAGGCTTTTCGCCCCTTCGACCACAGCCTCGGCCATACGTTCAGTATTTCCCGATAAGGAATGGTAGGCGACCAGAACTTTGATGGAATGTAATGCTGTTTCTTCCGCAGATGCAGCGCCGAAGCTACTGCTTAGGACGAAAAGAGCGAAAATGGCATGCAGGAACCCGATAGGACAGCGTCGCTGAATTGGGAGAGGTGCGGGAGTCACATGCGCAGAGGACCCTGCACATAAGGCACGTGACAGAAAACGGGTCACCGACGAAACGTTTCCTCTTCCATCCGCTCTTCCACGGAGACTTCCGTCAACGATCCACGATAGTCGCAGCGATGGCATCGAACCCGCCATTCTTCGATCCATTTCTCCTGCACATACGACTGCCGGCACTTCGGACACACAAACACGCCCTTGACGTAATGGACTTTCCGAACTTCTTTCATACCGTCCTCCTGGCTATTGCGGCACAGGATCGCATAGGCATTGTCGGGATTGCAAGGCGGGCAAAACCCCGTTGGCCTTGCCCGGTCATGGCTCCAGGCGATGTCTTGACTCAACTCCTGACCATCGATAGGATGCCTGCGTGTATAGCCAATGGCTCATAACCTGCTTCCTGTCCTCGTTGTTTTTTTTCGCCTCGTGCGTCCATGCTGAAGATGGGCTGATCCAAGTCCAGCTTCCTAGCGGTGTCAAAATTCACGCGGAGGTCGCGGATACCTCGAAAAAGCGAGCCGAAGGGCTGATGTATCGCGAGCACCTGGCGAAAGACCGTGGAATGTTGTTTACGTTCAGTCAAGCCCAACCTTGGACCTTTTGGATGAAAAATACGAAGATCCCGCTCGATATCATCTGGATGAACGAGAAGAAACAGATTATTCACATCGCACGAAACGTTCCTATTTGCACGAGAACGGACGACAGCTGTCCCCAGTACCAACCCAACGATCCGGCTCTCTATGTATTGGAACTCGGCGGCGGGGAAGCTGATCGACTCAAGCTCGAGAAGGGAATGAAACTCCAGTTTCACGTGCCATAGGCACGTCGCTAGGACTTCTCTTGCCAGGCCCGTACCCGGCGGGCCGTAATCACTCCGTCGACCCGTTCAATGGCTTTTAGCACCTGATCCAAGTGTTGGGTGCTGGTAATTTCAACGATGAAGTCGAGGACGGCCTTTCGATCCTCCCGCGTCGTAATTTCTGCCCGGCTGATGTTGGCATGGCATTCTGCAATGGCAGACGAAACGTTCGCCAGCACACCGGTCTTGTCCACCGCCATGACCGACACTTTCACGGCATGCGTGCTCGGAGTGCTGGCATCCCACTCCACCTCGACCAATCGTTCACGATCATAATCAAGCGCTTCGAGATTCGGGCAGTCGACCGTATGAATCGTCAACCCTCTCCCGCGCGTAATGTAGCCGAGGATTCGATCACCCGGAACGGGGTTGCAGCAGCGCGACAACTGCATCAGCACATCGCGTGCGCCTTTGACTTTGACACCCTTGTCGTCGGACTTCCCGGCGACCGTTTTATGCACGACAGGCTTTTCTTGAATAGCAGCTTCGGCGCCCGTTGCGGACGCCGTCAGCTTGCCGACGACTTGAGCTGTCGGCAGATGGCCGAATCCCACCGCAGCGATCAATTCGTCCGTGCTATCGAAGCCGGACTGCTTAGCCACCTCCAACAGAACAGGTGACTTCATGACCTGGGCCGGCGCCATGCCGTGGCGACGGAATTCAGATTCCAACAATCGACGCCCGATTTCTATGCTTCGCTTCTGTTCTTCGATCTTGATCCAATGCTTGATTTTGGTCTTCGCCCGAGAAGTCCGAACAAATTTGAGCCAGTCTTTATGCGGCGTCTGAGTCTGCGACGTGAGGATTTCGACGGTATCTCCGCTTTCGAGCTGATGCTTGAGCGGCACGATCTTGCCATTCACTTTGGCTCCGACGCAGTGATCCCCCACCTCGGTGTGAATGGCGAAGGCGAAATCCACCGGCGTCGAGCCCCGTGGAAGTTCTTTCACAATCCCTTTCGGCGTGAACACATAGACGACGTCATGAAACAGATCTAGCTTGACCGAATCCATGAACTGGCGATTGTCTGGTAAATCCCTGTGCCATTCGACGAATTGATGGAGCCACCCGAAGGCTTTGGAATCGCGCTCCGCGACTCGCCCCTGTTCCTTGTATTTCCAATGTGCGGCAATACCGTATTCCGCCACCCGATGCATTTCTTCCGTGCGGATCTGAAATTCGACGTGCTCGCCCTTAGGCCCAACCACCGTCGTGTGCAGCGACTGGTAGAGGTTCGACTTGGGAATGGCAATGTAATCTTTGAATCGCCCGGGAACGGGACGCCACAGAGAATGGATCACACCGACGAGAGCGTAACAATTCATTTTCGTGTCCGTCACGATCCGCAGGGCCGTCAGGTCATACACTTCTTCGAACGAGATCGACTGCTTGTTCATCTTCTGGTAGATCCCGAACAGATGTTTGGGACGGCCATACACTTGTCCCGGCAAGCCGTTCTCCTGCATGGCTCCGTTCACAAGTTGAATGACTTCTTGTATGTATTGTTGGCGGTCTTCATCCCGTTTCGCGACGCGAGTGCGTAGCAGCTCATAGACATCCGGCTTGAGATGCTTGAGGCAGAGATCCTCCAACTCGTTCTTGATCCATCCGATGCCGAGCCGGTTGGCCAGGGGGGCATAAATCTCCAGCGTCTCCTGTGCAATGCTCTGGCGCTTGGCCGCGCTCAAATGCTCGAGTGTCCGCATATTATGGAGCCGGTCGGCAAGCTTGATCAGCACGACGCGAATGTCGTCCGCCATGGACAAGAGCATCTTGCGAAAGTTCTCCGCCTGTTTTTCCTCATGACTCCGAAAGGTGATCTTGCCGATCTTGGTCACACCGTCGACGAGGTGGACGACGTCTTTCCCAAACTCTTTTTCCAGTTCTTCAGGGGTCGCGACTGTGTCTTCGAGGGTGTCGTGGAGCAGACCGGCAACAATGGCAGTCACATCGGTCTTCAGTGAAGTCAGCACGCCTGCCACCGCGATGGGATGTTGTAAATAGGGCTCTCCGGAACGTCGCAGCTGCCCCTTATGCGCTTTTGCCGAAAAATCATAGGCCTTGCGCAGGATGCCGAGGTCCGCGTCCGCGTTATAGCTCTTGACGCGATCCAGTAGCTGATCGATATCCATCACGGTTTGATGTTGAAGCGGCATCAGGCTACTCCTCTGCACTGATGCGGACATCACGGATACGGAGCTGAATACGGTCATAGCCATTCCAGTGATTCAATTCCGGAATAAAGGCCAGATCAACCGGCGTCCGAGCGGGAATCCCGCGTTCGATTAACGACTTCATCCCGAATCCGATACTGTCGAAAGGCATAGAATGCCCCTGGCGTACCGTCATCTTCAAATGCTTGTCGCCGACGGTGCGAGAGTCCATGACTTCGAGGCCTTTGACGGCAAACGTCGGCTCCGGATTGCCCGCCCCGAATGGATTGAGCACGCCGATCTCTTGGATCAGCTTGGTCGTGACCTCCGACAACTGCACTTCCGCATCGACATGTAAGGTCGGAACGGTGGCCGCCCCTGTCGCCCATTCGGCCACCACTGCGGCAAATCGAGCACGAAATTCATCGAGGCGGGATTCGCGCACTGTGACCCCCGCCGCGCTGGGATGCCCGCCGAACGCTTCAACCAGATCCCGGCATGCCGCCAGTCCTTGATAGAGATCAAATCCGCCGACAGTGCGTGCCGATCCCTTTCCCATGCCCTTGTCGTCGATCGCGATCACAATCGTCGGACGATGGAAGCGTTCAACGAGCCGCGCTGCCGCAATGCCGACAACACCCACGTGCCAGCGACGAGAGGCCAGCACGAGTGCCGCCGGCAGCTCCTGTTCTTTTACGGTCGCCACGGCCTCTGACATCATCTCGGCTTCGATCTTCTGCCGTTCGCGGTTCAGCTGTTCTAATCGATCGGCCAATCGCTGCGCTTCCGCCGGTGACTCTGTTGTGAGCAATTGCACACCCAAGATGGCATGGTCCAACCGTCCGGCGGCATTGAGCCGAGGCGCCAGCTTGAACGCGATCGTCTCGGCCGTGCAGTCTCGCGTCACTCCTGCTACCTGCTTCAACGCCCTGATACCGCATCGCGCACCACGAGATAACTGTGCAAGCCCCTCCCGGACAAACCCTCGATTTTCGTCGTGCAACGGAACGACGTCGGCAATAGTCGCCAACGCGACGAGATCCAACAGCGATTCGAGGGGAAGCCCAGCTTCGCCGTACCGCATCTGATAGGCCTGCGCGACCTTATAGGCCAGGGCTGCGGAGCAGAGTCCGCGAAAGGGATAGCGCGCACCGACTCGATGAGGATTCATTACGGCCACAGCTGGCGGCATTTGTTCGTCGGTCTGATGGTGATCCGTCACAATAACGTCCATTCCCAGCTGCTTGGCCAGCGCCACCTCGCGATGGGAGGTCGTGCCGCAATCCGATGTGACGAGTAATGAGACTCCCTCGTCATACAGCCGCTGCACGGCGCCAAGATTGAGCCCGTACCCTTCCCGCTGACGGTGCGGCACATAGGCCCGCACATTGGCGCCCAATGAGCCGAAAAAGGACAGATACACGCTCGTGGCCGTCATGCCATCGACGTCATAATCGCCGTAAAAACAAATCGGCTCGTGGCTCGTGACGGCTCGGTGCAGGCGTTCAACGGCCTGTTCCATGTCCGGAATGAGGTAGGGATCGTGCGGCTGCTGAGAGGACATCCAGGAGGCTGCTTCGTCAGGTGTCGTCACACCGCGAGCCATGAGCAATGAGGCGGTTGCAGAGGAAATCGCCAACGCCTGCGCGAGAGCTGCGCGATGACTGGGATCGATGTTACGAAAGACCCAGAGCTTGGACTTCATTACGACCTCACGAAGGAGCCTGAGCCTCAAAGATACGTAACTGCCTGAGATATAAGGGGATACTATAAGGTCATCCCGCCTTTGTCAAACCAGTAGCGTAGGAGCTTTTCAGCAATTGCCGCAGAAAATGATAGGGGGCGGAGAGGGAAAAAACAAAGAGGGGAAGTGCGCTGTCAACTTCTCAGCTACTCCCCCCCCTTTTGGACATAATTCTTGACGAATTCTTCGGCGTTTTTCTCGAGCACGTCATCGATTTCGTCAACCAGCTTGTCGATATCTTCCTTCAGTTTCTTGCCGGCCTCGACGACTTTCGGATTGGCCTTGACCTCTTCCTTTCCCTGCGGCTCTCGTCTGGGCTCTTGCTTGCGCTCCTGTTTTTCCATTCGAGCACCTCCCGTGAATCTGGGAAACTCTCGTGGATCAGCCACCAGCGTGATCCCGTACGGTCACCTTACCCCACGATTCTTTCAATCGTCAAGCAGAGGCGCATTATCAGACGAGCAGCGAGACGATTAAGAGCGCAACAATATTGATGACTTTGATCATTGGGTTGATGGCCGGCCCAGCCGTGTCCTTGTAGGGATCGCCGACTGTATCGCCGGTCACTGCCGCCTTGTGCGTGTCCGTCCCCTTCTTGCCCTGCTCTTCGATGTACTTCTTGGCATTGTCCCAAGCCCCACCGCCGCTCGTCATGGAGATGGCGACGAACAGCCCAGTCACAATGCTCCCGACCAGCACGCCGCCGAGTGCTTGCGGGCCGAGAATGACACCAACAAGAATGGGGGACACGACTGGAATCAATCCCGGTATCATCATTTTCTTGATCGCCGCCTGCGTCACGATATCCACGCAAGTGCCATACTCCGGCTTGCCCGTCCCTTCCATGATCCCTTTGATTGTTCGGAACTGGCGCCGCACTTCTTCCACCACGAGACCGGCTGCCTGCCCGACCGCCTTCATGCAGAGCGAGCCGAAGATAAACGGCAGCATCCCGCCCAAAAAGAGTCCAACCAGGACAGAAGGATTGGAAAGATCAAAGCTGCTGGCTGCACTGCCTTTGGCGACCTCTCTCGCATACTCGGCGAAGAGCACCACGGCGGCGAGACCGGCTGATCCGATCGCATACCCCTTCGTCACCGCCTTGGTTGTATTCCCGACCGCATCAAGCGGATCGGTGATGTCTCGCACTTCTTTCCCGAGATGAGACATCTCGGCGATTCCACCGGCATTGTCAGTAATGGGCCCGAAGGCATCAATGGCCACGACAATGCCGGCCATTGATAACATTGATACAGCCGCCACTGCGACCCCGTACAGACCGCCCGAGACCGCGCCGCCGCAGATCCAGAAACTCCCGAGAATCGCAGCGGAAATCACGACGACTGGAGCCGCTGTGGACTGCATGCCCACCGCCAAGCCCGCAATGATGTTCGTCGCATGGCCCGTTTCGCTGGCCTTCGCAATGTCTTTCACCGGCACATAGCTCTTTGAAGTGTAATAGTCGGTAATGAAGACGAGCGCCAACGTGACAGCCAGACCCATCAACGCCGCAAGGTAATAGCTCGTGCCGCTTACGCCGCCCACGCCTTCCATGATCTTCGAAGTGATCGGGAAGAATGCCACCGCCGCAATGCCGCCGGCGACGAACAGGCCCTTGTACAATGCCGGCATAATCTCGCCGCCCGGGCTGACTTTCACGAAGAGAATCCCGATGATCGTCGCGAAGATCGTCACGCCTCCCAGTGCAAGCGGATAGAGAATCGGCGCGCTCATTCCCTTGAACAGCGTGAAGGCCAAGACCATCGCCGCCACGGTCGTCACCGCATAGGTCTCAAACAGGTCTGCCGCCATGCCGGCACAATCGCCGACGTTGTCACCGACGTTATCCGCGATGACTGCCGGGTTACGTGGATCGTCTTCCGGAATCCCCGCCTCGACTTTCCCGACAAGATCAGCGCCCACATCTGCAGCCTTTGTATAGATGCCCCCTCCGACACGGGCAAACACGGAGATTAAACTGCCGCCGAAACCGAGACTCAACAACGCATGGATCGCTTTCTCCTGACCCGCTATTTGTTCAGCAATCGTGTAGAAACTGGTGATCGCGAGAAGGCCCAAGCCGATCAACAGCAATCCTGTCACGGCTCCGCCACGGAAGGCGACTGTCAACGCGGCATTCATGCCGTTATGCGCCGCTTGGGCCGTCCGCACGTTGGCGCGAACCGCGATGATCATACCGACGTAGCCCGCGATCGACGAAGCGCCAGCGCCGACGAGGAAACCAATCGCCGTCAGCATCCCGAACTTATCGGAGACCGCACCGGCGCCCCAAAGGACCACAAACAACGCGGTAGCGACGACACCCACCGTTTTGTACTGACGATTCATGTAGGCACCGGCGCCTTCCTGAATGGCCTTGGCAATTTCTTGCATCTTGGTATTCCCGGCACTGAGTTTGAACACCCACATGGCCAGGTAAAGGCCATAGGCAATGCCTGCTACAGCCGCTATTAACGCAAAGGTGACAATCGCTGAGTCGCTCACGGGATACCCTCCTCAAAGGTTAAACGGGCTTCTTATGTCACACGGTTCCCTCTGGCTTCAACCCATCAAACGCACGTGAGACATCGGGGGGAAACCGCAGGGTGGTGCAGAGTCGATGTGCGGCTAACTAGTCGAAAAACTGGGCCATTCTATACAGGTAGGCGGACGGGATCAAGATGAAATTCGGCACATCCGCACCGTGTCGTCCGAGCAATCATCGTCCCTGTTTTTGGACGTCGAAGGCGAAACGGAGTTGCACGGCCCAGTATTCTTGAACAAAGCTGGAGCGATCGAGGGGGCGATCCTGCTCGCGGTAAAAGCTGAGTTCGTAGTCGCGCCAGCGCATGGCAAGACCGAGGATCCAATCCAGTTCTGATGGCCTGACAGCATTCGAAGAGCTGCGATCGGTAAACATGTTGAAGTCGCCGAAGAGTAAGACCTTCTCACGGTAGAGATCGAAGTCGAAATGGCCGACGTAGCGAAAGAGGGCCCGTCCCGTATTATCGGGCCGTGCGAAATAATTCTCATTATGGAAGAGCCACCCCAGCCCGCCATACACCGTTAGATTGTTCTTGGGAAACATCTTTTGCCACCAGGACCAATCCTCATTGGTGCGAATTCGATAGTTGACCAGCGCATCGGCATAGATCTGCTTGAGACCGGAGCGGTCCAGCGGGGCGTCTCGTTCATACTGCGTGCGCCAACTCCAGTGGCCGACCGCCCCGGTGAAGCCGTAAGTCTGGTCCCACTCGCTCAATACAATCCACCCGTTGTCGCGGTCGGAAAAGAAGTTCTGGTCTGAATAAAAGGTCAGGTACTTCTTATAGAGGTCCGTTTCGGCATGGAGCATATGGCGAAGCCCGACACGTCCCGTGTTATCGGGTCTGGCCGTAAACGAGGGATTCGAGATAAAGGCCGCACTGAGAAGGTACCCCGCAATCAGTGACTCATCGACACCCCGCTCCATCTGCTCAACATTCTCCGTCTCAAACTCAGGCAGCGGTCGTCCGTATTTTTCGAGCGCGTAGGCATCAGGCTCTGCTCCATAGAGCCCTCCGATCAAGACGCAGCCGGTCAAGGTGCTGCTCCAAGCCCATCGAGCTGTGGATGTTCTTACGTCGTGCATGGCGAAGGGTACCAGCCCGTTCATTTCTATCTTGGTCAGTTCGTGTGGTTCCGCGGCAGCCGCTAGTGGCCAGTACAGGGATCAAATATCTCTTCGCAATGGTCTTCGTCCTGGTAGGAACTCGGCACACTTTCGTAGCGCACCTCGATGACGCGATCGTGCTGGAGAGAGAGGGTTGCGAGGCACCCATGATGCTCCTTGGCAAAGCTGCTCTTCGAACCAGGAAAGGATTCTTCCAGGAGAGAGGCTTCTTTGTAGTAGAGGAACACGACCCTGTCCCCTTTTATGCTTTCGCTGACTGGCGGACCGGCGCAGGCCACCAGTTCCTGTTTCGTTTTTCCAATCAAAATTTGCTGGGCAGGATGAACTCCAGACCCATTAGGCGAGACTGCCACACATCCCGTGATGCTGGCCACCCACAGGCACACCGGAAAGGCTCGCCATAACCATGTCATGTATTGAGTCATAGCCGGGTCGGAGAATACTCCAGAAGGATCGGAAAAGGAAGTCGCAGAAGCGGTCCTGGCTGTTTGCGGAGAGGAAGGGACTTTGTTATAGTCCGCGCCGGAGGCGGCAGCGATGGGACTGGAACCAAACTACATCGTGGTCGATGGGCAGACGTTCAGCAAGGCGAAGCTGGCTTTGGACAATCACGTGTACAAGAACTGTCAGATCGACGATTGCGACCTCTACTACAGCGGCGGTCAGTACGAACTCCTCGATACCCACATTACCAATTCACGGCTCATCCTGAATCATCCAGCCAAGGGCATGTATGCCGCCCTGCAGATCTTCAAGATGAAGTCACCCAGTTCCAGAATTATCTCCGAATAGCCCTCTCTCTATTCTGCGCCGATACTGCCAATCATTCATCGCGAGAGCCATGGCTTCGGAAATTCCGCACGGCAAGGCCTGGAAGGGTCGCATCGAGAAGCCCGGAATAGACCTGGGCCACGCCACGTCTCTCTGCTATTTAGTGACAGGTATATTTTCCGTCCGCTTGACGATCTCGATCGGTTGGAAGACCGGATCCTGCGAGCCTTTTGAAGATTCGGCTTCGATCCGCTGCAGGAAGGAAGCAGGCCCAGTGACGGGGGCGTAGCTGAGGATCGCTTCAACATCGAATGTCTTCGTATCTTTCGGTGTGGGGAAGGTAAATGTCTCGACTCGAAGCTCTTCGGGTTTCAACACCGTATCTTCCAGCACCTTCACCGCTTCGAAATCGAAATTCGTCTTTTGGCCCTTGGCATCCTGATAGGTCCGGCCATAGACACGCTTTTCGGCAAACACGGTCCTGAGATTTTTCCCCTTGATATCCAGATCCAGCACGACGCTCGCCCAAGCCGGATGGGTTGTCGGTAAATTGTGCGGCACCAGACTTTGCACCTTCACGATGACGGTCGTCTTGTCTCCTTCGATCTTTGTCTCCACATCGAGCTTGGCAGCTTCCTGGCGCAGTTTGCCGATACGACCTGGGAAGGTGTGGTTAGCGACCGTCCGCTTTTTCTCACCGTTGGCCGATTCGCCGGTTTGCTCTGGCATGTGACAGGACTGACAATCCTTGCCGGACTTGACCGCTTTGCTCTGATCCCAGTTTCCAAGCAGATCGTTGCTCTTCCCCAGATTGACCGCCGACGGAACCGACTGATGGCAGTTCAGACAGAGGTCCGACTTCTTAAAGAGGTTCAGTTCCATCGACTGATGCGCGAGATTTTGCGCGAAGTCCTTGTAGGGGCCATACAGGATTTTGCTGCCGGCGGACTCGTACTTGGGCTCAGGCGGCTGCTTCGTGCGATCGACCTGCTTAATCAGGTGGCACTGGGCGCAGGCAACCCCGTCCATTTGCGGCTCGCCTGACTTCACCTGATCGATGAACGTCTGCACCTGATCGGGAAATTCCCGCACATGCGGCGCATGGCAGCGGAAACAGAGGGCTTTGTCTTTGCCGGCTGGCGAGGCGAGAAAGGTGTCCAAAGTTGCGCGAAACGCCGGTGAATGAATCGATTTCGACAGCGGCGACGTTTCCCATTCTTCAAAGACCCGTTCATGACAGCGTTTGCATTTATTGGAATTCGGAAACGCCTTCTCGATGGTCGCTTGGGATTTGGCGTCCTGGGCGAACGTGCGATCATCAGACGGACTGGAGAGCAGCGCCGCCGCGAGCAGAAGGAGGGTCCCAAGCGCGGCCTGTACACCCATTGACTTGCATATGGTCATTCGCGTCATCCGTCTTGGCTGCTTAGAGGTTCTTGGCACGATAGGTGAGCATGCGGGGCTGCGTGTACTCATCAAGAATCTTCTTCGCACTGTCCCGGTCTTTGCCGTTGGTCAGCGTCCCCAGATACTTGTCCTTCAACGCGGGATCTGGCGTGGGGATCAACGAATAATTCAGCACGGCCTCCACCAACGTCGCAGTCGAACCGGCCGGCAGGGCGAATGAGAACGGAACCTTTCTCGTATGCCCCCCCTTTATGAAGGGATCAGGGATGGCCCCGCGAAGAATCTTGTCGTAGGGCAACCCGAACTGCTTGGTCTCCTGTCCCAACACATTCCCCTTCGCATCTTTCACGGTGATGGTGAGAAAGAATTGTTTTAATACGGGATCGCCGTCCGGGAAACTGTGCGGGAGGCTCCCGACCTTCACGAGTGCAGTCCCTTCGATGCCAGATGCGGACTTCGTCGTGTCAATGTCCACGCGCGGCATCCATTCTGCCTGGAGATTTCGATTCTTCAGCAACGTGCCGGGAATCACCACGCCACGAAACCAATGGCGACCAATGGATCGCGTCATCGCACCACGCCTGGAGGTCGAACTCCCCGTCGAGGGTTCCATGTGGCAATCTTGGCAGATGGTGCCCTGAAGAATTTCTCCCGGCAATTCTTTCTGCGTGACGTCTTTGACCTTGTCGAAATGGCACGACGCGCAGTAGTTGGCGCCGCGGAAGAGGTCCGATTGCACCGCTGGATGAACCAAGTTCTCTTCCGGATCGGCATAAGGCCCATAGAGTGTCTTGCCCGGCTCGATCTTGAACGTAGGCGGCGGCACCTGTGTCGTTTCAACGGACTTGATCAGATGGCACGAGGCGCACCCGATGCCTTCAACCTGCGGGCTGCCATCCAGCACCTGGGCAGCGATCTTTTCAGCATACTGCGGGAAGACAGTGGTTGAGGGAACATGACAGGACAAACAACGCTGCCGCTCTTGGATGGTCGGATTGGTTTGCATCCAGACACCCAGGACTGTGCGGAATACCGGCGACTCCAGTGACGTCCCATGCAAGAGCGCGGCATCCACGCGTCCGAACGTCTTGAGGTCCGGCGTCTGTTCCCGCACGCCCTTCCACTCTTCATAATGACGATCGTGACATTGCTTGCAGTCTTCGGACCGGATGAAGACCTTTTCGATGTCCGATACCCACTCGGCCGGAGCTTGGGTCTCGCCTTTTTGGGCAATCGCCCGTTCGTGATAGAAAGCATTGCCGGCGATCATGAGAAGGACGAACAGCCCTCCCAGCAGTCTGTGTGTCTGACGCATATGCGATTAGTCCCGCTTGCAACCGACAAAATGGAAATTGACACCCCAACCGACCGGATCGCCGGGGTCCGCCGGCTCATAGGTCCCGACGGTAAAGTTGCACTCCCTCGTCGCCTTTTTGATAGCCCTACCGAAATCCAGCATGTTTCTGATTTCGGTCTTGTCGATTTCCTTGATCACCGAACGAACTTTGATTCCCGCATAGTCGGCCCGTGAATTACCAATGACCTCGAAAACGGCGACGCCTTGCGGACGCTGCAACTTGAGCTCCTTCTGAATCTCCTCATCAACTTCTCCGACCACGACGCCAAATTCTTCACCCAGCTTGGCAGCCTCCTCAACCGTCATCTGTGACTGGTCAGCCGCAACTGCTGGGCCGGTCAAGAGCCCAGCCAGCATCCATGCCGGCAAGCCCACGCACAAGAAAAAGGCCCTTCCACCGCGAAGGGCCTTTATTGGAAAACCGCCGGACGTCTTGCGAGTACCCCCCACTGTCTGCGCCTCTTGTTCACGCAACCGAATTCAGCAGCCAGCCCCAAGGCCTCGCTTCATCTCACCAAAGAATCTAGATTTTCGCAACCGGATCGATCACGAGTTGAAACCAGGGCGCCACTGACTTTTGACCGTTCCGCTCTTTGTTCTCGCCGTTCCAGACGGCAAACGACACCGTCTGCACGCGGCCAGGAATCAACTTGGCTTCGTTTTCCTGCTCCTCGCTCGACAACGGCCTGCGCATGACCACATGCCAGACCCCATCTTTCCACGTCGCCTTGCCCTGGACGCGACCCTGCTTTTCCTTCGTGGTCAGCGTGCTGAATCCTCCCCCAATGAGGTCCTCCACCGAAGAGATGCGGCGCGGGATCACCTCAAATGTCCGGACCCCTTCTCGTTGCTTATCGGTGCTCCGTGCGGCCCGACGATCGATATCGCTTTGCCAATCGGCTTTCCAATGCCAAATATTGATGTAGTGATCGAGTTGTCCCATGCAGAAGAACGCCGGTGCATCGCCAAGCGGAAGGCCGATCGCCACTCCATCGCGAAACGTTCCGGGTGTGAGTCGATCGTTCTTGGTATTGTCCTGCCATTCGAGCAGGAACGCGATCTCCGTGCCGTTATGGAGTGCCCGCACCGTCAAGGCGCGTGCAGTCGGCTCAGGCCAGACCGGCCTGGTAATGACCTGCCCGCTTAACGGCAGCGTCATGGGAGGCACTTTTCCCCAGGCGGCATCTTCGGGAGCCGATGGCAGATCTCCTTGGATCACATGAGCCCGAATGACCATGCCTTCGGAACTGACGAGGGGAATGCCCAGGCCTCCGAGAACACCCGCCACGATCAGAATTAGGAGGAAGAACAGCAGGAAAGGGCGTGAAGAGGTTTTCGTCGTCTTGCGCGCCATGCAGGGGCCCCTGTTGACTAAGCTCACCGGGTCCGACGATGTCAAAATAGCACAAAATTCCTGCGGGACCAATCCGAGCGGGTGCGTGTACTTACCAAAGCCGCACGCGGCGAATTTTGTTTTCGCCTCGCTCGCAGATGTAGAGATGTCCGTGGGAATCCAATGCGAGCCCGACAGGAGAATTCACGACCGCTTCGACACCGAGCAGACCGTCGCCATGCTTGAGCGTACCAGCGGATTCCTTGGCCACAAACCGCGCGGCGCCGCATCCGCCCATGTTCTTATCCTCGTAGCCGCTGTCGCCGTTGCCTGCCACGGTGGTGATGATGCCGGTTATCGCATCAACCTTGCGCACGCGATGATTCATCGTATCGGAGACGTACAGATTATCCTGCTCGTCAAATACCACGGCCTCCGGAGCGTGGAGCATTGCACGGGCCGCCTGCTTCTCGTCGCCGTCGTAACCGTAGCGGCACACTCCGGCCAGAGTCGAGATGATCCCGCTGTCCTGATCGATCTTTCGCACCCGATTACTGCCCTTATCGACAAAGACGATGTTGCCTTTACTGTCCACCGCAATCCCGACGACGTCGTAGAGACGCGCCTCCAGAGCCGGTTTTCCATCGTCCAGATACATGGACATGTCCAGGCCGTCCGAGCAGACCGGCATCAACCAGCCGTGGTCGTCGCTGAAATCGATGCCAATAGCATCGCCGGAGAGCACCACCAGATTGCGCGCCACAAGCGGCTGTTCGCGGGCGTCATCCTCGGCCGTCCAGGTTCCGGCAATCGTCGACACCATGCCCGTGCGTGGATCGTAGCGGCGGATCTTGTGGGCCTGCGTATCTGCGATGTACATGACATCGTTTTTGTCAAAGGCTATCGCCGCCGGCCATGTCAGGTTGACTTCGAGAGCAGGGCCATCTCCGTTAAACCCATGCTGCCCGGTGCCCACCACCGTGGTGATCACCCCGGTATCCCGGTCAACCCTTCTGATGCGATTGCTGCCGGAGTCGCAGATGTACAGGTGGTTGTGGGAATCGAAGGCAACGTCAAGCGGCAGATATAAGCCCGCTTCGCCGCAGGGCCCCTCGTCGCCGCTGTAACAGGTTTCGCCGATTCCGGCGAAGTTGTGCAGAGTTCCCTCTTGAAAATTCACACGGCGGATACGATCGGACCCCGACTCCGCAAAGTAGAGCCAGCGCTCTTCTTTGTCGAGGGCTGCGTGATGCGGCAAGGGAATGCCGGCTTTGACGGCCCGTTTGCCGTCACCGGTGCTGCGGGCTTTCCCGTTCCCGGCAAAGGTTTCGATGTATCCCAGCGCGAGCTGAAGTTCTGTTTCCATATCGTAATGGCCGATCCTACCGCTTAGGCGCGGGTGGCCGGCTGTGCCGCCGGTTGTTCCACAACGGGAGTTGGTTGGGTCGGCGTTGCCGGAATCGCTTGCTGAGGCGCCGCCATTTGCTGTTGAGCAGCTTCCGCTTCGGCTTCGATGGCATCCGCTTCATGCACGGACTTCTTAAATCCCTTGATCGCCTTGCCGATTCCTTCTCCAAGCTGCGGCAGTTTGCCGGCGCCGAAGATGATCAGCACGATAAAGAGGATGAGGATCAGCTCTGTAAAACCTAGACTCCCAAACATGGTGTGTTCCTCCGCTAGGGGTGAATCAGGATCCGCTGCTTTCCTTGCTCCGTTTGGCAAACCGTTCTTTCAACCGCTGCCTCGCCTGTTCAGCTTGCTCGAACATCTTGCACTTGTCGTACACGCTGATCAGATTGTAGTAGGCCAACGGCTCGTCGGGACTCTGCTCGACGGCATCCTCCATGACCTTCACGGCCAGGTCCGTCTTCTTGTGGTTCAACGCGAGCTCCATCAATTTAAAACTGGCTTCCAGATGCTTCGGGTCGAGTTCCAGGGTACGCAGGTAGCACTGAATCGCCATGTCGATCGTGTTGTAATCCGAGACCTGGGGATTGTCGAGTTCAACATAGACGCCGGCCAGATTGTACCAGGCGATGGGGTCTTCCGGCGTGATCTCGACCAGGCGCTCGTAGTAGCCTTTGGCTTCCATGTAATTCTTTTTTTCGGCATAGACGCGGCCCAGGTTGAAGAGCGCCAAGACGTCGTATTGGAAGACCTCAAGGGCATGTTTGAACTCCGCCTCGGCTTCGTCCGTCATGTTCTTGGTCGCATAGATGGTCCCAAGGTTCGAATAATACATGGCCAGCGAGCGGTTCATTTCGGCGCGAAGCCCTTCCGCCATCTCGATGGATTTCTTGACCTCAATCAGCGCATCGTCCAGCCGGCCCTTGCTGAAGTAGAGCTCGCCCAAGCGGCAACGGGCTTGAAAATCATCGGGCTCGGTCGCGAGCAACTTCTCGATCTCGGCGATCTCTTCGTCTGGATTCAGCGGCAGATCGCCAGGATCCACGGCAGTGGGGCCTTGTCCGGGAGCGGAAGCGGTTGGTTCATTCATGGGTAAGTCCTATCAAAAAGTGTTTCCATCACACGTGGCCGCCGACCAGCGAGTCCGGGGCCCCCATCACCGTCGCATTCGAGGCTGGCACCTGATCTGGTGCGTCACGTCGATAGCGATCCATCGTCAATAGCATGACGCCAAGCACAACCATGAGCGTCAAGTTCGAATACAACAACGCATAGCCTGCGATAAACATGAGCCCCAGACCATAGCCGGCCAATCGCCCCATCGTCAGGAGCTTGATCACGGTATAGGACCAACAAATCAACCCAGCCATGTAGAGCGCAAAGGGCAAGTAGAACGTGTACCCCATCCCGAACTGGAAGATCCAGCCAATCCCGTCGGCACCCTTCCGCACGTTGGTCGCCAATGCCGGGTCATACTTGTTCAAGAGATAGTCCAGGAAGAACATGGCGGTGAAAATCGCTGCCGCTGTACCCCAGAACCAGAGCGCCCGTCGGCGCTGCCGTTGATTGCGTGAGCGGAACGAGACGCCACGGCCGTAGGCCCAAAATACCAGAATACTGGCTAAGACCATCAGCGCTTCGCCTCCCCGATGTGATTCGTAGACCATGGGGGGCGCAGCCACCGTACCAGCGAAACTGTAAAAGGTCGACACGATCTGATAGTACAACCAGCCGGAGATCCCCAGCAGGTACGTTAGGCCGAGCGTCCGATGAGACCAATCCTGATGCGTTATCAAATATTCCGCCATCAAGAGCACGATCGCAAGCAAGGCCACGGTGTTGTATATCCCGGAGCCCAGCATGGTCGGAGGCACGAGGAGAAATCCGATCGTCAACAAGAGGAGCAACCCAACGCAGGGAATCGAAAACCGGTTGAGGCCGGTCAACCCCCGACTCGCCAGTCGATTGGCCATACCGACGCTCAGCCCCAGAAAGAGCAGAATGGCAACCACATTCAACAGCCACTGCCCGATTTCCGTGAGCGCGGTAAAGGTCGGAATAATCCACTGATGGTCCGCCGCAAGCTTGCTCAGATGCATCCCCAGACGCGACACCAAGCGGTATAGGACGAGTTCGAGGAATGCGACCAGCAGCACCAGCTTGATCGTGTATTGAAACAGCAGGGGCTGATCACTCAGCTTTCCCGTTAGCCGTTCGATGGTCGTTCCCGGTGCCAGCACGCAGCTACTCCCTTAATAGTCGGAACTGTGAATTATACAGATCGGACAAAATCCCGGTCAACGCCGCGCCAAGGCGCAGCTCTACAATTGAGCGGCGGGAACTGCACCCCGCTCTTCGGCCTTTGCCCGTGCGATATACAGCAATCCATCCGCCATTGAATAGTTGAACGGCAGCTCGCACACGACTTCGCTGACCTTTTCGTACACATGCTGATACAACCGTTCCGCCTGATCCGGCGTCATGCCTTCCTGCACTTCATAGAAGAACCCGAGGCTCAAGTCCTCCGCCGACGGCCGCATGATGCGTCTGATCCCATAGCCGCCCGGATCGCTCATGATCGGCGCTTCCTTTTCCAGATCAAACAGGCAGGGCTGGCACGAGAACCCGTAGGACTCGTTCAGTTTCTTGTTCTCAACGATAAAATTCATCGTCTCCAGCGCTTCCTCTTCCTTTTCCGTTGGGAAGCCGACGATGATATAGCAGTGGACGGCGATCCCGAGATCCACGCAATCGTTCGAAATCCGTCTGACCCATTCCTGCTGGATGCCTTTTTTCATGAAATCCATGATGCGCTGATTGAAAGACTCGAGCCCGAATACGATCTTCAAGCAGCCGGCGTCGCGCATGGAGGCCAGCAGCTCGCGAGTCAAATGCTTTTCAAAGCGCATCTCACAGGTCCACCTGATGTCCAAATGACGGTCGATCATCTGCTGGCAGAGCCGCTTTGTCGGAGAGAGCGCGAAACATTCGTCGGTGAAGAAGAAGTTGCGCACACCATACCGTTGCTTGAGCCACTCCAATTCCTCGATCGTCCGTCCCGGCTCTTTTTGCCGGAAGTTCTGGTGATCGAGCGTCAGGGCGCAGAACGCGCAGTCCTTGTAATAGCATCCGCGTGAGAATTGAACGGGCAACACGGGCTCCGGCGACAGATAACGGCCAAGCGGGAACCCGTCGTAATTCGGCGCCGGCAGCTGGTTAACGTTTTCCGAGTAGAAAGGCTGGTTGACGTTGATCTTGCCGTTCTGGCGGTAAATGAGATTGGGAACCTTACTGAAATCTTTCTTCCCTGCCATTTGATTGACCAGTTCCAACAACGCCGTTTCACCTTCAAAGACCACGATGTCGTCGGTCAAGTCGAACAGGCTGGGGCACCGGCGCAGGTTATCGACCAGGCGCGTAAAAATGCTCCCCCCGATTGTCAGATGGATGTCGGGCGCGGCTTCTTTGATTAAACGGCAGAGAGTAAGCCCCGGGATGATCTGCGATGTCGCCGTGATCGACACACCGATCAGCTCCGCACGGTCTCCGATAATTGAGGGCAGAAACCGCTCGCGGAACAGCCTGATATAAGGATTTTGCTGCTCGTCCCGGATGACCTGCATGAGATGCTTGGACGAGTAAATGGAATAGGTGCTGAATTGATTGTCCACGACCGTCAATCTGGTCGGAAAATAGAGCGAGGAGATGACTTCCAGCCACTTGTCGATCAAGAAGAGACTTTCCCGATAGGCCTCCATATCGTAGAAGCCTTCGCCTCTCAGCGTCTCCTTGGCCAATTCGATCCGATCAATCAGATAGGGAAAGCGATCCAGAGACTCGACCACTCGCGCCAAATGCTCAGCGCTGCCTGGCCCGGTTTCGCCTGTCCGCTCCCGTTCCAGAAACTTTTGCTTGTCGATAAGTTCTTGGTAGAGGCCGTCGCCGTACGACTTGGTTACGATATCGTCAAGCAGTTCGATTCCCAGATCCCGCTGAGAGACATTAGTCACTCCAGCCTGAGCCAGAAATCCCGTGAGCGAAGGAAGACTCAAGTAGGGCTGGGACGGATGCCAGGTCGGGGGGAAGAGGAGTGAAACTTTCATACGGATTCTCTACGGAGAGAATTGAAAAATAAGATAAATTCTCGAAAGATCCGGACTCTGTTTTATACACTCCATACCGGCGCAAAAGCAACCCTGCACCAGTGCCCTAATTTCCGATGGTGTCTGATCGTCCTGTGACATTCACCGCGCCTGTCCTGGCTGAAAAAGAAAGGCCCCAGTTCGGAGAACTGGGGCCTTTCCTTACCTTACACGTTCCACTCACTAGGGGTGGAACATCGGCTTTTCTCGACCGGTCAGCTCACGGAAGCTTGAGCGTGAACCAGGTGGAGAGCGCCTTCATGCCGTTACGCTCAATGTTGGAACCGTCCCACACCGCAAAGGCGATAGGCACCGACATCCCGCCCTTGAACTGCGTGTCGTTCGCATCGCCCGTTTCCAGGGTGCGCTTCACGACGACGCGCCAGGTCGGACCGGAGAATCCACCGCCCTTGACAGAGCCGGCTGGCTCCCAGACGCCGTTGCCGATCACATCCTGGTGAGCCTGCGTCGTCAGGGTGCTGAAGCCGTTGGCGTTCAGGTCCTCGACCGAGCTCACACGGAGGGTCGGGTCAGACATGATGTTGCCCGACCAAATGCCGGGGTTGAAGGGCCCAAGGCTGCGGCCGATCCGGTCCGGATAGGTCACACCGCCGGCAGGCTCTTCGAAATAGTAGTCCCAGAAAATGCCAGGATATTGATCGTCCACGTCCCAGATCCCGGCGCTGTCCTTGCCGAGGTCCTTCTGCCATTCCGCGTTCCACCGCCAGATATTGGTGGTCCCGCCGGACTGGCCCATGCACTGGAACGGTGGCGCGCCTGACGTGTTGACCGGGAACATAATCGCGGCTTGGTCGCGGAAGTCTTGCGGACCGATCGTCGTGTCATTCTTCGTCTGATCGTTCCATTCCACGCGCAGCCCGAGTTCCTTGCCATTCGTCATGGCCTTGACGAACACCGACTTGACGGAGATGTTCGGGTGCATCGGCGTGGTGATCAGCTGACCACTCAACGGCACGATCACACCAGGCACACTCTCCCAAATGGGGTTCGCCCCATCCATGGGGATGGGCCCCTTGACCGCCTTCGCCGGGATGGTCACCGGCTGACTCACGGCCAACGGCACCTGCCCAATCGTCAGCATCACGCCTACGATCAGGGCAGAGAGAAGAATGCCGAACACCACATGCTTGTTGTGTGTCTGCACTACTCTCATGGACTATGCCCTCCTCTCGATTAAGTTATTAAGAACTGTGACCCATAATGACTGCCGACAAACAAAAAAATGGAAACACGGGACATGAATACCGATTCGTTAGGCGGTCCCGACCGGCCCCCCATCCTCCTTGTCTTTCTCTTTGTCCTTCACATCCATAAAATTCTGCGTGCCTGTCTCCTTGAGCAGAAGATCCAGCTCATTACCCGCGTCCTGCGCACCGCACTCATAGGTCTGCCCTTCCGGAGAATTGAACGTGGCTGGACGATAATCCGCTTCCGAGTAGGGTTGCGGGGTCACGCTCAAATAGGCAGCTTCGAAATCCATCCAGTCGGACGTCATGTCGGCGACATGCTTGAAGAGCCCGGAATCCGCTTTTTTAATCAGCATGCGGCAGAACAGCGGAACCCAGCGCCCAATGTGGTTCTTCACGAACTTCTTCTGGGCATCGACGACGATCTGGGTTTTGTCCGCACCATCGTGGCAGCGGGAATAGGATTCTTTATAGGCGAGGAAATGCATGAACTCGAACTCGACGCTCAGGTGGTCCAGCCGCTCATGAACGTCCTTGGAGAGTTCGACGCCGAAGGCCTTGTAGAAGCCCGCGATGTCCCCCATGACGTGAGACTGCGCGAAGACGTGGTCGTTACCAAAGAGTGTTTCGTAGGGAGGACAATCGAGTGTGATGACATTGCTGAACACGCGGCGATGTTCCGCCTGCAGATCGCTGAGTTGCCAATTGACACATTCCGATGCAATGAGTTTTTCGATCTGATCGAGCTGCTTGCGCATCAGCGCCAGTTTTTGCTTGGCGCGCTCACCACCCATTCCATCAAGCGCAACTTCCAATGCATCCAGCGCAGCCCGACTATCTTCGACAAACTCTCCACACTGCAGGTAGTCGAGGAATTCTTCGTCTTCGGGAAAGAGCATACTCCACGACACGAGCAGATAGAGTTTGCTGCGATTGAGTGCACGTTCGACTGCAGGAGAATCTTTGATGGCAGGGGGATTCGGAATGACAGCTGTTGCGACTTGTGTGGAACTTGGTACCGGCTGCTTACTCGTCATGAGAATCAGCTCCTCGGTTCAACCCGATACCGCGAAACATTTCTTCGGCATCGGTGGTCAAACCAGTGGCAGAAGTTTGGGTATGATAGGTAAAGGTCTTGGGGATGTCAAGCATGATCTCATCCCCAACATACAAAAGATAACTGGCTGAATTGTCGTACCATTGATCCTCCATGCTCCTCTCGTTTTTTCCTTGACTTCTCCATCATCTTGGCCCATTTCGGCCAGCTGGATCTGGTTACGGAGCCAGGGGTTCCAGCAGGCGAATCGGGGTCACTCGGATCGCAATGTGATCGTTCACCGTCCGGCAGATTTGTTCACAGACTCCGCATCCAACACAACGTTCAGCCGTGACCACCAGTCGTTGCGAATCGAAATCCATCGAGAGCGCGTCCGTCGGACATTTCGACACACAGGCATGGCAGCCCTGCCCTGCCGTGCAGACACGATGAGACACGATCGCGACGCCCATCCGTACTTGTTCTGGCCCCTCGACGGGAATTAACGCCTCGGTCGCACAGGCAGCAATGCACGGAAGATCCTCGCACAGATAGCACGGAACTTGATCGGCAAATATCACCGGCGTGCCGTCACGCTGGTGAAAGACGATTGATCCGTGAGGACAGGCCTTCACACAATCATTGCACTTTGTGCAACGCTCGAGAAATAACGATTCCTCGATGGCGCCTGGCGGACGCAGCCAGTCCTTGCGCAGCACCGGCGCCGGCTTTTCGGGAACGACCTCTTTGTGTTTGGAAAATTCCTGCGCGGCCTTCGCGACCGAGAGGACCGAATCTTTGAGGAAATCACGGCGTCCGTATTTGGGATCGGTAGCCACGGGAAAGGTACCCCCGTTAAATCACGCCGTCGGCACGCAGCTTATAGACTTCGACACAACGATCGCAGGCACCAAACTCGACATCCCATCCCGGATGATTCTCACGGATAAAATCCAGGACATAGGTTTCGATCTTGTTGCCCAGATCTTCCACCCAGGAATAGGTCGGGAATCGGCAGAGCGGACAGGGGAAGCCCGGCATCAGCATCACTTTGTTTTCCGTTTCGGGCACTTCACCGCCCTCAACGTCAACGGCGCGATCCATAACCCGCAACGTATCCGTTGCCATTTCAATCAACTCAGAGTGCGTAAAAAACCCGGTCTGCCAGAGCCCTTCAAATACTGACTTCAACTGCGGCGACGGAATCTTGCGGTACCAGGAGCGGAATTCCTTGAACCGATCCTCCTTCTTGAGCATCGGCTCCTTGCCTGCCGCCGTCAGCCGGCTATCCACGCTGATACTCCACAAGATCCGGTAGCGATGTTGGATCAAGGTTTCTTCGCCCGGGTTCTGCCCGACCTTGGTGTCGGGATCATAACCAAACAGCGGGTCCACCATGTCGGAGATGTGCATCAATTCATGACGGCAATAGCGCGTCAGCGCCGGATCGTAGAACCGCCGTGGAATGAGCTTGATGCCTACGCCTTTCAATCCCTTTTCCTCGAACTGCCGGGCGAGATCCTGTTCGACCGATCCCCATTTTCTCAGAATGTCGACGCCTTCCTGGTCTTCCTTGAGCACGCCCTTGACCAACACGATCCCGATCTGCTTCTTCAGAATGGGGAATTCGTTGAAGGCATCGCGAATGATGTCCGAAAATCCCCAGGTTCCAAAGAGATACTGGTAGAGCTTCTTGAATTCGCTCTCCCGGTCATCGAGGGTAAACTTCTCGTAGATGGGGTCGGCGATTTCGTGGAACTCCTTATAATAGGTGGGATCGCCCTCCCGTTCGGTCTTCTCCACGAACGAGTCGATGACCTCCTGCAATAATGCTGGCTGAAAGCGAATTTCCATGACGATCCTCAATGCTCCGATTCAGAAGTGGTGGCCGCCCAGCCCCCATCAAGACACGGTACAAAACGGCTCTCCTCGCGGCTTGACTTGATGGCCAGGGTTCTCTTACGATTCACCCGATACCAACGCGAATTATACTGGCCCGAAACGGCGATTTGCAATCAAGCCCATTGCCGCAGGCCGCTTAACCCTGTGTGATGTTCGGAAGGACAGAGACCATGGCAGACCAAACCGCTTCTCCCCTCGCATCAGCCCCCGCTTCAGCGGCCTCGACACCAGGAACACCGGCCCCGCTGATCGATCACCTTGAATATTGGAAAGCGGGAGCGCGGGAACTCACGACGTTCCGTGGCCATTCCCACGGAGTTTGGGCGGTGGCCTTCGCGCCGGATGGGTTGACACTGGCCAGCGCCGGCGTTGACCGACTCGTGCGCATTTGGGATATCGAAACTGGACGCTTGCTTCGCTCCATGCGAGGTCATACGAACGACATTCGTGCCATCGTCTTTACGCCCGACGGACAAACCCTTGCAACCGGAAGCGAAGATCGGACGATCCGGCTCTGGAATCCCAAAACCGGCGAGCCGATGAAACTCCTTTTCACACGCTATGATCATAACGTCTGCAGCCTTTCGCTCTCACCTGATGGCTTGATGCTGGCACGCGGCAGCCACAATAAGGACATCAAAATTTGGGAAGTCACCACCGGCACAGAGCTGATGACGCTGCTCGGCAAAGACCAGTACGATCACCAATGGTCGGTCTGTGTCGCGTTTTCACCGGATGGCACTCATTTGGCCAGCGGAGCCGACATCGGCAAGATCAAGCTCTGGGAAGTTCTACCGAGTGGTGAAGAAAAGATCCTGCACAACGGGCATTGGAGGTATGACGAGGAGGATAGCACCGAAACACGCGGATACTTTATCGAGGACGACGGCGGGTTCCAAAAACCGATGGACTATTGGATCGGCGCCATGACCTTTACCCATGATGCCAAATACCTCATTACCGGAAGCAGAGACCAGACGATTAAGATGTTTGAAATGCCTCAGGTCCTCGAGCACCGAACGCTCAAGGGCCACACCGGCTGGATCCGCTCGCTGGTCGTGACGCCCGATAACAAGGTCCTCATCAGTTCAGGGGACGACAACACCATTCGCTTCTGGGATCTCGCCACGGGCCGATCGTTCAGAACCATCAAGGGACATAGCGCCGGCGTGCGATGCATCTCGCTCTCGCCGGACGGACAGCGGCTCGCCAGCGCCTCATTCGATCGGACTGTGAAGCTTTGGGAAGGTGGCCCGGAGCCGGAGGAGTAGCCCTTACTCCTCTTCCAGCTCGTCTTTGGTGGAAGGAATCCCGTAGCGCTTGCACTTCTCCCACAAAGCCTTGCGGGAGAGCCCCAGGATCTTCGAGGCGGTGGTTCGACTGCCTTCCACTCGCTCCAGCACTGAGACAATATAATCCTTCTCGAATTCTTCGCGGGCCGCAGCCAGCGACGTCATCGGGCGATCCGGGCGCTTCTGTCCCGTCAGTCCTTCGTTGCAGAATCCGCATGAATCCTGAGGAACTCCGCCGGTAAACGGGCAGAACTGAAAGCCGCACAGGTCGGATGGCTGTACGGCTTCGCGTTCACGACCCAGCGCCACCCCCCGCTCCACCATAATCTCCAGTTCCCGCACGTTGCCGGGGAAGGAGTACCGCAGCAGGAGTTCGCGCGAAGCCGGTGAAAATCCCTTGAGTTTCTTGTTCATCTTGGTCGAGCAGACCTGCAACACATGCTCGGCGATGACCATGATATCTTCCTGACGTTTGCGCAAGGGCGGGATCACAACCTGGACGACGTTGAGCCGACAGAACAGGTCTTCGCGGAACCGTCCTTGTGCCACTTCCTTTCGCAAATCCTTCTGCGTGGCGCACACAAGACGGACGTCGGCGTCGATCGTTTCGTTTCCCCCCACGCGCTCGAATTTCCGTTCCTGCAACACCCGCAACAGTTTGACCTGGACAACGGGAGAGATTTCTCCGATTTCATCCAGGAACAAAGTGCCCCGGTGGGCCAGCTCAAACCGCCCTCGGCGCTGGCGGATCGCCCCGGTAAATGCCCCCTTTTCATGGCCGAACAATTCCGCTTCCAGTAACGTCTCCGGCAATGCCGCGCAACTTACCTTGATCAAAGGATACTGGCTTCTCGCACTGTTCTGATGAATCGCGTTGGCAACCAACTCCTTCCCCGTTCCGCTCTCGCCCAGAATCAGGATGGTCGAGTCGGTTCCCGCTACCAATTTAATCTTGTCGAGCACAGCTCTCATCTGGCTGTTTGTGCCCAGGATGCCGCCGAAGCTGAACTTGTCCTCCAACGTCTCCTTAAGATCTTGGTTTTCGCGCCGCAACGCCACCACGCGGCCCACGCGTTCGACGATCAGCAAGAGCTCATCCATTTGAAACGGTTTGGTGATGTAGTCGAACGCGCCAAGCTTCATGGCTCCGACCGCTGAATCGACCGACCCATGCGCCGTAATCACCACCACTTCGGTCTGAGGCGACTGTTCTTTTGTCGCTTTCAGCACAGTCAGTCCGTCCGCGCCGGGTAACCGGAGATCCGTGATCACCAAATCGAAGGCCTTCCGACGGATCGCTTCGATCCCCTCGGTCCCTGACGCCGCCGCGTGCACGTCGTAGCCGACCGATTCCAGGGCGTCGACCATCGAGAGTCGCATGAGGGGCTCGTCATCGACTAGCAGGACGGCGAGACCTTTCATAACACTCTTTCCCGTTCCACCAACGAACGCTCGCGCAACAACGGCAGGCATAAGGTAAACGTTGTTCCTTTCCCAACTTCACTCTCCACCAGGATCTTACCACCGTGGCGTTCAACAATTCCCAAGCTCACGGAAAGCCCCAGGCCGGTGCCCTCCCCTTCGCTCTTCGTCGTGAAAAACGGATCGAAGATGCGCGGCAAGACCGCCGGGGGAATACCGGATCCCGTATCACGGACCTCCACTCGGCAAATCCCCTCGGCGACGGAAGTCCGAATCGTCAACATCCCTCCGTTTTTCATGGCTTGGACCGCGTTCAGAATCAGATTCATCATGACTTGCTCGATCATGTGCCGGTCCACCATTAAGCTCGGCAGCCCGTGACCCAATTCTGTCTCCAGCACAATCCGATTGGGAGCAAACAGATGGTTGGTCAGAACCAGCACGCGACCGACGACCTGGTTGATATCGGTGAGACTGAATTCCGGCTCGTGCTGCTGAGAGAAATCGAGTAACTGCCGGACGATCTTCTGCACGCGCCGCACGCCGTCTTCCATCGAGGCCCAATATTCTTCCTGGCGGGCCGGCGACAAGGCGCCCTTGCGCAGGTTGTAGAGGCAATTGAGAATTCCACCCAGCGGATTGTTGATTTCATGGGCGACACCAGCCGCCAGCTTCCCGACCGAGGCGAGTTTTTCCGAGTTCCTGATCTGCTGTTCCAACTTCTTCGTCTCCGTCATGTCGCGTGCAATGCCGAGAACACCCAGAATCTCTCCGTCCACGCCCTGAAGGGGGGAGACACTCACCATGACCGTGCGCATCTCGCCCATGCGGGTCACCACCTCGACTTCGTAGACCTGCTTGGCGCCGATGTCCAACGTATTCTTGAGCCGTCGGCCCCGATGACGTCTCGAGAGAAGCGAAAGGTAAGGCCGGCCGAGGAGATCATCCTTGCGATAGCCCCACACCTCAACCTTACTGTTCACATAGGTGAACCGCTGATCGGTATCGAGGGTGTAGATGACATCGTTCGCATTTTCGAGCAGATTCTCGAGATACTGTTTCGTCTCTTCAATTTCTCTCGTTCGCTCTCGCACTTTGACTTCGAGTTCTTCGCGATACGTCTGAAGCTGCCGTTCGAGCTTCTTCCGATCGGTGATGTCGCGCAACTGCACCATCACCAAGAGCTGGTCGGCGGAACCGATTCGGATTAAGTCCATCTCGACGGGGGTTTCGAGTCCGGCCGCGTTAAAGACCGTAATCTCCTGAGTCGGCACCTGCCGCTTCCCGGTACCAATGTCGGCAAGCCACCCTGCCAGAGCTTGGCGATGCACCGCCACCACCACGTCGTATATGCTGCGCCCCACGATGTTCGCCTCGGCATAGCCGAGCGCCTGCTCCTCCCGCTTGTTGACCGCGACGACGGTCCCTGTCGCGTCCACCATGAACACGGAATCGGCAACCAAATCGAATAACGCTTTGTAGCGCGCCTGCGACGCCACCAACTGCTGGGTCCGCTCCGAGACCGCCTGTTCCAGCCCAGACGTATAGTGTTGGAGTTCCTGCTCCAATCGATGGCGTTCGGTCACGTCACGCACGAAGGCGCGCGAATGCACGAGCCCGCCCCGCTCCTCATCAAAGAGAGCGGTCGCATGAATTTCGACGTCGATGGGGCGTCCGTCCTTCGCCAAGAAGACGGTCTCCATAGAGCTTTGCCCTTGCGACATGAGCTGTTCCAGGTAGTGCAGAACCGGCGACTCTTGTCCGCGCGGGACCAGGTCCCAGAGCCTCATGGCCAGCATTTCGTCGAGGGCATAACCCAGCTTCTCCAGGCCGGTCTTATTTACGTGCACGAACTGGCCGCTCCGGTTCAGCTGATAGATCATTTCGGGCGAATGTTCGATCAAATCGCGATACTTTTCTTCCAGTCGACGGACATCCGCCATCCGCTGCTCGATCTGACCAAAGGAGCGTTGGAGGTTTGCCGCCATCTGGTTGAAGGCGTCGGCGAGGCGTTCGATTTCATCGCCGGTTTTGAGTTCCAGCCTTTGTTCGAGCCGACCGCTTCCGATTTCCTGCACGCCGTCGTGCAGGAGTTGAATCGGACGGGCAATGCGGCGCGCGACGAGGACCCCCGTCCCCCACAGGACGCCCAGCACCGCCAACCCGTACAGCAACACCTTGGCCACAAGATCGGCGAGAGGCGCAAACGTTTCCTGCGGGTCCTGACGCACCACCGTGATCCACTGTTTTCCTCCGATGCTGCCTGGCGCAAGACGGTCGCTGAACCGGACAGGCGCAAATCCGATGAGGGCATTGTGACTCCCGTGCGAATCGTCTGTCGCCACCGCCCATCCTGCTTTGAGCGCACCAAGTATATTGATCAATTCAGGATTGATCGAATGTTCTTCGGGAGCCAGGATCGGACAGATTACCGGAACACCGTCTGAGCTGAAGAGCATCGCATGACCGGTCGAACCGATCGAGACTTCGGCGATCGAGTGAAACAGCGTGTCGCGACGGAGTAAAATTGTCACGGCCCCGATCACGGATTTCTGAATGTCGTCGAGAATCGGCGCGGCCACGACAACGACGTGGGTTCCAAACGCTGGGTCAAACGTGATTTCGCTGACATAGGGTTCCCGCTTCCCTTCTTTTACCACCGCCCGCCACCAGGCAGTCTTGCCGTAATAGTAGTCCACTTGCGGAATGGAACTGACCACCAGCGCCCCCTCGGCATCGGTCACGAGAATACCGACATAGTCGGACTTTCTAATGTCATGCCATCGGATCAGATAGTTCGTCACGATCCGGTTAATGAAGAGCGGGAACTCACTGCGCTTGTCTCGCTGCTTCCAGCGCTGTTGCCAGTCCTTGATCATGTCCTGGATGCCTTGCGGACCTTTGCCCTCGTACGTGCGGTTGGCTTCTGTGACGGAGGTGCGGAGAAACGGCGTGGTGGCGAGTTGTTGCGCCTCGTTCATCCCGCGGCTGACATGCATCTCGATCCGGCGGGCGGCTTCGACGGCGACTTCTTTGAAATTTGTCCCCGTCGTTTCGCGCAAGGCACGGCGCTCCTCGACGTAGGTCAGGGCGAGTAGGAGCGTGAGCGGCAGGAGTCCGACCATCACGATCGCCGTGATGATCTTGTGCTGGAGACTGTGGGACCGACTCCAGAGGTTCATGGGTATTCGCACGAGGGCCGATTAGAATCGGCGCCTCGACTCCGCCCCATCGGGCTAGCTACGCTTTAACAGTCGACCGGAGGTTACCGGCCATAATAGCAACAACGGACTGGCGACAAAAATGGACGAATAGGTCCCGAATATCACGCCCCACAAAAGGGCTAGCGAAAAGTCATGCAGCACTTCCCCGCCGGCAATAGTCAACGGAATTAGAACCAGCACCACGGTCAGACTGGTGACGATCGTCCGGCTCAAGACCTGATTGATCGCATTGTTGATCATCGTCTCCTCACTCTCACGACGCCGCGTGCGGAGGTTTTCTCGGATACGATCGAAGACGACCACGGTATCCGTCAGCGAATAGCCCGCCAGGGTCAACAACGCCGTCACGACCAAGAGGGTGATTTCTTTGTCCAGCACATAGAAGGACCCCAACACCGCCAAGACGTCGTGAAACGTTGCCAAGGCGGCTGCGATCCCGAAGCGAAACTCGAACCGCGCGGCGATGTACAGGATGATGCCGGCAAACGAGACAAGCACGGCGATGAGCGCGTCTTCCTGAAGCTTCTTGCCGATGGTCGGGCCGATTTCCGTGGTGGAATCCACCACGAATTTATTCGCGGGAAACTCCTTCGTAAAAATGACCACCACGCGCTCCGCGGTCTTCTCTTCGATGGTCGTGGAGGCTTTTACGCGAATCAACAACTTATTATCCTGGCCAAACTCCTGCAACTCGGCATCGCCGAGACCGTTAGCCTCCAGGGCCTTCCTGGCCTCATCAATCCGAACCGGCTGATCGAATTTTAGCTGCACCGCGGTCCCGCCCGCAAAGTCTATGCCGAGATTCGCCGCTCCCCGGCCGATCTGAATCAATCCAATAATCCCCAGCAGTACCATGATGCCGGAGAAGAGAAACGCATACCGGCGTTTCCCCATGAAATCCATATTCGTCTTCCCGAGAATTTCTAACATGCCTACTCCCTTGCTCACAGCGATCGGCCCTCAGCGATCCGCACACCGCGGAACGCCCGTCGGCGATGGCGTCGTGGCTAAATGCTCAATTGTTCCACTTTATGGCGTTGATTGATCACGTCGAAAATCACTTTGGTGCCGACCAACGCGGTAAACAAGTTGATCGCGATGCCCAGGCAGAGGGTCACGGCAAACCCCTTAATCGGACCAGTCCCGAAGAGAAACAGCGCCACACCTGTGATGAGCGTCGTGACATGGGAATCGATGATCGTCAGCAACGCTTTGTCGTAACCCCCATCCACCGCGAGGCGGACGGCTTTCCCGCTCCGGAGTTCCTCACGAATGCGCTCGAAGATCAGCACGTTTGAGTCGACGCCCATGCCGATCGTCAGCACGATGCCGGCAATGCCGGGCAGCGTGAGGGTCGCGGTGAGCGCCGACAGGGCGCCCATCAGACAGATCAAGTTGAGAACAAGGGCAAAGTCCGCGATCACGCCGGACAGCCTGTAATAGATGATCATGAAGATGACGACCATCGCGCCGGCCACGAGCGTCGCCTTCACGCCCTTTTCAATCGAATCCTGTCCGAGCGATGGCCCGACCGTCAGATCTTGAATGATCTTGAGCGGCGCCGGCAAGGCACCGGCCCGCAGCACGATCGCCAGGTCGTTCGCTTCCTGCGTGGAGAATGTCCCGGTGATTTGTGCGCGACCACCCGTAATCCGCTCCTGAATGACCGGAGCCGAGTAGATCGTATTGTCGAGCACGACCGCCATGCGCTTCTTGACGTTGTCGCCGGTGATCCGCTCGAACTCCCGCCCGCCCTTCGCGTCAAACGTGATCGACACATAGGGATCGTTGAATTGGCCGATTGAGACGCGGGCATCGCTCAGCACATCCCCCGTCAACATCACCCGCTTCTTGACGAGATAGGGAATGCGATATTCCCGACCCGTGTCCTTGTCTATCGCCCGCTCGAAAAGGATCTGATCCCCCTCCGGCAACTTGCCCTCGACCTGCTTTACAACGTCCGCCTCTTTATCCTTGGAAATACGCGCCGGAAGATCCAACTTCATCTGGTTCTCTTCGTCGAGCATCTTGAATTCGAGTAAAGCCGTCTCCTTGATCAGGTCCTTGGCCCGCTTGGGATCCTTGACGCCCGGCAGTTGGACGACGATCTGCTTCAATCCTTGGCGCTGAACCAGCGGCTCTGCCACGCCGAATTGGTCGATGCGGTTGCGAATCGTTTCGAGCGCCTGGTTGATGGCCGAATCCTTGATGCGCTTCGCCTCCGTCTCCCGCAGATCCCAGACAATCGTATTCGAGGATCCAGCGGAATCCGTTTCCGTAAAGGTGGGGAACTCATCGATCAGTTTTTGGATCTGGGCCTTGAGATCGGCGTTCTGAAATTCAATCGTGATTCTCGTCGGCCCTGTGCGCTTGACGGATTCAGCGGGGAGTTTCTTGTCCACTAACATGTCCTGGAGCGACACGACCGACCGATCGACGGCGATTTCCACCGCACGATCCTCATCCACCTCCATCACCATGTGAATCCCCCCCTGCAGATCCAAGCCCAGCGTGATGCCCTTATTCGGCAACACCGATTTGGCCCAGCCTGGCAAGGCTTGATACAACGGTTGGTACGACGGTAAAAAGAATACCGCCGAGACCACCAGCACCAGCACCAATAACGTCAGCCGCCCACGTACTTTTTTCATAGCGCTTCCAACCCCTTTGTCCTGTGCAGACTACGACTCCTTGTCTTCCTCGTCCGCGCGCACCCGTGAAATGAACTCCCGCTGCATTTTGATCTTCGTATTGTCGGCAATCTGAAGCGTGACCGTCTCTTTCCCCAGATTGGTCACGGTTCCCCAAATTCCAGAGGCCGTGATCACCTTATCGCCCTTCTTCAACGCCTCCAACATCGCCTTCTGTTGTTTCTGCTTCTTTTGCTGAGGCAGGATCAACAAGAAATAAAAGATAACGAAAATCAGCACAAACGGCACGAGTGACAGCAGCGTTCCCGCTCCCGATCCGCCTCCGCCAGTTCCCTGAGCCCACGCGACAGATTCCATGAACATACAACAGATCCCCTCTCTCGATTAAACGTCCAGTACAGTTCGCCGTATTGTTCCGGCCTCACGATTCGCCAACGCAGCAACCTCCGGCGCTTCCCGCTCTTGGGCACGATAAAACGCCTCTCGGAATTCGTTGAATGCGCCTTGCCCGATCGCCGCCCGCATCCGCCGCATAAAATCTGCAAAATACCAGAGGTTGTGAATCGTATTGAGGCGCGAGGCGAGCATCTCTTTCACGTTGTACAAATGATGCAAGTAGGCCCGGGAGTACCGGGCGCAAACCGGGCAGCCGCAGTGCGGATCGATGGGCTGTTCATCGCGCAGATACCGTGCTTGCTTGATGACCACACGTCCGAAACTGGTAAACAACCATCCGGTTCTCCCGTGACGCGACGGCACCACGCAGTCAAAGAGATCGATCCCGCGCGCGACGCCTTCGATCAGGTTCTCCGGCATACCCACGCCCATCAGATACCGCGGCTTCGATGCAGGCAACTCAGGCACGGTGACGTCCAACATCGCGTACATCTCGTCCGTGCTTTCACCGACCGAGAGGCCGCCGATTGCGTAGCCGTCGAAACCAAGCTCCACCAGACCTCGGGCCGATGCGGCCCGAAGCTCGCGATCCAATCCGCCCTGTACAATCCCAAAGAGCGCCTGATCCGTCCGCCGTCTGCTGGCCTGGCAACGCTTGGCCCAGAGCGTGGTCCGCCGAACCGCATCGCGAACGACGTCCCGCTCTGCCGGCAACGCCACGCACTGGTCGAATGCCATGATGATGTCCGCGCCCAACGCTTCCTCGATCTCGATCGCCGTTTCCGGGGAAATGAAGTGCGTCGAGCCGTCGAGATGTGATTGGAAACTCACTCCGTCGTCCGTGATCTTGCACAGCTTGGCCAAACTGAAGATCTGAAATCCCCCGCTGTCGGTGAGGATGGCTCCCGGCCAACCGGTGAAGCGATGAAGCCCACCCATTTCGGCAATTACGTTATGACCCGGCCGCAAATAGAGATGATAGGCATTGTTGAGCATCAGATTGAAGCCAAGCTGCTCCAGATCTTGAGGCTCGATCCCCTTGACCGGCCCAAGCGTCCCCACCGGCATGAAGGCCGGCGTCTCGGTCAGGCCATGAGCCGTGCTGAGCGTGCCGGTCCTTGCGCTCGAGAAACGATCTTGCTGTCCGACTGAAAAATTCACATCCCCTCACGCATCGCGCACTCGACTTACATGTGATCCGGCGCCGAAATTCCCAGAACGCTGAGCCCGTTCTTGATCACCTGCTGTACGCTGCTCATCAATGCCAACCGAGCGGCCGTCCGCTCCGGGCTAAGTGTTTCCCGCTCAGGCTCCTCACCGGTCGCGATTCCCGGCAGCGCCTGTTCAAACACCTCTTTATCCGCGGCCGGCGGCAGAATGCGGTGCTTGTTGTAGAACGTATGAAGCAACGCGGCCAACTGCTGCAGATAGTAGGTGATCCGATGCGGTTCATAGCCGGCGGCGCTCGCTTGCAGAACCGACGGGTAGGCGGACAGTTTTCTGATCAGTCCCAACTCGTCCGGATCGGTAAGCACCGTCAAAACCGTCTGGCTCGGTGGCAGGCAGGCGATCCCCCGCGAAGCGGCCACCCGCCACAAACTGGCGATCCGAGCATGGGCATATTGGACGTAATAGACAGGATTGTCAGCGGAACGTTGCTTCGCCAATTCCAAATCAAATTCCAAATGCGTGTTGGCATCGCGCATCAAGAAATAGAACTTCGCCGCATCGGCACCGACTTCATCGATGACTTCCCTCATCGTGATGAATTCTCCGGTCCGTTTCGACATTTTGACTTCCACGCCGGCCCGCAAGAGCTTGACCAGCTGAACCAAGATGACCCGTAACCGCTCTCTCGGATGGCCATACGCCTGCATCACGGCTTGCATGCGGGGGATATACCCATGGTGGTCAGCTCCCCACACATCGACGAGCACGTCATACCCCCGCTGGAGCTTGTCCCAATGGTAGGCGATATCGGAAGCCAGGTAGGTGTACTCGCCGTCCTGCTTCTTCACCACCCGATCTTTCTCATCGCCGAATACCGACGAGCGGAACCACCAGGCACCCTCCTGCTCAAACAGGAGCTGGCGGGACGTCAATTCACCCAGCACGCGTTCAACGGCGTGCGACGTCAAGAGCGAGGCCTCGCTGAACCACGATTGAAACTCGATTCCAAAGGATTTGAGGTCTTCCCGAATGAGTCCCAGCAGCTCCTGATAGGCCAGTGCTCGGCAACGTTCTTCGACTTCGGCGGGAGAGCGTCCTGCGAGCGCGTCGCCCAGTTGCTGCTTCACACGTTCCGCCACGGCGGTAATGTAGGTGCCGTGATAGCCGTCCGCAGGAAATTCGACGACCTGACCGCAGAGTTCCTGATAACGGGCGTAGACGGATGCTCCTAAAAGCTTCATCTGGCGACCAGCGTCGTTGATGTAATACTCACTGACGACGTCGTAGCCGACGGCCTCCAGCAACCTGGCGACGGCCTGTCCCACCGCAGCCCCTCGACCATGACCGACGTGGAGCGGACCGGTTGGATTGGCACTCACATACTCGACCAGAACCCGTCGCTTCCGGCCAAGATCCGCTTTGCCGTAGGCTGCGCCCTGAGTCTCGATTTCTTTGAGCACTTCCTGCCACAGGGAGGCCTTCAGAGTCAGATTGAGAAATCCCGGTCTGACGATTTCAACTCGATCGAAGAGCTGCTCCCGTTGAGGAAGATTATCGATGATAATCTGGGCGATGTCGTGCGGGGCACGCTTCTCCGAGGAGGCGAGCGACATCGCCACCGTCGATGCGAGGTCACCCCATTCCGGCCGTTTGGGAGCATCGAGACTGAGAGTTGGCCAGGCCTCCGTTATCAACTGACCCTTTTCTTTCGCCCCATTGAGGGCTCCAAGCAGAGCAGTGGTCACCTTATCTTGCACGACACCTTGAGACACAAAAGAGCTCCTAAGTCCTTACCATTGAAGGAAAATTTAACTTGCCACTCTAGCATACGGGGTAGGAGGAGACAAGGCGGCACTACGGGAATTCCAGGGTATTTCGCAGTTTTCCGAGGTTCAGCTCCATGCCATTAATCTCTCGGATCACGAATTGAATGTCATGTTGCAGGCAGGTCACAGAATGGCATCGTTAAACATTCAGAGGCGTGAGGCGCCTTCAAGACGCTCACATGGCTTCCTAGCGGGGCCCACCGGTCAGGATCGGTTGGGCCAAAGAACGCAACGGTAGGCACACCGAGTAAGGCGGCTAAGTGTGTAACACCGGAATCATGGCCGACGAATTTTGTCGCGTGAGATAAGGCGCCGGCCAGTGTCCGAAGCTCGAGATCTCGCAAGACAACCGCAGGGAAAGACAGCTTTTGAAGGAGGCAACACACAGCCTCGTGATCAGCCGGCCCCTCGATGACAATCGGCAGCATCCCCTCGCCTCGAAGCCTCGCCATCATCGTGGCCATCGTCGCGATCGCGATGGACTTCCGGCGACTGCCGCTTCCAGGATGAAACGCAGTGAAATTGCAGTCCCTCCCCACGCCAAGTTCCTCCAGGCATGAGCGCCCCCGTAAGGACAATGCGCCGGAGAGCTGCAACCGATCTAACTCTGCATCATGAATGAGTAACTCTTGGATAGTTTCGCAAAAGCGATCGCTTTGGTGGGGCGCCTTCAAGGTCATCGAGAAGGGGGAGCAGACGATTGTTTTCCTCGCGCCGGCAATTTCTAGGGTCCTCGCCAGACTTCCATGCTGGTCCTGCATCCACGCCACGGCGCAATCGCAACGTTCTAACCATACTTGTAACTCGCCCCCAATTAACGCTTCGCGATCAAACAATTCGGCGCAAGCCCGCCCTTGTATGGATAACCAGGCATCGATCACACGGCATTCGATAAGAAGCCGAGCAACAGGCTTGTTGGAGCAAAGAACAAGCTCGTGTTGCGGAAATTGCGCGCGGAGTCTTCTCATGGCTGGGACGGCAAGCAGGATGTCCCCGAGCGCCCCCGGATGAATGATGAGGATTGAGCGTCGCATATCGCGATCAATGAGCGTGAGAATCTCGTGGAGGCCTGTGCAGTTTTCGAGCGGCTTCAAGATCCGCTGGTGTATTCACGTTGAGAAATGATCGGCCTTCTGGATCAATCCGGCTTAACTCAGCCATATTAATCAACCGGACTTTGAGCGATGGATGTGCAACGATGTCTTGGATCTTCAAGTGATGCGTCCGGACCATCTCCGCGAAGACCGGAAGACAGCGTCGGCTATAGACCGCATGCATCGGCTGCAGGCCGTTCTTTCCCTCCGCCATGACGATATCCGCCTCCTCCTTTAGGCCGATCACATATCGCACAGCCTCCTGGTTGAGAAACGGCATGTCACAGGCAACGACGAACACATGCTCGGTCGTGGCTTGGCTCAATCCCGTATAGAGGCCACCCAAGCTTCCGCAGTCCGGCACGAGATCGCGAATGACAGCCGCGTCCGTCTCCAGAGGGGGACTATCCTGCGCAATCACGATAAGAACATCCCGAAAGATGGAGCGAAGCACCGCAAGGCTTTGCTCAAAGAGCGTACGCTCACCGACATGGAGAAATCGCTTATCCTCCCCCATGCGCCGACTTTTCCCGCCGGCCAGCAAAATGCCCGTCACATCGGTAATCATGCCGTGCTCATATTCCGTCCGATTCCAAAAACAAGGAGGGGGTGGGTTTCCCCACCCCCTCCGTTGTGTCTCACACTCCGTCTTCTCGCGAAGCTTAGAGGGCCTTCCCCTTCTTCTTGTTCGCGCGGCGAGTCAACACCCATCCTTCCAGCAGGACTACGCCAAAGGCGATCACCACCGGATAGATATAGGTTTCTCGTGGAGTCGGCGGATTCAGGAACGTGTAATAGAAGGCCGACACGGCCATCTTGCGTCCTGCATCGCCATTGTGCCCATCCCATGCAAAGAAGACGGTAGGGACGTATTGACCGACTTCAAAGAAGGTATCTTCGTCATAGTCCTGATCCTTCTTGTTCCCCAGCGGACGCTGAATCATGACGTACCAGCGGCCGTTCTTCCACTCGCTCTTGAGAACCTTCAGATTTTCTTCATATGTGTCGCGCTCTTCGAAGTCCTTGTCCCATCCTGTTCCTTTGAAGGCACGGATGGATCCATCGGCTTCCCACTTCACGATATCGACCGGAAACTGCTCGTTGGTCCCGAACAGGTACCGCGGCTTGATCGGCGCGGGTAATTCCTTCCACTTCACCGGGGTTTCAATCGCGATCGCATCGTTGTAAACCGCGTATTTGTTTTGGTTCGCAGCGATGGAGCCTTCCTCACCGGTCTTCGGATCCTGTTCCTTCACATCGACGTTCACTTGAGTCGGGGCCCACGGCAATTTACCCTCGGCCACACTCTTGGTACGGTCATCCCATTCGAGAAGATAGACAACGTTCTTGTCGTTGTAGAGCGACCGGACCCAGATGTCATCGATCCGATTCACGAAGTTGCGCGGCTTGTGAGTGATTTGCCCGCCCATGGCCACATAGCGCTTCGGAGCCTTTTGCCAGGCCTCGTTTTCCATATCAGCCGGAATCTCGCCCTCCACCGGATCGGATGGCACGACGAAGTTGATCTTCGGCTTATCCGTCAACGGATCGATGGGAAGAGGATTCCCTTCCGTATCTCTCTCGCAGAGCGAGTTCACGAAATTCGCGATATCCCAGCGCTCATCGATTGTCGTGTTGTCCGCAAACGAAGGCATCGGTGTTCCGTTTACACCGGTCGAGAAGGTACGGAAAATGTTTTTCACGTTATACGGATCCTGGCGGCTGCCACGGAAGTTCCAGCACTTGTGCCAGTCTGCCGGTTGAATGGCAAAGCCCCAGTCGTCTTTCAGGTTGAACGCGTTGCCATCGCCACGGCCTTCTACACCATGACACTCAATACATTTCTTTTCAACAATGAGCTCAGAGCCACGCTTCTTGCTCTCATCTGTTTGTGGCTTTGCCTTTAGGTCTGCAAGTTGGAGGATCGTCTGCGCCTCCGACTGCTTGTCTGTAAACTTCCGATCCTTCACGAGTTGGGTCGTTACGAAGGACAGCACTTGGAGCCGCTGTTCTTCCGTCAGAATACCTTCCCAGGACGGCATGGCCGACCCCGGCAATCCGTGGGTCACCGTCTCAAAGAGGTCGTTCTGGCCAGGAATCGGCTTCTTCGCGTCGAACAACGGGAGCTCACCGCTCGCCGTATGACGAATCTTGAAGGTTCCCTGGTTAAAGTTACGAGGACGAGGCCAGAGACGATCGGCGCCAGGCCCATCTCCTGCACCATCCACCCCGTGACACCAAACACACTTCGTAAAGTAAACGCGTTTTCCCGCTTCGATCATCTCGGCAGCAGGTTCAGGGGCAAGTTCCCCTTTCTTAAACCCTTCAGGGACTGCATCTTGGGCAAAGAGTGAAACCCCGGTGCTGCCTGAAGCCAGGATGACTCCGAAGGCGGTCGCGATCACCACTCCTGCCTTCCGACTTAGACTGTTCTTCATGTTTACCCTCATCTCGTATATCCAGGTTAGCGATGAATCACGTAAGCGATTAATCCCAGGTACGGGGATAGTAGCCAGTATGCCAATACTCGAATAGGATCACCTTCCAGATTTCATCGACCGTCAGGTGCTGTTCCCATGGCGGCATCACCGAGGCCCAGGGGAATCCTTCGTTCGGCAATCCGATACCGCCCTTGGACACGCGCCAGAAGATGAACGTCTCTTGCAGCTGGGCAATTGTTCCCGGATCGGTGAAGTTCGCCGGAATCGGGTTGAAGGCGAAGGCGTGCAAGCCGCGACCGTTCAAGTTATCGCCGTGGCAGAAGTGACAGTTCTGGAAGAAGATCTCTCCCCCTTCGCGCACATACTTCAAGTAGCCTTGACTCTTTTCGTCCCAGGGATTGGCATTCGGCTTCATTAAACGACCCATACCCTGTTCGACGATGTTCGCGTTGGTGTATTCCTGATCGTACTTGCCTTCCGGATTCACGCGATATGGATTTTGCGACGTCTGGAGCACGTACGTCTTCCCGTGCACCTTCGTGCTGGCCGGAGGAGCAGGATGCACCGTGCGCAACTCGATCGGCTCCTCTGATTTCGGCTTCATGGCGTTGTATGTAAATCCACCGATGACGATCGGGAGCAGCACGAGGTAGGCATATCGCAGCAACTTGTTGGTGCCGCTCTGCGCATCGAGCACGTTCATGATCGGCTGCTTGAATTTTTTCCAATCTTCTTCATTTGCCGAGACCCACATAAAGACTGCAACGAGTGATACAGTCCCGTACATGGCCCGAACGCTGAAGGGGATCGGGGGGTAGACGCGGAACTTGAGATACAGCAGGATGAATGCCCAGAAACCGATGCCCTGCCAGAACCGGGGGACCGCCATTCCCATCGAGCTAAGCATATAACTAAGCCCAGTGAAGCCGGCTACGAATAATGCCAGCTCCGTGAGCATCTGCATCGGCATGTAGCCTTCGACCAAACGCACAGTATTCGACGGGATGACGTCGAGGATCATCCCGACCAGCAGGAGGAGTCCAATGACTCCTACCAGCGCGCCGACTGACATCAATGCTTTCATGGGTTCACTCCCTTTAGTCTACAAAAAGATAGACAGCAAAGATTAAGAAATCTTCGGAGGCGGCGCACCCGCCTTTACCTGCGACAGATAATCAACGATCTTCTTCAGGGCTCCCGCGCTCAGCTTCTGTCCGAACACCTTCGGCATCAGGTTGTCAGGAAAGCCTTTGACAACGTACGTACTGGGCGACACCACGGACTCCATGATGTACTCGGGAGTGCTATGCGCGGTTCCCTTGTATGCCGGATCCTTGATTCGGTTCGGTGCGTTCGTCCCCTCTTCCAGCTTGGGGCCTTGGGTACCCGTGGCACCAGGAATGCCTGGAATGGTATGGCAGACCACGCACTGCGCCTTTGCAAAAATCTGATCGACTGGTTCAGATCCATCAGCCAATAAGGCGGTAGCTCCAGCAGGCTTCTCCTCCTGCATCTTCGGACGATCAGCCTCAGGGATGAATTTTTCGTAAGACTTCACAATTTCTTCGTACGACGGGGCTTCCCGTCCTTCACGGACGTAGAGCCAGGTATCCACCGCCGCCAGTTCAGGCAACGAGAGCGATATTGGTGGCTTGTGGATCTTCGGCATCGGGCTTTCTTTATCGTTCGTCCCCTTTACGCCGTAACCAGCGACAACATAGCAGCTGGGACAAGAGTGTGACTCCGCGATGTACTCTTGCCCGGTTTCTGCAGTTCCGGCACCGGGGAATGCCTCCTTATCAGCGTACTCGCGCTTGGCAGGGTTGCCCTTCGAATACTTGGGATCTTCCAAACGCTCTTTCCCCGCCCGCTCAGGAAGACCCAACAGGTTTGGCGCACGTTCGCCAAGCATGCCGGCATGGAACGCGTGACACAGCGGGCACTGTCCCTTCCCGATAGCGCCCTGCACCTTGTTTTGGCCGATTCCTCCGAAAATGATTTTTTCACCTTCGTCAGCCAGTTGCTGCGGAGTCATCGAGCTAAAATCCAGTTTTTCTTCCTTCGGAGGAAAACCACCTTCAACCTGGGGCAGCCAGTTCCCGTAGCCCGAGAGAAACGCTGCGACGAAAAACATGAACCCCCCGATTTTCAAGAGGGCGCTGAGGTTGGTGAAATACAAGGCCATCACGAAGGCGGTTGCGGTGATCATCACGAGGGACACCGGCAACAATCGATTTTCTCCATAGAAATTGTTCTTGTAGTTGGCGATGGCGATGAACAACAAGAACGTCGCGATAATTCCGATGAACGTCTTGAACGTCGCACGTTTCTTGGCAGCAGGGTCGCTGATCGACACCTGGAAATAAATGAGTAAGCCCACTAGAAGGGCCAGGGCCATCCACCCCATCGAGAGGGCTTCATTAATCAGATTACCCACGGTTTTGACCTCCTGCGGCTACACTGGGGGAGGACGTGATCACGCCCTCCCCCACTGAGCCAATGCTCAATAAAGATGGTTAGTGGCTACCAGCCGGCTGCGGTGCGGTCCCGGGAACTCCCGCCTTCTCACCGACTGGGACCTTCTTCGCCGTCAAGCTGCCGAGCCAGAAGACGAACAGAATGCTGATCCAGAAGAACAACACGTTGAATGAAATCATGTTGGCCGCAAAACCCACGGTGTGGGTGTAGGCCCATGGTGAGTTGTCACGCATGATTTCGTTCACGTGCCAGAAGAGACGGACCGAGGAGCGGATGTAGCCCATCAATCCCATCATCCAGGTAAAGGCTGTCGCCAACATGATCAGGGCGTACTGCGAGCGGGCGGAAATTTTCCCCCATTCGATCGGCCCCATCTGCTTGGCCCCCTTCATCATCACGCTGTTCAGCGCGAACATGAAGAACAGACAAGACAATGTGGTAGCCACCTGCGGCACTGACAGCCCGACTCGGACGTTGGCCGGAATGTAGTACCCATAAATGGCGAGCCAGATAATGTTGACATAGGCACAGGCGAAGAACACACCCATGAAAATATTGCCGAACTTCGCCCACGAAACGGTGGAGACCTTGTTGCCTCGCATGTACCACACGAAGCTCAACACTGTGGTGGTAATGATGACGTTAATGCCGCCGTTCTTAGCGGACATGACGCCGTAGTTACCCAGCACCGGGTGCTGCTGACCGCCCATAGCCTTCAATTCGGCAGGGCTCATGACCATCGTGTGCGGCGTGATAAATACCAAGAAGCCGCAGACAAGGAGAAATACGAGATACTTGATGTAGCGCTGATACTTCTCGGCGCCCCGCATCCGGCCCATGGCCTGCCACAAGTAGTAGTTGGTGCTCAAGAAGAGGATACCGATCATGGTGGCCTGAATGATGAAGAGCCAGGCAAGCAGTCCGCCCATGAGCGTGATGCCCATCTGTTGGCGATACGCATAGACTTCGCGCATCAGCCAGTAACCAGCGAAGGGCAGCGGGATCAAGAAGGCCACACCGAGCGCCATTGCGATATAACCCATCCAATCGTAATGAGCCCGATCTTCCTCGGTCTTCGCCGCGAGGAACTTATAGGCCGCATAGGCTGCGACGACACCGCCACCGAAGGCCATGTTGCCAAGGATGCGGTGCACGTTGAGCGGGTTCCACAACGCGGTGTGAATGACGTGCCAGATGTTTCCGAGGAACCGCCCCTGCTCATCGACACCGGCCGGCGACATCATGAAGCCGATCCACGAATTGGCCAGGAACATCAGTAAGGTGCCGATGACGTTCAAAATGACCGACATGCTCAGATGGATCCACTTGAGGAATCCTTCCTTCATCTTGTCCCAACCGTAATAATAGATGTAGAGGGTTCCGCTCTCCGCCACGAACATCAGCGCATAAATATGCATCACCGGACGGAAAATGCTGGAAAGATAACCGAAGAACGCAGGATAGAGAGTCAGGAAGGTAAAGATCAGGATGCCGCCCAGGATCGCCGTCAGCGAATAGGCTGTGAGACTGATCTTAATGAAGTCATAGGCCAGCTGATCATACCGTTTGGCCAGCGCTTTATCCTTTGTCACAACCCCCATGAACTCGATGACCATACAGAAAATCGGCACGGCGAGCACGAAGCTGCCGTAGTAGAGGTGCTGCTGGTTGGCGAACCAGAGCAACACCCGGCTCTCGAAGTTGTACCGCGGATAATCTTTGGGACCATCCGTAGTCTTCGGAGCAGGGGCACCGACCACAATGCCTTCCGTCTTGTAATAGACGTCACGCCCCTTCTCAACCTTATCTCCATCCTTCTTCGCTCCTTCAGCCGCTGGAGTCTCCTCGCCGGCAGCCAGCGTAGGCAACGACATGACGATCGGAAGCAGGAGGAGGCCAACCATCGCGCAGAGCGCCATGATTGAGAACAGTTTCTTTCGGGCTATAAGACCCATGGGATACCTCCTTGATGCATTTCGAAAAAAAATCACGAAAAGTCCAACAGCGTTTCGGGGCTATTGCCGCAACTCTACTTGCGGAATAGATACCAGTAATCCAACCCCTGCATGTCCATTAGGAAGTGGTCGACCAATGTGAAATAGGCCACGCAGATAATCAACGAGATGACCCCGTACACAATCGACTGACCCATATTCGCCCCTCCTCAGCTCAAAATAAATAATGTTCAGGAAATCCCGGCTCGTGGCCCTGCCTAACAGGGGCACTGAATGCCGGCAAACCAATAGAAGAACCACAGACCCACCGCGGCTGTGATATAGAAAATCATCTTGCCCACTTTTATCTTAAGTTCGCTGTCTGGTGCCGTCGCCGTTGCCATCGTATCTCCTTCTCCTGATGGGAATGGTTAGGTGAGTAAATTAGATCAGGGCATTCCTTGACACGCACACGTCCGTGTGTTATTCAAAATTTGTCGTTGGGCGCGAAAACACAGGAAAAATCATGACAAAAAACTCAAAAGTGTTCGACATTATAGTTTTGGCTGGTATGGTTGTCAATATAATTTTGGCCGTGTTTTTAATCCTCTACTACTTTGATTTTCTTTAGTTTTATCCGGACTTCTCCTGCCGTTTCTGTCCCTCTAAAATCCCCGAAATCGCACAGCGAAACCCGATCGTTTCATCGCGGAAATCCGGAACCATTTTGCTCCGGCTGGTGATGCGGATATCAGCCCCGGTCGTGGTGTAGCTCCCCCCTCGAAGCACGCGATATGTGCCGTATTCTGGGCTTGGGGGATTCTCCTCCGGCGAACTCTTGTAGTACCCCTCGTCGTACCAATCAGCCACCCACTCCATGGCATTGCCCGCTCCATCCATGACCCCGTAGGGACTCTTGTCGGCATGGAAGCTCCCGACCCGCGCCGACACCTCGTGCCCATCCTGCACTCGAGCCCAATTGGCTCCATTGGGTTGCTCGGCATTTCCCCACGGCCAGAGGCGGCCATCGGAACCGCGCATCGCCTTCTCCCATTCAGCTTCCGTCGGCAGCCGCTTGCCCTTCCAGCGACAATACTCGCTTGCATCGTCCCACGATACATACACGACCGGCTGATTCGTGCCACGCATTTTCCCTATACTCTTCGCATAGCGCGAAGGCGGACCAGCCTTGCGATGTCCGGTGGCGAAGACGAACTCCTGGTATTGGTGATTGGTTACCTCGTATCGGTCGATGGAAAACGTTTCGAGGAAAATCGTTCGCTGCGGCTGCTCATCGAACCCGCCGCTCGTTGTCCCACGGAGAAAAGGCCCGGCGGGAATCGTGACCATCTCCTCTCGAATCGGTTCTTCTTCGGGCGCGGCCTCCGGTTCCGATTGAGCCGTTTCGATGGCTCCCGGCGGCGCCGCTTCAAACGGCGTGAGCGTCGTGCCACGAAGAATGCCTATGATGGGAATCGCGGCAAAGGCTAGAACGGTGAGAAGAAACGCGACCTTGAATTTGGTTTCCAGCATACCGGCTTAAGAGGAGGAATCGCTGTTTGTGCCATCCAGATCGCTGGCGCAGCGAATGCCAATGGTAATGTCGGTTCGCCAATGCTTCGCCGCAAATCGTTTGGACAGACGGGCATTGTGCTCAGTCTCTCGCCACGACCCGCCACGCACGACCTTCAAATCACCGGCCGTCGGCCCTTTCGGATCGCGATAAGGCGATTTCTTGTAGTAGTTCTCGTCATACGTATCCGCCACCCATTCGGCGACGTTACCGGTCATGTCGAAAATCCCGTACGGGCTCCTTCCGGCTTCGAATGATCCGGGAGGCGCCAGGTACTTGTATCCGTCCTCGCTTCCAGCGACATTGGCCGCGTGTGCGGCAAACCTTTCCCCCCACGGATACTTCCGCTTTCCTTCGCCGCGCCCCGCCTTTTCCCATTCCGCTTCGGTAGGAAGGCGCTTCCCGGCCCACTTGCAATAGGCCACTGCCTCATCCCACGACACACTCATGGCTGCAAACTCCGGCTGCAGCAGCTTGGATTGATCGTCTTCAAAAACTTCGATCCTTGGCATCGGGCGCTTGGTCATCTTGGCAAACCGCATGTATTCTTCTTGTGTCACTTCTTTTCGGTCGATGAAGAAACCTTTCAAAAACACTTGATGCTCGGGCGCTTCGTCCGGATCACCATCCTGACTGCCCATCGTGAAGGGCCCTTCCGGAATCTGCACCATCTCACGCCCCTCATCGCCCATTTTTGTCTTATACATCGAGTAATCCTGTGCGGGAGCGCTGCTCATGGTCGGCCGGCTTTCAGTCTTAATGGACTGTGCCAACTCCTTCATTTTATAGGCCTTGTTCGACTCCCAGAGCATCATGCCGATCATCAGGATGAAGGAGCCGAACACGAAAATAATTGATCCAATCAGCACGCCCTTATTTTCCATACAGCCCCCTGTTTCCGCGCACAATGATCATGCCGACGGCTCGACCTGTTCGGACGACGCTTTTCTGGCTGCACGGACATCCAGCAACATGGAAATTTGCACGCCCAGGAATCCACCCATCGCAGCGCCGGCTCCCGCCCCTACCCAAATCCGATCAGCACCGGCAACGAGCCAGGCCAATGCCCCGCCCAATACAGTTCCGACCAAAATGCTGACAAGAAATCGGCGACCGCCGAGGAATCCGATGACGCCGCCAAGCGCAAGGCCCACTCCGATTGCGACAGGCATCAACCCGCCGCCCATGATGTACCCGATCAGAGTCCCCACGGTTCCCATGACCGCCAACCCGAACACGATATCGAACAGCTTCTGAAGCGACATGGAATTGGCTTGGGTCGTATCCATAAAACGCGCCTACTTTCCCGACGTCGCGATCATCGGGCCAAAATCAATTTCGACACCAGGGCCGGCAATGACAGAAATGCCCCAGGCCTTCGCTGCCGGCTCATGCTGATGAATCCGTTTGAAGTCTTCGTAGACGTTCACTTTTTCTTCAAACCACTGGCCCACGTCTTTCGTTCCGGACTGCACTACGATTTCAGAACCGCTGAACATGCCGCCCTCGGTCAACGTACCTTCCGGCTTTGTGGCACTCCAGATATATTTCGTGAACACCGGAATGAACAAGAGATCCGTGTCGAGCGAAGCATAAATGGCGGCAACTGGTTCGGTTCCCGTTGCAGCCTTATTCAACCGCCAACGCCAGGTCAATACGGGATACGCCTTGGGATCCCAGTCGATCTTCTTTTTCTTGATCCGCTGCCCTGCATCTTTGGCGGATAAGAAATTCGCGCCGCCTTCCGTCTGCACCTTATAGGCCTCGCGCCCCTTGGATTGGCTGCGCTGGTTCTCATGATCCCAATTCGAGGGAAACCCGTCCGCTTCTTTTGCCTGGAAGTCTTCAAGCACGAGCGTCTGCCCCTGCGCACGAGCCGACCCCTCCACCACCGCCATGCTTCCCACCAGCCACGACATCGCCCCCACTCCACATAGTACCAGCCTGCTCTTCATCGGTCCGATTACCCTTTCTCTGCAGTTACACTTCTTGAGAGGGAGCCGGCGACAGCGCCGGGGACTTCTCCCCGACGAACTCTTCGCCCATCTCCGGTTGCTGCCCTCGCTGGCACATCCAGAATAGGGCAAACACGGCGCCCCAGAACACCACCATATTGAGCGTCACCATTTTTGCCGCAAACTCCAGATCCGGCGTGAATGCCCAGGGGGATACATCTGCCATCAATTCGTTCACGTGCCACGACAACCGGCCGGAAGAACGGATATAGCCCATGAGGCCCATCACCCATGTAAAGGCCGCCGCTAATCCAAAGAGCCCGACCATGCCGCGAACGGGAATCTTGCCCCATTGGACCGATCCGTGAAGAATTGCGCCCTTGAGCATGAACCGATTGATCAGCACGCTGGCGAAGATGACCGTCAGCGTCGTAAAGGCCTGCGGCGATGAAAGACCGACCCGCACCTTGGCCGGTAGGTAGAACCCGTAGATCGACAACCAGATCACGTTCAGGATCCCCACTGCAAACAGCGCCCCGATGACGACATTACCGATTCTTACCCAGGAGACTGTCATCGTTCTATTTGCCCGGCGATAGTAGAGAAAACTCAGCGTGGTGAGGAGGATCATCAGATTGATCGCGCCGTTCTTGGCCGACATCACGCCGTAATTCCCGACGACCGGATGTTGAGCCCCACCCATGGCTTTCACTTCGCCCGCCGACATCATCACCGTATGCGGCGTCAGCCAAATGAAGAGCGCCAACGTCAAAGCACCGAGCAGAAGTTGATAATAGGGTTGATACCGTTCCCCTCCCTTGATCCGCGCCATGCTTTGCCAAATATAATAGTTCACGCCGAGGAACAGCGCGCCGATCAACAGCGCCTGGACGACGAACAGCCAGGTCAGCAGCCCGCCCATCATGGTCACGCCCATGCTTTGACGAAAAGCATAGACCGACCGCATGAGCCAATAGCCCGCAATGGGCATCGGTAGCAGCGCACAGACCGTGACGAACAGGAAAATGTATCCGACCCAGTCGAAGTAGGCCCGCTCTCCTTCTGTCTTGCTGGTGAAGAATCGATAACAGGCATAGGCCAGCACCACCGCCCCACCGGACATGATATCGGCGAGAAAGCGGTGGACATTCAGCGGATTCCAGAGGGCAGAGTGGAGCAGATGCCACCCGTTTCCCAAAAACCGTCCCTGGGCATCCACACCGGCCGGCGACATCATAAAGGCTGCCCAGGCATTGGCCAGTAATAGCAGCGTCGTTCCAAAAATGTTGGTCAGGATGCCGATCGCCGCATGGATCCACTTCAAGCCCGGTTCCGCCATCCGATTCCAACTGTAATAGTAAACAATGAGCAGCAGCGACTCGCCGACAAAGATGATCGCGTAGGCAGGCATGAAGGCCTTGAACGTTCCGCCCATATATTTCATGAAACTGGGATAGAGGAAGATAAACATGGCCAGCATGAGGCTGCCCACCACCGCGGTGACAGACAACGCCAGGAGTGCGACCTTCGCGAGGTCTCTTGCCAGGCCGTCATATCGAAGCGACAAAGCCGGTTTTTTCGTGATGAGACCCAAAAACTCGAGCAATGCACAGAACAACGGCAACGCCAGAACGAATCCGCCGAAATAGGTATGTTGCTGCGTCACAAACCACACAAGAAGACGGCTGTCGAAGGAGCCGATCCGGGGATAGACCGTCTCGGTCGGAGAGGGTGCCGCCGGCCCTTGCGGAGTCCCTTGCGTCTTGAAGTACAGATCGGCGGCGTCTTCCGCAAACACCGGAAGTTGCGCCCCTGGACCAAGGACAAAGAGCGCTGCTAGCAATGCGAGCAGGACGGAAAGGATGGAGCGTCTGAGCATGATGAATTGCCTGACCATAACATTAGACCTTTGATGCAGGGGCTGCGGTGATACCGGCGCCCATGTTGGTAGACTTCCCAAGAATCCCCATCACGAATGGGCACCGGAGCAACGCATTGCTCAATCCTTGTCCCTGTTGCTCTTCAACCTGCCGGCGATCCCCTAGATAGTAACCGTAGAGTGCCATCATGCCAGCGACGAGCCCTCCACCAACCACGGCGTAGGCGGTCGGGATTCCCGGCTGCCTGAGCAGGAAGATCACGATGCCGGCTGCCACAAGATAATAGGTCGACGCAAACGCGAGACCAGGCCACCACCAGTATTTGAGCAACTCGCTCAGCTTGGTCTCGAACAATCCAGCCGTCCATGAGACGTTCGGACGGAGCCCGCCGAAATATGCACAGAGCGCGATGGCGCCCCCGAGCAACGTCACAGCCGACAATTGAATGAGGACCGCGACCTGGCTACTCTCCGTGATGTGTCCTAGCAAAGCGCCCCCTGCACCGACAATCAACCCTGTAACAATCCAAGGACCGACTTCGGCGGTGCGACTTCCGATCAAGACTCGCAGGGCGGCACCGTTGGGAAACGTCGGGAACGGCCGGCCCATGAGACCGATTTTCCGAACATGACCGATTTCAAACGCGTCGCGCGCGACAGCCGTGCAGGAAATAATGATCGCCATCATGGCAGGGCCGTCCGGATGTTGCAGATAGTCATATCCCACGAGCCACAACAGCGCCAGAACAAGCAACGAGAGCTGGATGCCGTACACAAACCCGATCCAGCCTGCTATCCACGTTACGAGCTTGATGCCGTCTTCATGGCCCATCACATGCCAGGCCGTCCTGCGACCTACCCGATAGGCCAGCAAGGCGGTGATTAAACCCACGATCCCGCTGACCATCAACAGGACCACCGGCTCTGTCAATGGCAGTACATGCTTGGCCAGTCGATAGATACCGAAGGCAACGAGCCCCGGAACGAACATCACGATTCGCTTCTGCTTGCGAACGGAATCCTCCGTCACCGCCAGCGTCAAACTCGGCAAGACTCGTAACGCCATTCGATGCAACATTGTTAATCCGTTAGACGTGAAACGTGAGGCGTTAGGCGATGGGAAATTTTCACCCCCTTACGCCTTACCCCTTACGTCTTCTGAGCCGCCATCCCAAAATACTTGGCCTTGATTTCTTCCATCAGCGCGACGGTGATTCGGGCCTGCCCGCGGTCCGCGGCCGTGCGTTCCAACTCAATTCGGGCCATCGCGCGCACCGGAGCCGGAACATTATCCAGCCGACGCTCTGCTTCCGGCTCCCACTCAATCCGTTCGCCGGTACGCGGGCGAAGCAGCGTATCATACGTGATCACCCGTTCTCCGCGCGCTCGCACGTCCTGTTCAACTTCCTCTCGAAACAATGGAGCCAGGTACGGCGGCATCCGGTCCAACCGATGCAGCGCATCATCGGTCCACATCACACGATCGACAAATCTGTTCACCTCGCCCGCCGGCACGTCGACTCCCACCTTAAAGCCACAGCCCCGGCACTCGGATCTGATGAACCACTGCAACGCCCCATCCTCATAGGCTCGCTCTTCGATCCCTTCAGTATGCATCCAACGTCCGCAGCCGCAGGTCAGCATGGGTCAGCCTATTTTTCCCGGGTACAAGATGTAGAGCATCGTATAGGTAGTAGTTCCGGTGACAAATAGGACGCAATAGATGATCATCGTAAAGCGTCCGAGAGTCCGATGGCGTTGCCCACCGTCTGGCCATATACGCTGAATCGCCATTTCGACGGCGAATACAATCGCGATGAGGGCGAGAAGTCCGACCCACACAACAAGCCGTCCCATTCGAAAACGATCTGCTGCCACCAGGTACAGCAAGTACACCGCCACCAGCGCGCAGAGGACACCGAAGATCATGCCGATCTTCCCCCAGGTCGTCTGAAGGATGCGACCGCTCAGGATGCGTCGCCCTTGCTCGATCACCTGGGCACGAAACCCCAGCACAATCATATAGACCGCCATGACCAATCCAATAACCACAAGAATGATATGAAAGGTGAGGAGAGGGATGAACACATTGTGATACAGTGCATCCGAGCCGCCGAAACCTTCCTTCCCTTCAAAGGCCAGCACGCCCAATTGCCGGAACAGATAGTAACTGACGAAGAACCCGAGCATGGCTACCATGCCGCCCAGCATCAGCCAGTGGTGAGCATCCGATTGGCGCTTCCGTGCCTGGATCCAGCCGATCACGAACAGGCACGTGAAGAAGGTCGCCATGAGCTGACTGATATCGGCGCCGATCGTGGCGTGTGTCCCAAAGAATCCTGGATTCTTTAACCAATCCATTGTGCGGTTACCTCGTAGGTCTCATCCCTTGGACGACCGCCGTTCGTTCCAATTCAATGACTGAAACAAATCCGGCTTTCGTCATCCACTGCATTGCCTCAGCTGTTTTGTAACAGCCGCCCTGTTGCGTATTCACCAGAATGTGCACGGCAAACGCCGTAGTCCAGGCCGGACCAGTTCCCGATTCATCCAGGAATCGGTCTTTGATGATCAAGCGTCCTCCTGCTGATACGTGCGTAAAGACTTTCTTCACCAAGGCTTCGTTTGTCTCGAAAGTCTGATAGTGCAGGATGTCGGACATGAGCACGACATCGTACGGGCCGCCGAGCGGATCTTTGTTAAAGTCCCCGGGAAGAAGCGAAATTCGCGACTCCAGCCCCGCATCCTTCACCGTTTTCTCGGTCAACCGCAGCGTGGCAGGAAGATCGAAGACCGTCGCAGTCAACTCGGGATAGGTCTGGCAAAATGCGATGGCGTTGGTACCGGCGCCACCTCCGAGATCGAGCATCCGCACCCGTCCGGTCAGCTGCAGCCGTTTGGCGAAGTCAGGGCCGCTCTGCTGACCGATGCGGTGAAGGACCGCAAGCACATTGCTGCCTAATTCAGGATCGGTCTCGAACACATGCCGATCGACCGACCGGTGGCCGGATCTGATCGTTTCTTCGAGCTTCCCCCAATTGTTCCACTCGGCATCGTGCAACAGCAGCAAGTGCCCGATGTACTGGGGCGAGTGACGGACGAGATGCTTCTCAGCCGCCACCGAGTTACGGTACATCTCCCCCTCTTTGGCCAGCAATCGCATGGCCACAAGCGCATTCAAGAGGAGAGTCAGGGTCGGCTCGTGGGCCCCGATTTTCCCCGCAATTTCCCGCGCCGTCCTCGGCTTTCCGTCCAGCACAGAACACACGTCCAGCCTTACGGCCGTCAGGAGAATCTTGGTCTCCCAGTAGTAACCAAGCTGGAACATTTCTGCCAGCGAGAGTTCCCGCGACACACCCATCCCCTCAAGCGAAATATCTTTGAAAGTCGGCATCTTACCTAGATCGGAAACTGAAAGGCAAGGCGGCGGAAGCTGTGGAACATACGGCAAAAACACAAAGGGCAGCGGATTGCTCCGCTGCCCTTTGACGGCGGGTTACCCCGCCAAATTCGAAATGCGGCTTACTTGATTTCAGCCTTGAGGTTGGCGGTTCCGCCTTCCGGCACTTCAACTTCGAATTCAACCTTCTTGCCCTTGGCGGCAAACGGATGCCAGGCCACTACCTTATGCTTGCCAGCCGGAACATCCTTGAGCTCAAACGAGCCGTCATCCTTGACCACTGCGAAGTGGGCATTGGACACAGGGAGGAAGAAGGACTGCATGAATTCATGCTGGTCGCACTGCAAACGATAAAAGCCATCCTTTTCTGCACCACCACGGAACACGACCGGCTTGTCGAGCTTGTCACCCTTCTTCGCCAACCCGATGTTGAATCCGGTGGCGGAGCTGGCACCCTTCACGACAAAACTGTGCGGATTGTGGAGCACGCCCTGAACCGACTTGGGATCATCCGGATCGGCATCGGTGTTCTCAACCTTGAAGGACTTGTTGTTCACCACCACGCCGCTGAACGGCAGGAATTCACAAAACGCTGCGACAACTTCGGTCCCGGTATACCCGTCCACGAACGCCTTGTCTTCGATATCAGACACGGCCACAACGGCACCCTTGAGTCCGCCATCCTTGCCGACTTCAACGGTCTTGAGGAAACGCTTATCGCCGTCCATCAAGCTCTTGTTCGGGTTCTTCGGGCAGAACTTCGGGTTCGGGAACTTCGCGAAGGAGAATTCCTTCTGTTCAGACTTCCCGGCATACGTGACCTTGCCGGCAATGGTTCCGCCAGCAAACGAGGTGAGAGGCGCCGCGACGAACGCGACGGCTGCCACGCCAAATACAACTGATAACGCACTCTTCATGGGACTGCCTCCTTGTGATTAACGATTCGCCCTGATTCCTAGCTCGCTGTTCCCTACCTTGATCCACCGGCCTGTTGAGAGAAAGATGGGAACTACTCCCTCTCTGGCGGACTCGATCGACGACATGCTGGCGAGGCTGGTCTGGGACCGAGTATGTATATAAAATCCTACCCCACGCTGTCAACGTCAAACAAGGGGCTATAAAGGAGCTTCCAGGGCCTACTTCTTCCGCTGCATGAGGTGAATGAGCGCACCGGCTGCTGTTGAGCGAACCGCTTCATTCTGATCGTGCAGCGAGCTTTTCAGGAGGGGAACAACCTGCCGGTCCCCGATATGACCGAGCGAACGAATCGCGACGATCTTGGGTCCAGGCAGAGGATCAGCTGCAAGGTTCGTTAGAAAGTCGATCGCCCCAGCGGAATTTGCCTTCGTCGCCTTACCTAAACTCTCGGCTGCAAATGCCCTAGCCCCTGTATCGTTCTGTTGTGCCAAGGCTCGTACCGTTGATGCTACTACCTCAAACGGCTGACCGAGGCGCAACAGAGCTGCGACTGCTCCAGCGCGAACCATGACCTGGCCGTCGTTCAACGCTTGTGTGATTGCCGGCACAGATTCTTGGCCGCCGAGATCAGCTAAACTTGCTACAGCCGATTTTCGCACAGCAGGAACGGGATCTTGCAACAGGCGTTCAATCTGCCCTCTCACCTCTTTCCTACCAAGCTGCCCTAATCCTCTTGCGGCAGCGGCCCGGACTGAAGGTTGCTGGTAGGTGAGAAGTGCTGTCATCAGCGAGGCCCCACGCTCATCTTTTAGGTCGGCAATGACCTGAATCGCCTGCGCTCGATCTTCCGGATTCAGCGCTTCGGCAGCTTCTCGCACCTGCTTCCACGCATCCTTGCGCCCCAATTTTATCAATGCACCGTAGGCAGCAATGCGTACCGTCGTGAGTTCATCCTTCGTCGCCGACTCAATCAGAGGAATGACAGAGGGATCGCCAGTTCGCCCCAATACCTTAACGACTAGGGCCTTGACGTTGCCAGCAGGATCTTCCAACGAGGTCCGTAACTTCGTTGACCGGCGGCCCAATTCAGATCGGCTCAAACCCTCAACCGCTAAGAACCGCACCAGGCTAGATCCATCACTCAAACCATCCTCGAAATAGGGGACCGTTTCATCAGATTCAACTTCCTTCAGCGCCGTATAGGCGGCGCCGCGCATCTGTTCGCGCATGTCCTTCATCATGACGAGGATAAATCCCAGAGCCACCTCGCGCAGAACAGACTGGTCCTCCTGCCTCAGCATTGCTTCGAGTGCGTCATATTCCTCGAGCGCTTCCTTGGGGGTACCGAGCTTAAGGAGGGATCGGATTTTCAGCCTCCGTACCTCCGGAACCGCAGCCCGTTCCTTATCCAACTTGCCTATTTCATCCAGAGTCTGTTGAAACTCATTCTTGTCATAGAGATTTTGGATTGGTTTCGGCACCGGCGATGTTCCTGCCGCAAAGACAGGCCCAGTCGCAACAAACAACCAGAAGAGCCCGATCACGAAGCTCATACCAAGTCCAACCCTTACGTTCCTCATCTTCATCCTATCCTTGCTGTCTTGAACCGGCGGCGCCGATTCGTTTCTTGTAGCCGGGCGGTTCATCAAAGTAGTACGCAGGCTGCGGGGACAGCCTGATCCTTTCATATTCGAACGACCAGTCGCGGTCCCGGCTGACCAGCTTGAGGACGATCCCGACTTCATTATCGACCCATTCATAAAACCGTTCGGCACGTCCATGACGATCCGTCTGAACTTCGTAGAGTTGCGCCGTGCGACCAGCCGCTGTCGCGTCGCCGACCAACATCCGGTCCCGTTCCCCGGGGAGCCCAGCCCTCATCGGCAGAACATCATCCGGGTCCAACGGGACCACCAGCAGTTCTTTTTGTTGCGCAAGAAGATACCAGGTTTCCGATTGGTCCAGACGGATGATTTCGATAGCCGCATATCCATGCTCCGTCCGAATCGCGTACTTGTACTCCAGCCGCAGCCGATCCCCCTTAGCGAACACTTGCGCGTGATACTTCTTTCCGTTCACCTGCTTGATGATGGTGCCTGAAAATTCCGGTTGGATGGGAAGTGCTTCGCCGGCCATCGCGCGACTGGCCGGCGGCCAGATCGACAAGGAAAGAGCAAGCCCGAGGAAGACCAGTACGCGGGCGCTCCTCGCGAGACCAGTCCTCATCGGGTGTCAGTGCTGATGTTCGACCAGCGGTTGGATATCGACCGGATAGCCCAGCGAGTCCGGGCCAAATCGAGGGTTATCCATCACCTTAAAGGCAGAGCGATTCCCCTTGGGAGGATTCAAGGACAGCTGTTCGACCAGTTTTCCATCCGGTTGAATGGTCACCATCTTCGTGACGCCGGGGCCGGTTTGAGGATGCCACACGACCAGCTGATAGGTGCCCGGAGGAATGTTCTCGATCTTAAAAGCTCCGTTGGCATCGGTGAGCGCATAGTACGGGTTATTCACCGCCATGGCCCAACTTTCCATGTAGGCATGGAATCCGCACTGCATATAGAATGTCCGCCGGCCCTTGTTCAAATAGATCGGCCCAACGAGCGACTTGCCAGGAGCATGGTTGTGTATCGCGTGGAGATCCCCGCGTCGATGCTGATGGTTCATCACGAGGGGCGTATTGAAGAGCGTGCGAGCCCCCGCCTCGATCGACGTCTCGTAGCCCTGAATATCGTGCATCACAGGATCCATATTGATCACTTCGACGGCGTGGCCATTGCGCACGATCGTCATGAACGGCTGGAACATACAATCGCGTGCTTCAATCAAGGGTACGGACGTTTCAAACGGCTTGCCGCCTTCAACCCCTTCGAGCAATACGATGGCGTCTTTGAGTCCGCCTTGAGCATCCACGACGAAATCGTATAACAGGCGCCAGCCGCGCCCGTTCGAAATGCGCCCGCAATAGGCAGGATCGGGGAATGTAATGAGATTGAACCCTTTTGGCTCCGGCACCGGCCCGTTCAGGAGGACCGTGCCCTCGATCGTCCCACCGTGCTGCACATCAATCACGTCATAGGCCGCCGCGGGCGAGACCGTTAGCACAACGAGAATCGTGGAAAGTGCGCCCAGCAACCCTCTCATCAATTTGTTGCTCACGCCTGCAGCTCCTTATCAGTCACGGGACCTGGAGTTCCAACGTCGGTTTGATGTCTATGGTTTTCCCGAGCGCCTGAAGCCCGAAGTGGGGATTCTCTTCAATCTCATGAGCGCTACGGCGCCCCTTGGGTGATTCAAACAGAAAATCGGCTTGGACCGCACCCTTTGGCGGCACAGTGATCTTCTTCTCCAAGACGGTGCCGACCCCCGGATGCCATGCGGTCAGCAAGTAGTCTCCCGGAGGCACCTCAGCGAGTGAAAACGTCCCGTCACTGCCGGTCACCTGATAATAGGGATTATCGATCGCGAGGCCCCAGCTTTCCATATATGCATGAAATCCGCATTGCATGACGAAGAATTTCCTGCCCTTCGTCATATGTATCGTTTCTGTGACCGGCTGGCCGGCCAAATGCTCGTGGCTCTCAGCCCCGACGTTTCGCTTGTGATGAGGATTCATGGGAAGGGGCGTATTGAACAGGACGCGCGGACCAAGATGCGACGTTTCGTAGGCTTGGATATCATGCATGACGGGATCCATGTTCATGATGGTCACGTCAGCCTTATCTTGCACCACAGTGACAAACGGTAAAAATCGGCAATCACGCGCCTCGATGGTTTGAGGCTCGAACTTGAACGGTTTCCCCTTCGTCACATCCGACAGCCACACGACCGCGTCCTTCAGCCCACCACTGGACGAGACCTCGAACTCCTTGAGGATTCGCCAGCCTGTTCCAGTCGAAATTCTTCCGCAGTACACGGGATCGGGAAACGTAATGAGGTTAAATCCCTTGGGGACAGGTTTCCCGGCTGTGATGGTCACCTTCCCGCTGATCGTACCGCCGTCAGGGACCGGAAGTTCTTCGTATGCCCAGGCAACCGAGGATGTGACTGCCAGCCACACACACAGTCCTCTGACCACGCCCCCGTTCATTACATCCTCCACTCCGATGACCTCGGATTATTCGTGCAGGAAGTCCTGCATCGTACCAAAAGCTTGTTCAAAAGAAAAAGGGGGAAGCCGTCGGCTTCCCCCTTCTCCTTGTTGCAGCCCTCTCAGCAGGAGGGCGTCATGTTACTTCGCTGCGACGGGAATTGCGTGCGCTGCCTCTTCAAGCGACGCACTCTTCATCCCTGTGCCGGCCCCGGCAAGAGGCAACAACCGCTGGTCGCCTGCCGGCAACACGCGGAGATAGCCCCACTGGCCGGACTGCGAGTACGGCAGCCGCTGGTTGCTGTACACATAGTCGCCCGGCATGCGATAGGGTCCGCCGGCGGAAGGAATGAACGCATCCAGCGTTTCGGAGCCGGAGTATTCGACCACGCTGATCTGGTCGGCTCCACGCATGAAGGGCTCGATCGGCCATTCATGCTTCTCGACGCTGAACATTCCGTTCTGTTCGTTGCTGGCACCGATCACATGGATACGCACGGGATCGCCCGCATGCGACTCAATAATCGGTGTCGCAGGATCTTCCGGCTTGTCCGCTTTGCAAGGCTGGAATACCTTGCCCAACGAACAGCCCTGCTCTTCACGATACTTATACGGCTCCGACCGATAATTCACGCCGGTCAGACCAGCCACGTTTTGCACATACGGCATGAAGCTGGTGCCGATGATGTTGTCCTCATCCTGGAAGAACAAGGCCACATCGCGATAGTTCGGACGGTTCTCGTTCCCCGGCACCGAGCGATCGATGATCACATCGGCGGCCCACGCATTCTTGTTCGAGAGGTCCGCGCCGGTCTTCGGGTCACGATACTTCGAACCCTTCGGACCGACCACGACGGCTCCGAACAACCCGTTGCGAGGATTCGTCATCACATTGCCCCAGTCCCACACCAGCGAAGTCGTTTCGCCGTTGAACGGATCTGCATAGTAGGTGTAGGTCCGTTCACCGCCTGGAGCGATCGTCTGATCGCCGGCATTGTTCCCGACGTTGGCACCCAGCGAGTCCTTCGGATCGAAGGCCAAGCCGATGGCCGAGAAGGACGCCTTGCTGTCCTTCATCTTGTTTTTCAGGTTCACTTTCACGCAATCCCCGACGTTCACGCGGAGCGTGAGCGGCATGGGCTGCGCTCCCCCGGACACCTTGGCGGCATCTTCCTCCAAGGCATAGATCTTCGCATCCGGATTGGTGATCTGGATCTTCCGCTCGAAGTCCACTTCGATGGACTCCGGCGCCTTCGCATTGAACTTCATGGAAGGATAATCCAGCGCGACCACATTGAAGCTCTTCACCGGAGCGTCGGCCGGACACACCGGCAACGCCTTCGGCATCTCTCCCTTGCTGGAGAATCCGGCCGGCAGCTTCTTCAGATCGGCCTGGTCCTTGTCATACACACGAATGATGCCCCAGCCACCCTCGGAGAACTTCGAGGAGCGGCCGTTGAAGTGGATATAGTCGCCGGCTTGATGCCGCGATCCACCCGCCTCCGGCACCACGAGATCGTAGCGTTCCGCGATCCCGATGTGAATCGAGTTCTTACGGTTCGCATCCGACGCATACCGCTCCGACCAGAACGTATGGCCGGAGATGGTCCAGACCATCGATTCGTTCATGAGGGTGTGCAGGAGACGGAACACCATCGTGTCTCCCACGTATGCCCTCAGCGTCGGCGTATAGGGATCGCCGTGGATCTGGCTATTAAACGCTTGCGACACGTCAGGATTCGTCGCCAACCGCTGCGCGATTGGTCCCGCCCTGAAGTTCAAGCCGCTGCCGGTTGTATGGGTCCCGCCGTTCAGGAACGGCATGGGCGTCATGTACAATTTTTCCGGCATCATGAAGGACACGGTCTTGCCTGCCTCGAGCGCCACTTCAACCGGCTGCCCGGGAGGATTGCCCGCGGTCACGATGTTGACGGTGTGCGGCACGGTGTCGTGCACTTGCACCATCAATTCGCGGAAGCTGTTGTTCACGCCATGGCCAACGGGCTCGTTGGTGTGAATGTCAGCAATCGGTCCGCTTCGGATTGCCTTTCCGGTCTTCGGATCGTGATAGGTCGACCCCACGGGCTCGGCGATGAACGTACCGAACCCGCCGTGCGGCCAGGTGGTCGCGCCGAAAGCGTGGTCGTGCCAGAAGACCGTCCCCACGTCCGCATCGACCCAGAACCGCTGACGCACGAACTCCACCGTGACGATGTCGTTCGCCGGGTGATCGTTCTTGAGACCCTTCGCCAAGGTGATCGCGTTCCCCTTGATCGCCTTGATCCGGGACACTTCGTTGCCCTTCACGTTATCCGCACCAACAAGAATCAGCGTGCCGACATGGTACTGACCGGCATTCTTTACGGTGATGCTGGTTGCACCCTTCTTCGCCGCGGCCGTCAACACCGTGTTCATCGGAGCTGGGAGGCCCTTCTTGGTCTTCTTCTCCAGCATCGTGAACGGCCGAACCGACTGCTCGTAGGAGAAGCCGGTGATGACGCCGTCCGACGCCTGATTGTCGAACTGCAGGAAGTGCCAGTGGGTGTTAATCTTCGACGACTGGAAGTTCGTGTAGTCGTCGTCGTCCCACTCGCTGGTCAACGTCCAATCCAAGCAATCATAGATATTGCCGCGAACGACCAACGGATACTTCAGGTCGTCGTTGGCACGGATCGCCGCCTCTTCTTCATGGAGCACGTAAATCAAGCCGTTCGGATCCACCACGGGTGGCTCTTTGCCCTGTGCCTTGGCGATCTTGATCGGCATCTTTACGAAGTGCACATTGTAATGCTTCCGGCCTGCGTTCTCTGGACAGAGACTCCAGTTGCCCTGCTCTCCCGGCTTGGCTTGGTCGACGCTCTCCTCGCCATTGTCATCCCGGCGGATCATCTCCAACCAGGGTGCGCCGACGTGGTTCGGGGAGAACATCACCCGCTTCCCGAAGTGCGGCGTGAGATGTGGCCAAGCCACTTTACCGGTCAACGGCTCGAACATGATCGGGTGCCGCTTGCCCGGATGAGTGGACTTGTACTTGGGATTGTCGGTCGTGCTCTCCTTTTCGCTCATCGCCACGTTGCCGTTCCAGGTCCAATCCAACACGGTGGCGTCGTAGGAGATAATCTGGCCCTTCTCATCATCCTTGTGGCCAGGCTTGCCCATCGTCGGGAGCTGCATCTCCACCCAATCCTTTATACTAATCGTGGCTGGGTTGGACTTCCAATCGCTCTTGCCCTTCTCGACGATCTTGAAGGCTTTTCCAAACCAATCGACCGTCTGGCCGATCAACTTGTCGGATGAAATCGGGGTCTTGATACGGCCCTTGCGATCCGGCAGCTCACGCAAATCCGGCATCACGTCGTTCCGCAGATCCCCCTGCTGGATCGTGTTGTACACACGCCAGTAGCCCCACATCCCCGCCACATAATGGTGTGCCACGTGGCAATGGAAGAGGAAGTCGCCGGCCAGCTGCTGGCAGAGACCGGACCCGCACTCCGTTTCCAGGTCAAGCGCTTCGGACGGGCCGATAACTTCAACGTCGACACGGTCTGTCTTGGCACGGATCACCGGATACTTGACAGGACCATTTCCACTGGTCGTCCAGAGGTTCATGTCATCGATGGCCCGCGGGCTGCGCGGCCAACGGATCGTGCCTCCGTGCGGATGGTGGCTGTGGAACACTTCCGATCCACCGTGAACCAGGCGGAACTTCGCCGGGTCGCCGATGTAGGAACGAGGAATCGTCGGAGACGGATCGCCGAACGTATAGGAGCTATACCCCATTGACTCGTCTTCGAAGCCGAAGTATTCGTGCTGTACGTGCATGTTGTTGATGCCGAACGGCTCGCTGCGATAGTTGATCGCGCGGCCGCCCGGACGATAGGCGTCGGTCAGCGGATCACGCTGCGGAAGGAAGTCGCCCTTCTTATTGAGCGGGCGGAACGCCTCGTCGCCGACCTCATGATAGTAGAGCACGAATTCCCGGAAGTCCGGGCCCGTGCCGTTCTTGATCATGACTTGCCAGCCGCTGGTGGCCGGGGTCGCTTCGCCGCTTCCAAGCGCTTCCCAATAGGAAGAACCGCGTGGCTCGACGACGAACGAACCGAAGAGACCCATGACGGTCAATTCACGGTCGTTGCTGAAGGTATGAAACTGGCGGACACCCTCTTGAGTTCCAGGGTGAATGTACCATTCAAACTCACCGCTCTTTTCCTTGGCGACTATCGAGTCCGGGTTGGTGGTCGCTGCTGAAGCTCCGGTTGCGCTCACCACCATGGCCGAACCATGGATGTGAAGGCTGACGTCTTCGCCGCCTTCCAACTTGTTGCTGAGCTTGATCTTGACGCAATCGCCTTGATTCGCACGGATGGTCAGTGGCTGAATCCACTGGGCTTGCACGCCAGGAATCACGGCACCAGGATCATGGCCTTCCTTCTCCCGACCTTCCTTGTTCTTCGCTTCTTCCGCACGCACCTTATCGATATTCTCGTCCAGCACGTACATGTAGCCGGGATAGAAGTCGAGCCACTGGTTCAAGGTGATCTCGACGTTGATCGCGGACACGTTGTACTGCTTGACCGGCGCCGTTGCGGGACACTTGCCGCCGTTTGTCATCGCCACCGGTTCGACACGGGGGTCAGACACGAGAAGCATGTCCTGTCCACCAGCTCCATATTGGTGCATCATGGACTGGGTGTTGTACATGCCGGTATTCACGCCCTGAACCTGCGGATCATTGGACATGTGGTCCATGATGCGCTGGTGTTGCTGCTCGACCATCGCCGACCGATTGGCCTTCCCAGAGAGCGAATCTTCGACGATCGTCTGTCCTTTGAGCTGTTCCGCCCAGGCGGGGAGTTGATGGTTCATCGCGACGTGCGATGATGAATTCTCAGCCGATGCGAGCGGGGCCCAGAGCAGAGCCACCGCTGCCATCATGCCAAGCATTCGGGTATGCACACGAACCCGTTGCGTGTGAGAAAACATGGACCGGCCTCCTTGAAAATGGTGAGTAAAACAACCAAAACGAAACGTTACTGGACGATAAACGACCTCGCGAAATAAGTTCGTATCAGCGTCGAGTCGAAATACACATTTTCCTCGACGAGGGAGGTGAAAGATACTTAACTTCACGGGGACTGTCAACCCCAAAGCCGGCAGATCGGTTGACAGCTCTCTTGCAAGTTGTTCACCTTGAAATCACATTGGTTGAGTTCAGCCAGTTGAGTCTTTTGCCCTATAGGTTACAAGGGCTTCTTACGCCGCTGCGTCCATTTGTGCGATAATCTTTTCATGCTGCTGAAGCGCTGGCTCGTCGGCGATCCACTTAAGACTGCCCAAGCCGCCCATGAACGGCTCTCGAAACGCCTGGCGCTGGCTGTATTTTCATCCGATGCCCTCTCTTCTGTCGCGTACGCCACGGAAGAAATTCTTCTCGTATTGGTCCCCGCAAGTCTTGCCTTTGCACAATTTTCCATTCCGATCAGCCTCATGATCGTGCTCCTCCTCGCGACTCTGACGTTGTCTTACTCACAGATCATTTTCGAGTACCCGGAAGGCGGGGGCGCCTACATTGTGTCGAAGTCGAACCTGGGCGAATGGCCAGGTCTCACAGCTGCAGCTTCGTTGATGATCGACTATGTATTGACGGTTGCCGTCAGCGTCGCCGCCGGCATCGCCGCCATTACCTCGGCAATTCCCAGCCTGTTTCCCCACCGCACGACCCTGGGCGTGCTCGCCATCGTAACGGTCCTCCTGGTGAATCTCCGGGGCGTCCGTGAATCGGGAAAAGTTTTCGCCATCCCGACGTATATGTTTATTGGAGCTATCCTACTCATGCTGGGGGTTGGCTTGAAACAGTTGCTCTTCGGCCAGGTGTCCCCTGTCGTTTCCCAGAGTCTGGCGGCGCAAAGCGCAGTTGAGTCTGTGTCCTTATTTTTATTGTTGCGGGCCTTTTCGTCCGGCTGCACCGCCTTGACCGGAGTAGAAGTCATCTCCAACGGCGTATCGGCTTTTCGAGCACCTGAACCAAAAAACGCGGCGATCACGATGGTCATGATGGCGATCGTCCTCGGTACACTGTTTCTGGGCATCAGCACGATGGCCTATCACCTCGGCGTCGTTCCAAAGGAAGACGAGACGGTCGTCTCTCAAGTTGCCCGTACCACGTTCGGTGAAGGCATACTCTACTATCTGGTGCAGGGATCGACGATGTTGATTTTGGTGCTCGCGGCCAATAGCGCATTTGCCGGTTTCCCCCGTCTTGCCTCGTTACTCGCCCGCGACGGGTATATGCCCCATCAGATGGCAATGATGGGAGACCGCCTGGTCTTCTCCAACGGCATCATGATTCTCGGGGCTTTCTCTTGCTTCCTCATCGCCGTCTTCGGTGGCGATACTCACGCCCTGATTCCGCTCTATGCCGTCGGCGTCTTCCTGTCGTTTACCCTTTCACAAGCCGGCATGGTGAGACGTTGGCTGATTAAACGCGGCCCGCACTGGAAAAAGAAACTCTTTGTGAACGGTGTCGGCGCGCTCACCACTGCCATCGCCACGGTTATCATCGCCAGCACAAAGTTCGCCCACGGAGCCTGGATCGTCATCATGCTGATCCCGCTCCTGATTTTGATGTTTCGAAAGATCCGATCACACTATAAAGCCGTCTCCGAACAAATCACCCTAGACCGCCGAGGACAGCGCCCGCCGATGCCGCGCCGCAATATCGTGGTTATTCCCATCAGCGGCGTCAATCGAGCCGTCATCCGGGCTGTCGACTATGCCAGGAGCCGACCTGGAGAGATCCGTGCCGTGCTGGTCGATCTCGATCCCGAAGACACGGCGAAAGTTGAAATGCAGTGGGCACAATGGGGCTGCGGGGTCAATCTCATCACGCTGCCGTCTCCATACCGCTCCGTTCTAGGATCTCTCCTTGCCTATATCGAGGAAATTCTTGAGAAAGAACCTGATACCTGGGTCACGGTCGTCATCCCCGAGATTCTTCCTGCGCGCTGGTGGCATAACATGCTGCACAATCAACGGGCCTTACTGTTGAAGGCCTCACTGCTGTTCAAAGATCGCGTCGTTTTGACAGACGTACCCTTCCATTTGACGAGGTAAGCATGGACCACCTCATTTCGACTGGGAATCGCGAAACGTCAATCGTCCCCCTCGCCCTCGGCGCAATGGTCCTGTGCCTTGGCCTTGCTCCGCTGCCGGCTCAGGCCTTCAAGATTGCAGAACCAACTGAGGGAGCCAAACTCACAGCAGGCCAAACCATCACAGCTCACGTGGACCTGGGGAACGACATCGGCATCGTCAAGGTCCGCTATTATTGGTACGGCGAACAGGATGACACCCTGGTGGGACAGGAAGACGCCACGGCGACAGGTTCAATCGTTGCGCCAGTGGCCTTGATTGGCCTGTCTAATCATGATCCTGCCTTCGGTGGCCCGCTACTGATTCCTAAAGACGGTATCGGACCCATGCGGCTGTTAGCCGTCGCGGAAATTTCGCGCGGGCGATTAGGCACGAGGACCATCTTCGATGAAATTCTCGTGACCGTCGAGCCTCCCGCTGCGTTGAATACGATCGACTTCGAAACGGACAAGCCCTTGCAGCTCGGGCGCACCGGACAATCTTCGGCATTCGGCCATGTAGACTCGTTGGGGAAAATTTTCGAACTGCCGGTCGTCGGTGAGTTCGCAGATGGCGTCACACGCCGTATCAGCACGACCGCCACAGGCAGTAGTTTTCAGTCCTCGAACACCAAAGTCATTCAGGTATTGCCAGGCGGCTTGCTGCAGATTGTCGGCAATGGGAAAACGGTGCTCACGGTGACGAACCGTGGCAAGCAAGCCTCCCTCGATATTGGCGTGACAGTCAACGACGAACCGAACGACCCGCCGGTCGCGGACGCGGGAGTGAACCGCACAGTAAAATCGGGAACGAAGGTGAAGTTGAGTGGCCTCAAGAGTCGCGACCCAGAAGGCGAAGCCTTGTACTATGCCTGGAGCCAGGTGCGGGGAAGCAAGGTCCCACTGCTGGATGTGAACGGGCCAGAAGCCACCTTCCAAGCCCCGCAGGTCTCCGAGTCGAGGCTCTACCGATTCAAGCTGAGGGTGACGGATAAAAAAGGCGCGGATTCAGTACCGGCATTTGTGGATATCACCGTCGAGCCCTAGCATCTACATGATCCTCTGGTTATCTGGAACTACGCCTTGGTGAGCCGTACAGGCCCATAGGTCATGCGGGCTTGCTGGAGTTCTTTCATATGGCGGCGCAAGGCAGGACCGAATTTCGATTTGAGTACTGCTTTCCGGTGGCGAGCGATCCGCTGTTCGGCCTCGGCGATTTCTTCTTCGAGTTGTCTCACTAACCGGCCACCTGACCCGGTCAGCCATTTGAGATGCCGACCTGCGTAATTGAGGTCTTGAATCGAGTAGCGGACTGATTCGATTTCTTCGAGGCACCGGAACCGTGCTCGCTGAAGGTCTCGCTGGGTCAGCCCTGCCTCCTTCCATCCCTTCATCCCCCTCGTCGATTCGGCCCAGGACGAGAGCCGCTCAAACAACATCGCGCCCATCGTGAACGTGAACGTCGCGTGGAGAATGCCGCGTAGCGGGCGCAGGCTCCTCCGCCAAGGCGAATAGAAGATCTGCTGGTTATGGTCGCCGTGGTACATGACATGCTTGCGCAATAAGAGATTTAAATGGTGGTGACTGTTTTCATGAATAAGATCGTCAATCAGATCAAGATTATCCCGATCAAAACAGTTGATGAACGAAAGCCCTGGCCTGTGGCGATAGCTGAAACTCACGACACCTTTCGCCTTAAGGGGGATGACGCGGGAGGTGAGAAGCGCGAGCACCTCATACCCTTTTGGCCAGGCCTCCTGGATCGCATGCCAGGCTCGCGCGATGCGCGCGACTTGCTTGAGACTCGTTGGAATCACCTTCTGCGGTTGCCGATCCTTGCCGTAGCGCAGCGTTGGCCCGATCGTCAGCGGTCCTTGTGAGGTTCTTGCAACTTCAACCGTCGCGTGTTTCGGCCAATGCCATTCGACTTCCGCGCCCTGAAGCGAACAGACCGGAAACCGCCCGCCTTTCTTCAACGCGATCCCCTGCTTCGTTATTTCAAAAATGATGCGCGGCGCGGTTTGGCCGACGCTTTCAACGACGGACTTCGGCGCAACGAGTTCATCACCCATCGTCCCAATCGGGAGAGTGAAGGCTCGTTCTGCCCGTTCAAAATGCGGATCGAGGTTCCCGGAAACTTCCCATCTGCCGAGCCCTTGTCGCCCACTCCATTGCATAGCCCAGCGGGGATCGAAGAACAACGACTCTTGCGTCACCTCACGCGCGAGTTTCATACAGAGCCACTGTAATCTGGCGGCAAGTCCCTTGGCCTGAGCGCGGCCTTGCGGAAACAAGTCATCGAGATAACTATTCTCGAAAAACTTCTCTTCACACTCGGCAAAGAGCTGTTTGGCAAATGCCCGTTGATCCCGCTCCTTCCGAATCTGCTGAAGGAGGTCAAGGAAGTAGACCAGATCATTCAGTGCTTCAATCCACCCCACGACTTTCCAATGTGCATAGGACTCGAGATCGAAGGAGCGCGCGAGGACGCGGAAGTAGGCGACCGGAAGCTCGAGCCTCTCTGCCAGCTCGGAATAATGCTCGTCGATATCCCGGCACAGATCCATGAGCAACGTCCTCATGGATTGGCTGAATTCCAATTGCAGGCTGTTAAGTGTTGCAGGATCAAGCAATGACATGGTCCCGTTCAACTCCCGACGAGAACGGGACTCTACCGGAGCGCGGCGGAGGCTGCAAGAAGCTGCGGGCTAGGAAGACTTTCTTGGAAAGTATCCGAGATCGTCCAGCCTAAGATCGCGGACGTGATCCATCAAATGATGAGTGAGCGAGGTTTGCACGGCATGCTCGATCGCAGGCTTGGCCCCTATGACGACTGTGTAGGGAAGTTCATCTTTCCACAACAAACGGCCCTCATAATCGACGAGATGCAGATACAGGCGTCGGGACTCTTCCTGCTTCCATCCCCAATCACTGGGATGCGCTGAGATCTCCGACACGCGTCCGAACAGGACCGCGTCCACGACGAGTTCTCGCGTCAGATCTTTGGCGATCGCGGAGCGGTCGTCATCGGTCAATGAATCTGCGATCCCACCTTCGGGCTCAGACATCGACTCAACACGCAATGTGGTCTGTTGTTGGAAAATCTGCGCCAGCCGAGCCCTCATGTCGTCATCCCCCTCGACGGGCAATAACGCTACACTTGTCAGCAAGAGCGTATCCGGATCATCCACTGCCGTCTTCGTCTGAGACACCCAACTCCGTTCGAAAGGCCAAAATGTGATATCGCTCGACCTGAAGGAGTCCACACCAACGACGGCAACCCAAGCCACTGCGAGACAACCTTGCAACAGAGTGCTGCAGGCGAGAAGAGCAACGAGGACCCCCGTCCTCATGGCCGACCGAAGAATTGAGCAATCAAAGTTCACCTTCCTCACTCCCCTGCTTTCCTCTTTGTCCGACATCCATATTATTGAGCAAGAGCGATACCCTCCTCAAAGAATCACATGATTTCCCTAACCTGTCGAGGTTATTGAGCTTTTCTGCGTGGCAGACCAAGGAGCGCCTGTGCAGTGGGGAAAAGTGCGGACACTCTGTACTAGACTGGACAGTATGCGAACCGCTCTAAAACAGGCACTTAAGGGTCAGTGCACTGAGGGAACAAGGACTTCCGCTTAGGCGGAAGCCTTAGCAGGCCGGAAGTACATAGGCGGGGGAGGTTCGATTTTCAGCAAACCCAATGCACCGGCCTCTTGAATCATGCGGTGGCGAAGAATCAGCGGATCAACCACATTGCCGCAGGCGACACAACGCCACCCACGCATCCACATGGGGTGATAGCTTTCTCTCATATCGATCAAATCATCGACCACCATGAGCCCTTTACACTTCGTGCAACGCATGGGACCCTCCTGTGCTCACGTGAGTTGCCCACCACCCATTGATTCAGCTCTCTCGAAATCTCGCAGGCTCGTATCATCGGTAGGTGAAGCAAGCCGAATGCCACCTCAGATTCTTGCCTGCTTGCGTGTTTTCTCAGCGAATCGTAGAGTGCCGGCAGCCAGAGCAGTGAGGCGCACAGGCGAAAATGTGACCGGATTGTCCCCATGGGACGAAAAGGGCAGGGCCTCGTGGTTCCACGTAGATTCATGCGTATGGTCGCTCGTTAGCAGGCAGAAGGACACTTTTTTCGCACACGGTCGATGATATTGCCAATGGTACTCCTTGCAACTGACATTGACTCCGTCTTGAGCGAAATCGCTCCAATTCTCTTGAATGGCTGGATTCAAAAAATCCAGCAACCATCAGATCGGACGATCATTTTCGAAATCCGCGTGCCGGGGAAAACCCATCGACTCCTCATCTCTTGCGAACCAATGGCCGCCCGGCTCCATTTATGCCGCCGCCCCCTACCGAGCCCCCAAAGTCCACTTCCCTTCTGTCAATTCCTACGTGCTCATCTGCAAGGAGCCAGAATAGCCGGGATTCAACAACTACCGAACGACCGGATTGTCATCATTCAACTCGCCATCAAAGATGGATCACGCCAGGTTGTCTGCGAACTCACAGGCAAGGGCGCAAATGTCTTGGTACTTGATGAGAACCAATGTGTCATGCGAGATATCAACGGTCACCCACAAATTATTGGCCGGCCGTACCAAGCGCCGGTCACCCGCAGCGCCGGCGCCGCGGAGGGCAAGGCCTCCCGATTCGCCGTGCCGGCTGGCGCGGGCGACTTTCCAATCTCCGCGGTGATCGAAGCCCACTATTATGACCAGGAAGCCGGGCTGGCCCAGGCGCGCGCAAGAGATGCACGACTGCGCGCGCTCCGGAAGACCATCAAGAAAGAACAGCGCCTTATTGGAGCCTGGAAAGAGGACTTAGTGAAGGCGGCCAAATACCGGGATTATGCCCGCTACGGAGAATTGCTCAAAGCCAATTTAAGTTCAATCAAGAAAGGGATGGACCGTCTTGCCATCCTGGACTATTACGACAACGCCCTGCCAGAAGTGACCATCCCGCTCGACCCCGCAAAGTCGCCTCAAGGCAACATGGACGACTACTTCAGAAAATATCGGAAATACCTTACTGCAGAGCGGGAACTGAAACCGCGCATTGCACAGGCAGAACAGGAAGTGGACGAGCTGTGTAAAGAACTCTCGGCGATCGAGCAGGGCATATGGACCCCGCCCTTATCAGCTGCCCCTGATGTGCAGATTGCCACTCGGAGGATCCTTCGGACACAACAGAAATCGATCGACCGACACCATGGGCCTTTTAGGCGCTTCGTTTCGTCCGACGGATTGGCGATCTTTGTCGGGCGCAACGCACGGGAGAACGAGGACCTGACGTTCGGCCTCGCCAAAAGCGACGATCTGTGGCTCCATGCGCGGGGTACGCCGGGTTCGCATGTGGTCGTCCGGCTGGATAAAGGGAAGGATCCTCCATCTGAAACCTTGAGAGACGCCGCCACGCTGGCTCTGCTCTATAGCGATCTCAAGAAAAGCGGAAAAGGCGAGGTAATCTATACCAGGCGCAAATGGGTGAAGAAAGCCAAGGGCCAAGCGCCTGGTGCCGTGCTCGTCACCCAAGAGAAATCCTTGCACATCTCTCTCGACAAGCAACGACTGGAAGCCCTCAGGTCACGACACAAAGACTCTATCTAGAAAACCGGTACGCCTCTGCTCTTGGCCTTAACCCCTTCCGTACCAAAGATCCATCTATCCTTTCCCTTCGTTCGGCCTGTCTATGCTGACTCTCGTGAAATTCACCTTTTATTAGCTGATGTACACCCTCTGCGCTATCCTAATTGCAGAATACAGTATTCCACGTAAGCCGGAGGTATCCCATGTCAGCCCCCAATGGTGCCCTCCCATCCGGCGCGCGACCGACCGTCTTGGCCGTTGACGATGACCCGGATGCCTTGAAACTTTGCTGCTTGTTTCTGGAGAAGGCGGGGTTCTCGGTTCTCCCGGCAACCGGCAGTTCCGAAGCGCTCAAGATCTGCAAAAACCATCCAGGCCCAATTCATCTCTTGGTGACCGACATCGTGATGCCCCCACCGGATTTTTCCTTTGCTTCAGGGGATAACGAATTCCCTCACGTCCATGGCCATGAACTCGCGCTACGCGCCCTCAGAATGCGGAACGACCTGCACGTGATCCTGATGTCGGCGAATATCGATAAAGACCTGCAGGGCTATGGGATACGGCCTGACTGCTTACCATTCCTGTCCAAGCCGCTCGACGCGCAGACGCTGGCCACGACTGTGGCACAAACCCTCCAATCTCCTCCACCTACCCCCGAATCTCTTGTGAAGGATGCCAGCAGTGGTGCTAAGGGAACGGACGAGTGGTTTGACTAAGTCTTGCGGTTCGATAACTTTGGGCCGGTCCACATAGCAGAGCCTGCGCATGAGTCGAACGATGAGGGGGTGCTTGTCAGAGACAGGCACCCCCCTCATCGTTCGCTCATTTCCAGACCGCTACGAATGTTCCGTCATGCACCAGCCTGCAATGGACAGCCGCCGATGCTCACCCGCCGTCTCATCGACTCGACAGACGCGATGGGACCGCGGCACGGTGAACATGACGAGGGAACCAGGTCGAGGCTCGATGCAGTGAGTGACTTCGAGATCCGGCTTTTCGGACGTATGACCGTCCCGTTTCTTGTAGATGATCAGTTCCCCGCCCCAATCCGAGTGCCCCTCTTCGTGAAAATAGCTCACCACTGCGATCCACCGGAGCGGGGCACGCTTCCCCTTCAGGACATACCCCTGGTCTGTGTCGTCGTGGGTCAGCAAACAATCTCCGGCGGCATATGAGTAGTAGTTGAAGCCCAGATGCCGGCCCACGATGTTGGGAAATGATTCATTGTGTTCCTGAACACAGCGGAGTTGCAGTCGTGGAAAGAACCGTTGACTCTGAGGCGGTGCGATTTCGGCCCTAGCCCAGTTCCCTGAGTTTGGAAAATCCTCCCGCACATTCGGCAAATCTTGGACACTCTTCCAGGAGGCCCTCGTCATCGCTTCACGAAAATACTGCCGTTCTTCAGGTGACCAGAAGTCTTCGATGACCAGCACAGGGTTCTCTTGAAACGAATGGGACGCCAGGTTCCCTGATCTGCTCGCTGTAAGCAACACACTCGGACTATCGAACATCAATTCCTCATACAGCCCCAATGGAATTGCCAGAGCACACCCTCCCAATTTCTTGAAAGGACTCACAGACCGGCCCAATCCCACAGGGACAGATCGAGAGACTCTCTTCTACCGACACGTTGAAGTTATGCAAAGAAGCACGAGGACCATACAGGGGAGCACACAGCACTACTCCACCGGCTGTGTGCTGACGGGCAGGCACGAAGGGAACTGGGTACACTACAAATAATGAAAGAGAAAACCGGGATTAAATAAGATAGCCCGCCCTGCGCGGTCTCGCTGTTCCGCATTTTTACCGCTTCTCCTGGCCCGATCACAAGATCAAGATATGGAATATCAGGCTGTCATGGGCGGAAGTCCTGCTCATGGAAAATACAAAGGGGGCTGTCATCATATCGATGACAGCCCCCCGTCTTGCTTCACAAGTAGTACGGCTTACCAGCGATCGCGCTTTCCTCCGCCACCACTGCGACCACCGCCGCCACCGAATCCACCGCGGCCTCCGCCTCCGCCACCGGAACGCGGCTCTTGAGGACGCGCTTCATTGACCGTCAACGTCCGGCCGCCCATCTCGGAACCATTGAGCGCCGTGATCGCTGCCTGCGCCTCGGAGTCCGAGGACATTTCCACGAAACCAAATCCGCGGGATTGTCCCGTGAACTTATCCGTGATAATCCGCGCCGACGCAACCGCGCCGTGAGCGCCAAACAGATCGCTTAACTGCTGCTCGGTCGCCGAATAGGGCAACCCACCGACGTAAATCTTCGAACCCATGTGGGGTTCCTCCTTTGAATGATGACATTGTCTTGAACTCGAGGAACGGGGAAGGAGCGGGCCGAAGACGCGAAGGATGCGGCGACTTAGGTCTGACTTCCGACGAAATTCCCGGACAAGGCAACATCGATGTTGCGGGCCTGCTCTTTGAGAACCAGATTCACCGCGAGGCCCGTACGATGAAGTCCCCCAACCCTAACATAGGGTCTGGTGGATTACAACCTTACTCCCCAACCCTTACCAGCGAGCCCTGCTCCTTGCAATAGGCGAAGGTCTTGTAAAATAAGGCGACTACGGCGATCAGGAGTATCCCGTTGAGTCCGCCGGCCCAGGCGAGATGCAGGAGCGGCGAGCCTGAACCGCTGAGAACTGCGCGCATGCCTTCAAAGACGTGGGCGGCAGGATTGATCCAGGCGACCCCTTGAAGCCAGACAGGCAACACCTCCAGCGGGTAAAACACGCAGGAGATCGGCTGGAAGAGAAAGACCATGCTCCAAGCCAAAATTTCCGCTTCTTGCCCGAATCGCATGATCAGTGAAGTCGTCAAAACCCCGATAATCCATCCTGCGATCACGAGATTCACAATAAACGGAAGCAGCCAAAAACCTATGACCAAGACGTTATAGCCGTAGAACACCCAGGCACAGATCCCCATCACAAACGAGACACACGTGACTTTGAAGATGCTCATCGCGATCGTGGCAGTGAGAAATTCCGCGGGCGTCAGGGGGCTGGCAAACAGGTTCATCAAGTTCCTGGCCCACAGTTCTTCGAGAAATGAAATGGTGATGCCCTGCTGCGAGCGAAACAGCATGTCCCAGAGGATTAGGGCTCCAAGAAAAAAGGTCACGAACCCTGGTACTTGAGGCTGATACTTGGCGAGGTAGAGGGTAATGAATCCCCAAATCACGAGATCTAAGAACGGCCAATAGAAGATCTCCATGATCCTGGGCAAACTCCGGCGGTACAAATAAAGATGCCGGGCGATGATAGCGGCAACACGATGGAGTTTCATGGGCAGCCTCCGTGTTCATGCTCATGGCTGCAACCGCCGCATGTATGCTGCTTCCCTAGCAACTCATCGATGAGCTGTCGCACCCCTCCAAGCATGTGCGCGCCAACTCGCTGGCCATCCGGAGCCTGGCGCCAGGCAAATCCCATCAGGACAAGAGGCACAACGAACAAGCCGGCGCCGGATGCGGGGCCGTACGGGAATCCCCCGCGCGCCCAGATGAGTATGCCTGCCAGCAGCAGCGGAATGAGCAAGACCGTCAAGCCGTTGAGCACGACCCGCCAACTGCACGTGTGACGAATGAGCCCGACCGTCCCGATCGCGAGCCAGAACAGCCCCCAACAGGCGCTCAACGTCAAGCCGCCAAGCACCGCCCCTATTCCGAAATCAAGCAGCCCATTCTGCATGAAGAACGACTCCCTCAATGCGGCTCCCGCGCAAGCTTCAAGAAGACTTCTTCCAAATCAGCTTGACCGAATCGCGCAACGATCTCCTGCGCCGTTCCCTCGGCTACGATCCTCCCCCGCTGAAGAAAAATAATGCGATCCGACATTTCCTCCATCTCGCGCATGTTATGGGACGTGTAGAGGATGCTGAGCCCGGACGAGCGCCGTTCCTCTTTCAGCAGCGCACGAATCTTATGAGCGATATCCGGATCCAGGCTCGCCGTCGGCTCGTCGAGAAAAAGAATCCTTGGCTCAGTGAGGAACGCTTTGGCCAGTGTCAACCTCGTCATCTGTCCGGAGGAGAGCTTTCTGGTGATTTTATGCCGGAACTCTTCCATTTCCAGCTTCTTGACGACCTCGTCGATACGCCGGGCAATATCCAACATTCCGTACAACCGCGCCACCACCCACAGATTTTCCTCGACGGTGAGGGCCAGCGGCAATGAGATATACGTCGATGAAAAGTTCACTTGCTGCAGGATTTGCTCGCGCTGCGTGGCCAGATCCAGTCCGAACATGCTGATCGACCCGGCAGTCGGCGTGATCAACCCCAGCAGCATATGTATCGTCGTCGTCTTGCCCGCTCCATTCGGCCCGAGCAATCCGAGAATTTCACCCGGCTTGATCCCGAACGACACGTCGTTCACCGCGACAAACTCGCCGAAGCGCTTCGTCAAACTCGTAACTTGGAGAACCGGGGCAGACATATTCCGGCAAGGCCCTCGTTAAAAAGACAGAAAGTCTTTAATCTTGTCAGGCAGATGACAGGTCTCGCACTTTCGGTCGAGCACCCTGCCTTGATGCTCGGCTTTTCCGTCATGGCAGTGGAAACAGTCGTTGAGCGCTCTCGTCCGAAGGTAAGAACCCTCCGGATAATCGGGATGCCACGGTTTATTATCGGCCGAAACGTGCCCACGTGGAATGACGATCGGATATCCCTTAATCGGCTGGTCATGCACCACACCGGAATGACACGTCGTGCATCCTTCTCCCTGGCCTCGAACCCCAAAGGCGTCCATGTGTTTCCGATGGCTCATAATAAGCCCGACATCTTTGACCGGCGCCGGCAGGTCACGAGGCGCAACCTCGGAGACGCGCAAGATATTCCGGTGACAACCGAGGCAGACATTGGAGTCGACGCTGGCTTTCAAATTGTGCGAATCAGTCGGGGTCCCGAACAGATAGATGGCGACATCCTTAGTTCCGGCCAAGGCCTTGTCATGGATCCATCCTTCGACACCGGGCCTGACGTGGCAGGAGACGCACGTTACCTCTTTATGAGACGATTTGACCCAACTCTCATACGAGGGGGCGATATTGTGGCAACTCGCGCAGAACTTGGGATGATTCGTGAGGGGAATGACCACGCCACCGAGCGCAACGGCTCCGGCCACAAGCGCAAGTATGATCGTAGCTCTAGGCTTCCAGTTCATGCTCCGATCGAGCACGTCTCGGGAAATGTTTCATGATGAGCGAGGCCACCGCCGGCACATCGTCGAGGGCAAAGACCGGCACGTTCAGATTCACCTGTTTGTCCGATACGACCGCCAGCAATCCTTCTGTTGAAATCGGAATTTCCCCGACTTGCTCGCGGATGATTACGATCTTGGGGAACCCCTCGTGCTTCCACCCTTCGGCAATGATGAGATCGTAGGAACCATCCAGGAACCGATCCCGGACGTCCTCCACCGACATCTGATCCGAGACGTCCGCAAACATGGCCATGCTGCCCTTCGACAGAATCACCACACTGCTGGCGCCGGCCTGTTTGTGGCGCCAACTGTCCTTGCCCTCCGTGTCGAGATCGAACCCATGGCCGGCGTGCTTGACCGTGGCCACCTTGTATCCGGCCCGGACGAGTTCAGGAATGACGCGTTCGATGAAGGTGGTCTTACCGCTATTGGACCGCCCGACGAAACAGACAATAGGCACGACCATGGTGCAAAATCCTTTCGTGCCTCAGCAACACGAGAGCCGGTGCGGCCCCGCATTGGTATGTTCGGCGTGGCTGGCCCAAGCTTCACCGCTCAGGAGCTGCACGGACACCGTATCGCCCGGGTTCAACCGCTCGACTTCGACCGGCACATCAATCAGGCAGTTGGCCTTGACCATCGACGTAAGAATTCCGGACCCTTGATCGCCGGTCGTCCTGACATTGAATGTGCCACCTTCTCTGGTCAGCACACCGCGGAGGAAGTGCCGACGGTCGGTACGCTTGGAAAACTTCTCTTGAAAAATGGCTTGGACAACGGGCCGGCCATAGCTGCGGTGTCCGCTCATTTTGAGCATTGCCGGCCGGACCAATTGCTCGAAGGTCACCATGGAAGAAACAGGATTGCCCGGCAATCCGAATGCGAGTTTGCCCTGAATCTTTCCGAACGCCAGCGGCTGCCCCGGTCTGATCGCCAATTTCCAGAAATTCATCTCCGCACCCAGGTCACGGAAAACGGCCTTGGTGAAATCATAGTCACCCATCGAGACCCCGCCGGAAAGCACGAGGATATCCGCCGTCAACCCATGCGAAATCTTTTCCTTGAGCGCGGCAGGATTATCCCTGGCGATGCCGAGAAGAAAAGGAATGCCTCCCGCATCCTGTACCGCCGCCGCGATGCCGTAACTGTTCGAGTTGATGATTTTCTCCTCACTAAACCGCTCGTCCAGGTCGGCCAATTCATCGCCCGTGGAGAGGATCGCCACTCGCGGCCGTTGATAGGCAAACACAAACGACTTGGCGAGAATCGCCAGCATCCCCGCTTCGCCCGGGCGAATGGTCGTGCCTTTCGCGATGATCCGCTCACCCTTCTTCACGTCTTCACCCTGCGGACGGATGTTTGAACCCCGCGCTTCCGGTTTGAACACGCGGACGGTATCTGGTGTGTGCTCCGTATCTTCGACTTTGAGCACCGTATCGGCTCCCTTGGGAACCGGAGCGCCGGTCATAATACGGATTGCCTGTCCGGGACCGACCGTCTTCGTCGGCATCTTGCCAGCCGGGACATCCTCAACCACAGTCAATGTCACGGGCTTCTGGATCGCGTGCTCTTGCTTGATGTCTTCCCACCGAACGGCAAATCCATCCATGGCGCTGTTATCCCAGGGCGGATTGTCTCGTTCGACGATAATGTCCTCGCCCAACACACGACCCAGGGCGTCAAGAATGGATATCTTCTCCAGCCCTAGGATGGGAGTGGCATCGAGAACAATTCGCTGCGCCTCTTCGAGCGGGGTCAACCCCGATAGTGCGTCCTTACTCTTCACGGTCTCTCCTCGTCAATGAGCATGCCGCGGCGCGATGTTAACCAGCGAGCCGCTCTTCTTACAAAACGCTTCGACCTTATTCGCGATGTCGTGATAGCACTCGGCTGTGGCCGTGTCAGAATTGAACATGGCGAACGGTTCACCGGCATCCGACTGGGTGACGACCTCCGGGTCGAGAGGAATCCGCCCCAGGAAAGGCACGCCCATATCCTGCGCCGATGCTTCTCCCCCGCCCTTGCGGAAGACTTCGATATGGTGATGACAGTGGGGGCATTCCAAACCGCTCATGTTTTCGACGATCCCGATAATCGGCACTTCGCTGTCCTTGCAAAACGTGACGGACTTGCGCGAGTCCAACAGGGCGACTTCCTGGGGGGTTGTAATGATCACCGCGCCGCTGACATTGCCGAGCAAATCGATGGTCGTCACGGACTCGTTGCCGGTACCGGGAGGCAAATCGATCAACAGAAAATTCAGGTCCTGCCATTCCACGCCGCCCAAGAGCTGATTGATGAATTCATACTTGTACGCGTCGCGCCAGATAATCGGATCATCGGGATTCTGCAGCAAGAAAGACATGGAGGCGATCTTCAGGTTGTACGCTTGAAACGGGATGATCCCGCCCGACGTACTGATCTTGAGCTTCTGCCCTTCGGCACCGACCATCTTCGGAATGTTCGGGCCATGGATATCCATGTCGCAGATCCCCACGTGCCAGCCTTTGAGCGCCAGGCTCACGGCGATATTGGTCGTGCAGGTGCTCTTCCCGACGCCGCCCTTATTGCTCATGACGAGCACTTTGTACTCGATACGCTCCATCCGCTTGGCGACAAGCCAACGACTATGGCCTTCCTTGTCTTTCTGACAGGACTCGTTCTCATCACAGATCGCGCAGGCCCACATATAGGTGCAGGCATCGCTCCCGCTCGAAGTTGGAGTTTGAATGATGTTCAGTTCGCGAGCCATGGTTCTCGTACCCTTTCTACTTATCCGCTCACAAGGATGATTGTCTCAGCGGCGCCGGCTCCCAGTTGGTACCCCGACATAGTCGCTGTCTGCAGCGCCTGGTATGGCGGAAGACATGGCTTTGACACCCCCGGCGGCAACCGGCGCCACGGCAGTCTCTGAAACCGGCGGTTTCTTCTTGTTAAAGAATCCGGCACTGATGATCCCGACTTCGTAAAACACATACATAGGCAAGGCCATCAAGCATTGATTGAAGGGATCTGGCGTGGGAGTCAGAATCGCTGCGATGATGAACGCGCCTAAGAGGGCCCATTTGCGGTAACGCTTCAAAAAAGGCGCATCGACCCAACCCAATTTGGCCATTAACGTAATGGCCAGAGGAACCTCGAATATCAACCCGAACACCATGAGGAACCAGAGGGCAAAGCCTACATATTGTGCAATCGAGAGCTGGGGAATAAATCCGGCGTTGACACCGTATGAGACGAGAAAATTCAAGGCAAAGGGCAGGACGAAGAAAAATGAAAACCCCACGCCCGCGTAAAAAGCCAGCGTGCTCAACAGAACAAAGGGGCCGACGAACCGGCGCTCCTGAGCATGGAGACCCGGCACGACAAATTGCCATACTTCCAAGAGAATGTACGGCATGGCGATCACGATCGCGAAGAGGCCAGCCACCTTGACGTTCTGCCAGAGCGCTTCAGCAGGAGCTAAAAACACGAACGGTACGGCAGGCAGATCGGTCGGCACCCAGGAAAGAGAACCAGGCACAAACATATTTTGGAGGGGAATGCGCAGCCATTTGACGAGCGTGTCGGCGTAAAAAAACGTGCCGACGAATATGATCGCCGTTACGATGACAGCCCGCGTGAGCCGGACCTGGAGCTCCACGAGGTGCTCCATGACCGGCATTTTTTTGTCTTCTAGTGGCTTGAAGACAGAGTCTTGCAACCATCGATTGAAATCGTTCAGCACACGGTCCCCAGCATGAGTCCTGGGCGCCAGCCGTGACGGCTGGCACCCAGAAATTTCCATCTATTTCGGATTGACTGCCACAAACAAGTTGTTTCCCTGGCGGCTCAGGAGCAGCACGGCCAGTTCTTCCTTCTTAATCTTGTGCGCAGCCTTCTGGTAATCATCAATGCTCTTGACCACTTCGTGATTCACCTCTTGAATCACGTCCCCGCGTTGAATTCCCGCCGCCTCCGCCGGACCACCCGGCTCCACCGAGGTCACCACCACGCCGCTCGTTTTCGCCGGGATATTCAACTGACTCATGGTCGCATTATCCAACGCCTGCACTCTGAGCGATGCCAGTACATTGTCAGGCGGCTTGACCGTCTCGCCCTGCTCCTTGGGAGGCGCGGCTTCTTTCTTCGCGAGCATCTCGTCCGAAGGTCGTTCCGCCACTTTGACCGTGAGCGTCTGCTCCTTGCCGTCTCGCAAGATCTTGACTTGCGCATCTTTCCCGACCACCGTGCGAGCCACGAGGTTGCGAAGCTGGCTGACGCTCTGCACTTCCTTGCCGTTGAAGGCAATCACCACGTCTCCGCGCTTGACCCCGGCCGCGTGAGACGGGCCATTCTCATTCACGTCGCTGATCAAGACACCTTTGCGTTGTTCCGGCAGTTTGAACGACTTCGCCAGCGCCGGTGTAATCTCTTGAATTGCCACGCCCATCCACCCGCGCACGACCTTACCGGTTTTCTGCAAACTCTCGACGATATCCAACGCAATGCTGCTGGGGATGGCAAAACCGATGCCTTCAGAGCCACCGGTCCGTGAGAAGATGGCGGTGTTGATGCCGATGAGATCGCCGTTCATGTTTACGAGAGCCCCGCCGGAATTACCGGGATTGATGGCGGCATCCGTCTGAATGAAATCCTCATAATCGGCGATGCCGACATTCCCTCGTCCCAGCGCGCTGATGATACCGAGCGTGACCGTCGAGCTCAGACCAAAGGGGCTACCGATGGCCAACACAAGATCTCCGACCTGGAGCTTTTCATATTCGGCCCACCTGACAGAAGGCAGATCCTTTGCCTCGATCTTGATGACAGCCAAATCTGTTTTCGGATCCGTTCCGATGACCTTCGCGGAAAACTCGCGCCGATCGCTGAGCGTCACGGTTATCTGGGTGGCCCCTTCGACCACGTGATTATTCGTGACGATATACCCGTTTGGATCGAGGATGACACCGGAACCAGCACTTTGTTCTGGCCGTCCATGGGGACCTGGCGGCATTGGAGGAGGCGTTGGAAGTTCCCCACCAGGAGGCTCTTCTCCGCCACCGCCCGGAGGTCCTCCAAACGGACCGGGAGGAAGCGGTCGCCTGCCTCGCCCTCCTTCACCGCCGCCGGTCACGGCAATATTGACCACAGCCGGCGTCACTTTTTTCACAATTTCCGAGAACCCTTGAGCCATCGCCGGAGGAACTCCCGCTGCCTGCGCCGTAGGCTCGCCAGGAATTGGATTGAGGGTACATGCAATCGCAAAGAGGCAGAAACAACTGGCAAGGCCGAGGGCACGACCATCCATACTCCACTTAGCCATAACCGGGTTCCTCCAGAAGGTTATAGAAACCGACGTTAGACAGATGAACGGTGCATTGTACACCATCCGTTCCGAAGCCTTCAAAGACAAATAGTCCCCTTCGGACTGATGGGAAATGCCCGAAGGGGACTCGTGGGTGGCTCGAATATTCGGCTGCCGACCGCGCGAATTATGACGTTGTCCTGCGTGCGGCCGCGTCGGCTTCCAGCATTCCCAACCAACTATTCTGGAGCCTCAACGTCAACCGCTTGGCCGCTTGCTCAAACGACACAACTTTCAGGGTGTTCGGTGCCCCCTCGTAGGTCGGAGGCCAGATTCTCCGGTTCTCTTGAGGGCGTAAATAGATAGCTGGATACCATTGATTGATCCCTGGGGCACTCGGACGATCCAACGTCGCCCAGCCCCGGCCTTCGGCTTCCATCAGCGCCTTGTTGCCTTTCAAATCGAGGAGCGCAAATTCCAAGAGTGACCAGTTATCGCGGCGGAAGCCCGGCTGCGCGTGGGTTGTCCAGCCCAGGAATAGTGTCACGGGATATTCCTGTTCCATACTGGACAAAACAACGACCACCAAATAGTCGAGCCCGTGTTGCCGGCCCAACTCTGCAAACTGCGCCCAATCTCCACTTGGCTGGGGACGAATATGATCGGTGTGGATGACCTCCCGAATGGTGACAGGAAGGACACGGCTGATCTCCTGCTTCAAGCTCTCCCCCAATCGCATCAACGCTTCATCGGGAAGATTCGGCGCTGCACCTGGTTCCGCTATATCCGACACTAGCACCAAGCCAGCCTGGAGCGGTCGCTGCCTGAGCTTCGCCAGCGACTCCTCCTTGCCCCTATGATCGGGCGACACATAATTATCTATTCGCGACGGAGCGCCAGTCGCAAAGGCAGAGCTACAAGCAGACAACAAGGCAGCGCTTAGTACAAGGCAGACGGTATTGAATAGCTCGCGCATCACCCACCTCCCGGTTGTGCGGATTCATCCTCACTTAACCCGGTTAAACTGCCGATCATTTTTCAGATCCTCTTGGGCTTATCTCTCCTGTCCTCCCGGTCCAGCGATCCATCACTTACCGCTCTGTTTTAGGAACGCTGCCCTTGTCACTCCACTTTTCTACTTATTTTCTACTTATACGTTCGCTCCCGTAGACCGGATCTGTCAAGCCCATGGCCCCTCTTGTTTTTCCCCTGGATCTCGGCTACTGTACGCGCGGAAGTCTGGCTCGTTTTGCCGCGAGGTTCTCACAGAATCTGGTGATCCATGCTCCGGTGGCATCGGACAGAAGCCGTCGAGATCTCCGTGGTCATTCCGGCCCATAATGAGGCCTCGCGCATTCTTCCCTATCTCCTCCAGGTTACTGATTACTTCCGTCAGCAAGGCCGCTCGCACGAAATCCTCGTTGTCGACGATGGCAGTGCCGATGCGACCGCCTCAGTCGTCGAAGATTTTGCCGGATCTGTTCCAACCGTACATCTGATTCAATTGCCGTCATGCCGAGGCAAAGGAGCTGCCGTCCGGCGAGGGATGGAAGAGGCAGGAGGAGACCTCCAACTGTTTGCCGACGCAGATGGCGCCACTCCCATTTGCGAATTTGCGCGCCTGGAGAAGGCTCTAGCAGAAGGAGCCGATGTCGCGATCGGATCGCGGGCCCTGGCGGCACGGTTACCGGATTTTTCCGTCCGTGCGCGTCTGCACAGAAGCGTGCTTGGTACACTCTTCAATGCAGTCGTTCAGCAATGTGGGATCAGAGGCATTTCAGATACCCAATGCGGTTTCAAATTATTTCGCCGGGTTGTTGCAGAAGACCTCTTTGCCTATTCTTCAATCGATGGGTTCGGGTTCGATCTTGAGTTACTCTACATGGCACAACAACGAGGCTATCGGATTACAGAGGTGGCAGTGAACTGGTCAGATCAGCCAGGCTCAAAAGTTCGAGTCCTGAGAGATGGACTTGCCATGCTCGGCGAACTGGCCATGATCAGGCAGAACGACCGTCAGGGACGTTACAGCCCTCCCTCGTTTTCACCCGACCTCCTTCCGATTGGGGCCGCTCCTTTTGAGTTTCCCAGAAATTAGCCGGCTTCCCCTTCCATTATGTTCGTCATCACCGTTCAGGTAAAAGCCGGTAGAGCGAAACTTTCTCGTCTTCATAAACTCTTGTCCAGCCAGCTTCCTTGGCGATCCTTTGGTCCAGCGGACTATTTTTCCGCACAATGGCCCAATCGACGAAGTACTTCTTCAAGATGGTGAGATCAGGAGGATCGGCCATGGTCAATGCCGCATAATCCTGGAATATCTGGCGTTCTCCTCTGCGCCAAGCAGGCATTCGTCCGTCGATGAAAATTTTCTCCTCCGGCAGCCACCACAACAAAAAACCGCCATACGCGTAGTCATTATAGAGTCGATGGCCCAACTGATCCCGATGGGTCTGCACCCATTCCACTGCCTCAATCGGATAGGACGTTTCTCTGAAATACTCGGCTGGTCGTACGCCGGAATGAACCACGTGGTGAAGATGCTCGGGGCCGAGCCACAGCAGCATCAGCCCCGCTGCGGCCGTTCCGATCATACACCAGCTCCGAACTGCGCCGATCCACGGACGCGTCCACTGTTCTAGCCGATCGAATCCAATCGCCAACAGCTCTGCACAGAGGGGTAGGCTGAAGAGGAGGAAAAACGGAATGTTCCGCATATGCCGAAAAGACAGAGCCAGGAAGCAGGCCCCGATGACCCATCGAATCGGCTCGATCCGCCGATACCACAGGACCATCCCCAGGCCAAGTCCCGACAGGTAGAGTACGTAACTGCGTCCGGCTATTCCCTGCGTCGAAAAGGATTGCCATTCTTGCAACGAATGGAGCATGAATTGATTCGACAGAGAGTCGATGATTTCGGCATGCAGTCGCCAACCGTAGGGATTTATGAAGGTGACGAGAGTAGAGAGGACCGTCACGATGGCCAGTTGCTTGAGGTCCTGCCATGACCACAAGCTTTCATCAATGCCGCCGGTGAACAGTATTTGCTGAGCCACCATCCAATTGACAGCTGCAGTGGTGGCTATCATGAGCCCCAACAACAGCAGCCCCGCAGTGAAACCTCCGTGCAGATTGGCCCACAGTAAGAATAAGAGCGGAATACTCCATCGAGGCCACCTCTCGCCGGCCTGCCATCTTTTTAAGAAGACAAGCAGGATGCTCAATCCCAATAGCGTGACGAGCTGAGTCCTGGCGCCAAGATAAGGCAGCGCAACCCAGAGAGAGAAGACGCAGGCGAGCATTCGAAACGGGACTCCGCAGGGTGCTAGGCGGCTGGCAAGCAGCCAGGCGCTCATGGTGATCGCGCCGAAGAGGAGAATCACGCCGAGTCCTCCGAAGAGCGAATAGATCCCGGCAATGATCACGTCGGTCAGCCACGCATGTTCGACCCATGCCCAATCCGCCATCGTATGGGAATAGGGATCCATGGCGGGCAGGGCCCAGCCCTGCTTGAAGAAATCCAATCCTGCGCGAAGGTGCCAGCCGAAATCCGGTTCGGTCAGTGGTTGAAGGGCGAAGTTCAATCCGATGAGGAACAGCAGAGCATGAAGCGCGGGAAATCTCGATTCAGCGGGAAGGGCTGAAGGGGACGGCGCCTTGATGCCTGAACACCGCCCTCCTTCCGACTGCTTAGGTCTCACGTGTCCCGCCTCACAACCACCGGTCGCCTTGCTAAGAGATTCTCCATTACCAGCCAATCCACGTCTGTGCGCAAGAAACACCGTACCGCGTCTTCCGGCGTGCAGACGATGGGTTCATTCACGTTAAACGAGGTATTGAGCAGTACCGGCACACCGGTCAGACGACCAAATGTTTCAAGGAGAAGGCGATAGCGTGGATTCGAGTCGGTATCGACGGTTTGCACCCTGGCCGAACCATCGATATGCACCACGGCCGGGATGACGCCCTTGGCCGATTCTTGTACCGGAGCGGTAAAGAGCATGAAGGGCGAGGGACCCGGCAGATGAAAGAATTCGGAGGCCCGTTCTTCCAGGACGGATGGTGCGAAGGGACGAAACGGTTCACGAA
>JAWOMO010000028.1:0-80167 GCA_033852435.1 Nitrospira sp.
GCTGTGGCCAATTCATGAGAGGCGCTGTCTTTGGTGACATAGGCAGCAGCTCCGCCCTTCAAGGCTCGCAGCGCATATTGCTCCTCAGGGTGGAAACTCAAGACGACGACAGGAAGGGCTGGACGGATTGCTTTCACCTTCTTCAGAACATCCAAACCATTGGTGTCCGGAAGATTGATATCAAGAATCAAAAGATCCCATGGTGCATCTTGGACATGCCGGATCGCATCGTGGCCTGTTCCAGCTTCCGTGATCTTGACCTCATCGAATGCATCAGCGAGCAGCTGTTTGAGACCGACTCGAACAACCGCGTGGTCGTCGACAAGGAGAATGTTCATAGGCTCAAGGCGGCTACCTTCATAAACTGGACCAGGAGCGATGCCGATTGATTGCTTCACAAACATCATGGCAGTGAGGCGGTAACTTGTTGAACGGTCGAACTTTATCTCATTGGACGGATGAGACAATTGGATGGTATCCGATCGAGCCGTAGGATAAATCCTACAGCCTCCTCCCATTTCGTTAGGTCAAACATGACCTGTCCAACTAGACGAGCGTGTGGTCGAGCGTGTACCGAATAAGATCCGTGGTGTTCTTCATCTGCAGTTTGTCGAGCAGCCGCGTCCGATAGGTGCTGACTGTTTTGACGCTCAAGGACAGGTCTCCCGCGATCGCTGACACGGTTTTCCCCTGTCCTATGGCACAGAGAACTTGGAACTCCCGGTCAGAGAGGCGCTCGTGCGGCAGCTGCTCTACTGGCGAGAAGACCACAGTCGCCAGGCGCTCTGCCAGGGTGGCCGTAATGAATTTTCGACCTGCCAGTACCTGTTTGATGGCGGTGACTAATTCCTCCGGCGCCCGCTCCTTGGTCAGGTACGCAGCCGCTCCCGCCTTGAGGGCACGGAGCGCATATTGTTCTTCGGGATGCAGACTCAGCATCATGACCGGAAGAGACGGTTCGCGCATCTTGATGGCTTTCAACAACTCGATCCCGTTCTGATCGGGAAGATTCACATCAAGAATGGCCAAATCCCAGCGGACCTTGTCCAAAAGCATCAGGGCTTCCCGACCGGATCCAGCCTCCCATATTGTGGCGTACGGATAGGCATCCTGGACAAGCTGCTTCAATCCGATCCGCACAATCGCATGATCATCGACGATCACCAGATTCATGAACACTCCTTTGTCCCCTTCGGGACCGCCAGCTACAGCGGAAATATCAACGTCGCTTCAGTCCCCGCACCGGGGGCCCCGATAATCGTGACGGTTCCGCCGACGGATTTCACCCGTTCATACAAGCCTCGCAACCCCAGCGAATCAGTGCCGTTCCATTCACGGTCCCGGATGCCCCGTCCATCATCGCAGACTCGTAAAATCAATTGCGAAGCCGCCATCGACAGCTCCACCGAAACCGTCGATGCCTGGGCGTGCCGCATCACGTTCGTCAATAACTCCTGTGCACTTCGGAACACTGTCGTGGATAACTCTCCTTCGAGCGAGAGTCGCTGAATGCCCGGATCGACTGTCAGTTCACAAGGCAGCCCCGTCCGTTCACGAAAGGAGGAGACCAGCCATTCAATAGCCGCTACCAGCCCCAGATCGTCCAGGACTCCGGGCCGTAAGGCGGCCGCTGTTTCTCTCACGGACCGAATCAGCCCGTCCACAGTCTCCAACATGGCCTGAATCTTGGCGACCACATGTGTTGATTGACTCTCAGATATCATGGGCGCTAACCGTTTGGCCAGCCAGGCCACGTCGAGTTTCAAGCCGGTCAAGGCTTGCCCAAATTCATCGTGCAGCTCACGCGCAATACGGCGCCGCTCTCCTTCTTCAGCCTGCGCCAACTGCCGAGTGACTTCACGTAACCGATCGTAGGCGGCTTGGCGTTCCGTTTCAGCCCGTTTGCGCGCAATGGCAGTCGCCAATCCGTTGCAGACGGACTCCATTGTTTGGCGCATCGCTTCAGAGATTTCCTCCCGGCCGAATGTGGCAAAGACTCCGTAGACTTGATTCTCGACAATCAACGGAAAGCCGGCAAACGAACGCAGCCCGTTATTCTTCAACCATCCCTTGTTTGGCAATCGCTCATCCTGATCGACGTCATTCGTAAAGAGAACCCCCGCTCCCTGAGCGATTCGTCCGACCTTAAGGGCCCCCATGGGAATACGGCGGTATTCCCCGTTCAGGTTTGTGGAAAGACCGGAACTCGCATGGAGGTGGAGGCATTCCGTGCGGTCTTGGCACCAGGAAGCCTTATGACATTCCGCACAGAGATCGCCGGGTTCCCTCAGCCAGATCCTTGTAAAAGCCGCTCCGAGATGCTTCACGGCCGCATCAGTGCAGAGCTGGAGTTGTGAATCAAGCGGCTCATCGCGGTTCAGTAGAAGACTGACTTCGGCGGCAAATGCTGCGCACTTGGCTCCCTCTTCTAAGGCCTGCTCTGCGAGCTTTCGCGCGGTAATGTCGCGGGTGATGGCTTCGACGCCGATGATCCGCCCTTCCGCCACTCGCAACTGCACGCGTTGACCGAACCAAACCTCGCGGCCATCCTTGGTGATGGCGGGAAACTCAAGGTAGGTGCTGGGAATCCGCTCGGCTACTTGTTGTTTATAGAAGCGTTGCGCCGCCTCTCGAGCGTCCGGGCGAATGAGTTCGAGATAATGTTTGCCCAACAACTCCTCTTCTCGATACCCCATGACCGCGCAAGCGGCGGCGTTGATGTAGGTAAAACGCCCGTCCATTCCGGCGGTATAGATGACGTCGGTGGCCTGCGATACGAGTGAACTGTACCGTTCTTCACTGGCGCGCAAGGCTTCTTCCATCATCTGCCGCTCGGTGATGTCCTCGGAAATCCCCAATAGATAGCGCGGTTTCCCCGACTGATCGTAGAGTGGAATCTTCTTCGTATGGAGTATCCTGGTTCCGCGGTATCTGGTTTGAATCGGTTCACTCGGAATATCCTTCAGACGCCCCGACTCAAGCACTTCGCGGTCTTTGCGAGTGAAGAAGTCGGCTTCCTCCTGCGGAAAGAAATCATAATCCGTTTTCCCAATCAGCTCGTCGCGGCAAAACCCGAGCAGATCCTCACCGGCTTTATTGAGCTCCACGAACCGAAGATCCCTGGCCTCCTTGACAAACAGCATGTTGGGGATATTCTCCAATACCGACAGCACGAATGCCTGAGCTTCTTTGAGTTCTCGTTCCGCGCGCTTCCGCGCCGTGATGTCGATCTCGATGCCGGCCATGCGAAGCGGCTTGCCTTGCGCATTGCGTTTGATCACACGCCCGCGACCCATAATCCACGTCCACTCACCGGCAGCCGTCTTCACCCGCATCTCTGCCTCAAAAGGCTCTATCTTCCCTTCGAGGGAGTCCTCTAATGCCTGCATCACATGGTCACGATCCGCTGGATGCACACCGTCACTCCACGATGACACATGAGGGATCACTTCATCGAAAGACATTCCTCGGTTCGTAGCCCAGCGCTCGTTGTACTGGACCGCTCCGGTCGTCACATCCCAATCCCATGTGGCCACACCTGTCGAATCCAAGATGAGCTCTAACCGCTCCTGACTTTCCCGCAACGCAGCCGTACGTTCTTTCACTCGACGCTCCAGTTCCTCATGCGCCTGCTGAAGCGCTGTCTCCGCTGCCTTGCGTTCCGTAATGTCCCGAACGATTGCGCAGGTGTACCCACGCCCCGCATGCTCCAGATAATTCAAGGACACTTCGACAGGAAAGATGGTCCCGTCTTTTCGCCGATGCTGGGATTCATAGTTGACGACCTGACCGTGCTTCAGAAGCGCAAGAGACTGCATATGCCGCTCTGGATCATGATGGGCCATGATGTCGGCGATCGTGAGAGCTGTGATTTCGTCGGAACTGTATCCCAGGGAACGGCGAGTCGCCTCGTTGGCGTAAATGAGGCGCTGCTTCATGTCGGCCCAGAAGATTCCGTCGCCGGCATGATCGACAGCGAACCACGCCAGTCGCATCCGTTGTTCGCTTTGGCCGAGTGCGGCGGCAGTTTGTCCCCGTTGTCGATCGGCGTCATTCAATGACCTCGCGGTCCACCAGAGCAACAAGAACATTGTTGCCGTGGCCAGCGTGGCAAAGATGGCTAGCCCTTCCGCGGTGCCGTAGAACCCCTGACGTTCTCCGTACAACCCAATCCAGCCGATGGCTGGAAACACCAACAAGGTCCCCGGCAGCAGTCGCCTGAGCATATAGCCACCGGCTCCCTCGCTCGTCACCACCGCCGTTATGCCGCGGTCAGGATGCAGGCTCAGAATTCCTATCCCAACGGCGAGAAGGGTCAACGCCGAGTGTGGCACCATGGGATTGAATCGACCGATTCCGTATAGGAAACGCTCGTCGTAAAGATAGCCGAGCGAAGCGATGAAGGCGAAAAGCATGGCGCCAAGGACAAGGCCATCGGAGAGAAAGGCGTACGCACGTTCCTTTCTTAATTTCAGGAGGAGCGAGCCCCCAAGCAACACAAGAGCCATGGCGCTGTTTAATCCCATCCGGCCAGGGGCCCATGGCCCGGCGAGGGCTGACGATTCATGGAACAGCCATTCATCGAATCCCGGCTTCCAACTCAAAAGGTATTCGAGACCGGTGAGCGTTCCGATCACCGTCACGGCTCCGGCCGCTCCAATGGCCAGCCAACGGCTGAACGCGAATGGCTGCTGAAGCGAGAATCCAAAGAGCGCGATGCCGAGCAACGCGAGCCCCAGAGCAGCATTCGGCTTCATCGAAACGAAGCCGGGAATGAAACTTTTTAGAGTGGGGTTGTCAGCAGTCCAGCCGACGAGGACGAGTGCCCCTACCAGAAGAGACAAGCCGCCGGTAATCGGAGCTGTGAGATTGGAGAAACGCGAACGAAGTGGCGCAAATGAAGTCACGTCAACTCGCGTATGAAGGACAGGTAGAGCAGAATGGATTGAAAACGGGAGGTTTGTCAAGAGATCGCAGAGCTTAGCCGCAACTCGAAACTGGATCTATTTACTGCCTTTTAATCAGCGTCTCGGTTGCAGACTTTCCACCTTTCGGCCTCTCTCTGATTCAGATTGGGGCAACAAGAATAAGGAACGACCTTGCGGGTACTCGAAACCAGTCGCAGAAGGACTGCAGATGCAGCCAGTACAGCGCAGTTTGCGTTCAAGAGGACCGCATCCGGTCTACTGAGACGATCCAGAAGGAGGGTCAGAATTCAAAATAATTGCACGGGCCAAAAGTTCGACAACAACCGGCTACATGCAGCCCGCCCTCCGATTCGAGGCGAATGGGCTTCGTCCAGCGCACTTCAAAGAGATAGGCGGCCCTCCGGCCAAGGACCGGCGAGGTGTGGATTTCGATGTACTGGCCAACTTCTGGAGCGCGAGACATCAGCAAACGCACCCCCCCTGCACTCCGATCGAGCGCAATGGCTTGACCAGTCTCGATGACAATGGCCTGCCCTCCTAAATGATCGATCATTTGATAGGAGCATGGCTGGCACTGCGCCTCTCTCGTACTCTGCCGTAGCTCACCCTCGGGTCCCGTCCATACAAATTCGGCTGTCCCCCCTTGAGCGACCCCTCGTTCACGAATCAATCGGGTAACCTGTTCCATATACTGTTCAGCCATCGTTAACCTCCGAATCAGTAAGTAAAGTATGTGGCTTCCCCGAGCAAGGCCCGTACCTGAGGCTGAAAAACATCCTTCCTTATGACCACAGGCCCTTTCACGAAGCCTCTTCTCACCACCACAATCGAAAAGCGAAGGCTTTCGACATCAGGTTCGAGGAGGAATCGTTGCACATATCCGCGTTTTCATAGGCCTCTCGCAACTGTACTGTTTGGCCTACAGAATGAAGAATCTTCCTTCACCCCCTGATACCAATCGAAGCAAGGTTTCCCTGAAAATCGTGAGATCACCTGGCTCATCACCCATTCGCCCGATCTTGCATCAGGGGAGGGCAAAAATTTATTCTTGACTGATCGTTCCAGAATTGACTATTCTAGGCCCCTCAATTGAGAAAACCTCATGCCGCGTCCCAAAGAATTCAATCCAGACGAAGCACTCGAAAAGGCCATGCAGGTCTTCTGGCACAAGGGTTATGAAGCCACGTCGATGGAAGATCTTCTCACTGCGATGGACATCAATCGCGGCAGTCTTTACGCCACCTTCGGCGACAAACGAGAACTGTTCTTGAAGGCAATGGATCGCTATTGCTCTGGTGGCGGCATCGGCAACCGGCTCTCCATCTTGAATGAACCAGGTCCTGCAATTCCGCTGATTCGCCGCTTCATCGGCGCCATGCTGGACTTCGGCCTCTCAGATCCCCTGCGACGCGGCTGCATGATCACAAACACCGTCATGGAACTGGGTCCGCACGAGAAGGATATCGTGCGGAGAGTGGCGGGGCGATTGCAGATGGCAGAAGAGGCCTTCTTCAAACTCCTTACGCGCGCGAGGCAAGAGGGAGAACTCGCGAACGATAAAGACCCGCGTGCGCTGGCGCGAGTCCTGGTCACGATGATGCAAGGCACGATTGTGATGATCAAGGCTGGAACGCCGGCGGATGTTGTGAAGCAGACGGCTAAAACGGCGCTTTCGATCCTGGACTGAACGGCCATCTCTTTTTTGGGGTTCGTATCTGAAGGGCCGTTCACAACTGATGGCTGGAGGGACTTCCATGAAACTGGATGACCACCCTACCGTTCAACTGGTGCGTCGGACACACCCCGAACAGTCCTTCCCGGTTTCAGCGAGCACACTGGATGCCGTGTGGCTTCGGACGATCTGTCTCGACGCGGGCGTTGACGACGTTGGCTTCGTGGAGATGGGACGACCGGCCCTGGCCGATCAACGCGACGACATCCTTCGGGTCTTCCCGCAGGCGCAGTCCCTCATCAGCTTCGTCGTGCGAATGAACCGCGAGCCGATTCGTAGCCCGGCCCGATCAGTAGCCAACCTCGAGTTCCACCACGCTGGCGAGCGCGTGAACGACATCGCCCGGACAATCGTTGCGGCACTTGAGGCCCGCGGGGCACGGGCCCTGAATCCATCGATGGGATTCCCCATGGAGATGAACCGCTTCCCCGGCAAGATCTGGGTCATCTCGCATAAACCGGTCGCGGTTCAGGCAGGACTCGGCCAGATGGGTATCCATCGAAACGTGATTCATCCCAAATTCGGCAATTTCGTCCTCTTGGGTACCATCATCCTGGATGCCAAGATCAGCGCCTACAATGCTCCGATCGCGTACAACCCCTGTCTGGAATGCAAGCTTTGCGTGGCGGCCTGCCCGACCGGCGCTATCGGAACCGACGGCCATTTCGATTTCTCCGCCTGCTACACGCACAACTACCGCGAATTCATGGGGGGCTTTACCGATTGGGTCGAGCAGATTGCCGACAGTCCGAATGCGACCGCGTATCGGCGAAGGGTCAGCGACACCGAATCCGCTTCCATGTGGCAAAGCCTATCGTTTGGCGCCAATTATAAGGCAGCGTACTGCCTTGCAGTCTGTCCCGCCGGCGAAGAAGTCATTCCCCCATTCCTGACGGATCGAAAGTCCTTCACCGCCAATATCGTGGCCCCGCTCCAGGACAGGGTCGAACCGATCTACGTCATTCCAGGATCCGATGCCGAATCGCACGTCGCCCGGCGTTTCCCGCAAAAGACCCTCAAGCGAGTCGGCAATGGACTTCGTCCCCGCTCGATCGATCAATTCTTGACCGGTCTCTCGAACGCCTTTCAACGCGGGAAGGCAGCAGGTCTCGACGCGACATACCACTTTACATTCACCGGTATGCAAGCCCGCCATGCCACCATCACGATTCGTGAAAACGCGGTCTGCGTGAAGGATGGTCATGTCGGGGCTCCTCATCTTCGTGTCATCGCTGACAGCAATACATGGCTTCGGTTCGTTCGCAAAGAAGGTAGCCTGATCTGGGCGCTGCTCACCCGTAGGATTCGCCTCAAAGGATCACCGCGATGGCTCATCGCATTCGGAAAATGTTTTCCGTCGTAATTTCAGCAGGTTCCAAGTCAATATTCGGGTAAGGCGATCGACGCCCTCTCACAAGGAGCCCCGTTGTCGATTTCCTGGACTCCCAACGACTACTTGATGTGGACGGTCATTTCACATCAACGGAACTGGTAAAAAGGAGAACGCCCATGAAATACCTCTGCCTCGTGTATGTCGAAGAGAAGACGCTCAATGCCCTCCCGAGGAACGAGCGACGCTCGCTCTCGGACGAGTCGATGGCTTTCTGCGAGAGATTGCAGAAAGCCGGCCAGCTTCTGTCAGCTTCTCCCCTCCATCCGGTGGAATCCGCGACGACCGTGCGCGTCCGTGAAGGCAAGGCCTCCACGACCGACGGTCCGTTCGCCGAAACCAAGGAACAACTGGGTGGGTTTCTCATGATCGACGTGCCGGACTTGAACGATGCTATCCGCATTGCCTCGCATTTTCCGGCCGCCCGCATCGGGAGCGTGGAGGTTCGTCCCATGAAGGAACTTGGCTGCGCGGACTGAGAGCACGATGAGCAACAGCGCTGCCACACCGACGCACGAGAAGGTAGACCGGGTCTACCGGTCCGAGTCGCGCCAGGTGCTCGCCACCTTGATCCGCGTGCTCAAGGACTTCGACCTGGCCGAGGAAGCCCTGCATGAAGCCTTTGCGGCCGCCATGGAGCAATGGCCGCGGGATGGTGTGCCGGCGAATCCCCGCGCCTGGCTCGTGTCCGCCGGCCGCTTCAAAGCAATCGACGGAATGCGGCGGCGCGCCCGCTACAACGCCACGCTGAACGAGTTGGCCAAGGAGATGGAGACCGTCACCGCTGAGAAATCCGGCCAGGAGGACGAGAGCGTTGAAGACGACCGATTGCGGCTGATCTTCACCTGCTGCCATCCCGCCCTCTCGCCGGAAGCGCAAGTGCCGATGACCCTGCGCGAGGTCTGCAACCTCACGACCGAGGAGATCGCACGGGCGTTCCTTACCAAGCCGGCCACGATCGCGCAGCGGATCGTACGTGCCAAGGCGAAGGTTCGTGACGCCCGCATTCCGTATGAAGTCCCGCCGGCATCCGAGTTGCCGGAACGGCTGGATTCGGTGCTGCACGTCATCTATCTGATCTTCAATGAGGGCTACTCCGCCTCGTCGGGCACCTCGTTGACGCGGGCCGACCTGTCCGGCGAAGCCATCCGACTCGGTCGGCTCCTCTCTGACCTATTGTCCGAACCGGAAGTCATAGGCCTGCTCGGCCTGATGTTGCTGCATGAGTCGCGACGGCCGGCACGCACATCGGCGACCGGAGATCTCGTCTTGCTGGAAAACCAAGACCGCTCGCTGTGGAACCGTGGTCAGATCGAAGAAGGCATCACTCTCGTGGAACGGGCGCTTTCGTCGCGGCGAATCGGTCCCTACACACTGCAAGCCGCGATTGCTGCGGCCCATGCCGAAGCCCCCAGCACCGCCGAGACCGACTGGGCGCAAATCGTCGCGCTCTATGATCTGTTGAGTCGTGCCGAACCGTCGCCGATCGTCGAATTGAACAGAGCCGTTGCCGTCGCGATGCGGGACGGTCCAGCAGCCGGATTGACACTCGTTGACGCCATTCTGGCCAGCGGCGAACTGGCCGACTACCATTTGATTCATTCTGCGCGAGCGGACCTCTGCCGAAGACTGGGCAAGAAGGCCGACGCTCTCGTCTCGTACAAGCGGGCTCTCGCCCTGACAAAGCAGGAGCCGGAGCGGCGGTTTTTAGAAAAGCGGTTGGCCGAATTGGGGTGATCTCGCCCCTGTCGTCGACTGCTGGTGATGACAACGACAATCAGATGTGACCGGAGGCATGGCGATGAAATATCTTTTACTGGTTCACCATAACGAAGCAGCCTTCAACAAGATGGACGAAGGCATACGGAAATCGATGTTGGCTGAGTCGATTCAACTGTGCCATCACCTTCATGACATTGGGCAATATCTCCACGCCTCGCCTCTGCGGCCGGAGACGACCGCTGCGATCGTTCGGGTACGTGACGGCAAACCGTCGGTCACCGACGGGCCGTTCATGGAGACGAAGGAGCAGCTTGCCGGCTATTTCCTCGTCCAAGCCAACGACCTCAATGAGGCCGTCGCGATTGCGACCAAAATTCCCGGTGCCCGTATCGGGACCGTGGAAGTCCGACCAGTTAGGGAAATCAAGGGCTTACCAGGTGAGTCGCGTTGAAGATACCCGCCTTATCCTGGCCTGTCGATTTCGGGCGTCCCCGTTCGACTAGCTGATAGAAACCGGAATCAGCCGGTTGATCGAGAGACAAGCCTGGGGGACAGGGAGAACGCAAAAGGAGAACCATCATGCGATTCATGATCATCGTGAAAGCCACGAAGGATTCGGAAGCCGGAGTGATGCCGAGTGAACAGCTGCTGACCGAGATGGGGAAGTTCAACGAGGAGCTGGTGAAATCCGGTGTGATGCCTGCGGGCGAAGGGCTCCATCCGAGCTCGAAGGGCGCACGTGTCAGGTTTTCGGGTAGCAAGCGCACCGTGATCGACGGGCCCTTCGCCGAGACGAAGAAGCTGATCGCTGGCTATTGGATTTGGCAGGTAAAGTCTAAGGAAGAGGCGATCGAATGGGTCAAGCGCTGCCCCAACCCCATGAAGGGGGAGTCAGAGATCGAGATTCGTCAGGTATTTGAGGCGGAGGACTTCGGCGCCGAGTTCACGCCTGAATTGAGGGAACAAGAAGAACGTCTGCGCGCGCAGATCGGCAAGAAGCAGTAGGGCGGGTTATGCTGAAGATTATTGGCCTCATCACTGTTGCACTGATCGTTGCGTTGCTCATCTATGCAGCCACGAGGCCGGACACGTTCCGCCTCCAGCGGTCGATTACGATCAACGCGCCGCCGGACAGGGTCTTTCCGTTCCTCAACGACTTCCACCAATGGCCGTTATGGTCGCCCTGGGAAAGAATGGACCCGAACATGAGGAAAACGCACAGCGGTTCGACTCAGAGCCGAGGCGCCGTGTATGAGTGGGATGGAAACAAGAACGTCGGCACGGGACGATCGGAAATCGTCGAGTCAGTGCCTCCGTCGACAGTGAAGATCAAGCTGGATTTTTTCAAGCCGTTTGAAGCGCACAATACCGCCGAGTTCACGCTGGACGGCCGCGACGGCTCCACGAACGTGACGTGGGCCATGCAGGGACCTCAGCCGTATATGATGAAGGTCATGAGCATCATTATGAATTCCGACAAGATGGTTGGAGGACAGTTTGAGACCGGATTGGGCAATCTCACGGCGCTCGCTGAAAAGTAGAATACATTATTCCGCAGACGGCCGTGCTTGGCGCGATCTTGCTCACCGGTTATCTGGGCCGCGCCACCGCCACCCATGTCCGGATCGGCGAGCCCTTCCATACAGCAGTGCTGCTCGGTATCGTGATCTGGGCCAGTCTGTATCTGCGAGATGCGCGACTGCGGGCGCTCATCCCTTTGCGAAGGTAATAAATTCCAGTCAATCACAAGGAGGCCACCATGCGTTTCGCAACTCTCGCAGTCACGACGATGTGTATTATGCTGACCGTCTCGCCGGCCTTGGCCAAAGACAAGAAGGGCCAAAAACCGATGGACCAACAAGCGATGATGGAACTCTGGAAGAAACTCGCCACCCCCGGCGAACCGCACAAGCTGTTTGCCAGCCTCGCCGGCAGCTGGACGACCCAGACCAAAGAATGGATGGAGCCGGGCAAGCCCCCCACGGAATCCACCGGCACCGCCGAAATGAAGATGTTGCTCGATGGACGTTTTCTCTACCAGGAATACAACGCCCAGATGATGGGACAGCCCTTCTCTGGCATCGGCATCGACGCCTACGACAATATGAGGAAGAAGTATGTCACGGCCTGGATGGACACGATGGGCACAGGGATCTTCGTGATGGAAGGCACGGCCAGCGCCGACGGCAAGACCATCACGCTGAAAGGGTCGCACCCTGAACCGGGTGGAGGGAAGATGACGCATCGGGCTGTCTGGAAGATCGTCGACAACAACACCCAGACATTCGATATGTATGGTGCCCATCACGGCGGCAAGGAAATGAAGATGTTGGAGATCAGCTATACGCGAAAGCCATGAGGACGTCGCGTTGCCCCCGGTCGGGCCACGTGCTTGACTAGATCATCAGAGCGTTCACCTAAGGAGGCCTCTTATGCAACGATCGATTGGAATGCTGGTTTTGGCGCTGATGTTGACCAGCCTCAGCGGCTGCAGCTACCTGTTTTGGCCCCGCGCCGGCGACTACGCGACGCAAGCGAAGGGAGCCAGTGGCGTCGAAACGATGATTAATCTCACAAACATGATGGAAGCCACTGCCGCCAAGGCCAAGGGCGGGAAAGGCAACGACAATGCGTTCGATGATCTCCACAACCAGCTTCACGCCCTCCTGGATTCGTTTTGCGGAGTCACCGAGGCGCAGGCCAAGACACCGGCCTACGATCTCGCCGTCACACACAAAAAGGAATTGATCGCGATTTTCAAGCGGCTGTGGAAATTCAAGGACGATCAACCCCAGCGTGACCAGCACCTTGACCTGTTGAGTGCCGAGGTGAAGGAACTCCGAGAGACATTGCAAACCTTGAAGTAATCACCAGACGGAGGCCGGTTATGAAATCGTCAACTTCAGCAGAGAGCGGTGCCGTTACACTGTTGATCGGGACAAGGAAAGGCGCGTTCACGCTTAAGAGCGACCGGACGAGACGGACATGGAAGGTCTCGGCACCGATATTCCTTGGTAACATCATACATCATGTCCTCTGTGACCCACGGGATCGGCGAACGATTTTAATGGCAGCCAGCACCGGACACCTCGGACCAACATTGTTTCGATCGACTGATGCCGGCAAAACATGGAAGGAGTCACCTGCTCCACCCGCATTTCCCAAAGTGCCTGATGGCGAAAAGGGCCGCGCAGTGAACCATACCTTCTGGCTGACCCCTTGCCATGCGAACGAGCCGAACGCCTGGTACGCCGGCACCTCTCCGCAGGGTCTGTTCCGCTCTGACGACGGAGGAGTCACCTGGCAACCATTCTCTTACATTAATGACGATCCGCAATACCGTGAGTGGATGGGCACCGTGCAGGACGGCACGCCGGACGGCCCCAAACTGCATTCGATCATCGTGGACCCGCGCGACCCGAAGCATCTGTATTTCGCGATGTCAGGCGGCGGCGTGCACGAGTCCATCGATGGCGGAAAGACGTTCTCGACGCTCGTCAAAGGGCTCGACGTGGTCGAGGGTTTCGACCCGACCACCGTGACCTTCCACGACCCTCATTGCGTCAGACTCTGCCCGAGCAATCCGGACCGCCTGTACCAACAGAATCACTGTGGAATTTACCGGCTCGACCGGCCTGGCAAAGAATGGGTGCGCATAGGAAAGAATATGCCTAAAAAGGTCGGCGATATCGGCTTTCCGATGGTGGTGCACCCCCGCAATGCGGACATTGCCTGGGTATTCCCGATGGACGGCACGACCGTCTGGCCACGGGTGAGCCCTGACGGAAAGCCGGCCGCCTATGTCACGCGCAATGCCGGCAAGAGTTGGGTGCGGCAGGACAAGGGGTTCCCCCGGTCGAATGCCTGGTGGACCGTCAAACGGCAGGCGATGACCAGAGATGCGCATGAGCCACTGGGGCTCTACCTGGGAACGACGCAGGGCGAAATCTGGACCAGTCGAAACGAGGGAACGACCTGGACCTGCATCGCCAGGCATCTGCCCGAAATCTATTCGGTGGAAGCGGTGGTGCTCGGACGATGAAAGTGCACATCCCCAGCGCGTTGCAATCATACACGGCACGGCGAAGTGAGGTACAGGCGGAGGGCGCCTCACTCGCCGACCTCTTGGCCGCGCTGGATCAACGCTATCCTGGTATCCGGTTTCGTATCATCACGGAACAGGATACGATCAGACCGCACATCAGAATCTTTGTGAATGACGAACAGGTGCAGGTTTTGACGGCGCCCCTTCAACAAGAGGATAGCATCTATATCGTCTGCGCCTTGAGCGGCGGCTGACAGACTATTGACGTTCGATCCGGCACCATAGGGAAAGCATGGCACGACAGACGGCGCAGCAAATCATCGAGGGGCAACGTCAGGACTGGAATCGTGTTGCCGGCGGCTGGGAGAAATGGGACCGGTCCTTCGATGAACAGATGTCGTTTCTCAATCACCGCCTCGCGGCTGATGCACGGCTGCGACCGGGCCTACACGTGCTGGACCTTGGATCGGGAACCGGCTACCCTGCGCTGCTCGACGCTCAGACTGTCGGACCTGACGGCAGCGTCATCGGAATGGATCTCGCAGAACAAATGCTCGAAGCCGCAAGGCGAAAAGCCACCCGTTTGGGCTTGGCCAACGTCACATTCAGAACGAGCGACGTAACGGCACTGCCTTTCGAGAGCGCCTCATTCGACGCGGTGACGAGTCGTTTTTGTCTCATGTTCCTCCCAGAAATTCAGAAGGTCGCAGCCGAGATCACACGGGTGTTGAGGCCAGGAGGCTGGGTTGCGGCTGCCGTCTGGTCTTCACCGGACAAAAATCCCTCAATCAGCCTCTCGATAGAGGCGATCAGGAACGTGGTCGAACTACCGCCGCCGGATCCGGCTGCGCCGGGGATCTTTCGGCTGGCGAAGCAGGGGGAACTCGCCGGGATGTTGCAACAGGCCGGCTTGGTCGATGTGATGGAGCAAGAATTCCTCGCCGAATGGTCCTACGCCTCAGCGGAGGAATACTACACCAGCTTGATGGAACTTGCAGCGCCGATCCAAAATCTGATCGCCACAATTGCAGCCGATCGGCTGCAATTGGTCAGGCAACTCATCCTGGAGGCGGTATCGCGATATCAGCGCGGCAACCGAATCATCTTCCCGATTGCAGTTCGGATGGTCGCGGCGCGGAAAGCAGATTGATGTCCCGATGGCAACGAAGCAGGACGGCTTCAAAGATTTTGTCCTCGATCAACTAGCTGACCTGCGCGGTGTCACCTGCCGCGCGATGTTTGGCGGCTATGGACTCTATCAAAACGGCACATTTCTCGGCATCATTCACAAGAGCCGGCTCTATTTTAAAACTGATCAGGCATCCGCGGCGCATTAACGCAAGCTCGGCATGAAGCCGTTCAAACCTTCTGCCCGCCAGACACTCAAGAATTATTACGAAGTGCCGATCGAGATCGTGGAATCTCCAGATGACCTCATGGCGTGGGGCTCTCAGGCTGCGCAGCGACCATGACTGTATCGTGTCTCGTGCGACTACGCTCAAGAATCTACCAAACCCCATTCACCTATGCTTCAAACCTGCTGATCCTGATCGCCGGGTTCGTGTGCTTATTCTTGATCACGTGAGTCTCATCCCCCTGTATAATGGAGGACCGACAGTGAGCTTTTCACGAGGGAACGTATCTGTGATCCGCCTATTTGGCTGTTTCCTCCTTGCCGGCTTGCTCGGATTTTTCATCGACCAATCTGCCCGGGCCGATGAACGCCCTGCACCAATGAGTCTGTGGCACACGGTCTCATCTCCACCAACAGTCGACCAGCCTCCGGCACCGCGAAAACCCTGGGTGCTCCGTGATCGGGAGATCGCCCTCGACCTCCAGTTACTCCAGACATTAAAGGATGCGGCAGCCAGACCCCATCCCCGTGTCAGCGTCGAACTATTCGATGGAGCCAACCATGAATTGGATATCACCTCAACCGTTTCCCGAATTAATGATACAGCCGTGATCCGCGGCATATTTAAGCCGCCTTCACAGGGAGACTTCACCTTTGTGGCAAGCGGCAATCTCCTTGTGGGAACCATGCAGATGGGCACCCGACTTTACAAGACCGAACACATCGCAAATGGCCGGCTGCGGCTCCTTGAAGTCGATCCCAATAAGATGCCGCCTGATTAATCCCTCTGCTCTTTTGCGCTTTCGGTCTGTGGTGATTCCGTTCTCGCTGTGGCACACTGCTACTCGAGATGCCCTCTACGATATGGACCATCGGCCACTCGACCAGACCCATCGATGAGTTCTCTGCACTCTTGTTCAGGCAGGAGATCCGGATTCTCGTCGATGTCCGAACTGTTCCCCGTTCCCGACACAATCCGCAATTCAATACCGAAACGTTGGGAAAGAGTCTGGAGCAGGCCGGCCTGTCATATTTCCACATGCCGCGCCTTGGAGGCTTGCGAAACGCGAAGAAAGATTCCATCAACGTCGGCTGGCGCAACGCGAGTTTTCGGGGGTACGCCGACTATATGCAGACCAAGGAGTTCTGGAACGCCTTGGACGAGTTGATGGTGCACGGAAATACAGCCCGCACCGCCATCATGTGTGCCGAAGCCGTTCCCTGGCGTTGCCACCGCTCTCTGATCGCTGACGCGCTCCTTTCGCGCGGCTGGACGGTCCGCCACATCATGACACAGGAGAAAGCTGACGAACACAGAATGACACCGTTCGCAGTCATCGATAGTGGCAGGCTGATCTATCCCGCCCCCATCGATCAGAATGCCCCTCCCCGGCTCTTCTAATCTTATGTGGTACGCCTTCTCGACCGATGTCGTGGCGGTCATTCACCTTGGCTTCGTCCTCTTCGTCCTCTTTGGCGGGCTGCTTATCGTGAAGTGGCCGCGGGTGATGTGGCTCCATCTGCCGGCCGTCGCTTGGGGAGCCCTCGTCGAGTTTACCGGCTGGATCTGTCCGCTCACACCGCTTGAAAACTGGCTGCGCGGGCAGGCCGGACAGCTCGGATACGAAGGAGACTTTCTTCTTCGCCTCCTTCTTCCTCTCCTCTATCCGGAAGCCCTCACGAGGACCGTCCAGATCCTCCTCGGGGCCAGCGCACTCACGGTAAATCTCACGATTTACGCCTGGCTCTGGCGACAACATCGCAGAAAACAGCGCTAACTCCCACCTCTACACACCTTTCGTCCGATTGGATTTGTATTCAGCCAGTCCTCACAGCATTTCTGCACAAAACTTCCTGGCCACAATGTAAGAAGACGATGACAAAATCGACTCAGACAGTGCCGCGGAAAGCCGTGGCTGCCACGAAGAATTCGGTGGTTGACGTTGTCCCTGTTCTCTTGATAGATGGAGCACTCTGCCTATGTCCCTTCGACTGTGAGGATGCCATGCCGATAGACGAAATCACCCGGAAGGTCAGCGATCGCTATGCGAAGGCCGCCAGTACGGGCGAGCAGATGTGTTGCCCCACGAGTTATGACTTCGCCGATCTCAAATCATTCATTCCCGAAGAAGTGCTGAAGATCTCCTATGGCTGCGGGACGCCGGCAGGACTGAAAACTGTCAGCCCCGGAGAGATGGTCCTGGATATCGGATCGGGCGGAGGGATCGACTGTTTTGAAGCCGCAAGACTGGTCGGGCCTTCCGGCCATGTCATCGGCATCGACATGACCGATACCATGCTGGAGATTGCGCGCAGGAACGCTCCAATCGTGGCAAGCAATCTTGGGTACGCCATTCCAAATGTCGAATTCCGCAAGGGGATGGCCGACGCGATGCCGGTAAACGACGATACCATCGACCTGATCATTTCCAATTGCGTCATCAATCTGGCGCCGGACAAACGCAAAGTCTTCCGCGAGATGTTTCGGGTCGCCAAACCAGGCGGACGCTTCACCATCTCCGATATCGTGTCAGATCACGCTGTCCCACAGTACTTGATTCACGATGCGGGAAAATGGGGGGACTGCCTTTCCGGTGCGCTCACGCTGTCTGAGTATATGGCCGGAATGCTCGAGGCGGGCTTCCTCGGCATCCATCTGGTGACGTCCTCTCCCTGGCAGGTGATCGACGGAGTTCACTTTTTCTCCGTCACATTGACCGGTTACAAACTGCCGAAGCAGACAACGGCACCGACGGTCTGCTATGCGACGCTCCGAGGCCCCTTCAGCCGTGTGGTGGACGAACGCGGCACAAGCTATCAGCGTGGCATTCCCCAACCAATCGGAGCGGAGTCGGTTTTGCTATTGAGCCAACCTCCACTTGCTCGCTACTTCGTGCTGACTCACGAACCACTCTGGCTCGATCGCGACGATACCCGATGGACTGCGGTCTTGCCGGCGCAAGAACCTTGTGTCTGGCGCGGACACTTTGCCTTGCTCGCCGGTCCCTTCCTTGAAGTTGCAGACGACGATCACCACGCCTATCGCCGGGGCGAACCGTTGGAAATCTGCTCCAAGACCTTGACGGTGTTGGAAGCCGACGGCTATGCGCCTCATTTCGCGATTATCAATCGAGCCGGCAGCGTCGTCAGTGGTGACCTAGTCACCTGTTCGCCGAATGGAGGCTGCTGTTGATGGCTCCAGCCTTGATCCCTGATATCCCGCCGCGCCGAGGCTCTGCGGCACCGAAGACGCTCGCAAAGGAAACAGGGGTATCGATATGCCGTTGACGCTGCTGGGCCGACACAACCCCCTTGGATCCTCGACAGAGCAGCTGAAACTGCTCGCAAGCTCAGCCATTGTCCCGTCATTTGAGACGCAGCTCGCTCAGGCAGGCATGTTTCCTCTGCATGCCACGGGCATCACGGTCTTCCAGATCAACGTTGGCAAATTGTGCAATCAGACTTGCCGACATTGCCATGTTGATGCCGGTCCGGATCGTACCGAAAGCATGACTCGGGAGACAGCTGAGCTGTGCATCCAGGCCCTGGCCAAGACCGACATTCCAACCGTCGATATCACGGGTGGTGCGCCGGAGTTGAACCCGAACTTTCGTTGGTTGGTTGAGCAAAGCCGCGCGCTTGGACGGCAGGTGATGGATCGATGCAATCTCTCCGTTCTGCTGCTCCCCTCTCAAGCGGACCTGGCTGAGTTTCTGGCCGCCAACCGGGTCGAGATCATTGCTTCTCTGCCCTATTACCGTGCTAGCCAGACCAATGCGCAGCGCGGCGACGGAGTCTTCGAGAAATCTGTTGATGGGCTTCGCATGCTTAACGCCTTAGGATACGGACAGGAGGGAACGGGGCTCACACTCAATCTCGTTTACAATCCGGTGGGTGCCTTTCTTCCCCCCAAGCAAGAGGCCATCGAGTCGCAGTTCAGGAAAGAACTACGAGACCGCCATGGCATTGAGTTCAACCATCTGTATACCATCACCAATATGCCCATCAGCCGGTTCCTGGAGTTTCTCGTAGAAAGCGGCAACTACGAAGGGTATATGGAACGGTTGGCCAACGCCTTCAACCCCGCTGCGGCAGCAGGGGTCATGTGCCGTTATACGATCTCGGTAGGTTGGAACGGCACGCTTTACGACTGCGACTTCAATCAGATGCTGGATCTACCGGTGAACCATGGGGCCCCCTCACATATCCGAGATTTTGATCCTGCCCAACTTCATCAGCGCCAGATCGTGACGGGCAACCATTGCTACGGTTGCACGGCAGGATCGGGGTCTTCCTGTGGTGGCGCAGTCACCAATTAACTTCATCGTCAACGAACTTTAGCCAAAAACTGCCGAATCCGAGCTGCGATCTCGTCCCGCACGCGTGAAAAGGCACGCCGCCGTTCGTAGGCGTCGTCGATCCCTGCTGGGTCATCAAAATTCCAATGAAGGAGTTGTTTGGCACCTGACCAGACAGGGCAACTTTCCTTGGCATGATCACAGACCGTAATGACATAGTCGAACGGTTGCGAAAGAAACTCCAGGGCATTCTTCGAGCGGTAACTGGAGATATCAATTCCAACTTCTGCCATCGCATCGACCGATCCGGGGTTCAGGCCGGCCGGATGCGTCCCAGCGCTGAAGACTTCAAAACGATCTCCTGACAGATGCCGAAGCCACCCTTCCGCCATTTGGCTCCGAGCGGAATTGCCCGTACAGAGAAACAGAACCCGCTGCCTCATGCGACTGCCTCGCGATCGAACCAATGTCTGGTCCTGTTGCAGATGCCACAGACCGAGAGCATCACCGGTACCTCCACCAACACACCGACCACTGTGGCCAAGGCCGCGCCGGACTCTGCACCGAACAACGCAATGGCGGTAGCGACCGCCAGCTCAAAAAAGTTGCTGGCTCCGATCAACGCCCCCGGTGCGGCGATGCCATGGGGTACCTGAAACCGATGCATCAACCCGTAGGCCAAACCTGCATTCACATATACTTGGAATAGAATTGGTATGGCGATCAGGACCACATGAAACGTCTTGCTCACAATATTCTGCGCCTGAAACGCGAAGATGAACAGCAGCGTCAGAAGCAGAGCCACAATTGTAATCGGGGCAAACTTGGGCAACAGAACATCCTCGAGCCATCGTAGCCCATACTGCTGAACCAGCCAGGTCCGGAGGCCCCATCCAATCGCTAACGGAATGACAATGAACGCGAGAACAGAATACAGCAAAACATCAAAGGGAACTGAAAGCGACGACGCGCCGCTGACCAGTAGTCCGACAATCGGCGCAAATAGAACCAGCATGATCAGGTCATTCACAGAGACTTGGACCAGAGTGTAAGCCGGATCGCCGTCTGTCAGATAACTCCACACGAATACCATCGCCGTGCAGGGCGCGGCCGCCAGGATGATCGCTCCTGCGATGTATTGATCCGCCTCGGCCTGCCCTATCCAGACTGAAAACACGACACGGAAGAAAAACCAGGCAAAGAACGCCATGGAAAACGGCTTGACGACCCAATTCACGAAGAGCGTGATGAGTAGCCCCGATGGACGTTCCCCGACATGGCGGATCGAAGCGAAATCAACCTTCATCATCATGGGAATGATCATCAGCCAGATCAGGATAGCAATCGGCAGATTAATGTGACTGCCCTGGCCGAACTCCATCCCTCGAAGCGCCTAGACAAGATCGGGAATCGCTTGCCCAAGAAGCACGCCGGCTACCATGCAAAGCCCGACCCACACTGTCAGGTATCGTTCAAAGGGATTCAGCTGCTTCTCATGAGCCGGAGATGCAATCGCCAGCATCGTATCCATGACACTCCCCCTTATTAGATCAACATTTCTTGATTTAACAGACAAAAAAACTCAACACCGTGTGCTCGACCGAACCGATCTTCCGACGACCTTCATCGATGCCACGCAATCGGTCAGTTCTTTGAGAGTCTCTCGGTTAATCGAGTAGTAGGTCCACCGGCCTTCCGGGCGGTCCAGGATCAAACCGGCGCCCTTGAGTACTTTGAGATGAAATGAGAGACGGGACTGGCCCGTGTGGAGTGCATCAGTAAGTTCGCAGACGCAACGCTCGCCATCTTTGAGTTGGTCGAGGATTTCCAATCGCGTCTCATCCGCTAGTGCATGAAAAACCTCTGCAACTTGAGCTCGCTGCTTTCCTACGGATGTCGGCATATCTTTCTTATACATCAATAATTCTTGATGAATCAACAGCCAGTCGGCACGGTTGCGCCGCCTCCGGCAGTCTGCTAAGGTGCGCCGTACGTTTCCATCGGAGTGAACTTCAGCAGAACCCCTACATGGTTTGGGACCCCAAAGACCCTTGGAGCAAGAGAAGTGACCCGCTTGAGGATGCCCTCAAGCAGGCCCAGTCACAGTTCAAGAACCTCATCCCCACCGGCGGCTTCAGAAATATTCTTCTCGCCGGCATCCTGATCTTCCTGGTCTGGCAAAGCGCCTTTATCGTCGCTCCGGATGAGGAAGGCGTCGTCAAGCGGTTTGGAGTACCTGTCCGAACAGCGGGACCTGGTCCTCACGCCAAAATCCCGCTGATTGAATCGGTACTACAGCCGAAGGTAGAGAAGCTTCACCGCGTAGAGGTGGGGTTCCGCACGGATCGGCAAGGACGCCCGCAGATGATCCCACAAGAAGCTTTGATGCTAACAGGCGATATGAACATCTTGGCGATTGAATTCATCGTCCAGTACAAGATCAAAGAAGCCGCAAGCTACCTTTTTAATGTCGCAGATATCCACGATACGATCGGGAAGGCTGCGGAAGCATCGATGCGTGAAGTGGTCGGCAAGAGCAAAATTGACGAAGCTCTTACAACCGGCAAAGCCCAGATCCAACAAGATACGCAAGTGCTTCTCCAGAGCATTCTGGACCAGTATAAAACCGGTGTACAGATCGCGGCAGTACAGCTCCAGGATGTGGACCCACCAGAAGCGGTTGCGGCGGCGTTCAAAGACGTGACGAACGCCAAGGAAGACCGGGAAAAACTCATTAATCAGTCTCAGGGCTATCGTAATGACATTCTCCCCAAGGCCAAAGGCGAAGCCGCTCAGATGGTGAACCAGGCCAAGGGCTACGCACAGGCGCGGCTTAATCGTGCCCAGGGTGAAGCCAACCGGTTTACAGCGACCCTGAAAGAATATAATCAGGCCAAAGATATCATCAGCAAGAGACTCTATATCGAAACCATGGAAGAAATCCTCCCCAATATTGAAAAAGTCATCATCGACGGCAAAGGAGGCGATCGAGTACTCCCTTATCTTCCGCTCGAACGCCTCAAGGGGCGAGCGAGCACCGGCAAGGAGGATCAGAAACCGTGACTAAGCAGGGCTTCATCATCGGGCTACTGGTGGTCATCATCGGCCTGTTTCTCCTGGGCGCTTCACCCCTCTTCGTCGTGGACATCACCCAAAACGCCATTGTCGTGCAACTCGGAAAGCCTGTCCGAAACCTCACGGAGCCCGGACTCTATACAAAGATCCCATTCTTCGAAGAGGTCACCTACTTCGACAAGCGTTTACTGGACTATGATTCAGAGGCTCAGGATGTGATCACACAGGACAAGAAAACGCTGCTTCTAGACAATTTCGCAAAGTGGCGGATTACGGACCCCCTCAAGGTCTATCAAAACTTCCAAAGCCAGCGGGGAGCGCTCCAGCGTCTCCATGACATCATCTATTCAGAACTGCGTGTCGAACTCGGCCGGCATGAGTTGTTGGAGATTGTGTCGACGGGTCGATCTGAGCTGATGAAAGTGGTCACCCAGCGGTCGAACGAGAAGGCGTCTGCGTATGGGATCGAGATCCAGGACGTCAGGATCAAGCGCGCTGATCTTCCCGAGCAGAATGAAAAAGCCGTGTTCGCCCGCATGCAGGCCGAGCGCGAACGGCAGGCGAAGCAATATCGTGCGGAGGGTGCGGAGGAAGCCCAGAAGATCCGCTCGGAGGCGGAAAAGGACCGGGAGATTATTCTCGCTCAGGCGTACAAGGAGTCTGAGGAGCTTCGGGGGGCTGGAGATGCGAAGGCTTTCAAGGTTTACGCCGACGCGTATCGGCAGGATCCGAAGTTCTTCGAATTTACCCGCTCGATGGAAGCCTACAAGAAGACCTTCAATGACAAGTCCACTCTGGTCATGAGCCCGGACTCAGAATTTTTCCGCTACCTCAAGCAGCGCTAACGGCCATTACGACAGCCCGAAAATCTCTCCCGAACGAGGATCGATGCCGATCCGCTCCCCTGCTGGCTTCTTAGGCAACCCTGGCATCAACTGAATCCCCGAACAGACAGCCGTTAGAAATCCTGCACCAGCGAGGAGTCGCACCTCTTTAATCGGTACGGTAAACCCCGTGGGACGGCCTTTCAGCGCGGGATCATGCGAGAGGGATAGCGGTGTCTTCGCCATACAAATCGGCAACTCGCCATATCCAAGCTGTTCCGCCAACTCAATATGCCGTTCTGCCTGTGCCTCGAACGATACCCCTGAGGCGCCATACATCTCGGTGGCAATCGTCTCAATCTTTCGCTTGATCGGCCAAGCCTGCTCATAGAGATAGGAAAAGGCTGATTTCTGGGCAGCGGCGCGAATGACGGCAAGGGCCAACTCTTCCGATCCCTTGCCTCCGTCAGCATGATGCGTGGATATCGCGGCCTCCAGGGCTCCGGCTTTGCGCGCCTGTTGACACACCCATTCGAGTTCCGTGAGCGGATCGTCCTTGAAGGCATTGACCGCCACGACAACAGGAATCCCATGGGCCATCACATTCGCAATATGCTGCTCCAAATTCGCAAACCCTCGAGCAAGCGCTTCCTGGTTAGGTCCGGTGAGGCTGGGCGGAAGTGGAGTGCCCGACTTTATGGTTCCCCCGTCTCCATGCAGCTTGAGTGCGCGCAGCGTCGCCACAACGACTGCCGCAGCCGGCTTGAGTCCGGAAACGCGGCACTTCACGTTAAAGAATTTCTCCGCACCCAGGTCGCTTCCAAATCCCGCTTCAGTTACGACGTAGTCCGCACAACGCAAGGCCATCGCATCTGATACGATCGAGCAGTTGCCGTGGGCGATGTTGCCAAACGGACCGGTGTGGACAAACGCCGGCGTCCCCTCCAATGTCTGAACCACATTGGGAAGTAAGGCCTCCTTGAGCAGGACGGCCATCGATCCGGCACAGTTCAGTTCTTCCGCGCAAACCGGCTTGCCATCTTTCGTCAATCCAACAACAATCCGGCCGAGCCGGTTCCTGAGGTCGGCATAGCTGGACGCCAACGCCAAGATGGCCATAACCTCCGACGCTTCCGTGATGACGAATTGGCCTTTTCGATTTCCCGTCCCCTCCCCAAGGATTACTTCCCGGAGCGCCCGATCGCTGACCCCTAACGATCGAGGCCATGTAAACCGAGAAGGATCAACGCCCAGGGCATTCCCGTGAAACAGATGGTTGTCAATAAATGCAGATAACAAGTTATGGCTGGCGGACACCGCGTGGGCATCGCCGGTAAGGTGGAGGTTGATCTCTTCCATCGGAACGACTTGTGCGCGGCCTCCTCCTGTCCCCCCTCCTTTGATTCCAAACACTGGTCCTAATGAAGGTTGCCGAAGTGTCACGACCGCACGGTGACCAAGTCGGCACAGCCCCATGGCTAAACCGATTGATGTTGTCGTTTTCCCCTCTCCCAAGGGAGTTGGATTAATCGCGGTAACCAGGATGTAACGGCCTTGGGGTTTTGACTTGAGCCGGTCTAATGCGGCAAGAGAAACTTTGCCTTTGTATTTTCCATACGGATACAGCTCATCCGGTGCAAGCCCAAGATGCTTACCAATTTCTTGGATCGGCAAGGGCTTATACGATCTAGCGATCTCGAGATCGGTCATGGGTTCAAGGCTCGGAGATGGGATGCTGAGTCGCGAACGGATTATAGCACGGTCATCAAGGGGGATTGAGGGCCTCGATCAAAAAGAAACGCGCGACGAATCGCATTCTCGATCCGAAGCGCGTCTTCGAGATTCCAGATGGGGAAGATCTTATCTGAGGCTAGTCAAGTATGTACCTGGTCGGGTCAAATGTCTGGCCATTCACTTTAACCATGTAGTGAAGATGGGGACCCGTGGCTAAGCCGGTGCTCCCAACCAAACCCACGACATCACCACGCCTCACGCGTTGCCCTTCCTTCACCAGTGCTTTGGCCAGGTGGCCATACAAAGTTTCGATGCCGAACCCATGGTCCAATTTCACAACGTTACCAAGTTTAGGATCGAACCCAACAGATGTCACACGACCCTGTGCGGGAGCTTGCACTGGAGCATTGGCAGCTGCGCCGATATCCAGGCCATCGTGCCAGGCCGGCTTCTCTGTGAACGGGGAAACCCTCGGACCAAATCCTGACGTTACCCATCCCTTGACCGGCCAAATTGAAGGAGTAGCTGCCCAGCGAGAGGACTTCTGTTCAGCCGCTAGCGAGAGTTCCTGAAGCGATTTTTCCTGGGTGTCCGTCTCCTTTGATAGCCAAGCGATACGTTCCTTGACCGCGTTTACTAGTTGCTGTTCATCGAGTTCTCCAACACCGATAGCCTGTGGGGTCTGTCCCTCCGCCAGAGTTCCGCTCACAGCACTGAGCTGCTGTGCTCCCACTCCAACCCCAATGCCTTTCTCGGCTGGGATGAAACTGCTGCCTTCTGGGAGGGGAGTTTCTTCACCGCCTCGCCCGTTGACCTGATCGCCGGTCTTCGGCGTCTCGATTCCTAGCATGACTTTCAGACGCTGGTTGACCTCTTTCATGCTCGTAAGGCGCTTCTTGAGGTCATCAACAGCCGTTGAAAAAGCCACTGTTTGTTGGCGAGCGCTCATTGCCTCATCTCGGAAAGCCGAAAGTTCCCATACTTGACCAGTTCTGATCACATAATGTGAAATGACCAGCAGGTCAGCAACAAGAAGAATAGCGCCAACAATCAATAACTTGCGAACGAACTTCCTTGGAAAGCTAAATCGAAGCGGCTTAGCAGTCGAGCCACGGAAGATAACGACTGTGTAGGCATCGCTGGATTCTGTCCCACTCACTTGTCCCATGACCTTCACCCCCCGCTGCAAGGAGATCTCTGTTTCCTAGATTAACTCTGGCGAGTTTACCCATCTAGGCTGCTTCGGTCAACCCCCTCACCTTGGTAATGAACTGCGCATTGGAACGTCAATATACTGTGGTCTCTCGTTCGACCCAGTCAATGTATTGTGGCAATCCACGATCGATCCGAATTGAAATAATCTCGGGAACCTCATACGAATGCAGTGAACGAATGGCCTTCTCAAGAGCTGGATATCGTCGCCGAGTCGTCTTTATGAGCATGAGCTTTTCTCGGTTTCTCTGAACCTTTTTCTGCCACCTAAAAATCGAAGTAACGGAAGGGAGAATATTCACACAGGCTGCTTGTTTCTCCTTTACAAGAGCTTCAGCAATCGTCATGGCTTCTTTCCGGCTCGATGTGGTCACAAGTACAAGAACGACTTGAGTCGTTGATTTCCTCATACGGTGGCCGACCTTACAAGAACTTCCTGTTTTTGCGCAACGGCCACCAGGCTATTTATGAAGTGAGCAAGTCCCGTGCCTTGAACCGATGTAAAAATGATACATTCTCAGTGTTTTCAAATACTTGTTATCATTTTTCTGCTTATTCTTGCTGGAAAAGGCTATTCCGTCATGTGTAATCCATATGGCAGATCGTTCTAATATGACAAAAATGAACAAATATTGTCCTCAGGTGAACTGCGTATGAACTATTCAGGATCGAAAGAGCTCTTTACATTCAATAAATAAAACAGAATCCCCAAGTAAATTTGGGAGACTCCGCTCTCTGGCGGCAACATTGACAGCATTTTCATCGCTCACTTATCATGCAACATGTCGTGCAACATGATGTGTAATGAGTATTTACAAGTAGGAGGGTGTCATGGGATTTACGATTTCCCCGAAAGAGCTCAAAGCCAGACTTGATAAAGGAGACAAACTCATACTTCTTGATGTGCGGGAACAATGGGAATTTGACCTGGCCAAATTGAACGGCTCGACGCTGATTCCTCTGGGAACCCTTCCACAGTCTTTATCCAAGCTGAGTCGGGACTCAGAAATTATTGCGATCTGCCATCACGGAATGAGGAGCGCGGACGCCACGAATTTCCTGCTCCAGCAAGGCTTTCCGAATGTGAAGAATTTGGTGGGCGGCATCGATGCCTGGTCGGCACAGGTGGATGGGTCGGTCCCGAGGTACTAGCCCCTATTAGGCAAGGGGTGAGAGTTCCCGTTCAACGGCCCCTAACCAAGACGTTCCCTGAAATACTCGACTGTCTTCTTGAGACCCTCGCTCAAGTTCGTTTTCGGTTCCCACGATAATTCATGACGCAGTTTTGAACTATCGATTACACTGCGCGCCTGCTCACCTTTCTTAGCAGGTCCGTGGACTTCGTTGCAGGTCGAGCCGGTATGTTGAACCAAGATTCTGAATAGATCGTTAATGGAAGTTTCCACACCAGTTCCCACATTGTATGTTCCTTGCGTTTCCTGGCCCATCATCGCAAGATTTGCCTCCACAACATCCTCGACGAACACGAAATCTCGCGTTTGACGCCCATTGCCGTTGATGACCGCCTGCTCGTTGTTCAAGAGTTTTTGGATGAAAATCGCCACAACCCCCGCCTCTCCCTCCGGATCTTGACGTGGACCATACACGTTCGCATACCGAAGACTCACAACTTGGAGCCCACTGATTCGTTGATAATACGAGAGGTAATGCTCTCCACAAAGTTTGCTCAATCCGTACGGCGAGAGAGGATTGGTGACGTGGGATTCCGGCGCCGGATACATCTCTTGCTCACCATAAATTGCCCCGCCGGACGAAGAAAAGACGACTTTTCGCACTCCGTGTCGTACCGCCTGTTGTAAGACATTCAATGTCCCAAGAATATTGACCTGCGCGTCGAACATAGGATCTTCGACGGACTTGCGAACGTCCATCTGTGCCGCCAGATGCATAACCACGTTCGGCCGTTCGTTCCGAAACACCCGTTCCAAACGCCAACTTTGAATATCCAATTTATAAAACCTTGCGGACCGGTTGATATTCCGACGCTTTCCGGTGGCCAGATTATCCACGATGATGACTTCATGTCCTTCCTGGACCAGGCGATCGACCAAATGAGAGCCAATGAACCCCGCTCCGCCGGTGACCAATACTTTCATGCATCCCCCCATCGCATACGAAGCGCCCATCAAGAAGGGTTGATTATACCCTGACGCCTAAAGCTCACAAGGATTTCTCGATTCCCTTTTCTCCCCTTCACGGGCGAATCGAGCACGCTCTGTACCTGAAGCCCCAGCCGAGCACCGCAATCGATGACTTTTTTCGTCACCGCCTCGCGCTGCGCATCATCGCGCACGATGCCGCCTGTTCCCACTTGTCCTTTCCCCACCTCAAACTGCGGCTTCACGAGAACCACAACGGTCGCATCCCCACGAAGGAGTGGTACAACGCTGGGCATAACAAGCGTGAGAGAGATGAAGGACACATCGATGACCGCGAGTTCGATCGGCTCAGGAATCAACGTCCGGTCGATATGTCGAATATTCGTTCGTTCGAGCAGCACGACTCGGGGATCCTGACGCAGTTTCCAGTCGATTTGCCCGTACCCAACGTCAACGGCGTAAATGCGCTTCGCGCCGCGCTGCAGGAGACAATCCGTAAACCCGCCAGTTGAACATCCGACATCTAATCCAATCACGCCATTGGGATCAATCGAGAAGGCCTCGAGCGCGGCAGCCAACTTCTCTCCGGAACGGCTCACATACGGTGCGGGCTTTTCGATTTCGATCCGTGCATCCAAGGGAACGAGCTTGGCCGGCTTGTCGACAATAGCTCCGTCGACAATGACACCACCCGCCAAGATCGTCCTCGCAGCCACCTCCCGACTTGCTACCAAGCCTTGAGTGACAAGCAGACGGTCCAATCGTTCTTTCGAGATGCGCACCCTCGAGTCCATGAAGATGAGACGGGACGAGTATGGGAGAACGGACGTTGGGAGCCCTCTACAATTACGCATTAGGAAGTAGATTCGTCCGCTTCGTCGTCCGGTGAAAAGGCATGAAGCCGCTTCTTGCCGTTCTTGTCTTGGACCAGCACCTCAACCTTGTGCTCGGCATCCTCAAGAATCTTCAGGCAACTTTTCGACAGGCGGATGCCTTCTTCGAAAATCTTGAGGGATTCATCGAGCGGAAGGTCGCCCTTTTCCAGCTCACCTACGATGGCTTCCAAACGAGCCATCGCTTGTTCAAATTTCACTCCGCCCACAATACCTCTCTTCCTTCTCCATCCCTGTGCGCTCCATTATACCCAGCACGATCCGGATTTCAAACCGAAGGATCGGGTAGCACGCGCTTGACTGTACAGTTCAGCTCTCCTTGAGACAATCGCGCGATGATCTCCTCCCCAACACGCACGTCCTGCGATCGTCGAAGAATAGCCCCATCCCGAACCCTCGATAGAATACTGTACCCGCGTCCGAGGATTGCCAACGGGCTCAGGTTGTGCAGTTGAGCTACCGTCGTTTCGATCTGGCGCCGTCGACGTTCGTTTAATACAGCCATCTGCCGCTCCAATCGCTTAACAAATTGCGGCATCATGGCCAAACCTCGCTTGACCAAAACAATGGGATTCAGCCCGGCTAGCCCCTGCTGTCCGTCTCGCACTAGCTCTCGAGCTTCAACAAGCTGGAGCCGTATTTTACGCTGCAAGCGATCGGCCAACTCATCTGTCCGCTGAGACTCTGCGTGAATCCGGAACCTGATCTCTGCCAACCCGCGCATCATCTCATCGAGCCGCCGATATTCAAAGAGGCAATGCCTAGCCATCGCCCGCCCTCCGCGAACGGTGAGTTCGCGCAGCCGTTCGACCACTTCGGCAAGAACAGGAACGACCGTTTCAGCCGCCGCCGATGGCGTAGGCGCACGCACATCTGCCGCAAAATCGGCCAGCGTGACGTCGATCTCATGTCCAACAGCAGCTACAACCGGGACGCGCGAGTTCGCAATCGCACGGACAACTACTTCTTCATTGAAGCTCCAGAGATCTTCCAGCGACCCCCCACCTCGACCAACAATGATCACGTCGACAGCACCCTGGGTATTCAACAAATCCAGCGCCTCGGCTATTTGCTCCCCGGCTCCCTCTCCTTGCACCTGTACGGGCGCGATGATGACATGTACGGTTGGCCACCGTCGCCGGAAGACGGCGAGGATATCCCTGATCGCGGCCCCGCTCAATGACGTAACGACCCCGACCGTGCGCGGGAACGCCGGTAGCAGTTTCTTCCTGCTCTGGTCGAACAGTCCTTCCGCGGCGAGTCGTTCTTTAAGTTGCTCGAACGCCAGTTGGAGTGCACCGATTCCCTTCGGCTCCACCGCTTCGAGTACGATTTGGTATTCGCCGCGCGGCTCATACACGGTTAACCGCCCCCGCACGATGACCTGCATCCCCTCCTGCAGAGAGAATCGCACTCGCATCGCGCTCGACCGAAATAACACCGCGCGAATCTGGCTCGACTCATCTTTGAGCGTACAGTAGACATGCCCAGATCCGGGGAGGCGCAGGTTCGATATTTCCCCCTCCAACCACAGGTCGGGAAACTCCGATTCGATCGATGTGCGAACCAGACTGGTGAGTTCAGATACTGTGAGAATCTGCCTTGGAGAGCCTGATACAGTTTGACGTTTTGTCGCAGTCATCCCTTAGTCGAGAATGCGGATACGCTCGATAGACAAGGCCTTTCCGATGCGCGCATCGAGTTCGATCAATGCGGCACAGAAGACGGTCGGTCCGGAGGCCACTTCGAAACGACGCGGCATTCCGGTGAGGAATTTTTCGATCGCCAGCTCTTTTTTGACCCCGATCACACCGTGTAGGGGACCGGTCATTCCTATGTCAGTCAGATAGGCCGTGCCCCTTGGAAGAATCTGTTCGTCAGCCGTTTGCACGTGCGTATGGGTTCCAACCACGGCCGTCGCCTCTCCGTCAAGATAGTGGCCCATGGCCATTTTCTCCGACGTGGCTTCAGCATGCATATCCACCAGCACGGCAGTCACGCGCTTTTTGAGTTTCGCCATCTCACGCTTCGCCACTTGAAAAGGACAGTCCAGCGTCGGCATGAACGCGCGCCCCATGAGCTGAAGAATACCTAATTCTTCGCCGCCGGGCGTCTGAATGACCACACTGCCTTGCCCCGGCACACCCTCTGGATAGTTGGCAGGCCGAAGCAAGCGACGCTCTCGCGGAAAGTAGTCGAGAATCTCCTTCTTATCCCATGCGTGATTGCCGGTTGTAATGGCCGAGAGCCCCATACCGAACAACTCGTCAGCCAGTTCCGGCGTAATGCCGAATCCTCCCGCAACATTTTCCCCGTTCCCGACAACCACATCGATCTTGCGCTGCGATACCAGACGCGGGATGGCCCGAGCAACCGCCCGGCGCCCAGGTTCGCCCATAATATCTCCGATGTAGAGCACTTTCATTTCGCGTACTCGACGTAGCGACTCTCACGGATCACGGTCACTTTGATCTGTCCTGGATAGGTCAATTCCTGCTCGATTTTCTTCGCCAAGTCTCGAGAGAGCTGGAACGATTCGGTGTCCGTGACGTCTTCCTGTCGAACGATCACTCGAATTTCCCGGCCTGCCTGAATCGCGTAAGCCTTCTGGACGCCCTTTTGAGCATGGGCGAGCGATTCCAACTTCTCCAGCCGTTTGACATATGACTCGAGCGCTTCGCGTCTGGCGCCTGGTCGCGCCGCAGACAACGCCTCCGCCGCCGCCACCAATACTGATTCCGGACAGATGGGTTCTACCTGTTCATGGTGAGCGGCGATCGCATTGACGATCTTCTCACTTTCACCGTACTTCTTGGCAATCTCGGCCCCCAGCATGGCATGCGGTCCTTCTTCTTCATGGCTTACGGCTTTGCCGATGTCATGCAACAATGCTCCCCGCCTGGCCAACCGAACGTCGAGACCGAGCTCCGAAGCCATGATTCCACAAATGTAGGCTGCTTCCCTGGCATGGTAGAGATTGTTTTGGCCGTAGCTGGTGCGGTACTTCAGCCGTCCCAGCACTTTGATCAATTCGGGATGGAAATCCGCAAGCCCCAGCTCGAAAATAATCTTCTCCGCTTCTTCATACATCAATTTGTCGATGTCGACCTTCACCTTCTCGACAATCTCTTCGATCCTGGTCGGATGGATGCGCCCATCGTGCATCAACCGTTCGAGCGAGACCTTCGCAATTTCTCGGCGCAGCGGATCGAATCCGGAGATAATCACGGCTTCCGGTGTCTCATCGATAATCAAATCGATTCCGGTGGCAGCTTCGATCGCCCGGATATTTCGCCCTTCTCGACCGATGATACGCCCCTTCATGGCGTCGTTGGGAATCGGGACCACTGAAATTGTAGATTCCGAGACGTAATCGCGAACCACCCGTTGAATGGAACTGGTAATAATCTCTCGCGCCTCCCGCTCGGCATTCTCCCTGGCCTCTTCCAAGGTCCGCTTGGCAATGCCCGCGGCGTCCAAGCGCGCCTGGCTTTCCATTTCCAAAAGCAGATGTCGCTTGGCTTCGTCTGCTGTCATCCCCGCCACACGCTCCAGTGCCTCACGATGCTCTTTTTCAGCTTGCGCACAAGCCACTTCCTTTGCCGTAAGCCGCTCTTCCCGTTTGCTTAGTTCCTGTTCGCGTCTCTGCCCATCGCTCTCGCGTTTATCCAACACGCTGATGCGCTTATCGATGGCTTCTTCTCGCTGGACGAGGCGCTTTTCAGTGGTGGAGAGTTCTGCTAATTTGGCTTTCTGCTCCTTCTCCAGTTCCGCTTTGGATTGAAAGACAAGATCCTTGGCCTCAAGCTTCGCCTCCCTGACGATATTTTCCGCTTCGCGTTGCGCGTTTTGGATGAGGTGGCGAGACTGCTCCTCCTCTTGCGCCTTCTTGGCCACAGCCGTCGATCGACGAACGACTTCATACAGCCCCACTCCAAGCAAGGCACCGACAATTCCAACTAACAGATAGACAACAATTGAGGTCGACATTGGACTGACCCCTTTCACAATCGAGGCCGAGGAGTCCTTCTCTCAGCCTCTACCAGGAAAACATTCAAGACGGTTGTGTGGGGAATGCAGCGGGAAAGATGAATCGACGGAAGAGGACGATCGATCGACGGTTGGTCGACTATTCCGAGAAACGAACCCGGGAGGATGAACGTGTTGCTGGATTGACAGATCGAGCCTGTCCCCTTCCAGTGAAATCCCTCTCCGCTCTATACGAACGCGCCGCGCCTCGGGTTGGCACATACACCGAACGCACTGGGAGGAGGAGCCCCGGTCTGCCTGCTCCAGACGCAGGTCCGGTGGCCAGCACCCACTCCACCAATTTACCCAGCATGGCTAAGAGGGTTGATAGAAGAAGAACGGCTCCTTGCACAAATTTCCACTCTTTTAACGGCACCAGCATCGACAATCCCACATCCATTCCTGCATCAACGAAATTGAATCCCGGATTTTCAACCGGTTCGCGATTGACCTGATCCTAATCCCTATCGTCGTAAAACCGCTCCCCACCATACAATTCTAGCGTTTACGATAACAAACGCCCTACGCCATTGCAAGCGCAATTATCGAAACAGCGAGGTCGGAACCTGCTCCTCGATCGACTCCATCAGCGACATCATGCGCCGTTCCACATCTGCCTCACCCTGTAATCGCTTCTTTTCCGACTCGAACAATTGATGAGCCAGATTCAGCGCCGTCAACACAGCCAGTTTAGATGGCGTCGTCGTGTTCATGCCTTCCGCCAGCTGACGCATCTGCCCATCCACTAACCCCGCCAGCCTGCGGATATAGGTCTCATCCGCCTCGCCTCGAATCGCATACCGTTGGCCGTAGATCTCGACATCCGTCGTCTTAGTCAAAGGCCACCTCCTTGCGTTCTTCAAAGCACTCCAATAGCTCGATGTCTCCAAGCACCTTTTCAATGCGCGCCTTGATATCTCCCCGTTCCCGTTCCCAACGCCGGTTCGAATCGCTTTCTTCAGCGAGTCGCTGGCGAGCTGCCTTGAGATCGTCTTCAAGGGCGGCATTTTTCTTTTTCAACTCATGTACAAGCTTGACTAAGTCCTTAATGCGGGTTTCTAGCGCGTCCAACCGATCCAACGCCATTCTATTATGCTCCTCCTCAGCCCCTACAGATTGTGGGGCACTATAGGAACTTGCCCAGATCTTGTCAAGAAAGGCTCGGCTAGGAATGTCCCCCCAAGCGGACATATTCCCGATAGCTTCGCAAGACCCGTTTCACATAGAGGCGGGTTTCTTGATAGGGAATCAGCTCGACGAATTCGTCTTGGCTCTGGCTGCGGTACTGCGCGATCCAGTTTCCGACCACGATCGGCCCTGCATTGTACGATGCGATCGTATAGACGAGATTTCCAGAAAACTGTTCGAGCAGCTGTTCCACATAGCGGACACCAATCCGAATATTGGTTTCCTGGTCGAACAAATCCTCCCGCCCCACCACAGGGAGGCCAACCCGTTGGGCCACATTGTTCGCAGTCGCCGGCATGACCTGCATGAGGCCGATGGCCCCGACGCGCGAGACCGCCTTCTCATCATACTGGCTTTCCTCCCGAATAATGGCGGCGATAAAATAGGGATCAACACCTTTGGCCTCTTGCAGCTTGATCGTCGGCAGGAGTCCGGTCGGGTAGGCTACATTCCATAAGGACGGCGCCACATCCCCTCCCGTCCGCTCCAACTTGTCGCGAAACCGGGCCCGCACCAAGCGCAAAGCATGATGATAGGCGCCCACCTCGTTGAGCAGGGTCGAGAGTGCAATCAGCACATCCAGGTCTCGACTGTAACGATCCGTCAACACGGCTACCTCACGAGCTGCATCGGAATCCAACCCCAGTGTCTTGAGTTCGATCGCTCGGCGGTACGCCGTCTGCTGTTGGATGTCAACGCGGGTGATAACCGGCTGCACCGCTTCTCCGTTCGTCGACGGCTTGTTACTCGCCGAAACAGTCTCTGCGGTCGTCTCGCTATCTTCCTGTATGGTCGTCCGCTCTCGCGCTAACTGACAATAATAGGTGTACCGGTAGCGCTGACAAACTTGGCGATAGAACTCCTGCGCCTGAGGCTGTTGGCTTTGCTCGGCAGCACGCCCCAACCAATACAACGCTTGCGGCTCGAATTCACTATCATACTGGTCGATGAGTATCCGCAGTGCCTCGGCTGCTTCGCGGTAGCGTCCGGTTCGGTAGTACACCCAGCCGACACGCCATTGCGCCTCAGCCTGCTGGGATGCCGGGTCACCCTCTTTGGCAACTTGGCGATACCGCACAAGCGCTTCGTCGAACTTCTTCTGATCTTCAAGCCACATACCTGCAAACAACAGGACCTGTCCCTTCTGCTCTGCCGAGAGGGACGACGATGGCAACGCACGGGCGACTTCCAGCAACTTGTCACCCTGAGCCTGTCGAAGGTAGACCCGAGCCAGCCAGACCATAGCCTCACGGGACTCCGATGCACCATCTTTGGCTAGAGCCCGGAACGTGTCACGCGCCTGGTCATATTGCTTGAGTCGAACTTGTGCAACCCCGAGTTTCAACTTTGCCTCGGCACGTCGAGGGGACTGAGGGTCCGCTGCAAGGAACTGCTTGAGTTCGTCAATCGCTTCAGCATGGAACGCTTGTGCGAGATAGGCCTGCGCTCTGCCGAGCCGTTCCGAAGGCTGCACTGTCCATGGTTGGCCCCCTAAGTTAGAGGCTAGCAGCGCTTGCGCCTCTTTGGCTTCCGGCGCATACGGAAATCGTACCCACAAATACCGCAACGTCTCGCGCCCTTCAGTTACATTGTTGGCTCGAAGCTGGCAGGCTCCTTGGCGCAAATATGCTTGCGGGGTTCCCGGTTCCTTGTCGCTTAAGGCGACCGCCTTCGAGAACCAAGTTGTCGCCTCCGGGCAACTCGAGGCTTGATACCACGCCTCGCCGGTGCGGTACGCGGCTCTGGTCAGGATGTTCGAGTCAGGGACCGCCATTGGAATGCTTTCCAACATCACCGCCGCTTGTTTCGCATCGCCAAGTTTCAACGACGCCTCCCCGATCCAGAGTCGAATGTAGTCGTCCAAAACCGGAAAGTCTCGCTGCGCGCCCTGTAAGAACTGAATTGCGACCGCGGGATTCCGCTCGACGAGCAGCACACCGGACAGCAATCCCGCCCGCTTCGCCCAAACAGTGGAAGGATATTGCTCCATCAGCCGTTGGAGCCGTTCGAGTTTCAGGGAGAGCACCTGCTCTTTCGTCAGGACCTTCCCCAAACGTTCCTTCGGCAGAGCCGCTGCCTGAAAACAGGCCTCCGGCGCGCTGCATGTTTCACTCTCATTCGAAACAGATACAGAAGATTCGACCGCCACGGCAGGAAACAGCCATGCTCCGGAAAACCAGAAGAGGGCTGCAAGGAGGAATAGCCGGCAGGATAGTTGATCAATGTCGTTACCCACGAGAAACCTCTCCGTCACCTTGTCTCCCTCATATATATCAGCGTCCCCGACTTGTTGCCAGCAAGAGCGGTCACCCTCACCTTGTTCCACTTTTTCCCGCTGTGTTAGGCTGCCCCCCATGCCAGAACGCTCTTCAATAACATTGGCTCCTATTAATCTCCTCTCTCTGGACGAGAAGGGGCTCGCCCGGCTCGTCAAGGAGTCCGGCTGGCCAGCCTATCGAACGGGGCAAATACTCCGTTGGCTTTACCAGCGGCGGGCGCGCACCATCAGCCAGATGACTGACCTGAGCCAGGCCGACCGAGCCAAACTGACCAGTTTGGCAAGAATCGGGCGCGCCACCAACTGCACCATCTTCCGCTCATCCGACCAGACGAGAAAATTGGTCCTGACACTCGAGGATGGGCTCAGCGTCGAAACCGTGCTGATTCCGGAAGAAGACCGACTCACCCTCTGCGTTTCAACGCAGGTGGGCTGCACCTTAGATTGCAGCTTCTGTCTCACCGGCACAATGGGTTTGAAGCGTAACCTGAAACCCCATGAAATCGTCGAACAGGTCCTGACCGCTCAAGATGAACTCGGTCCCGATGAACGAATCACAAACATGGTCTTCATGGGCATGGGCGAACCGCTGGCGAATCTCGAAGCTCTGTCGGAAGCTATCAGGCGGTTGACCAATCAGACCTGGGGACTTGGCTGGTCGCCCCGGCGCATTACTATCTCGACCGCTGGCCTCGCCTCGCGATTGAAAGAGGTGGCGCCACTCGGCGTAAATCTTGCGATTTCATTAAATGCGACGACGGAAGATCAACGAGCGAGCTTGATGCCGGCAGTGAGCGGCATCGCTTCGCTCAAGACACTCGTAGCAGCCTGTCGCCGCTATCCGCTGCCCCCGACTAGGCGGCTCACGTTCGAATACGTTCTTCTGGCCGGCGTGAATGACCAGGCAGAAGATGCGCGCCGGCTCGTCAAACTGGTCCGTGGCATCGCCTGCAAGATCAATCTGATCCCTTTTAACCCATTCCCCGGCAGCGCGTTCCAACGTCCCTCTGACCGTGACGTCATCGCTTTCCAATCGATCTTGCGGCAGGCCGGCATTGACGTGTTCATCCGAAAAAGCCGCGGGCGAGATGTGCTTGGCGCCTGCGGCCAACTCGGCAACTTGTCTCCGACCTCCGTAGTACGAACCTTGACACAAATTGAATCGCGTTGTTAGCATGCATTGTCCCGTTTTTCACCACACAACATGATCAGGCCGCACTTCCGACACATCGTATCCTGGTTACTTCCGGCAACTGTCTTCGTGCTTGTATCGTTTGCTCCTGCCGGCGCTTCAGAGCCCCGCGAATATATTCTCTCGAACGGCATGAAAGTGCTGCTCGTCGAGGTTTCAAAAGCTCCCGTTGCGACGGTCCAGGTGTGGTACAAGGTCGGCTCGCGCAACGAAGTCATGGGTCGCGCGGGACTCTCTCATATGCTTGAACACATGATGTTCAAGGGCACCGCCAAGTATCCGAAAGGGTCGTTCTCACGCCTCATCCGGAAGAACGGCGGGATGGATAACGCCTTCACCAGCCAAGACTTCACGGCCTACTTTGAAAATCTCGCTGCGGACCGAGTCGAACTCGCCTTGGAGATGGAAGCCGACCGCATGCAGGGACTCATTCTGGATATGAATGAATTGAAAACCGAGCGCGACGTGGTCAAGGAAGAACGACGGCTGCGCACGGAAGACGATCCGCAAGGCGCGCTGGTCGAAGCGCTGTTCGCCCAGGCCTACCTGAGTCATCCCTATCATTGGCCCGTCATCGGATGGTTCGGCGACCTTGATGCCATGACGCTCGACGATCTCCAACGGCATTACGACACCTTCTACTCGCCCAACAATGCGACGTTGGTTGTCGTCGGCGACATCAAGGCCGAGACGGTGCTCCCAACGATCAAGCAGCTGTTCGAGCCGATTCCACGGGGACCGGAACCCAAACCGGTCATGACGATGGAGGGGGAACAAAAAGGAGAGCGCCGCTTTCTCCTCAAACGGGATGCTCAAGTCCCCTTCGTCATGATGGGCTATCGTGTTCCCAACTACACCAGTGAAGATTCCTATGCGCTGGATGTGCTGGAATCGATTCTGTCGCGCGGCAAGAGTTCTCGTCTCTATCAAAGCCTCGTCTATGAACAAAAATTGTCTCTCGCCGTGGGAGCCGAGTATGGCCTGATGCAGACCGATCCCGGACTGTTCTATTTCTATGCGCTCGTGAGCCCGGGGCAAAAGGTCGACGTGGTCGAGGAGGCACTGCACAAAGAAATCAAGCGACTCCAGAACGAACCGCCTACGGATCAAGAACTCCAGCGGGCCAAGAATCAAGTTGAAGCCGCCCGGGTGTTCGAGCAGGACTCGAATTTCCGTCACGCGATGCTGCTGGGACAGGCCGAAACCGTGGGAGCGGGATGGCGGAAGGTTGATCAATTTCTGGATCGGATCCGATCCATTACAGCCAAAGACGTTCAGCGAGTGGCACGTCAGTACTTGATCGAAGACGCGAGAACCGTCGGCACTCTCATTCCGCTTCCTTCGAAACAGGCCGACGCGCCTACAGCGACAGCGCAACCAGGGAAGCCTTGAAGATGCGTATCCCCCGACAGACCTCTCATCGCTTGGGGAGGCTACTCGCATGTGCTCTGGCTCTATACGCCGTGGTCCTTGCGTCGTTCAACGCTCCGAGCCTCGCAGCAGATATTGCCCCCACGAAAACGGTGACTCCCAACGGCATGACCGTCCTCGTGCTGGAACAACATTTCCTGCCGATCGTTGAAGTGCACGCGTTGATCAAAACCGGCTCCGCGCAAGATCCCCCCGATAAGGCCGGCCTGGCAAACCTTGTCGCCAGCCTGCTCGATGAAGGAACCACCACGCGCACCTCCAAACAGCTCGCGGAGCAGATCGACTTCGTTGGCGGAGCACTGGAGGTCAAAGCCTCAGAAGATTTCACTACTGCCTCTGCCCGCGTACTTAAGAAAGACGTCGATCTGGGCTTCACGCTGCTCGCCGATATCTTGCAACGCCCCGCCTTTCCAAAACCAGAATTCGAACGGATCCGGTCGCAGATTCTCGGTGAGATGACCAGCGACAACGACGATCCAGGCCATGTCGCCATGAAAGCCTTCAATCAATTGGTTTTTCACGGCCATCCCTATCGCTGGCCGCTCAACGGCACGGAAGAATCCCTTGGCAAGATCACCTACACAGATGTTCTGAACTTTTACAACAAGGAGTACGTTCCGCCTCAGGTGATTCTGACCATCGTGGGCGACGTAACAGCTGAGCAAGTCACGGCCTTGGTCCAGACGCACTTCGGAGCTTGGAAGAAAGCCGCTCCGCCGGCACGAAACACGAAGAAAGCCGCTCCGGTAGACCGCAAGACGGTGCAGTTGATCGAGAAGGATCTTACCCAATCGAACGTGATCCTGGGACACGGCGGCATCAGCCGGACGAACCCAGACTTCTATGCCGTGACCGTCATGAACTATATTCTCGGCGCGGGAGGATTCTCCTCAAGGCTGATGGACTCCATCCGTGACAAGCAGGGTCTGGTGTACGGCATCATGAGCCACTTCGATGCCCGGCTGATGCCCGGTTCTTTTTGGGTCAACTTCCAGACGCGTACCGAAGCCACAAATCAAGCTATCCAGGGAGTCTTGGGAGAACTCAAGAGTATCCGAGAGGCACCGGTGTCGGATCAGGAACTCTCCGAAGCCAAATCATTTCTCATCGGCAGCTTCCCATTGCGGCTCGACTCAACTGCCAAACTTGCACAGGTGTTGGCTCAGGTAGAGTTTTACGGCTTGGGCTTCGAATACTTTTCCCAATATCCGAAGTGGATCGAACGTGTGACGAAGGAAGACGTTCAGCGTGTCGCCAAGCAGTACCTCGACCCCCAACGATACGCTCTCGTCGTCGTCGGCAATGTAGCCAAGGCCAAAATCAAACACTGAGCGAAATTCGCCTCCCGCGAGCCCTCGTATGACAACGGAACAACTCTCTCAGAAGTTGAATGACCTTCGACGCGTCATCTCGGACATGCAATCCGTCCTTGTTGCGTTCTCCGGAGGCATCGACAGCACGCTCGTTCTGAAAATCGCCCACGAACAACTCGGTGAACGGGCCTGCGGCGTCACCGCCGTCTCCCCTACCTTCCCGACGATTGAACTTGAGACAGCGACCCGCATCGCCGGCGAGATCGGGGCGCGCCACGAAATCGTCCGCACGGACCAGTTGACCATACCGGCATTCGTACAGAACGACGCCACCCGTTGTTTTCACTGCAAGACCGATCTGTATCAATTGTTGGACGGCATGCGGCAACCACGCGCGCAGTGGGTCGTCGATGGTACAAACCTGGACGACTTGGGCGACGACCGACCCGGCATCAAAGCGGCGCGTGAATGGAACGTGCGGAGCCCCCTTGTTGAAGCCTCATGCTCGAAAGCTGATGTGCGGGTCATCGCGAAGATGTTGGATCTGTCCAGCTGGGATAAGCCGGCGGCAGCTTGTCTGTCTTCACGAATCCCTCGCGGCACTCCCATTACGATCGAGAACCTTCGACGGATCGAACAGGCCGAAGCCATTCTCCAGACCGAAGGCTTTCATCAGGTGCGCGTCAGAGACCATGGTGAAATCGCGCGAATCGAAGTGGCGGAAGACGAACTGGCAAGATTCAACCAGCCAGACCGACGCGCGCGGATCACTGCCCGCTTGCGCGAAGCTGGCTTTCGGTTCATCTGCGTGGATTTGGAAGGATACAGACCGGGCGGGATCAGTCTGGGCTGACCCGCCCGACGTTCGGTCTTATCTTGGAGAAGACTTGGCGAGAGCTTCCAGCGCCTCGTCGGCGAGCCGGCGATGGTCGGCGTCGTTCAAGCTGCGCTGCACTACCTTTTCAGCCACCATCAGCGCCAAATCCGTCGTCTGCGTGCGAATCTCCTGAATGGCTTTCCGTCGTTCATGATCGATCTCGCGGGTCGCATCGCCTTTGATCCGTTCGGCTTCCGTCGTGAGACGCTGTTCGTTTTCTTCCATCAGGCGCTGCGCCCGTTCTTTTGCTGCCGCGAGAATACCTTCAGCTTCTTTCCCAACGGCGCTGAGCTTCACCTCGTACTCTTTGAGCTTGCGCTCGGCGTCTGAGCGGTGACGCTCCGCCTGATCAAGGCTGTCCTTAATCTTTTTCTCCCGTTCTTCCAGCATACTCAAGATACCAGGGAAGGCGAACTTGTAGAGCGCAAAGAACAGAATGGCAAAGGAGATGACCTCCCAGAAGATCAACGACGAAAAAAAGTGTGAATCAAACTGCGGCATAGTTCACATCAGGAAGGTTAAGGTTGAGGCGGAGGAAGAAATACAACCCTTCGCGCTCTTGACCGAAACCTGGGCCTGCTCCTATTTGCGGAGGCCCATGATAATGAATGCGATAACCAGGCCGTACAGGGCGATCGCTTCAACCAAGGCAAACCCGATCCACATGTACTTCCCGACGCGGCCTTCTGCTTCCGGCTGACGTGCCACAGCTTCGATCATTTTGCCGAAAATATATCCAATCCCTACGCCGGCCCCGGCAAATCCTGCTGCGGCCATGCCCATACCTAACAATGCTGCGGCTGCTGAATCCATTTGATGTGCTCCTCCTTCTTATCTATTGCTGACTCACACCCATTATTCGTGTGCTTAGTGCGCCTGCTCACTATGGCCATGTAATGTCACTGCATCCCCAAGATAGACACAAGTTAGGATCGTAAAAATGTAGGCTTGAATCGGTGCGATTAGACACACTTCCAGCGTATTCACAAAGAGCGTGGCTGCAAACGGAAGCCAGCTTACGTAGAAGGGCAACGAAACCACCATACCAAACAGCACGGCGAGAATCGTATGTCCAGCAGTCATGTTGGCGAACAACCGAACCGCGAGCGCGACCGGCCGTGCAAGTTGACTGACGATTTCAATCGGTATTACTAGAGGAAGCAACCACCCAGGAGTTCCAGGAGGAACCAGTATTCCGAGAAACTTCATCCCGTGAAGCACAAATCCCAGGATAATACTGAGTCCGTATACCGATCCGGCGAACACGCCAGTCACGATAATCTGGCTGGTAACCGTGTAAGTCCCGGGTATAAGGCCTAGCCAATTGCAAAACAAAATGAATAGAAAGAGAGTGGCAATGAGGGGGAAAAACTTAATCCCTTCTTTGCCCATCGTGTCGAGTATCATGTTCCGAATGAAATCTACCAAAATCTCTGCCAGGCTCTGCACCTTGCCGGGAATGAGCTGCCGTGCCAAGGCCGCCTTGACCATAAGAAATGTGACCACGGCAACCACTACCCACATCATGATCACAGCTTTATTGATGGAAATATCCAACCCACCGAAGCTAAGAGGAATAAAGTTGTGCAGCTCAAATGGATGTAGCGGACTCTCTTCCATTGCCCTTTAACCTATCCTTGTTTATCAGAATTATCTGATGAATCTTGCCATCGCTGAGCGGCTCGATAGGCGTTTCGAACACCGGCCGCGGCGCCCAGAACCAAACCTACCACCATTCCCCAGGGAGTTGTCCCGAAGAGATAGGTATCTGCCGCCCACCCCAGTCCTCCTCCGACGATCAGCGCAGCCAGCAGTTCCGTCCCGATTCGAACGGCCTGGCCGAGCCCCGCATAAAACGGATCCTGTGTGGGGGGCATGTGTTACCCACGTGCAGGCGAGTACTCATGCAGTTGCTGAGCAAGGACTCTCCCAATGGCGGGCGCGCAATTCAAGCAGAATCCTCTTGAATTTGTCAAGTTGCAGCTGCTGCGAAACAACCGATACCTGGAGTATAGTGAACCTCCCTTGTGTGGATCACGAGTAGATACTTGTCCCATGGCCCGATTCTCTCAACCGACATTCCTCAACGGCCCCCCCCAGCCGCTTGTCCTTACCCTGGATGGTTGGAATGAGAGCCCGCTCGAACTCTACGGGAAAATAGCTTCTCCTTCACGTCCATCCTTTCTCCTTGAAAGTGGTAAGCGCCTCACAGACGAGCCTTCATACTCATTTTTTGGCAGTGACCCCATTGCCATCCTTGCAGGCACCACCGCGATCGCTAACGGAACAGCAGAGGAGCCATTCAAGCAGCTCGCTCGAATCTTTGGTGGGTCCAACTTTATAGGGACACCGGACCTCCCTCCGTTCTTCGGTGGAGCAGTCGGCTACTTCAGCTACGATTTCGTCCGTCGCTACGAGACGCTGCCGTCCAATGCAACGAATGACCTCGATATTCCAGACCTGCAATTTTGCCTCTTTGATCTGCTCACGGCCATCGATCACCGAACCAATCGCGTTCAGATTATTTTTTGTCCCTCAATGGAGCGGTTTCTGGGGGAGGCACGTGACAAGCTCTATCGCGAGGGACAAGACCGATTGGCGGAGTGTGAAACCAGGCTTCGTGACAGCACAGCTTCCGAAGCAGCGCCTTCACCCATCGAGTCGCTGTCGTTCACGCCGAGCCAAACGAAGGAAGCCTATTTGAATCGTGTCCGTCGATGCCAAGAGTACATCGCCGCTGGGGATATTTATCAGGCCAATCTTTCGCATCGATTCACAGTTGAGACACCCCCATGGACTCGTCGCGGATCAGATCGGCTTCGATACGAGCAGGCACTCTACCGGCAGCTGCGTGCGGTGAATCCTTCTCCCTTCTCCGGACTCCTGCACTTCGAGGATGTGTCACTTATCAGTTGCTCACCGGAACGACTGGTACGCCTCCAGGGACGCCATGTCGATACACGCCCGATTGCTGGCACCAGACCGCGCGGCCGCAACGCAATCGACGACCAGCGGCTTGTTGGCGAACTGCTGGCCAATGAAAAGGAACGTGCCGAGCACCTGATGCTCGTCGATCTCGAACGCAACGATCTTGGACGGGTCTGTGAATTCGGGAGCGTTCGTGTCGACGAGTTTATGGCCGTCGAACAGTATTCGCATGTCAGTCACATCGTCTCCCATATCAGCGGCACGCTCCGGAAGGATGCGACCCCACTCGACTTGATTAGGGCCACGTTTCCAGGCGGCACCATCACGGGGGTCCCTAAAATCCGTTCCATGGAAATCATCGATGAACTGGAGCCGGTCCGACGAGGACCCTACACCGGATCCTTCGGGTATATCGGATGGAACGGCGATCTGGACCTGAACATCATCATTCGAACGCTCGTCCTGTGCGGCGCAAAGGGATACTTGCAGGTCGGAGCAGGAATTGTCGCCGATTCTGACCCGACCAAAGAATATGAGGAGACGCTGCACAAAGCCCAAGCATTTTTCAGTTCACTCCAACGGACCTGACGATGTGGATTTATCTCAACAACCGGTTTGTCAAAGAAGCGGAGGCGCTCGTCTCGGTCTTCGACCACGGCTTCCTGTACGGCGATGGCATCTACGAAACCATTCGTTCCTATGGGAACCGGATCTTCATGCGGGACCAGCACCTGGCCAGACTTCGACGCTCGGCGAACGCGATCGGGCTGACGATTCCCGACCTCGACTGGCCGGCGCTCTTGCATGAGGCGATGGACCGAAACGAAGTGGGAAACGACCGCGCCGACGCTTACATGAGAATTACAATTTCACGAGGCGTCGGCGACATCGGCCTCGACCCTGCTCTCTGCCCCACTCCGACCATTGTGATCATAACCAAGCCGCTCAGGCCGCCTTCACCGCAGCTCTACCAGGATGGCGTCAGCCTCATTACGGCCAGGACCAAACGCAATCTCCCGAGTGCATTGGATCCACAAATCAAAGCCACCAACTTCCTCAACAATATTTTGGCCAAGCGTGAAGCCATCGCTGCCGGAGCCTTCGACAGCCTGTTGCTGAACTGGGAATCGCACATCACCGAATGTACCGTCAGCAACGTGTTTTTCGTTAAAACAGGTCAGCTCCGTACCCCCTCCCTCGACTGCGGCATTCTCGACGGTATCACTCGCACCATCATTCTGACCTTGGCTCGCGAGGAGCAGATCCCCATAAAAGAAGGCCGATTCGGCATCGATGCTCTCCGCCAGGCAGACGAATGTTTCCTCAGCAACACCACTATGGAAATCATGCCGGTCACGATATTAGACCGCCAACCAATCGGCCTGGGGCGCCCAGGTCCCTTAACCCAGCGACTCCACCAACTTTTTGTCATCCAGCGCCGTAGATTTGTCGAACCCTGAGCTGGATGTCTCGCTCGATCCTATTGTTCTTGCGAGACTTTCTCCAGAATACTCCGGCACAGGAACTGCATTTTCTTGACATGCCACCTTAGGCTGGTATCGTTGGGAACATGCAGATCGCCATGAAATCAAAACAATCTCGGCAGCAGGCCCCTCTCCGAATAGCTCCTATCGTCTTCGTCGGATTCACCCTCCTGGGGATTACCTCCCCCACGACCTCTCAGGCGGAGATCTACCAATATATAGGAGCCAACGGTACCATCTCACTGACCAATGTCCCGTCAGACGCACGTTATCGAAAAATCGAACTGGAATCGGCGAGCTTTCACGCCACCTTGTCGGAACGCGAACTGGAGCCGGTTATCAAACGCCATTCATCCCAACAGCAACTGCACCCGGCATTGATCCGGGCGGTGATCAAAGCCGAATCGAACTTTGACCCTCGGGCTGTCTCTCGTGCAGGAGCGATCGGTCTAATGCAGTTGATGCCACAAACCGCGGCGCGAATGGACGTGCACGACATGTATGACCCGGACGACAACGTGGCAGGAGGGACGAAGTACCTGCGCCAGCTCCTCGATCGCTTCCACGGAAATTTACCGCTGGCACTGGCGGCCTATAATGCCGGTGAAAATATCGTCGACCGCTATCAAGCTCTTCCCCCGATCGACGAAACGAGGCAGTATGTTCGGAAAGTTCTACGTTACTACCGCACCTTCTTGGTACGGGACGGAGTCATTACGGAACGACCCATCAGCCGGCGCGCCCCCGTAGCGCCAGCAGAAGACCCCGCGATTTCCGAGACTTCTTCTCGCTGAGCTCTTCCCCCATCGATAATCGACTGTGCTGCTGCCAGCCCGGGCGCTTGGCCTGCGGGAAATCCGACCGATAATGGGCCCCGACACTGTTTTCCCGCCACAGTGCCGCTTCCGCAATGCATTGCGCCACTTGGACCATGTTTTTCACTTCCAATGCGGCCCGATTGGAAAAGGGCTGGGCCACAAGCTGCGCCCACCGGGAAAGCTGCGCGCAGGCTCTGATGAGCGACTCGCCCGATCGAATCACACCGACTTGCCCCCACATTGTTCTTCGGAGGGAGCTGCGAAGCTTCTCGACATCGTCGATTGAACCGACATGCTCTGTTTTCAACGCCGCCTCGTGGGCTGCCAGCGAAGGAATCTCATAGCGCCCCGCATAGGCCACCGCCGCCGTCGCCGCCCGCGCACCGAACACCAAGCCCTCCAGCAACGAATTGCTCGCCAGACGATTCGCGCCGTGCACGCCGCTGCACGCCACTTCTCCTGCAGCAAACAAACCGGGAACTGTAGTCGCCCCGTTCAGATCGGTCCAGACCCCGCCCATCATGTAATGGGCACTGGGAGAGACCGGAATCCATTCCTCCGTGATGTCGATGTCGTAGCGCAAACACGTCGCGTAGATGGTTGGAAAGCGCCGTTTGATGAAGTCCGCGCCCAAGTGAGTGACGTCGAGATACACATGCCGAGCCTTCGTCGCGGCCATCTCGGCCCAAATTGCCCGGGACACAATATCGCGAGGCGCCAGTGCGCCCATCGGATGGTAGCGCTGCATGAAGAGTTCGCCCTTGTTGTTGCGCAACTGAGCCCCCTCGCCCCGCATCGCCTCCGAAAGCAGAAACGGCGGGCTCGAAGGAAGATACAAGGCGGTGGGATGGAACTGGACGAACTCCATGTCCTGGAGTACTGCGCCGGCGCGAAGTGCCATCGCCATGCCGTCACCAGTCGCATTCGCCGGGTTGGTCGTTCGAGCATACACCTGACCGGCACCGCCGGTTGTCAACACCACTGCTCGTGCCGACAACAGAAACTGACGGCCCGCATGCTCATCGAGCACGAGCGCGCCGCAACAACGGCCGGCTTCGATAATTAAATCCACAGTGAAGTGATAATCCAACCGTTGGATGCGCTTCTGCCGCATGGCTTCGGCAATCAACACGCGCACCATTTCATTGCCCGTCGCATCGCCACGCGCCCGGAGAATGCGGCTGCGGCTGTGCGCTGCTTCGCGCGCAAACGCAAATTTTCCACCGGTCTTGTCGAACTTGGCTCCCCACTTGATCAACTCTTGAATCCGCTGTGGACCCTCTCCGACCAGCACGCGTACCGCTTCCTTCCGGCACAGACCGTGACCCGCCTTGAGCGTATCGGTCAGGTGGATGGCCACGTCGTCTTCTTCACTCATCGCAACCGCGACGCCGCCCTGCGCATGAATCGAGCTGCTCTGAAGCGGATGCCCCTTTGTCAGCACCAACACACGCCCGGCACGACTGAGTTCAAGCGCGGCGCGTAGGCCGGCGACACCGCTGCCGACGACCAGAAAGTCAGGGTGATGGTCGGAGTGAGAATAGCGGGCTGGCATGAATTACTTCTTCATCGCTGGAGTCGTGGCAGGCGAAGCCAGGGCTTGTCGCGCCTTCGCCCCAAACGGCGCATCCCCCTGAATCCCTCTAAGCAGAACGACCTTTGTCCCCACCCATTGCAGGCGTGAGTGACCCCGTTGGCGGAACCCGGGATCTTCGGCATCCCGTTTCCACACCCCTTGCCAATGGACATACACGTCGATGTCGTCGCCTTCGATCATGATACGCTCGATAGCAAACTCCAACGTGATGGAGTAAAACGACTCGAAATCATTGTCCACATCACGCTGAAGCCGATCAATCTGTTCCGTTGGAAGCATCAGGTCGGCCATTTTGGACGCATTCTTTCTTTCATAGGAATGGCGCAACGATTCCACCGCCTGGTCGATGCGGAGATACCGCTCATGATCCTCGGGGTATTGAATCGTCTTCGCACTGCAGCCGATCCCAACGAAGAACAGCGCCGCGGCAGCAAGCGTCAGGACAAATGCACGACCGCGAGATGGAATTTTCATGTTCGCAGTATAGGAATGGGCTGCGGGAGAGGTCAAGCTGCTCGTCGTCAGTATTCCACGCGCATCTATCGTACAATGCGATGCTCAAGACTGCTTACAATTCCTTCTGTTACTTGCAATTTGGTCGCAAAACTTCTAGACTCACGCCCGTAGGAGAGACATCGTATGGCTAGCGTGCTGAAAAAACGCCGGAAAAAAATGCGCAAGCACAAGTACAAAAAGTTGCGCCGGCGTCAAAAATTCCTTCGTCGTAAAAGTTAATCTCACCCCGCACCGGGGAGGAGGGATCCGTGCCCGAAGGGAAGAAGGTTCGCATTCGCGTCCGCACTGTCAACTGCGTCTACGTGGGCGATTTCCTCATTCCTCCCATGCGCAATCGCGTCTCCGACGCGATCAACGAAGAGCAACGGCTGTTTATTAGCCTCACCGATGTGATCATCAACGACAAGGATCGCTCGGATTTCGTGGCCGTCAACAAGAACCTCATCGAGTCCATCGCCCAGATTTAACACCCGCTCCTCCCCCTCGTGCTGGCTCATGTTTCTCGCTTGGTTTTCATCGGTCACCTCCTCTAAGATCGCTCCCCACGATGTCGACGTTCTTGCGCTTTCTTCCGTTTCTCAAACCATACCTCTGCCGCATGGCCCTGGCGGGAATTTTGGTCATGGCTGTGGCCGCCATCAATCTGGCCTTGTTGCGATTGGCCGGCATGCTCTGGGACGTCATCACCGTCCAACATGACGCTCCGCGCATGACCGAAATGATCGCGCTGTTCCTCGGGCTCGTGATTCTGCAAGGCCTCTGCTCCATGGGCCACAGCTATCTGACCGCTTGGGTTTCCCAGCATATCGTCGCCGATTTCCGCACCCATCTGTTTGCGCATTTGCAGACCTTATCCGTCAGCTTCTTTGCCCGCCGGCGAACCGGTGAACTTTTGTCGCGCCTGATGAACGACGTCACGGTCATTCAGACGGTGGTGACCGAGACGCCCATCGACACCGCCAAACAACTCGTGACGTTCGTCGGCGGCATTGCCTTCCTCTTAGCGATGAACTGGCGACTGTGCCTCTTAATCCTGCTCCTACTCCCCTTGCTCGTCGTCGTCGCAAAATTTTTCGGGCGCAGATTGAAATCGCTTTCGACCTCGATCCAAGACCAGACCGCCGCTCTCAGCACCTTGATCGAAGAGGTGATTTCCGGCATCCGCATCGTGAAATCCTTCGTTCAAACCAAGCGCGAAGAGATGAGATTCACCGCACAGGTCAGGCAAAATCTGTCTCTTACGATGCGGCGCGCCGGCATCATGGCCGTCTTCATTCCGGTCATCAGCCTCCTGACCTTTTCCGCCGCGGCTGCTGTCTTGTGGTACGGCGGTCGCCAGGTCATTGACGGCACGGTTTCACCGGGTGATCTCTTTGCCTTCGTGCTCTTCGCCGGCATTCTGATCGGTCCATTCAGTTCCGCCGCCCGCGTCTTCGCCCAAGTCAGAGAAGCGCAGGGCGCCACCGAGCGAGTGTTCGAGATTTTGGACCAGCAGTCGGAAGTCAGTGACTCCCCCACCGCCAACGCATTGGCGAGCGTGTCCGGGCATATCCGTGTCGAGCACGTGAGTTTCGCTTACGATCCCCGCCAACCGGTGCTGACAGATGTGTCCTTCGAAGCCCAACCGGGCGAACTCGTCGCGATCGTCGGCCCTACGGGCGCGGGGAAAACGACCGCGATGAATCTGATCCACAGGTTTTACGATCCGACCGGGGGACGAATTACCATCGATGGCCTGGATCTCCGCCAGGTCACCCTGGAAAGCTGGTATCGGCAGATCGCACTCGTGCCGCAAGAAACGATTCTGTTTGGCGGTACCATTCTCGACAACATCCGCTACGGTAACCGGGAAGCCAGCGAGGAAATGGTGGAAGCAGCCAGCCGTGCGGCCCACGCCCACGATTTCATCACGAGCTTCCCGGACCAGTATCACACCGTCGTGGGAGAAAAAGGCATCAACGTCTCAGGCGGGCAGCGACAACGCATCGCCATCGCTCGTGCGATTCTCAAGAATCCGCGGGTTCTCTTGCTGGATGAGGCCACTTCAGCGCTCGACAGCGAATCAGAGCGGCTGGTGCAGGAGGCATTGGAGCAGTTGATGAAAGGCCGAACTACGTTGGTGATTGCCCATCGTCTCACCACCATCCAACGGGCCGATCGCATTCTCGTTTTGAATAAAGGCCGCCTTGTGGAGGCCGGCACGCACAGTGAACTTATGGACCGTCAAGGGCTCTATCACTATCTCTATACTCTCCGGCTGACGGAACTGCCCTCGTAACTCTCCCCCAGCGTCCCAAGATCTCTTATACATATTCTGTAAGACCAGCTGGCCTGGACCGATCAGGTGCCGGTGTCAATTTCAGTTCAAAACATCTAGCAGGCCTGCGGTGACGCCCTTGGGGCTCGGGCACCATCCCGAGTCCCTTCTTCCCTTCATGTTACAAGCTCTACGGTTCGCTTGACTCAGCCCAAAGCCCGGTCTAGGCTGCTGTAAGAATTCGCCCAAGCGGCCGACTCTAGCTCTGGCCCTTCACTTTCCACTCCGAAGGAGTTGAATGGCTTCTCGTCCTCAAACCTACCCCTACCCCCTCTCTCCATCCATGGCTGAACAGCAGCGGCTTGAAGAAGATGCGCGGCGCGAGCGCCATTGGAAGCGCTGGGGCCCCTATCTCAGCGAGCGAGCATGGGGGACCGTCCGCGAAGACTACAGCGCCTCTGGAACCGCCTGGGAAGCCTTCCCGCACGACCATGCCCGCTCTCGCGCCTATCGCTGGAACGAAGACGGGCTGGCCGGCATCTGTGATCGCCATCAGATGATCTGTTTCGCCGTTGCTCTCTGGAACGGACGTGATCCCATCTTGAAAGAGCGCGTCTTCGGCCTGACCGGCAACGAAGGCAATCACGGCGAGGACGTCAAAGAGTATTACTTCTACCTCGATTCGACACCGACCCATTCCTACATGAAGTATCTCTACAAGTACCCGCAGGGAGAATTCCCCTATGGCCGGCTGGTCGAAGAGAATCGCCGCCGCGGCAAAAAGGATTTGGAATTTGAACTCATCGACACCGGCGTCTTCGATGAAAACCGTTACTTCGATGTCTTTGTGGAATATGCCAAGACAACTCCTGAAGATCTCTGCATCCGCATTCAGGTCGTCAATCGTGGTCCTGAAACAGCTGAACTCACGCTGTTGCCGACCATGTGGTTTCGCAATACCTGGTCGTGGGGAACGGACATTCGTCGCCCGCGCTTGAAGCAGGGTGAGCCGGTTAATCACACGAGCGTCATCGAGACACGACACGAGTACTACGGTGTCCGCCGCCTCCTTTGCGAAAACCAGCCGACATTGCTATTTACGGAAAACGAGACCAATACGCGCCGCCTCTATGGCGACCAGGAAGGCGCCCGATATGTGAAAGACAGCTTCCACGATTATGTCGTGCATGGCTATAAGGAAGCGGTCAACCCGGATCACCTGGGGACCAAGGCAGCAGCCCACTACGTGCTGACGCTCGCACCGGGTGCAATCAAAACCATCAAGCTGCGATTCACCAACGACGAAAGCGTGACGGGCTTCACGAAGCAGAACTTCGATGCGGTCTTCACCCAACGGATTCATGAAGCCAATGAGTTTTACAACAGCCTGGCCCCAAGCGATCTTTCCGAAGATGCACGGCGCGTGCAACGACAGGCCTTCGCCGGCTTGCTGTGGAACAAGCAGTTCTATCATTACGACGTAAACCGGTGGCTGAAGGGCGACCCGATGATGCCGGAACCGCCGCGCGAACGATGGCGTGGCCGCAACTCCGACTGGACCCATCTCTATAACGCCGACGTGATCTCGATGCCGGACAAGTGGGAATATCCCTGGTATGCCGCCTGGGATCTGGCGTTCCACTGCATTCCCCTCGCGCTCGTCGATTCGACCTTCGCCAAGGAACAGCTCGTCCTCATGCTGCGCGAGTGGTACATGCACCCGAACGGCCAGATCCCGGCCTACGAATGGGCCTTCGGGGACGTGAATCCGCCGGTCCATGCCTGGGCCGCCTGGCGCGTCTACAAAATTGAGAAGAAGCGAAAGGGCGTCGGGGATCGCCGGTTTCTCGAGCGAATTTTCCATAAATTGCTACTGAATTTTACCTGGTGGGTCAACCGCAAAGATGCCGAGGGCAAGAACATCTTTCAAGGAGGCTTCCTCGGCCTCGACAACATCGGGGTTTTCGACCGCAGCGCGCCGCTCCCAACTGGCGGGCGCATCGAACAATCGGATGCCACCAGTTGGATGGGCATGTACTGCCTGAACATGCTGGCGATCGCATTGGAGCTCGCGCGCGACAATCGAGCCTATGAAGATGTGGCCAGCAAATTCTTCGAGCACTTTGTCTATATCTGTCGCGCCATGAACAACATCGGCGGCGAGAAGATCGAGTTGTGGGATCGTGACGACGGGTTCTTCTATGATGTGCTGCATTTGCCTGATGGAAAGACCTGTCATATGAAGGTCCGCTCAATGGTGGGCCTGATTCCCCTGTTCGCCGTGGAGACGCTCGATTCGGAACTCATTGACACACTCCCTCGCTTCAAACACCGCATGCAGTGGTTCATTGAGAACCGACCGGATTTTTCTCAACATGTCGAGACAGAGTCACGCGACGGAGAGGTCCGTCGGTTTCTGTCGCTCGTCAATCGCGATCGACTGCGCTCCGTGCTGCGCTACATGCTGGACGAGAGGGAATTCCTCTCTCCCTATGGCATTCGCGCGCTCTCCCGATATCACCAGGACCATCCCTTTGTACTGAATGTGATGGGCCATGAACATCGCGTGGACTATGAGCCGGCGGAGTCCACAACAGGCCTGTTCGGCGGGAACTCCAACTGGCGCGGCCCGATTTGGTTTCCCGTCAACTATCTCCTGATTGAATCGCTCCAGAAGTTTCATTACTTCCTCGGCGACCAATTCACAGTGGAGTATCCGACCGGATCCGGGAACAAGACGACGCTGTGGGAAGTGGCAGGAGAGATCTCACGGCGGCTCACCCACATTTTTCTCCAGGATAGTGAAGGGAAGCGCCCCGTATTCGGCGGGGCAAAAGTATTTCAAGAAGATCTGCACTGGCGGGACAATGTGCTCTTCCACGAATATTTCCATGGAGATAGCGGTGCCGGCGTCGGCGCAAGCCACCAGACCGGATGGACAGGGTTGGTGGCAAAACTCATCCAGCAAAGCGGTGAATAAATAGAATGAGAAGGAGATAACGCGGCAAGATTGTCAGAACCAAGAGTCTTGGACGAGAGGAAGACGTGTCAATCAACCCCCTAACGTCTTCTTAGCTATCCACTGGAGCCGAGCAGCGTTGCACCACATGATCACGACTTTGTTGGCTCGTATCACGCCCCCCTGTAAAGATGTCACGCATTTGGCGTCGCAATCACTGGATCGTCCCCTCCCCTGGACGACGCGGCTCAAGCTCCAACTTCACTACTGGATCTGCGAAGGCTGCGCGCAGTATCGCCGGCAACTCGTCCAGGTGCGCGAAGCGTTGCGGCACATGGCTACCTCCTCCAGCACTCCGGAACAAGACGACTCCCAACTCTCCCGGTCAGCGAAAGCTCGCCTCAAAGACGCATTTCGTTCCAAGACAGAATAAGTTCGACTACCATGTAAGAGCGGGCCCCGTTTGCGGATAGACTTTCATGCGTTGGATTGCCTGCCTCTTCCTCCTCCCGATCACAAGAAGGGAACAGTCTAACGGCGATTGGCTTGATCGCGATGGCAGCTCTCCTCGGCCTGCATCCGCTGGTCGGCATCGGCGTCTTTTGGGATGGGTTCCATGCACGCATTCAAGGAATCTTGTACGGCTCCTGAGGCGATCCGCTCGATATTCTTCGTCGAGCTGGGTGCCGTCCCGCCACCGGAGGCCGAGCCGGTACCGGCCGAACCCATCGTCCCCTCCCTTGCACAGCCGCCCGCCATAAGACTCACTAAGGCAACAATACCTAAAGCATGCATCGATCGCATTCTCATGACCCAAATCCTCCCTACGAGATGAATGTGAATACAACCCGGCCTGGGCGATCCCACATGCGAATCGATGGAAAGAACAATCCTGGAAATGATCCCAAGTAAGGGAATGTCGGGTGATCAACCTCATGTGGGGGAAAATCACTCTCAGGAACACACCGTTAGCAGGCCATCGCGTCACAAGCCGCAAAGGTATGGTGGCCGGGCCCTGGAAACCGGGTTCTCCAAGGCCCGGCTCAGCCGCTCATTGCTTCAAGGTTTCGCTTCACTTCGGTGAGGCGTTCACCTTCGTACCTTCCTTCACCGGAGGCTCAATCTTGATATTCGGACCCTGTACTTTCGGGAGCAGCCCTGCGCCGGGCTTCTCCAGCAATCGCTGATCGTTCTCATTGATCGACAAGGTCTGTTTCGCGTGCCGATCATCGAACGCTGCAGCGTTATCTAACGTACCCAATCCTGTCGCGTTCATCTGACCCGGGTCATTGGCGAGTGACTGTCCTTTGACGGGGTCCACAGCCTTCCCCATGGGATAACCCGGATGTTTTGGCAGCATGTCGGGATTCGCAAATGCCGGCGCGGACATCCATAGCAGGGTGATGAAGAACATGAGTGAGGTCTTCATGGTGCAACCTCCTTGACATGAGAGGGGAAAAACAAGAGCGCCCTCGCAGGCACGAGGACGGCGAGGGCGCACAGACGCACAGGAGAGAAACTTGCGGTGAACCGTGAACTGCTGAGAGGTGCTACCCCGGTTTCACATAACACCTCCGGAACTTTATTTAGCATCGCTCCCGTTCCGGGCTTGAGTCAAGCGGACGGGAATCGGCACAGGGAAGAATCAGAGTAGTGCGCGCCACGGTTGGGCCCGACAAAACCAGGTGGGAAGGCTCCCGGGCCTGGCCCGCAGAGCTATTGTGTTCCTGGCACCGACTTGCGGTTCGCCGTGCCTTGCAAGTCCATGTCGAGCATGACAGGACCGTCGGCCTTCTTCGGATCAAGCTTGACGGGCAGACGATCGACCATGAGCTTGATCAACGGCACTGCCGCAATGAGCGGGGCCTTGTCTGATGGGGTTGAGTACAGGGCGATACGGACATGATGGGGCCGGTTCGCCGGCGTCACTTGTGGAGCGAGATCTTTTGCAATAAATCCGACCAGCAATCCGCTTCCATCGGCTAATTTATGAATTTCATAGGCGTTGGCGGTCGGAGCCACTTTGTTGATAAGCAAATCGGGACTTTGGGTCACCAAGGCCATGCCGAGAAACTGTGGTGCAATAAAGCCGAAACTCCCAGTAGGGGCTTCGGAAAACTTGGACTGGGGCACGTTCAGCTCGACTACACCAATTTTTTTTCGTAATTGAGCCCGGAGTTCCTGTTCGCTGCCGCTTGCTTCGACCACAACCACCGCAGGCGCGGCCTTTTCCACCGGCAGCACCTCCGTCTTCCCGTCCCCTCCCCGCGCCGCATCGAGCGGAGCAGGAATGAGGCTCAACAATATGAGCCCCAGTATCGCGCTTCCGAGCAATTGACGAACGGCGACGGAACCAACAATCCGTTGAAGAAAGTGAATCATGGCGACAGGATCTCCTGGTGCAACAACGATAGACTACTGCGCACGACGTAACCGGAAGATCAATAGCACAATCACGGCGACAACTGCCATCAGCGGCCCAGCAACGAAAGCCCCGGTCATGGCCGCCTCGACCGACTTGTCGTGCTGATTCGAAGAAAAGGTCTCGACTGCACGCATCCCACCGAATAATCCGATGAAATACCCGCCGATCGCCGCTAGTACAGTCAGTCCGAATGTTTTCATGACCGAGTCATCCGGTGAACGGATTAGGATACAGTTTCACAGAGCCTGTCGCGGCGGAACAGGAAGCGGACAGTGCACTCCCCTCCCCCAGTTCCCGTAATTGAATGATGCAGGCCTCTGCGTGAGCAGATAAGAGTCCCGACCTCTGATGATGCTGGACCGCGATCACGGATGGAAGCCAGGATCCTCATGACCCAGTCTGGTCGTGCAATAGACCTGCACAGGATCGTCTTCCGCATCGGGATCGATGCCCTCCCAGAGCACCGAGCGTACGTTCCACCGTATTAGCGGATAGAGCACAATCCCTGTCGACGTCGCCAACATCCCCAACACCGGATAGAGCATGTCGTCTTCCTCGATCCTGGTCTGCACACGATGCGCCACACGACCGTACCACACCGCCGTCTCGCGATGTCGGGCCTGCGCGGCCGTGACGCGCTGATACAGGGTTCGCTCCTCATCGATTTCCGGCAGCCGGTTGCCGGCTCCCTCGCCTTGAAGGGAGTCCGATGCGACGCTGATGGAGGAGGAATACCTGTTCTCGATCAGGACGGATAGGAGGGAGGAATCCTGATGGGCACGCGACCGTTCAAAGCGAGCTTGCTGGACCGTCCGCCAGGCACGTTCAGCAGACTCGACATCTTTCCTCGCCTGCCACGTATCCATCATCATCGCACCAAGACAATGGACTTCGCGCTCGCGTGTTGTCGATAGGCAACTCGCCACAAGACCGGCCGCTATAATCACGAAGATGGCACGCATACGCAGTGCCCCCCGAGAATGTCTTCACTGTATGCTCCCACAGTCCTGGCTTCAAGAGGGCCGGTCACGAACGGAAGCGGTGACGCCGAGCGGAATGTTCTCTCGATCACGCACGTTCCAAGTCGAGCAGCTCTTCAATTCGCTCAAAGTCCCGGTCATTGTCGCCTCGACCAACTTATCGTGCTGATTCGAAGAAAAGGTCTCGCTCAGCAGCATCACGCCGAATAACCCGATGAAATCCCCGCCTATCGCCGTCGATGCCGCGAGACCGAAGTCCTTTATGAGCGGGCGCCAAACAGGTTGGAGCGAGGTTTGGGATCGATCACAGACCAGTCAATGGAGTGTAAGAAGGAAAGCCGCTTTCACAAATCGGCGGCCGTGACAGGGCACCGCAAGACCTGTCCCTCAGCTAGCATCGTCACTGCGCTAGAGCGCCTGTGTGGAAAGAGGGACAGCCTTCTCCCGGTCAAATACCCGCACACAGTTCTTGCCGGCCTGCTTTGCAGCGTACATGGCAGTATCCGCCGCCATAACCAGCTCCGTCGGGGTCGTGGCGTCAGTCGGGAATGTCGCCACTCCGATGCTACAGGAAAGGGGAAAAGAAAGGACCGCCAGATTTGCGAGTTCCGGCGTGCGCGTAAGCTCCATGATATGTCGGCAGAGTCGTTCCGCGAATACCACAGCGCCTTCCATGGATGTATCCGGCAGAAGCACGGCAAACTCTTCTCCTCCATATCGCGCGGTCACATCGCTCGCTCGCCACAGTTGCGAGTCTTCATCGAGGGACTGCCGATTATCGAGCAGACGACCCACCATGCGCAGCACCTGATCCCCCGTCGCGTGACCGTAGATGTCGTTGATGGCTTTGAAGTTATCCATATCGATGAAAAGGATGGACAGCGGCGCCCGCGATCGCTCGAATAGAGCAAAGTTTTGGTGCAAGACGTCCCTGAAGTGAGAATGGTTGAAAAGTCCCGTGAGCCCGTCTCGCAGGGAAGACTCTTTGAGCTGCCGGTTCAGGTTGACGAGTTCCTGATTGGCCGCCTCGAGTTCGCCGTTCAACTTTTCGGCTTGCCTCTGTTGCCGTTTAATGGCGGTGATATCGGTGATCGTCTCCACCACGTGAAGACGTCCATCGGTGGTCGGCGCTTTCGACCATTGAACAAGGAGATATTGGTCGTCCGGGAGAGGAACTTCGCTACTGGTGATCCGTCCGGTTTCAACAGCCTCCGGCATCTTGCAGAATGCGCACGGGGTCGAGCACCCAGCAATCTTTTCATGGCAGGTCTGATCGGAGATGTCACCAAACTTCCCGAGGGACACCTGGTTTTGAAAGACCGCCTTATAGGAAGCTGGGTCGACAACAGTCACAATAACAGGTTGGGAGTTTAAGAGCACCTGATGGTCGTAGAGGTTCGGCTTTGAGGACTCGGATGTCGACATGGTGAGGCCTCCTATGTACTACGTCGATCTGTTTGCTTATCACCCGTCATAGGTCTGTAAGGAGCTTGCTTACATAAAGGATAGAAGTCCGCCATGTGAGGAACTAGACACAAATGAGGTACTACAGAAGAGGGGGGAAAGGTCGGATTCGACTGCTAATCCGTTGATATTACAAACCCGTGAGGAGCGAAACTGCGAACCGGAGCACTCTGTGCTGGCTCACGCACGTTCCAAGTCGAGCAACTGCTTCTTTCGCTCAAGGCCCCAGCGGTAGCCGGCAAGTTGGCCGGTTCCGCGTATCGCGCGGTGGCAAGGGATGGCGACCGCAATCCGATTCATCGCGCAGGCTCTGGCCACCGCGCGCGACGCCGTCGGCTGCCCAATCGTGCGTGCAATCTCTTGATAAGATCTCGTCTCTCCGCGAGGAATCCGTTGCAGCGCCTGCCAGACCTTCCGTTGAAAGGCCGTCGCGTTCACGTCCAGCGAGAGCTGCGCGAGGCCACCATATCCGGTCATGCACTGCAGCATCGCCTGGAGATACGGTCGTACTCCATCTGGGTCCTTGCGAAGCCTCGCCTTCGGAAACTCCTGTCGAAGCGAGGCGACCAACGACGACTTGGTGTCGCCGAAACTCACCGCTGCAACGCCCCGTTCCGTAATCGCTGCGAGCAATCGCCCAACCGGTGTGGCCACGGTCGAATAACGCAAGGTGACGCCGGTTCCGCCCGATCGAAGCGCCGATGGGGTCATGCCCAATGTCGCATTCACTCGCTCATACAGACAGCTGCTGGATCCGAACCCAGCCTCGTAGGTGGCATGGGTCACAGTGGCCCCCTGCTTCAGCGACAACGTGAATCGTTCCATTCTCCGCGCATCTTGGTAGGCCTTCGGAGAGAGCCCGACGATTCGTGTGAATGTTCGCTGCAAATGAAAGGGACTCACGCCTGCTTCCTTGGCCAACTGCTGAAGCGTGACTGGCTCATCAGCGTGTTCATCCAAATACCGGCGGATTCCTACCACTCGCGCTTCGGTCTCTGAACCAACAGTCGACTGTGGCCGGCACCGTAAGCAGGCGCGAAACCCTGCCGCTTCCGCCTCTTGTGGCGATTTGAAGAACATGACCTGTCGACGAGTCGGACGGCGGGAGGGGCAAGAAGGGCGGCAATATACCTGCGTGGAGGACACTGCGTAGACGAAGAACCCATCGAACCGGCGGTCGTGGTTCAGCACTGCGTCCCATGCAGAACCTGTATCGACTGACGGCATGCGAGTTTCTCCCTCATAAATGGGAATTAATCATACCGCCAAAGCTGCCCGGCAGACTATCCGATTCTTGCGCTCAAACTGTTCGGCGATTCAGGAATAGACGCCGCATGTCTGGGAATGGGGATGAAGTAGAATTGCCGGAGAGAGAGGGAGGATTCCGCGCCTGAATGCTCGCGAGCGTTAATCGAAAGAGGCAGTTCTTGCGGTTTGTTCAATCGGAAGGGTGATGAAGAAGGTTGTTCCGTGGCCGAGTTCGCTTTCCACGCGGATTCGACCGCCGTGCGCATCGATCACATCTTTCACGATCTTGGTCCCCAATCCGGTCCCCCCCTCCTTTCGACTGATAACGCCTTCCCGAAACAGGCGGTCACGAATCTCCGGCGGCATCCCCGGACCGGTGTCTTTCACAGAGATGCAGACCGTTCCGGAGTCAGGCTCGTGCTCACCTCGTATCGAGATGGAGCCTCCGGGCGGAACTTCCGACAGCGCGTTATTAATCAAATTGTAGAAGACGTTAAACATGCGTCGCGCGTCGGCTTGAATCGCGGGGAGATCGATCAGGTGGTCGAGACACAACGAGACGCCCTTCCCTTCTGCAACGACACGTAGGGTTTTGAAAACGCCGTCCGCCACGCTCGCGATAGAGCATGGGGCAAACGCGGGCCGGGAACTGATATTCTTCACGCAAACTGCGATCTCCTGGACATGTTCATGGAGACGGTTCGCGGCCCGGAGGAGCATCTCCTCGATCTCTGCACATTGTTTTTCGCTCGCTCGCAGCTTGTCCGCACCCTTTTGCGGCATGAGAGCAAAGATATCTTTCAGTTCCTCGTGCAGCAGACCCGTCCCCGTAACAATCGGCATCAGTAAATTCTTGATCTCGTGGGAAATGTCGCCAAGCACCCGGCCCACTTCGGCCAACTTGGCTTCCTGCGCCAGTCGGATCTCCAGTTTCTTGTTCCACTCGGCAAGTTCACCGACATGTCCCTTCACGGCGTCATGCAGAGACTTAATCCTGAGGAGCGAGCGAACACGAGCGATCAATTCGTCTCTATTGATCGGTTTCAACAGAAAGTCATCTGCTCCCGCTTCGATGCCGGTGATTCGATCTTCGCGCAGGGCGGTCACCATAATGACCGGGAGCAGGGCCGTCCGGCGGTCCTGTCGGATGCGTTTGCAGACCTCGTATCCATTCATGTCCGGCAACATGATGTCGAGCAGGGCGAGTTGAGGATTGTGCGATTCGATTTTCTTGAGTGCTTCTTGCCCCGACGAAGCAGGAATCGTGGAATAGCCATGCCCACGGAGCATCTGATCGAGGAGGATGAGATCATCCGGCGAATCGTCGACGATGAGAATAGGTGTCTGATCGATCAAGGATTGCTCTATATGACCGGCGTCACAGAGGACTGCCTTGAGGATACGGTGAGGTCGATTAGAGGAAACCTCCAATGCATCCGCTCACCATAGAGCAACAGTACCGTACTGAATCTCTGTGTCAAGGGAATCTGCGGACTTGGGTGTCTCTTGAAGGTCTTGCCGAATGCTCCAGGGTCGACGGCTCCGACCAGGACGGAATGGAGAGGCAGCAAACCGCCGTGGCGATTACAATGTGCAGGATGTTCAGGCCGGTGGCATCGGGAAAGATAGGGGCTAAAAAGGAATGGGGTGGAGGTCTCTCCCAGAAGGAAGAAGAGATCGCTTCGTGGTCAGCAGGCGCAACTACTGCCCGAACCTCCACCCTTGTCCATTCCCATCGCGCTTCGACGGAACCAATGACGCACCGGTCGCTCAGAGAGCAGAGAGCCTCGTCACATATCCGGTGCCACTCCTGATCAGACGCAAGCGGCCCAACCGATTCAGGCGATCAACTTCAATAAAGACCTCGGACCAATTCCATTCCTGCAGACGTAGCGTAACCTCGTCCAATGTGCAGTTGGGATGAGCCTTCACAAACTCGAGAATCTGCTCCGAAACCATGCCTTGTCCCACCATTGACGCCTCCTTGCTCGATGTGGATGCGTTCACCTGCAATAGGATCGGGGTTTCAAAAGACTTTGTAGATGAACGAGCAGAGCAAGTTGTATTCCCTAGAAGGACTCTCGAGGGTCAGCGGGACGGTGCCGGAGAGGATCTAACAAAACAACAGGATTGAGAGAACATCCGACACACGCGTGGTTGCCGGACGCCGCCAGTCATCGACTCATGACAATCCCACACTGTGCGTTTTGAGCGAAGTCGCTCGATTGGAGCGGGTAAAGAGTCGGCCACTTGCCATTAGCCAGCCAACTTCAAATCTCGCCCTGAGCCGATAAGGAATCTGAGAGCTGCGATTCGGCGAGCAACACCGCCCTTCTGACACGATCCAACGATTTATCGTCAGCCTGTAAGAACCGGAGTCCTGGGACGACCAGGCGACAGGGAAGGTTGTCTACCTGGACCTCAAAGGCCCGGATGAACGGAGAAAGGGTGCGACAGGCGATGCGCTAGATCTTCACAAGAACCACCATCGAGTTGAAGGGTCCGTTGACGATCTGACAACAGGCGTTCGACGGGGTAACTACCCCGATAACGGGGGAGATGTCATGACAATCGCAAGCAAGTTCTTCGTCTCCATCATGGTGCTCGTCGCGAGCATGGCTTCCGCTTCAGCCTTCGCTCACGACTTCCGCCACAGCACGCCGGGGATTAGCGGCTATGACCCGGTGGCCTATTTTACCGATGGCAAGCCGATACGGGGGAGCGGATTCCACGTCACGGTCGTCGACGGTGTGACCTACGCCTTCACGACTGCCGAACACCAAAAGATGTTCGAGGCAAACCCACAGAAATATCTGCCGACCTAGGGAGGCTACTGCGCCTATGGTGTTGGCGTTGGGAAGACATTCGTGGCGGACCCTGAGGTCTGGAGAGAATCGTCGAGGGGAAACTCGACTTAAACCTGGACAAGAGCATCCAGCAGAAATCGGAGAAAGACATCCCCGGCTACATCCCAAAAGGGGATGCCAATTGGGCCACAATAAGGGACAAGAAGCCCTCAGACCTGTGACCGCAGAGGACGGTCTCTCATCGCATCGGCGAGAGACCGTCCCTAAAACAACAGGCCAGCCGCCTACAACCGTCATGAAACGAAAAGACGGTCCGAGAACTTTTCATACCACGGCACTTGCAGACCGAATGAAGGCGAAAGTCGGCACCATCGCGACTGGCGTTGTCTTACCGCATGCGTTCCTGGAGCGGCTCATTCGTGTGAATGGTCTCTCGGCATCGGTTCGTTGCGGGGCTCTTGCGGCCGTTCAAAGAGCAATCTCGCCCCCGGCTTGAAGGTGATGTAGTACCACATCCATTCCGACATCACTCGCACCCGATTCCGGAAGCCGATCAGGAAGAAGATGTGCGCGACGCACCAGAGCAGCCAGGCAAAGAGTCCGGAAACGTGGATCGGCCCGAGCTGCGCCACCGCTTGTGCGCGGCCAATCGTGGCCAGCATGCCGCGGCCCGCATAGACAAATGGTCGGCGCTGCTCCGGAGCCGTTTCATGGGCGATCAGCTTGGCAACGTAGCGGCCCTGCTGCATGGCGACAGGAGCCAATCCCGGTAACAACGTCCCATCCGTCCCGACACAATGTGCGGCATCGCCGATCACAAAGATCCAGGGATCTCCCGGAATCGTCAGATCCGACCGGACCTTCACCCGACCCGATGGATCCTGGGGAACCGAGAGCGTGTTCAGCAGTGGGGAGGCCCTGTTCCCGGCCGCCCAGATGATATTCGCGGATGCGACCAATTCGTTTCCGATCATCACACCGTCGGCGCGGACTGCGCTCACAGGGCTGTTCAGCTTGATCGTCACTCCCATGTGCGTCAACGCGGCCGAGGCTTTCACCGAAAGGTCCTCGCTGAACCCGGCCAGAATGCGAGGGCCGCCTTCTATGAGCACGATGGAGAGATCATCGAGCCGTAAGGTGGGGAAATCCGGCCCCATGGCCTTTCGCCCGATCTCGGCCAGCGCGCCGGCTAATTCCACTCCAGTGGGACCTCCGCCGACGATCACGAAGGTGAGTCGATCCTGCCTGCCAGTCGCGGCTCTCCGTCGTTCGGCGTCTTCAAACGCGAGCAACATCTTCTCGCGCAGCCTGACGGCGTCGGTCATCGTCTTGAGCCCGGGCGCAAACGGCTCCCACTCGTCGTGCCCGAAATAGGCGTGGCGCGAGCCTGGAGCGACGATGAGAACGTCGAAGGCCATTGGCGCGCTGACCCGTAAACGAACCAGCCGAGCCACCCGATCGATCGATAGCACCTCGTCCATCACGACACGGATATTGGATTGCGAGCGAAAGACCGTACGCAACGGCCAGGCGATATCGCTCGGAGACAACGCGGCGGTGGCTACCTGGTAGAGCAGCGGTTGGAACAGGTGGTGATTCGTGCGGTCGATCAGCACGACGTCGGCATGGCGTAGGGGTCTGGCGGCCGCCAGGCCTCCAAACCCACCTCCGATAATCACGATCCGCTTGCGAGCCATAGGATGGAATGACGGGCAGGCTACGTCTCGGAGAGAAAGCTGTCAACGGGGACGGCGAGGGCATGTCGATAGAGGGAAACGGATCGCCGCAAGGTGGCTCGCCCCAGTTCAATTTGGAACGAGCGAAGGAGCAGGACGAGGTCCGCCCGTATCTCGATCAGGTGGCAATCCTCCATCCCGACGAGCCGACATCATTTAACCAAACCTCCGATCTTCCGCACGAAATACTCCGGTCCCATCTTTTGGAAGGTACCGGCCACCTGACTGAAGGGGCGATCGACCTCAAACGTCTCGCCTTTGGGTGAAAACGCCCCGGGAACGGCTTTACGAAACTCCTCGGCGGTTTGCGGATGAGAGACACAGCCGACAAGAGTGAGGAGACCGACGAGAACGATGACCACATAATAACGGTTCATGGCACCCTCCTGCCTGTGCAAGCGATGGAGCGGTCAGACAACGATCACGATAGCTGTATTTGAAATCCAAACTGCAGGAGGGTCAACGGAATTGTATTTTTCTAAGGGGATGCCGTGCGCCGCGAAAGGGGGCTGAGAGCTTGTCCTGCTCAGTCACGTGGGGAACTGGTCCGAAGCAGCTTCCACATCTCCCACAATGATGGATGAGGCTCAGTGACATCCGGATGCTCCAAGTCTATGTGGACATTGTGGAGCGGCGTCGATCCGCTTCTGATGTGAGCGACGTGGTACCAACATTCGTACGTGAGTCCCCAGCGATCTCGATAGCGGAGCCGAAGAAAGTCATTGGTCATGGGTTTGACGCGGATCGGCGCGTCCGGACCCAACACGATAGAGATCACATGCTTCTGATACCGCGGTCCGCGCGGGTGAAGGCTCTTGACGGCGAAACTCCCTTCCCAACCGCCCAAGTGCATCACGCAGTCATACGCCACCCCACCGCCTAGGTTCTCAAGTTCCGGGCACAGGGTGAGGACATCCCCTGAGTTCAACGCAGATAGATTGGTAATTCGCAGATTGGGTTGACGATCGCGGAACGCCTTCCTCGTCCGGGCAACGAACGCATGCACATACAATGCGGCGGTCGCGCCGACAATCACGAAAGCGAGCAAACCGATCAACACCGACCAATCCATGGGCAAACGTAGGTCCTCGTGAACGTTCTGGTTCCAAGACTGAAATGGGGAGAGGCTACGTTCTAGCGAGAGAAGTGTCAACCGGATGTATCAAGAAATGCCGGCCTTTCAAGCGGTGCGATGCTGCGCGGAGAGAAATGGACCTGTGAGCCTGCTCCTACTTACGTGAGATGACGATTGCAATGACAACCAGAATGAATAGCAAAGCCGCGATGACAACGGCCATCTTGTTCCATACGGTGAACCGGTCATTCCGATCATGTCCGGGGACCAGTGATTCATTGATGTGGTTGGCAGTTTGCTGAACTGGGATAAGAAACAGAAAGGACAAGCAAAAAGCCAGCCCGTATGGATCTGGAAGCACCCCGAGAAACGAACTCAGAATCCACCCGGTTGCTAGAAGTGGGACAGCGAAGGGTTGACCGATCTTGAGCGAAGCAGCGCTACTCCGAATCTTCTCGAACAGCGGGTAACAGTAAATGAACGCAAAAGCCGTTCTCCAGAATGGACTGACTTCCGACTGCTCACGGTCCCGGATAAACTTCCAGTTCTCATAGAACCAATAAAACTGATACATCCCCAAAGTGCAGAAATTCATGACTGCAAATTTGGTCAAAGACACCGGAAAGTAAATCGGATTCGCGTCCCATGTGGAAGGAACGGCAGCGGCGATCCGGTTATCTACACTCTCTTGATCATGCTCATCTTGCAACGATGGCGCCTCCCAATATTGGGAAAAGACTACGTCCCCATGAAAAAGGTGTCAACGGAACGATCTGCAGAAGACCCGTCAATCAAGCGGCGGGACGCCGAGCGCCGCGAAACGGTTCGCGATACCGTTTTCTTCACCTCCGGCATGCTAGTCACGTCTTTTCCTAGGCGATCGCCTCCCATTACTGATATTTCATCGACACCCACGTGCGCGGTGCTCGAGCACAGCGGATCAACGCGGCCGGCCTGTCATCTAGGGTCGCGTGGTCTGACGAGTGTACGGGCAGGATTGCGGCCGTCACTGAATCCGACGACATGCCACGTCAAAAGGGATGCGATAGAATCGCAGGAGATTGACGTCCTCCGGAGCGGGGTATTCGTCCATACCCACGCTAATCTGACTCTGCTGCACTCCCATGAAGTAGGTTCCGAACCACCGATCCCATCCTGAAAACATGGTCCCATAATTGGTGTTGTGTTCCGCTGACCGACGCGAGTGATGGATCCAATGCATCGGTGGAGTGACGATGATGAGACGGAGCCATCGCTCGAGCACCGCCGGCAATCTGATGTTGCTATGCTGAAACTGTCCCGCCGCGAGGAGCGCCGTTTCGGAGACCAGGAAACCGACCGGCGGGACGCCAAGAGCCAGCACACTCAACCCTTTGATCCCGGTTGTGATCAGAACCTCACCCAGGTGGAACCGCACGCTCGTGGTCACGTCTACATCCAGGTCACTATGGTGGGCCCGATGGAAGCGCCAGAGAAACGGCACAAGGTGATTGATTCGATGGGCTCCGTAATAAATGAGGTCGAGCAGGATCACGGACAGGATCACCTGAGAGATCGGCTCCAACCGAAGTTGAGGCAGTAATCCCCAGGCTTCACTGTCCACGCGACTGCTCCAGAGCAACAGGACCCATCCGACGGGGAGCTGTGCCACTAGGGAATTCCCTCCGAAGATGACCAGGTTGGTCGAGACATGGTGCAGTTTCGATTGGACCGGAGCACGGATCGGCGCCACCCGTTCTAAGGCGAGGAACAGACCGGCGAGACCGAGCAGGAGTGATAAGCGCAGATCAATCATATTCGAGGCGAGGAGGTCCATCATTGCGAGTGTAGCGTATGGAACGAATTCATGGGTCGGCTCTCCGAGCTATCTTGAGTGGAGAGCATATCGAAAATCACGCTTAACATGTCAAACTTCTTGACAGCCGGGCATTGAGCGAACGGGAGTGGCGTTTTGAAACGGTTTCAATGACTTAGGCGTCGCGCGCGATAGTGAGCGCGTCTGCTAACTGTAAAAGATCTCGACAGTTTCCAGCTTCGACCTTTGCCTGCGATTCTTAAAACGACATGTTTTCAATCATTTGTAAATCCGGCACACAAAATGCTGAGATTTTATGAGGGAAGTGACGCGCCCGAGCGATTCCGGAGAGGATCAAAGGAGGACTTACCATGAAGCTTTTCAAAAACAATGCCTTTCTTTTTGCTCTAGTTGCCTTAGGGGTGTTTCCCCCGATTCAAGCCCACGCAAGTAGCTCTCCAGTTCCGGAACCCATGAGTCTCGCGTTGCTCGCGACCGGACTTGCAGGACTAGGCGCGGCAGAACTTATCCGCCGACGTAAGGGAAAATAGGAAAACGTATCGCCCTCCGATGCGTCTAGAACGCCTGCCTTTCTATTCACGCATCGTTCTCACCCACGCGCCTTTGTGCGTGCTAAGACGCGCCCCTTACCCAAGCGACCGTCAAATAAATACTCCCTCTGAGCTCGCTCGTTCGCCCCCTCCCCTAGTAATGGGTGTGAACATTCTTTCTCGGAGGGAATGGCACCCCCTGTCCTCCTACTGCGCCCATGGAGGGAGCACCGCCCTTCACTTCACAATCTGATTGATCTTGCTGATTGATCTTGCGTGCGCACTCCGGGAGCAAAGGACCGACAGGGGTGTCGTTCCGACTTCCCCTGTCAGACTCCACCTGTTCATCCGATTCCCGCTCATGTCCACGCACTAGAACATCATTATTATTGGCACTGGCCCTGGCGGCGGCACCCTCCCCTACAAGCTGGCTACCTCCGGGAAGATGAACCTGTTGTTGGGAAGCGGCGGCTATTGGAAATGGAATCGAAGCGGCGGGTGGAACCCGGTGCTCCAGGGCCTCTTTGGTAAGAGACCCTGGCGGCAATGAAGACTATTGATTGCAGGGTTATTGCACTTCGACGGTGATAGTCTGAGTGGCCGAGACGAGTTTCTGGTCCTTGTTGGCGCCAGTCACGGTGATCTGGTGTTTCCCTTTACTCAGGCCCTCGAACGTCCCGGGAAAACCCTTCTGGTACTGATTGTCCAGGTACACGTGGGCGTGTGCCGCCTCGGTGCCCTTGGTCAACTCGTACTTCAACTCGAACGTGTCGCCGACCTTGTCTCCATCTTTGGGAGACGTGATTATACTCTTCGACCCGTCTTCGATTGGTGCATCTGCTGCAAAGGCCGGGGCTCCAATGAGCGCGCCCACTAACGCGATGCCCAATCCCATGAACCCGATACGACCCATCACATGCATAACGGCCTCCTTGTTTAAACCGGTTGAATGAGCACTGCACTTTACCATCCCCTACGGGGGATTTTCTTGTTTGGATGCCGGTTCCCTCTGTAAGACCCCGCGTGATTCTCCGACTACCTTCCAACACCACGGAGGTCTCCGATGTCTGCGACTACCCACTATGAGATGATCATAATCCGCACCGGCCCCGGCGGCGGGACCCTCGCCTTCAAGCTCGCCTCATCTGGGGAAAAGATCCTCCTCTTGGAGCGTGGCGGCTACTTGTCCCGCGAGAAGGACAACTGGAATGCCAAGACCGTTTTTATCGAAAACCGCTCCAAGGCCAAAGAAACTTGGAAGGGATAAGGACGGAGGCACGTTTCACCCCGGCATCCACTACCACATCGGGGGCAATTCCAAAGTCTACGGCACAGTGATGGCGCTGTTCTTCCTCGCGATGCCGAAGCTCCTCACGATATACAGGACGGGCGCCTTCGCGCGCCTGCTTCTCGGTCCGCCTCCGGCACCGGTGATGATCGCGTCGGACGGGAACGAAATTCTATCACACACCCGTTGCACCGGCTGCGGGGCGACTGTGGAAAAATCGTAAGCTTTCTGGATAGACCACCCTTCCAATACATCCGGTCTCGACCAGGCCCTCTGACATATTTCGACTAAATTCTTGTCAAACTGAAACTGATGCCGCAGGATGGCTAAAGTTTACGATGGTTCAACATAATCACAACCTTCAAGGAGGGGACTATGGGACTGGGCAGAATTCTCGTCGTTGATGATGAAGCGCATATCAGGACGACCGTCAAGATGGTCCTGACCAAGGCTGGCTATGATGTGGTCGAAGCGGAGGATGGTGAAAAGGGCATCCACGCGATCAAATCAGGCGATAACCCGCTCATGGTCGATATGATTCTCTGCGATATGCAGATGCCGAAGATCGACGGTGTCGGAGCCATCGCCCATTTTCTCTCTCAATTTCCTTCTGTTCCAATCGTGGTCATGACAGGCCATCCGGATGTCCAGGCCGCCACGAAGCTTATGAAGCAGGGGATCATGGATTACCTGGTCAAGCCGATTGAGAAGGACAAGCTTCTGGCTGTCACCGAGGAAGCGGTCAAGAAACACATCCTGTTCAAGGACCATTTCGGCGCGTAATCGCCGCGCAGTTCACTGAGGCCGTTGAAAGGATGACTGGGTGCTTCCTGAGGAGAAACTGCCCCCAGAACCTAACGCACATCAAGACCGTCGCCGGGCTCCCCGGCGAAGGGCGGACCTGCATCTTGCCCAGGGAAATAGAGAATTAGAGACAACCCTGCTTATCTCTCGAGCACTCTCACGATACACCCGATTAGAAGATTTGGTTGCGCAGACCTTGGACACCGCTCTGGAAGCGGTCGATGCGGAATGCGGGTCCATTCTAATTGCCGATCCGGCATCTCAACAACTCGTCAATTATCGTTGCGTCGGGGCAAAGCCGGTTCCGCCTGGATCAGCCAATCCGTGGCATCAGGGTATTGCAGGTGCCGTGTTCAAATCGGCCCAGCATGCCATCATCGTGGATGCCGAGAGCGATGCATCGCTGCCGAGCAGGATTGATAAAGCCACAGGATCCGTGATCAAGAATATGATCATCTTGCCGCTCAAGCGATGGCAAGGTGAACCGATCGGCGTAATAGAGATTCTTAATAAGCGCAGCGGTCCGATCAATGATGATGACGTCGCAGTCCTGACAGTCATTTCGTCTCTTGCCACACCCGTAATCGAGGAGGCAAGGTTATTTGAAGCCAAGAAACTGGCGGAGGTGGCACAGTTGGCCGGCGACATGAGCCACGACATCAAGAACCTGCTCATGCCGGTCCTCTGTGGGGCAGGAGTACTCAAAGACGAACTCGATGAGTTATTCGGGAAATTGTCCGATCGAGATTCGCCTCAGTCGGCGAAAAGTCGTGCGCTGTGCAACGAGGTGCTGGACATGGTCCAGGAGGATGTTCGAAGGATCTCGGATCGGGTTCGAGAGCTTGCGGATTGCGTGAAGGGCATGAGCGCACCGCCAAAATTTGCGCCATGTTGTGTCGCGAACGTGGTGTTGAGTGTGTTCAAAACGCTGGAGTTGATGGCAACAAAAAAGGGAGTAACGCTCAGCAGTGAAGGCCTCGACAGCCTGCCTGCCATCGAGGCTGACGAACAGCGACTCTTCAACGCCTTCTACAACCTGGTGAACAATGCAATCCCGGAAGTTCCCTCCGGCGGCTCGGTCAGCATTCTCGGAAAGGCACCTCAGACTGCCGAAGTCGTTGACATTTCCGTGACCGATACAGGGCGTGGTATGCCTCCAGAAATCCGTGACAGCCTCTTCACTGCTCAGGCCCGCAGCCGAAAAGCCGGCGGAACAGGACTCGGAACCAAGATCGTCAAGGACGTGGTCGATGCCCATAAAGGCCATATCAACGTCGAAAGTACAGTGGGGGTAGGTACGACCTTCCGTTTGATCCTCCCTCTCCGACAAACGCAAGCCAGTCAATTCAGCGACTCAGCAGCAGCCTGACTGCAGCGCGCGTTGTCAGGTTCGCGTTCTTTGGCCATGCCACAATGCTGGCGACATAGCGGACGAGCGCCTTGACGCGCCTGCTTCTCGGTCCACCTCCCGCGCCCCTCCTCGCCCTTGACAGACGCGTCGGCTCTCCGTAGGCTCTCGCGCATTCCCACGGTCTGTCACCGTTGTCTGCGGTCGGCGTGAGCGCATGACACCAAATCTTCTACCCCGTCGATGGATGCTGACTGCACTGATGTCGACGGCTCTCTTGTGCTCTGGTTGTCCACGGGTGTTGTATCTGGATTATCACCCCTCGACACCGATCAAGGGGAAAGGGCCTGTACGGGTCGCTGCCTTTGAATATTCTGGCCATCCAACGGGACTGATGAAGCAGAAGGAGCTGGAATCGGGATCGCGCAACACTGAACGTCTGTACCTGTCACAGAACATCGGCGAATTTTTCACCGGCGCACTCACGAAAGAACTCGTCTTTGCCGGCTATGACCTCAAGCCCGACGCGGAGAGAGTCGTCTGGGGCACGATCGAACAATTCTTCCTCGATTATGTCAGGGCGGATGAGCAGCACTTTCAGATTCGGGCGACTTTCTCCGTTTCGCGGAATGACACCCCTACGTTTACCACGTCCTGCCGCTCCGACCGGCAGCAAGTGAAGGACTGGATGAAGAGCGGCTTGCTCATTGAGCAGGGTATCAGAGACTGCATCGAAGAATTCATGCGCAACGCGCAGGCGGCGGCTGCGTTGTGAAGCGCGACGACGAGAGGATCGCTCGGAATCGGCACAACCGCCATATGGCCCGCTTCCGATCCATGGGAGGTATTTGAGCATGGCCTCGTTCAGCCGAACCCTCTTCCTGCTGGCGCTGTACCTGGCTGTCGGATGCAGCCCGGTTCCAAAGAAATATCTGCATGAAGCGGAATCCGGCGCGACGCTCACGACGATTATACGGAGTTCGCAATATTATCAGGACAAACTCGTGATCCTCGGTGGCGTGATCATGGAAGAGGAAAATCATGATGGACAGTTGTGGCTGCACGTGAAAAATCGTCCGCTCGACCAGGATTACCGACCGCAGCTTCCGCCAAGCGTAGACGATCCGGAAGGCGGATGGTATTGGGCCGTCGTTGGGAACTATCAGACATTTCCCAGTTCCTACCACCATTGGGGCGACATGGTCCTCGTCGGTCGCATGACTGGATTGGCATCAGGAAAAGAACCGGTCATCAAGATGGTCTATGTGCGAGGATCGGGTGTGACGTCTTCTCACGACGGGGTCTGGGAAGACCTGGTGGATACGAATTATGTTCCGAGCACGCCCGCCGGCGCGGTCGGGGAAATGGGTGTCCAATAGGGCCTGCGCCCATCGACCTGCCAGGACATGGATCAACAATTACGGGATTTCGGCACAGGGTGGAGGGACTCGCCTTCGCCGGCACGCGGGGCATCAGACAGGTGGAAATCAACACCGACGGAGGAGAACGCTGGATGCCGGCAATACTGGAAGCTCCTATCTCTCCTGCTTCCTGGGTGTTCTGGCACTACGATTGGACCGTGCCCAGGCCAGACCGGCATACGTTGCTTGCCCGCGCGACGGACGGAACGGGCACCCTTCAGACCTCGATCGAGCAGGACCCGGCTCCCGATGGCGCCACCGGATTGCACGAGATCACCGTCAGAGTGGAAGTCTGAACCTCTGCCGCAGCGGATAACCCGCGACGGCAGCGCTAGTGCTACCGTAAATGGACTGCGCGCCCGTCAACTTTCGTGTCGGCCAGGAATTTCTCGATGTTCTTCTCGACCACCTCATTCACTAACTGCTGCGCATCTTCCGGGTCGAACCAAAACACTTCGTCACTCCCGCTCCCCAACAGCCGCTCTTGAATCGAGCTTTGATCACCGTGGTTGGCCACGCGCACCATCATGGTGTTCTTGGCGGAAATTTCCGTATAGCCAAATTTGCTGTTGGCGTTCACCGACAAATCTTGAATGCTGCCTGAGATCGTCACATCAGGTTGTGAACCGCCGCTTTGACTGGCCAGACTTGCCTGCCACCCACGCTTGTTGAGCTGTTGCACGAGAGCTTTGGCCGCAGCCTCGCCGACCGTGCCTTTCGGCAGTTCGAAGTAGCTCGAGCCGCCCCAGAAATGGGAACGACTGCCAAGATGCGCCCGGTCCGACCTTGCATCGTCGAAAGGCATGACGACGACTCGAGGTCCGGTCGTACTTGCCCCTGTCGCTGCAGAACCGGCAGCGATACCGGGAATCATGATATCGACCCGCTCTCCCTTGGCGGCACACCCCGCTAAGACACAGATACAAACGGCCACGACTCCCGCAGTTCGATTCATCTTCACGAGTCCCTCTCCTTTCTTGTTTAACCGGCCTGCACAGACCTCGATTCATTCCCAGCGGCTGCGATTTACTGCACGACGAAATGCGCCCGCCGATTTTGTTGATAGCAATCCTCGTCACGCTCCTTGCAAAACGGCCTCATTTCTCCATAGCTGACGATCTTCAGCCGTGAAGCGGGAACCCCGAGATCCTCCAGGTAATGTTTCGTCGATCGGGCGCGCTTTTCTCCGAGCACCAAGTTATAGGCTTGTGTGCCCCGTTCGTCGCAATGCCCCTCGATGAGCACCGATTTGCCCGGCGTCTTTTTCATCCAGATCGCGTTGCGTTCCAGGACAGGCTGGGCATCCCGTCTGATGGCATAGCGGTCGAAGTCGAAGAAGATGTCCGCCACCTGAGACATATCGGCCGACGGGGTCCCTCTCTCCAACGCACTAACCGGCCCTTCGCTGGGGGCTGACGGAGCTGCCTGCGGCTCGCGCGCCGTTTCAGTGGTCGATCGCCGTTCCTCTGGAATTGTGACCATGCCCTCCGGCTTAATGGTTTCCACCGGAGCTGCGGCAGTCACTGGTGCGCTCTTCTCCTTCGTCGTGGAGGACGCATCGCCGGAGGATGATGCCACGCGCTTCCCCGAACAGCCCCAGGTCATGACCACGACGCTCAGGCACATCAAACCGAGAAAAACGCTGGACGGAATCGAACGAGTCTGCATTCTGCACCTCTTTACGATGAATTGCGCGCAGGGTACCGTCATTGATACCGCTGCTTCTCTAACGTAGGCACGATCGAACCTTGGACCTTTTCTGTAATGTTAGGGCATGTTAAACAATACTCGCAGTCCAAGCTGCGATGTTTCGTAGGCTTGGATGTCGTGCATCGCCGGATCCATGATGAGCATGATCACGTCATGGTGGTCACGCGCCAGATTGATGGGGGGAAGAAACCGGCAGTCTTTCGCTTCGATGCGGGGAGGTTTGGCCTCCGCAAATGGCTTCCCCCGCGAGATGGACTCGATATATACCACGACCTGACGAAACACTCCACCCTCTCCGATGTTGAAAGGTTGAAACAACCGCCGTTCGACACCATGATCTCTTCATTGCCCATCGCAGAGGCGAGCATAATTTGCGGGAAGATCATCAGTCCAACCATCGCCAACAGCCTGAGCCACGTCGTTCTCATCATGTTCCTTCGATCCCTCTTGCTTCGCACTGAAGGCCTTTATAGGCCACACCAGCCGCGCACCTCAGCATCGCGATCGCTGCCGAAGAGGCCGGCCCCGAAGATAGTCATCCAGGGGAGATCGCCAACACCAGGGTTGCAAAGGCTAAACTGACCCATTACGAGCGTCATCTGGTCCACGCGAGTTAAACGCGCACGATCCTAACGACCTGCTCCCCACCATCACAGAGGGCTCATCAAGACGGACATCCAGCGCATTCTCATTGATGTCCTGTACCTATAGAGAGAGAAGGGGGCAGGGTCCCTGTCAGAACCCCGCCCCTCAGTGAAGCGATTGGCCTAGCCTGAACTTACAGCTAGGTCACGCGTCCGGCCACGCCACGCTGACTTGACCGGGCGCGGTTGTATTCCTACGCGACGGGAGAATCTCCGCTTAGAAACATGGGGTTGCGTCTGGTAAAGCAGGCAGGAACCGGGGACACCCGGCCCAAAAATAGTGGACTAAGGGCCGGCAGGTTCATTATGTCATCTAGGCTCCCATAACAAACAACTGGTGGTCAGTGGTTCTTCCATCCACGAATTGACAGACACCGGCGCTACGCGGGAGAATGAGATGGGTACGCTAGTAGTTTTTCTGGGGAGATACCGTAGTGTCTTCAGTTTTCTCAACACTTGAACTCCCCTACGATCTAACCTGGGATTTTAGGCGGAACCCGACACAGACGATTCGGTCTGCTTACCGTCAAGGTAGGGAAAGTCCTGCCTGCCTACGCGGAATTCATTGCCATCGGATTGGTCAGTTGTTTAGCTTTCCGAGCCACAACGAGGCCGCCTTAGGCTGGATCGATCCACCGTGCAATGACATTAATAACCGTCCGAACGTGCCGCAAAGCAAGCGTTGCTGCTCATGAAAATCCTACCGCTGCTACGTGAACGACTGTGGCCCGACAACCATGTGTCAATCCTCGTCAAAGTCGGAGCAATTTTTGTAGTTCTCTCCTTGACCCTCGGAACCTTTCTCTTCACCACCTCCAATCTCACAAGACATCTTATTGGGACAAGCAAAGCCATCGAACAGGCGAGGTCTCAACGTATGCGCATCTATAAGCTGGCCTCCCTGGTTCAACAACTGCCCGGCGACTCCTCCCCAAAGATCAGCGAGTTAATTCGAGCGGAGATCGCCCAGTGGGAACGGGTGCTGGAAGGGCTGCGCTATGGAACGTCAGACCACGGACCGATCGGCGAAATCGGCACGACGCTCCCCGTACAGCTTCAGAAACTTCAAGACAAGTGGTCGATGCAACTCAGGCCAGCCTTGGAACTGGCAATGGGCGCCGCCGGCGACAGACTTGCCGTCCAACAACAGGCCTATGTGGTGCATGCGGATGAATTCGCCGCCGGGCTGGACGAGATGGTGCGATCGCTGGAGCGGGAATCGGCTGCCCGGTTGCAATCGCTCTATGTGTTGCAAATCTCGTTTCTCGTGGCTTCCGTCCTGCTGATGTCCGCAGCCTTGTTTGTCCTCCATCGTATTATCCGCGTACCGCTCAAACGGCTCACGGAGGGAGCCGAGCGTCTCGCCACCGGCGAACTTCACACACAGTTACAAGTCCACGCGCAGGACGAACTGGGACAACTGGCACGCACGTTCGAGCAAATGGCAGGCACCATTCGGCAAAAAATCGAAGAGATGAGAGCGCTGCATGCTACAGGACAGGAAATCGTCTTGCTCGAACCCGGAGGTCTCGACGAGCTATTGCGGCATATCGTGGACCGCGCCGCCGAGTCGTTGGATGCAGACCTGGCAGTGGTGATGGCTCGCCACTTGACGATGGAGTGTTGGTTGGTCGAAGCGGCGTCGGGGACAGCGTTCGATCGGATTCGAAAACAGATCCTCGTCGTCGAAGAAACACCCTTCTCGAATCAGGCGTTTGAAACCAGACGGCCGGTGGTGGTCCATAATCTCTCCGACTATCCGGACAGACCCATTCGATTCCGGGATGAGTTCGGGGCACAGAGTTATGTGGCCGTCCCTCTCCTTGGTCCTCACGGGTGTCTCGGTGTCCTCGTGCTCCTGAGCATAGCGAGGGTGAGAACATTTACAGAATGGGACATCCGTCTCGCGGAGCAGTTTGCGTCCTATGCAGCGGTTACCATGGAAAACGCCCGCTTGTTTGACGAGGTCGAATCCGAATCGCACAATTTGCGGGGGAGACTTCAGGCCGTCGAACGCAATATTGCCGAATTGACCCATGAAGTCAAAGGACCGGCCGGCCGAGTGGCTGAGTTCGCTTCCTGGATCGAACAGGACTACGGCCCGCGCTTGGACGCCAAAGGGATGCAATATCTCGATTGGATCAAGAAGGAAGGCAAGGATCTGGCACAATTGGCGGAACGAACACTCGATCTTGCGCGGATCAATCATGCACCATCCCCGCTGGAAAGCGTCGATGTCGACGCGGTCGTCCGCGAAGTGTTGGTTCTCCTGAAAACGGACTGCGAGGAGAAGCACGTCCGGGTAACCATCGCCCCCGGGTTGCCGCAACTCGGGTGCCGACGTATTCATGTCAAACAAATCTTCGAGAACCTCATCGGGAACGCCATCAAGTACATGGGGGACCAGCCGAACCCCCATGTAGAAATCGGCACGAAGGAGAGCGAAAGCGGTCCGCTCTTGTTCGTTCGAGATAACGGAGTCGGCATCGATCCATCGATGGCCGACCGTCTCTTTCTCCCGTTTCAGCGGCTCGCACCAGGAAATATTCCTGGCTCCGGCATCGGTCTTTCGATCGTGAAAACTGTGGCCGAGCAGTATGAAGGGGCCGTGAGCGTCGACTCCAGCCCAGGCGTGGGAAGCACCTTCTATGTTCGACTTCCTGTCTTACACATGAGGCCATCCTTTGCAGCAGATCGAGCACCAACGTCTTAGCTTAGTTGAGGTGTTGCCATGACTAGGTCCACGTCACCAGCGGTTCAAGGAAATGGCATGCGCTCCATGCCTAACGCGAACGCCAAGGTGTTTACCATCTTGCTCGTAGAGGATAACGGCGGAGATGTCGAAATGTTCCTCCGCACCGTGGAGGAGGAACTGCCCCGCGATGAGGACGAGCAGGTCGAATTGGTTATCGCCGCTCGCGCCGAAGGGGCGCTACAAATCCTTGATGAACGACGAATCGATTTAGTGATCACCGATATTCGTCTCCCCGGAATGAGCGGGATCGAACTGCTGCAACGCATTCAAGCGAGAGACCGAAGGATCCCCGTGATCATGATCAGCTGGGTCGATACGGTAGATACTGCTGTTGAGGCTATGCGGTGCGGGGCCTTCGATTATGTCACGAAACCGTTTGAAAAGCTGGATCTCGCTGCGCGCATCCATCGCGCGATGCGGATCTCCGAGATTCTGTTCCGTTATGAACCACCTCAGCCTCATGACGGTCCTCCTTTCAAAGAATTGATCGGCGTCAGCCCGGCCATTCAAAACGTCATGGCCATGATCGAAGCCGCCGCTCGAGTGCAGTCCACGACGCTAATTATCGGTGAGACCGGTACGGGGAAAGAGCTCATCGCGAGAGCAATCCACGAACGAAGCGCGGAACGAAACGGCCCTTTCCAGGTCGTGGATTGCACGACGTTCTCAGAGGGCACGGTTGAAAGCGAGCTCTTCGGCCACGTGCGGGGCGCATTCACGGGGGCCGTCGGGGACAAGCTCGGACTCATTGATGGCGGATTCGGCGGCACACTGTTCCTCGACGAGATCGGCGACTTGCCTCTACCGCTGCAGGCAAAGCTCCTGCGCGTGCTGGAGGAAGGAGAAATGCGGGCGGTCGGTAGCGTCCAGACGAAGAAAATTGGCGCGCGGTTCATCGCGGCTACGAATCAGGAACTCACCGAAAAGGTCAAGCGAAACGAATTTCGCAAGGATTTGTTCTTCAGGCTCAATGTCATGGCAATCAGAGTCCCGCCTTTGCGTGAACGAACGCAGGACATTCCCCTCCTCGCTCGCCATTTTATAGCACGATACACGAGAGAAATGGGGAAGTACGTCGCTGACTTGCATCCGTCGGCGGTGACGGAACTCGTCGCATATCCTTGGCCCGGAAACGTTCGTGAGCTGCGCAACGTCATCGAGCGGGCCGTGATGCTGGCAAAGGGCAACCGTCTGAGTCACGATGATGTCATCGGACTGCTGCAGTTCACGGATCAGGCCAGACGCAGCCAAGCGGAGGACTACCTCTGCCTACCCTACGCCAAAGCGAAGGAAAAGGTGTTAGAAGATTTCAGCCGTCGATATATCAAAAGCAAGCTCGACCATCATGGCGGAAACGTCACGCACGCCGCGCAAGAGGCCGGGCTTCCGAGATCCTATTTTCACGAAATCATGCGACGATACGTAAAAGAAGATAGCTGATATTCATGTGTCATAATTTCCTGACAATTGATTGCGTTCTTCGCATATAAGGCCATGTTATTTAAGATATTTTAGCTTTCTTTTGCAATTGTCATCGATTCCTGACATAAGAATCTCCCATCAATTCGCGGGCTTGGCTTATTCGATCTTAAGAGCGTCAGGTAACACTGACAGTCCTTTTATTTGATCTCGTTGATAGTCCAAGCCCGATCCCATAGACTCCCCTAACTGATTGAATTATCGAAGCATTGCAAAGATGCATGCCATGTGCGATTTTTTGTCACATGGCATGCCGCTTGTAAAGGATATATCCTGTTGACCGGTCTATCCTGAAACTGCGATGTCGCGTTATGTCAAGCATCAGGAAGAAAGGAGGGTGATCTGAAAGGTTTTTGGCCTTTCATGCAGCAGCTGAGGTAACAGCAGCAAGATTATCACGAAGTAGGAGGTGTTCGAGATGCAGCAATCACATGTCTCACGTC
>JAWOMO010000038.1:0-93605 GCA_033852435.1 Nitrospira sp.
GTCTTCCTGAGGCGCCCCCAGAAGAAACCGTCGATATCTGTATATGAGACGATGGCGTGCAATATCCCTTGCTCTTGCCAGCGGAATGCCTCGAGTTGAAGATATGTCCCTAGTTCGTGGTCGTGACTTCTTGGCCCGGTCAGTTGATCCTCCTGCTTCCAGCGAAATTGCGGTCCTGCCATAGCGATCCAGCTCCATGATCCTGCGGTATACTTCATCCCCAGGCTCGGCGTTACCGATTGCAGATTCGCGTCTCGTTCTTGTCCGCTGTCCTTAAAAGTGTAGCCGACTCCGGCGCCGAACACTTGAAGAAAGGGCTGGAATCCACCACGCTCTTCCATTAAGGGAGCGCGGACTCCAAGATATGCGAAATATTGGCCTTTATTATCGATTTGATATCCAGTAAATGCGTCGCCGGCGTACACCGGACCGGAAAAGAGGACCCCTAACAGGAGAATTGCCAAGCCGACGAGTTGAGCGCGTGCCATTCCCCTTCTCCTTTATCGACACTGTCGACACGGAACTGCGCAATCGTCCGATGTTCATCTCGGATGACGCCGATGAGTGCCACCTTGAGTGTGATCCCCTGTAGGGATATCAGCCCTGGTCCGCTCACGTGATCGAAGGCCTCATCAATCACCACTGCAAGCCCTGAAAAAGCGATGTCTTTGGTCCATCCGGAATACGAACGACCACGAAACTCAATGCTGCACGCCTGTTGATGTAAGGCCCGCGGGAAATGTCTCCGGGCAGGCCTGCGTGATTGCCACGCCGAGTGAATGGCCGTGATCAACGACCACAAGCTTTGCCAAATCCCAGGGGCCTTCTCCTTGACATCACTCCAGACATTAGGGCGACTAAACATTTGTTCGATGATTGCCCTGATACCGTTCTCGCTGCGGTCAACAATATTCACACCGATTTCGAAGCAAGAGCCAGAACGTTCCTGTCGTGTTAGCATGCCTTGCACGGCAACGTGTGAACGATGAGAGCTATGTAGAAGTAGAGTCACGTATTTGGACTCGGGCAGGAACGGCTTCTTCACCTCGACACAAATTCCGTTTTCACTCATATCTTTTGTGTATCCATCAATGCGGGCATTTCCGCAAGCCAATTCGCAGAACACACGGCGAGGAAGACGGAAATTATTTCTCCACTGCGGCAGCTCATTGGCACTGAGAATGGCCAGTGTGAGCAGGAAAAGATTAGCCGCGCCCCAGAACAGGCTGACCTCCAACCCAGGCATAGCCCGCTGGTTCAGCCATACTTGTATCCCTGCCGTCAGACCTGCAAGGAGCAACCCGAATAGGATCAGGTGGGGCACAACCATGGCTACGTGGTTTATCCCGCGCTTTTCAAATTTCTCGCCTTTCGGGGTGACGACGAATGTCTGCGGCCTACGGGGTCGAAGTAAGGTCTGTATGGTGGCCTTGCTTAAGCTGAAGCACATCGCCGTTTCGTACACATCGGCCCAAAACGCGTTTCTGGTCCCTCCGCTCACTGTACGCATCATCACGAGCGAAGCAAAAAAGTAGGATCCGAATAGGTGGACCAGATCCGGGACGGTAGCATGAACCGGTGAAATGCCGATTAAGAGGGCGGACAGAGGAGCGGCCAGACAGACCACTCTGGGTAAGCCATGAAAGAAATAGTACACGGAACCCAAATAATCCAAGCGCTGGGCGAACGTGAGCCCCCGAACCATCAAGGGATTAGACTTCAGGCACAGCTGGACGCACCCGATGGCCCACCTGGTGCGCTGTTTCAGATACCCCCCGAAGGTTTCGGGCATCAGCCCCGCCGCAAGGACTTTATTGAGATAGCGCGATTCATACCCTTTCGCATGTACCAGCATACTTGTGTGGATGTCTTCTGTGATCGTGTCGGTCTGGAAGCCACCGATCTCCATGAGCGGCCTGCGCCGAAAGAGCCCGGAACTTCCCGCGAAGAACGCGCTGTTGTGCCCATCTCGGCCCGGTTGCAGAATCCTGAAAAACAACGCCTGCTCATTTTTCAATTCGGATTCGAGACGGAGGTTCTTCTGAAAAATGTCCGGATTGTAAAAATGATGAGGAGTCTGAACGATCGCGACTCGCTCGTTCTCGAAGAACCCAACCGTCTCTCGCAAAAAGGCGGAGGTCGGCACATGATCCGTATCGAACACCGCGACGAGTTCTCCGGATGTCTGGCGTAGAGCATGGTTCAAATTCCCCGCCTTCGCGTGGTCGCGCCCCTCCCGCCGCAAATAGCCGCATCCCAGAGAGTGGGTCAAGACTCGCACATCTTCGCGATGGCCATCGTCTAACACATAGACTTTGTACTTATCCGCGGGATAGTCCTGGTTCGTACAGCCCACCAAGGTCCGCCGCAAAATGTCCAGCGGCTCATTGACCACCGTCACGAACACATCCACAGTCCGGTAGGTTTTAATGGCAGGAGACTGGCGCTCCACTGGCCTCCACGCCTGAAAAGTAAAGAATATGAGCTGGAACAGACCATAGGCTTCTGCCAGCAGGACAATCCCGCTGATTATCAAGCTCGGCCAGTCAGCGGTATTCAGGGTATAGAGCCCTCGCCACAACAAGTATCGTACGTAGAGAAAGAGGGTCAGCGCCAAAATGAGCTGGCGGCCACTTTTTTTCCAACTGAGCAAACTGATCACTGCCAGGATCACGAGTGATAGGGGTATGGCTACGGAAGAGCTGTAAAACTGATTGAGCCAGGTCATAGCCGTTTCCTTCGTGAATCTCCCGGACAAACCTGCCGGTCAGCTGCCGGCCTCGACCCGGCTTTCTTCAGCTGTTTTCCCCCTGCGGCGTGCATGCCTCAGCCTAGAATGGAAAGGCCGGTTCGCCTATACCGAGGACGGAGGGGAAGCCGGCATACAGGGGAGGTACTTCTTTGGAGGGGCAAGAATGCCGCACCCAGTTAAACTAGGCCGGTTGGCATCCATAGGCCGGAAACTCAAGCCTGGTGAGGATTATCAAGAAATCATGGATTTTTCTGGACCTCATCGCTATGGTTTCAGATAGCGATCCGAATCACGGGTTCCAGCGATTCTTCAGATGATACAGATAACGACCTCCCGCATCTTAATTGCCCTCGGTTTTCTCGTGTTTGTGGCCGTTCTTTTTAGTGCCTCTTTGAGATTCCAGTCGTCAGGGCCGGAGCCGGCCATCTCCTCGGTTGTGGCATCCGTGAATGGCCGCTCCATCACCTTACGAGAAGTTGAGCAGGCTGCGGCCCTTCCCCTATACGAAATAGATCAACAGCGGAGCCAACTGATCCACCAAGCGCTCCAACGGAAAATCGAGGAGACGCTGCTGGAAGCGGAGGCATCACGAACAGGCGTGAGCGTCGCACAGCTTCTGGCTGAGGCCTCTCAGTCAGAATCCATCGCTCGGCTGGCGAACCTCCCGGCTCCGGTCAAGCGGTTGAGCCCACGCACGATAGGGGAGCACCCGGACCATGTCGCGTCACCTGATCATCAGGAGCAGGCCAGAATCCGGCAGGCCTTGCTCGTCTCCCTGCGCCGCAAGGCCGATATTCGCATCGCCCTTCCGCCTCAAGAGCCGCCAATCCTCTCCGTCGACGTTGACGACGATCCCTCGATCGGACCGGAGAATGCGCCGATCACCATCGTGGAATTTTCAGATTTTCAATGCCCCTACTGCCAGAAGAGTGTGGGAATATTGAAAGAACTTCGCCGCCTCTATGGTGAGAAAATTCGACTTGTCTATCGGGATTATCCCGGTCCCAACCATCCCTATGCGACGCAAGCGGCCGAAGCCGCTCAATGCGCCGGCGAGCAGGGAAACTTTTGGGAGTACCACGATTTGTTGTTTGACCGGCAAACCCCAGGAAAGGGATGGGACTTTCCTGCACTGGCGAAGGAACTGGGTCTTCAGCAGGACACCTTCATCGCCTGCTTGACAACAGGACGTTATCGTGAGGAAGTGATCAAAGACCTTCGTGATGGCATGAAACTCGGCATGACCAGCACGCCGACATTCTTCATCAACGGTCGTCCATTGGTCGGCGCGCAACCTCTGGCTGCCTTTCAAGCCTTAATAGACAAACTCCTCGATCCACAGCCCCGTTCATAGCATTCATCTTGTGGCTTGTAAGATCTCACTGTCCTATCCTACTCTGTAGGAGGAGGCCGACCGATGGATGAGCAAAGCCGATTGACCAAGACCAAAGAGCAATGGGCAAAAGCGCGGCGAGGGGGAGAAGAGCGGGAAGTTTTCGAGCAGGGCGATGAGCGGACCCCGCCGGGGCAGCACCTGGTCGAAACGTTTCCGGTACTGGATTTGGGGTTCAAGCCGGAGGTCCCGCTGGCCGAATGGAAGCTGACCATCGGCGGATTCGTCGCCTATCCGATCACCTGGACATGGGAACAGTTCTTGGCCCAACCGCAATTTAAGGATGTGTCAGACTTTCACTGTGTCACCAGTTGGAGTCGCTTCGACAACGAATGGGAAGGCGTGAGCTTCAAGCACATTATTTCAGTGGTGAAACCGCTCTCCCTTGCCAAGTTCGTCCTCTTCAAATCTTACGACGACTATACGACCAACTTGCCGCTCGAAGCCTGCAACGATCAGGATGTGCTCCTCACCTACAAATGGAATGGCAAGCCGCTCACGAAAGAGCACGGGGGTCCCGTTCGCGTGATCGTCCCGAAACGTTATGCATGGAAAGGAGCAAAGTGGGTGAAGGAAATCACGTTCGCGGACAAAGATGAGAAAGGGTTCTGGGAGGTCAGGGGTTATTCGAACACGGCGCTGCCATTTCTCAACGATCGCTACGCTTAACTGGGCCTGGAATAAGCCTTCTACTGCATCCCTCTTTCAGTCAGACACTCCATCGGCGACCCTTTCTTAACGTTCTGAGAGACAGCCATACGTTGGCATCACCGCAGTTTCTCGTTAAGATGGCGCCTGCGATGGCATCTCCAGAATCAGTTATTCACACAATCAAATTCTGGCCGGTCGACATTCCCCTTACCGATCCCTTCGTCGTCGCTACAGGATCTCGAGTCGTCGCAGAGAATGTCTTCGTCAGAATCACGCTCAGCAACGGCACACAAGGGTATGGAGAAGCAGCGCCCTTTCCGGAGGTCGGCGGAGAAAGCCGAGCTTCTTGCCTGGCGGCCCTTGCCCAGCTTGGCCGGACCTTGCTGGGCTCGTCAGTCGACCAATTCAGGGCTTTAGCAAAGCACATGCAGGACGTGGCACCGGGACAGCCGGCAGCGCGTTGTGCCTTGGAGACGGCCTTGATCGACGCCCATTGCCATACCCGGCAATTCCCGATGTGGAAACTCTGGGGTGGAGCGGATCTGCGTGAGCGCGAAACTGACATTACCATTCCTATTTGCGATCGTGAAAAGACGTTGATCCTGGCACGAGGGTGGTACGCCAGAGGGTTTCGCCTCTTCAAGATGAAGGTCGGCAATGACGTCCACGAAGACATTCGGCGGCTTGAAGCCGTTCATCGGGCGTTGCCCGGCATCTCATTCATCGGCGATGGCAATCAGGGATTCTCCCGCAACGAGTGTCTCGCATTTGCCAAGGGCATCACTCGGTTTGGAGGGAAGATGTTGTTGCTTGAACAACCGCTCGTCCGGGAGGATCTGGAAGGACTTGCCGCGATCAGGCGAGACACGGGTATTCCGGTCGCAGCAGACGAGTCAGTCCGCTCAATCACCGATGCCCAACAGGTCGTCGAGCGCGGTGCCGCTGACTACATCAACATCAAAATCATGAAGACCGGTGTCATGGAAGCGCGCGACATCGCCGCCTTCACGCTCGCATCGGGGCTCAAACTGATGGTCGGTGGCATGGTGGAAACCAGGATCGCGATGGGTTGCTCGTTCAGCCTCGTGCTGGGAATGAGCGGATTCGAGGTTCTCGACTTGGATACGCCGCTTCTCCTGCGAGAGAATCCAGTCAAGGGTGGGTACGGCTATAACGGACCCCGATTGCAGCCATGGTCCGAACCAGGGCTGGGGCTTACTGCTGAACCGAATCAGGCCGCGACCACGATTATATAGTCAGGCACTTTCCTCGCACTTCTTACAATTCAAGATTGTCCCTAGATGTTCGGTTCGGCCAGCATCGGTCAGCACCCAAGGACGACGTGTCATCGGCGGCTGATGCCGCACATGCTGCCCATGTCCGCAAGCCAAGTCGGCTACCCAGTCGCCCTGCTCATCCTGATGGTATCCGACGATCTTCTGCTTCATCCCTCTCCAAGCCGACAGAACACGATATTTACGCGCCGAGTGTTGCAACTTGCCATGCGATCGTCATAGTTTATCGAACAAGCGTTCTGCTCTCACACCGACTGGGAAAAACGTCCAGGTGCCAGAACTGTCCACATCGAATGATCCCTGAAATGACATCCCCGCTTCCAGCGACCGAAACTCGATCAATTCGACACGACAGGTCTGTTCGTCGAAGCGGCGGACATCGAACTGTCCCACCACAAAGAGACGCCCTGAGGACGTCAGATAGAGATTGCGTCGGCTCACTCCCCCGGTATCAGGAAAGAGCTCGCTGGCCGCCGAACAGCCGGCAGTCGTATTCACCGTGAGCTTGAGATTATACCGGGCAAGGAAAGGATGGGTTGCCACGCGGGTGATGGTGACACGAAATCCGGGAGGGACAATGTCCGTCGTTGCGGAAACTGGAAGATCGCTGTTGCACCCGGCGGTCGCACTGATAAGTACAATGAGCTGCAGGCCACAGAAAAATCTGCTCACTTAGCCGGTGACACTTTCGGCACAGCGCCGATGGCGTCCAATCCTGCCTGTGCACAGGCATCGTCAAGATGGGAACCGGGAGCCCCGCCGACGCCGATGGCTCCGACGACCTCTCCTCCGATCTCGATCGGCAAACCGCCGCCGAGTATTAGGATATCCTGGTTCATGTCGCGAAGGGACTGCAACGTCGGAACTTTCGTGATGAGTTCAGCCAGTTCAGTGGTCGGACGGCGCAGGCTTGCTGCTGTATAGGCTTTTTTTCTGCTACTTTCAACCGTATGGGGGCCGGCGCCATCCGATCGCCCCATGGTGCGAAGGATGCCGGCACGATCCACAACGGACACGCTGACTCGATAGCCATCCTTCTTGCACGCATCGAGCGCTGCTTGGACTGCTTTGCCAGCCATGGAGAGGGGCAAGACCGATTCCTTCGGCAGCTCGTCAGCGGCATAAACCAGCTTCGCAATCCGACTCTCTACCAGAGAAAATGTTGCAATCCCCGCCAGGAAACATCCAAGAACTTGCCCTCGAAGTGTCATGAACGCATCTCCTTGTTCATTCATAGATGCTCGTCGCACTTAAATTCTAGGGGAGACTACGAAGCTCTGGATCAGCTGTCAAGAGGAGAACGTGTAGGAAGGATATCCGAAAGAAGAGCGCAGAGGCATCAGCTCCAAACCACACGCTCCTGGTTGAGGAGGTAGTCGATTACTTCGATGCTGTCGCGCATCTGCGTTTGGGCACGTTCCGACATCGGAATGATCGCCCCGCAGATCTTACCCGGTTCAACGTCATCAAGAGAGGGGATGCCATCAGGGCCGCGCCGTTCGAGCTCTTGTCTGTAGCTTGCCACGCTAGGCCTCCTCTGCTGGTCTCAAATGACTCAGCAATTTCTACGCCATGATTCAGCACGCCAGTTAATCGGCGTACTCTTAGCTTAGCACATGGATGGGATACCCCTCGGACGAGATGTGCAAGGTACTGATTATTATGAGTTTTAATGCTCTTAACGGGTAGGCTGCACTGCAGGAGGAAGGGCGCCCAAGAACGGGAATTCCCCGACTTTCACAAGCGGAGTATCGCCCCGCAAACGGAAATCATCGTGCCCCGGATCCACAAAGAACGGGTCACCAGTGATATCTGATTGCGCTTGGAGCTCTGGCGCAGGCTGATTCGGGTTGCCAGGCCGCATGTAATTGCCACCGGTATTATAGAATGCATTGAAAGACGTACTGGCTCGACTCGACGACGCGACCAGGAACCCCACTCGATTGAGCCCCACGACATTGCCGGACGCTTCGCTCTGGGACTGGCCAAGGAACGCCGCTCCCCCTCCGTTCTTGACCAACGTATTGCTGACAAGTACGGCCTTGGCTCTGTCGTTGACCACGACCGCCTCAAAAAGGCTGCGCGTGATGATGTTCCGTTCCAATCGAACGTTCGATTTGCCTGCCACATTCACGCCATGATCGTTGTCATGAATAAAGTTCCCAATCAGCACCGCCTGTGAATCGGCAAACTGGACACCGGTCGTTTCGCTGCCGCCGATCGTGCAGTCTTCAATGCGGGCATCCTCGACTTGCTGGCTGAATACCATGCCATTAATCGTGAGCCGTCGCAGAAGCACTCCACGGCCATTGAACAGGCCCACTGCATGACCACCATGCTCGTTGATTGTCATGTCGCTGATCTCAATGTTTGTCGCACCATAGGGCCACTTGCCGACATGCAACGCACCGACAACGTCCTCGCGACCCAGCAAGGTGACCTTATCCTGCCCTGCACCGACCAATTTGACCCCATCCTTACTGTGGACCGTGACGTCCTGCGGATAGCGCCCTGGCTTGAGAAACACCGTGTCGCCTTTCTTGGCTGAGTCCACCGCTTCTTGGATGGAGGTGAAATCGCCGGAGCCGTCGAGTGCCACGGTAATCGTGCGAGGGGCTTGCGTCACAGGCGTGTCAGCCCGTACCACCCCGCTCGCCAGAGGGATAATTCCCAAGACCAGAGCCATATAAAGGGTCATGCGCATAGGCAACGGTCTTACAGGGAGACAAGGCGAGAAGTCAATCGGGGTTTCTTGTGGGGTTGAACCCCGCATGTTATTCTCGCCCGCGATGATCCTCGTCGGACTGACAGGGGGGGTAGCGACCGGGAAAAGCACCGTCGCCAAGATGTTCAAGCGATACGGCGCGGTTGTTATCGATGCCGATGAGATTGCACGAACTGTCGTCAAACCCGGCAAACCGGCCTGGCGGCAGATCGTGAAATCATTCGGCAGAAGCGTACTTGCTCCGGACCGCACCATCAACCGCCACGCGCTTGGCACGATTGTGTTTCGCCGCCCGGCCAAACGACGTCTTCTAGAGCGAATCGTTCATCCCCGCGTCGCACGGGAACAAGCCAAGCGCACAAAACAGGCTGCCAGACACGATCCTCACGCCGTGGTGATCTACGATGTGCCATTGCTCTTCGAAGTCGGGATCGACAAGCGCGTGGACCGTACTATCGTCGTCACGGCTGACAAGGAGACTCAGATCGATCGTTTAAGAAAACGTAACGGACTCACTCGCGCAGAAGCGATCCGACGGATGAAGAGCCAGATGCCGCTCTCGAAGAAAGCCCATCGGGCGGATCACGTTCTTAATGGCATGTCTGCTCCTTCTGTACTAAGAACGCAGATTCGTCATCTTTATCGAACCTTTCGCGAACGGGCCTAGCTTCCTCCCCCTGTGTAATCCCTTTCTCTCCTGTGCTAAATTGCCATGATGCGTGACATCGTGATCATTGGCTCAGGACCGGCCGGACTGACCGCCGCAGTCTATGCGGCGCGCGCCAATCTTGCTCCGCTCCTCATTGAGGGTTGGCAATCCGGCGGACAACTTACCACCACCACTGAGGTCGAAAACTATCCGGGGTTTGCCAAGGGCATCTTGGGGCCGGAGCTGATGAAGGAAATGCGGGCCCAGGCGGAACGGTTCGGCACGGAGTTTTTGACCGGCGACGTGAGTGCGGTGAATCTTCAGGCCAGTCCGTTCTCGATCACCGTAGACGGCGAAGGAACGATCAACGCGAAAACTATGATTATCGCGACAGGCGCATCCGCCATCCCGATTGGGCTCAAGAACGAAGCCCGCCTGACCGGCCACGGCGTTTCAACCTGCGCGACCTGCGACGGATTTTTCTTTAGAGGAAAAGAACTGATTGTCGTTGGTGGGGGCGATAGCGCCATGGAGGAAGCGAACTTCCTGACGAAATTCGCCACGAAAGTCACGATCGTCCATCGCCGCGATAAGCTGCGCGCATCCAAGATCATGCAGGATCGGGCGATGAAGAATGAAAAGATCGCGTTTCTCTGGAACTCCGTCGTCGTAGACATTCAGGGCCGCGATATCGTCACAGGTGTCCAGATCAAAAATCTCGTCACGGGTAGCATGACGGAACTGCCCTGCGCCGGCGTCTTTGTCGCCATCGGCCATCGGCCCAATACAGCGCTGTTCGCAGGGCAACTGGAGATGGACGCAAAGGGTTACATCATCACCAAGAACGGCACTGCCACCAGCGTCCCAGGCGTCTTTGCCGCCGGCGATGTGCAAGACTCCACGTACCGCCAAGCCGTCACCGCCGCCGGCTCCGGCTGTATGGCTGCTATCGACGCCGAGCGATTCCTCGAAGCCCACGGCAACTGAGCCTCATCATCATGAGATGTGCAATTGTCCACTACCATGAACTTGCGCTGAAAGGCCGCAACCGCGACTACTTCGAGCGGCGCCTCGTTCGAAACATCCAACTTGCGCTCAAAGACCTTGGCGCCAAACGCGTCGAGAATCTGCGCAGTCGCATCCGGGTCGTGCTCCCGCTAAGCACATCGGACGAGATCGTCAAGGACCGGCTCGCTCGCGTGTTCGGCATTGCCAACTTTTCCCTGGCGCACGCCCTTCCCCTGGATTTGACCAACCCGGACTGGGAGGCGCTCAAGCAGGCGATCGGACAGGAAGTTCAAAGCCAGACCTTCTCCACTTTTCGTGTGTCTGTCAAACGAGCCGACAAGCGCCTGGCTCTGACCTCAATGGATGTTGAACGGGATGTCGGCACCTATCTCTGTGGCCTCACGGGCAAGAAGGTTAGCCTCACCAATCCGGATCTGACCGTGCATATCGAACTGCTCTCACGAGACATGTACTACTCCCTTAACAAAATCACAGGGCCCGGCGGGATGCCGGTCGGCGTGAGTGGAAGGGTGGCTTGTTTGATTTCAGGGGGAATCGACTCACCCGTTGCTGCTTACCGCATGATGAAGCGAGGTTGTAATGCCGCTTTCGTACATTTCACCGGCAGACCGCTGGTGAGCCGTGCCTCGGAGGACAAAGTCCGCGAGTTGGTCCAGACGCTTACCCAATACCAATACCACTCGAGGCTGTACGTCGTGCCGTTCGGGGAAATTCAACGCGAGATCGTCGCCCATGCACCAGCGCCTTATCGTATCGTGATGTATCGCCGCTTGATGGTGCGGATTGCAAGCGAGTTGGCGAGACAAGAACAATGTTGGGGGCTGGTGACGGGCGATAGCCTCGGGCAAGTCGCCTCGCAGACACCGGAGAATCTATCGGTCATCGAAGAGGCGGCGGAGTTGCCGATGTTACGCCCGCTCATTGGGATGGACAAACTCGAGATCACCGACCAAGCTCAGCGCATCGGCACATTTACGACCTCGATCGAGCCCGACCAGGATTGCTGCTCGCTCTTTACGCCGCCCCACCCCAGCACCAAAACCAGGATCGACGACATCCGCAAAGTCGAGCGCAGCTTCGACATTCACGGACTCGTCAAGCAGGGCCTCGACAAAACCGAACTGTCCGAGTTCACCTTCCCTGCTTAGACCGCTCGATCGCCTTTTCTTTCACGATACGGAAATGCGTTTCCAAATCGCGCCGGATCCCGAGCGCCACAAGCCAGTCCGGAACGATGGAATCGATCGCCACGACCAGCTCAAAATCTGCAGTCGTTCCTCCGCCGTCATTCTGTGCCGTCAATTTCCAGACCCGATGATATTGTTTGAAGTCTCCGCCGACGAGATCCGTCACGATCCCGCCTTCCGGCAGGATGCGCGACTCCGTAATCAAGCGTCGCTCGCCGGGCAGTAATGCATGTTCGATCCGCAGATCCATCGTCGCCACACCATTCTGAATTTTCAGATCCGCTATTCGCATGCGCACGTCGAACAGTTCCGGCCAATGAATATAGTCGGTAAGCATTGATTGGATGAGTGCCGGCTTGGCAGGAAAGATCACGTGGGCGACGGCTCGGACTCCGCCGCCGGATTCAGTTTTCACGTCCAAGGTCTCGGCATCGGCCGAAGCTGCAGCCACGTATGAACATGGCCTCAGACAGGTGAGCGCAAGGCAGAGGAAGAAGCCGAGCGCAAACGGCGAGAGCCCCGCCCGTTTAACTGACAAGCGCATCCAGCAACCGCTGATGAATTTTTCGGACCCGCTCCAATTGCCCTTTGGCGGGAAACCGTTCGTAAAAACCCTCCGCACGAAATTCCTTGGACAGCGCCGCCCATGGCTTCACGATCTCGGCAAACGGTTTGTGCGACCGTTGCTCGTCCCAATCGCCCATGAGCTTGCGATCGATGATCAGATCGTCCAACACGCGAATCAGCGCCTTCAGCGTGACGTCACGGGTGAACATGTAGCGTTCGTTATTCCCCCATACCTCTACCATCACGTCTTTCACGCCCTTCAAATAGTCTCGCACCAGGGCGTAGCAACGATCGGCCCGCATCCCCAAATGCGACTCCATCCAGCGCTTATGGGCGGTCACAACCTTGAGCAGCTCGTTAAACACTTCCGATTGAAGAATCCATTTTTCCTGCTTACTGCGTCCGCCGAGCCGATTGATTTTGTACTGCAACGGCGAATCGTCTTCGGCATAGAGCAGATTCACCACCTTCGCGACAAACTTCTTCTCCGGCGTCTCCCACGAAACCTTTTCGTATAGGTCAACAAGATGCGAGCGATTGATTCTTGTATGCGTGCTGTTGATGATGACGAACATCTCGGTGGCAAAATCCCCGCTCCGGCCGTCAAACAGGACGCAGGGCACTTCGATGTTGGCGATTTGATCCGGATGCTTGGCTCGAAAAAAGTGCAGCCCCGCCAGCCGGTGCTGCCCATCGATGACGAGGTACTTCCCCTTCGGCTCGCTTAAATGGCCGATCGACTCAGACTCCCCTGCCCGCTGGAAGCGCAAGGTCTCGTCCGTAAAGATCAACACCGTCCCCGGGATCATCGGCTGTGCCACGACCGTTTCATAGAAATTTACAATCTGTTTAATTTTTTGCCGATTCAGGAGACGCTGAAACCCTTTTTCGCTGCGCTCGATACCCGCGATGAACTGCGCCACTTCGTCGTGCTCGGAAATCTTCCCCTGGGCAATTTCTTCGCCTTCAAAAAAATATCGGCTCGTGAAGCGAACCTTCTCCAACAGATCGACTGCATTGTAGGCAACAAAGTAAAAGGTCCCTTCCTTTTGACGAATCCGGGTCGCAAGCATGAGAGCCTCCCCTATGACGAAAAGACTGCTCGGGGGATTCTACGCACTCATGCCGGTAGCCGCAAGCGCGGAGCCTGTGTTACCATCCGCGGCATGACTACGGTCATCTCACGCGCTATCGTTTGCCTGCTGCCGCTAATCGGCCTGATGCTGTATCAACCCTCAGAGGCCGGGGCCCAGGCCCCGTCGGATTTTCCAGCCACGACGGAGCAATCCTGCAGTTTCGGCATGGCGAAGGGAGAACCCTCCCAGCATTGCCAGGTCCCAATTCCTGCAGGCTGCCTCGTCGCCAACACACCGGGAACCAACAAGCCTTGGACGACGATTTCCAAAGGTGGCAAGACGTTTTGCCGGTTTGACGAAAAAGCAACGGACTGGAAAACGAAGATCACCGGCACGTGCGGCCGCTGCAGCACTGGATATTGTTCGGTCCAGTTCATTGTCCGATTCGACTGTAACCCCCATTAGGGGATACTGTGCGAGCCTAGTTATGCGGCCTTTCCATCTTGGTTCCGATCCATACTGTTCCTTTGAAACCTACTAGCCATGTCGCTCGCGGAAGCGATTAAGCGAGAAGCCCGCGCACTGGGCTTCAGTGCCGTCGGCATCTGCCGAATCACTGACCGCACTCCTCCTTCGACAGACAAGAGCGACACGGATTCTCTGCCCCAACGTCTTTACCTTCGCCTCCAAGAATGGCTCCAACGTGGTTACCATGGCACGATGGCCTGGATGGCCCGCGAACCGTCGCGGCGCACAGATCCACGGCTGGTCCTGCCTGGCTGCCGATCGCTCATTTCGGTCGGGATGAACTACGACACGGGGCATCGGCCAACAGAAGGTCCCGGATACGGCCGCGTGGCTCGGTATGCCTGGGGAAAAGACTACCATCAGGTGCTTGGCGATCGGCTGAAACAATTGGAGGCCCGCATTCTAGATCTGGCGCCGGGAAGCCTGACGCGATCCTACGTCGACACAGGACCGATTATGGAAAAAGCCTGGGCCCAGGAGGCGGGTCTCGGCTGGATCGGGAAACACTCCAACCTCGTGTCTTCCGAATGGGGTTCGTGGCTGTTGTTGGGAGAAGTTCTCACGACACTTGACCTGCCGCCTGACCAGCCGGGCACAGATCTTTGCGGAAGTTGCTCCCTCTGTATTCAGGCCTGTCCAACCGGCGCCATCGTCGAGCCCTACATCGTCGACGCCAACCGCTGCATCTCCTATCTGACAATCGAATTTCGTGGAACTCGGGAAGAGATTCCGGATGAACTGCCTTCCCGGATGGGCCATCACATCTTTGGATGCGACGACTGCCTCGATATCTGCCCATTCAACTTACGCGCAGACCATACAAGCGAACCCGTCTTCGCACCAAGCGGTCTGACCCAGGCCCCTCGCCTTGACGAGTTACTTAACATGGATGAGCGGACTTTCCACGCAACCTTCAAGGACAGTCCGATCCGTCGTGCCAAATACACAGGTTTTCGGCGGAATCTCCGCATCGCCCGACAGAATCAAGCCTAGCCCCTCCATCTCATCACTCATTATTAACTTAACTCGTCACCAGTTCTTCTCCCCCTTTCCTTCTCGCCACAAAGAGGAGTAGGCTAACTAAGTTATTCGGTGGTTAGCAGGAAGCTAGAAAAGGACCGCTCCTATGCATCCTCCGATCATCGCTCTGATCTCAGCCGACCTTTCCACAGGACCGCTCCTCGAACGGGCCTTCTCGAACCCCAGCGCCACCCTCGTGACAGCAGCGACCACTGACGAGGGCCTTCGCTTGCTCAGAACACGGCATGATCTTTCCTTGATCGTCTGTGACGACGATGCAGGGCAGATTGCTCGTGAGCTCGTGCTGGCTCAGGCAAGGCAGAAGGCACGGCCTGTCCCGATTATTGTGCTGGGGCAAGAGGACTCGGCCAAGGCCGCCGTCGAGGCCATGCATCAAGGAGCCACCAACTATCTCCCCAAACCCCTTACGGTCGAGGTCCTTCGTCAAGCGATTCAACAGGCCGAGGCCTACTATGCCACGAGCGAGCCGCCGCTCCGTGAACATCCCCATGGATTCGATCGAATCGTCAGCGTCTCTCCGCAAATGCGCTTGGTCAAACACCTGGCAGAAGAAGTCGCATTGACTGATGCCACTGTGCTGATCACCGGCGAGAGCGGAACTGGGAAAGAACTCTTTTCGCAAGCGATCCACGCGACGAGCCCTCGCGCAAAGGCCCCCTTCGTCGCACTGAACTGCGCCGGCATCCCTGAGCATCTCCTGGAATCGGAACTTTTCGGCTACCAACGCGGGGCCTTTACCGATGCCACGCAGAACAAACCAGGTCGCTTTCAGCTCGCTGAGGGCGGCACCTTATTTCTGGACGAGATCGGCGAGATGAGTTTGACCGCTCAGGCCAAACTCCTGCGCGTGCTGGAAGACCATGTCGTCGATCCGCTCGGCGGCACACAGAGCCAGAAGGTCAACATCCGCGTGATCGCGGCGACGAACGAAGACCTGCCGGCAAACATCAAGGCCGGGCGATTCCGCCTCGACCTCTTCTATCGTTTGAACGTGTACCAACTCCGCATTCCACCCCTTCGCGAACGGTTGGATGATATCGAACCCCTCGTCATGTCGTTCTTGGACTTTGCCCGGCGAGCGCACGGCTGCCGCATCAACGGCATAACACCGGCTGCCTTGGCCCTGTTGCAGCGCTACGACTGGCCCGGCAATGTGCGGGAGCTTCACAATGTGGTGGAGGGACTGACCATTACCTGCAAAGACGAGACAATTCGCCCGGAGCATCTGGCAGCCTCATTCCGGGCAGGGCAACCGTCTGCGCTAAGTAACTCGGCAGAGAAGCCATCGCTCCTCTCCTTCGGCCTGTCGTTTCAAGACATGGAAAAAACACTGCTCGAAGAAGCGCTTCGTAAAGCGGCAGGAAACGTCTCAGAAGCAAGCCGCCTGCTCAAGATCACCCGCAATACGCTCCGCTACCGCATGGCGAAGTACCACATTCAGTAGACTGACTCAGCTACCGAACCATAACAATCGTCACACCATCGCCCCCCTCGGCCCGATCGCCAGGACGTGCGTTGGCGACATACGGGGAGCTCTTCAAATATTCGCGGAGCGCGGCTTTCAATTTTCCGGTTCCGTGACCGTGAATAATGCGGAGTGCGGGCGTTGCTTCGAGTGTGGCGCGATCCAGTGCGGCGACCACCTCGTCCAGCGCATCATCCGCCGCCTTCCCTCGCACATCGACGACAGTCTGCTCTTCAGCATGATAGGGCCGAGTTGAGCCTAACAATTTCGACGGTGCCGAACGGACTGCGGCTGGCGACGAGGTCGTCTCCCGAGCCAAACCAATAAGATTAGCGACAGTCGCCAGCAATTCGCCCTCGCCGACTTTGACACGCACGCGCTTCTTGCCTTGTGGAGCTTCAAGCAACGTCCCTGTCATTCCTAACCCACCAATCTCGACCTGATCACCCGCCCCGAGTTGTTCGAGTGGAATCGGGGTGCCGGAAGGAGTGAATTCGGCCCTCGTCTGCGCCTCCAATTCGACCAGCCGTTGCTTGGCTTCTTTCGCCTTGATCAACTTCTGCTCGCGCTTGACTTCCTCGACCGTCGCCTGCACTTCAGCCCTGGCACGGCTGAACTGTTCCTGCAGTTTCTTCTTAATGCCTTTCCGTTCCTCGCGCTCCGTGGCCTCCAGCCGAGCCAGCTGGTCTTTGGCTAGTTGAGCAGCCTCTTCGGCTTCGGCTCTGGCCGCAACGGCCCGCGCCAGGTCCTCTGTGAGTTGCCGCTGCTTCCCGTGCAAATCATCGAGCATCCGTTCCAACACCCGATCGTCCTGTTCCAATTTCTGCCGCGCGTCGTCGAGCAAGCCACGATCCATCCCCAGTCGCCCCGCGATTTCGATCGCGGAGGATCCCCCCGGCACCCCCATAAACAAGCGATAGGTAGGAGAAAGCGTCGCCACATTGAATTCCACCGAGGCGTTGGCAAACCCAGGCGTCGTCTGGGCCAAGGCTTTGAGCGACCGGTAGTGCGTTGTCGCGATGACTTTCATCCCTAGCGCGGCAAGCCGGCAGAGCAACGCCTCGGCGAGGGCCGCGCCTTCAATCGGATCCGTTGATGTCACCGGTTCATCGAGCAACACCAGTGCCTGCCGGGCGCGATGCGCGTCCTTCAGTAAGTGAATCATCTGCGTCATGTGGGCCGAGAAACTCGAGAGATCACGGGCCAGATCCTGCGCGTCGCCGATATCAGCATAGATGTCCTGGAAGATCGCCATCTCGGACTCCGGCTCGCAGGGCAGCAGCAGACCAGCTCTGACCATCAGGGCAAAGAGACCGACGATCTTCAAGGTGACCGTTTTGCCGCCGGTGTTCGGACCGGAGATCACCAGGACCTGCACATGATCCTCGAGAAGAATGTCGTTGGCGACAACTTGCGCTTTTGAGAGCACCAGCAGAGGATGTCGGGCCTGCTTCAGACTCACGCGTCCGTGATCGTTCAATGCCACCGGATGGGCTCGAAGTTGCCGCCCGAACGTTGCCCGCGCGGCGATACAATCCAGATCCGCCAGCACGTCAAGCCCAGCGAGAATCAGATCGGCCTTCTCCGCCACGAGGCTGGACAATTCGCGGAGAATTCTCCGGATCTCCCGATCAATCTCAAGATCGGCCACCTTAATCGCGTTGTTCAGTTCGACAAGCTCACGCGGTTCCACGAACACCGTCGCCCCGCTCGACGAGACGTCGTGCACGATACCGGGGACGCGCCCCTGCATTTCGGTCTTGATCGGCACGACATAGCGACCTTCCCGTTGTGCAAAATACTGTTCCTGCAGCAACTCCGCGAAGCGCCGCGACTGCAAGATTTGATCAAGCTGATGGCGAATCTGCTGCTTTAAGTCGTTGGCGTGGTGCGTGAACCTCCGCAGTTCAGGCGTGGCTGATTCCTTGATCGAACCATCCGGATGAATCGCGCCATCCAACGCGTGGCTGAGTTCTTTTAGCTCCCGTCCCGATCGTAGGACCTCCGCCGCTGCTGCCACTGTCGGCGCCTCCTGGGCATGGCGGCTGAGATAACGCTGAACCTCGTCCCACAAGGCAAGAACAAGCGCATGATCACGCAGCTCATGCGCATCCAAGGCAGCGCCTTTTGCTGCGCGCGCGAGCGGCTCTCTGATATCGGGAAACGACAACGACGGCGTAGGGTCGGCGGTCTCCTGGAGTTTGGCTATCTCCACCGTTTCCTCCTGACGTCGTTGCGCTTCGGCAAGATCAGTCGGCAGGACCGCAGCCCGGCATCGGGCTGCTCCCATCGTCGAACGGGCATGCGAGGCAAGAACCTCCAGCAGTTTTCCCCATTCCAACACTTGTGTCGTTTGTTCGAAGAGCTTCACGGCGACCTCGAGGCCTAATCCCATATAGAGTGAGGGCTGGACTCTAGCGAACCGGCCACCGGGGACGCAAGACAGAGATTCCCGCCTCTCAGCTTGCTACGTAGATTCATGGCCATCTGGACTCGAAACCTCTCTACCTACGCGGAGTTACCACTTCCGTATCACTTGACAAGGTCTGGGGTGGTCGATACTATCGCGGTCTGTCGCGGCCGGTGTTAATGACCGGCTTGTTTTTTTGTTGGAGGGACTCTCTTACAATGGCTATCAGAGTTGGAATCAATGGGTTCGGCCGAATCGGGCGCAATGTGCTGAGAGCCTCGCTCGGCGACCCAGAATTGCAGTTCGTGGCGATCAACGATCTCACCGACGCCAAAACACTCGCATACTTGCTGAAGTACGACTCGGTACACGGCACGTTGAAGGGAAGCGTCGAGGCCAAGGACGACCAGATTCTGGTTGACGGCAAACCAATCAAGGTCCTCGCCGTCAAGGATCCGAAAGAACTCCCCTGGAAGGATCTCAACGTCGATATCGTCATCGAATCGACCGGCCGCTTTACCGATCGAGAAGGGGCTGGCAAACACCTTTCAGCCGGAGCCAAGTACGTGATCATTTCCGCCCCGGCGAAAGACCCGGACGCAACAGTCGTGCTGGGCGTCAACGAGAACACGCTCGATCCCCAATCCCACCACATCGTTTCCAATGCCTCCTGCACGACCAACTGCCTGGCGCCGGTTGCCAAAATACTGATGGAAAACTTCGGCATCAAGCACGGCGTGATGACGACGATCCACTCCTATACCAATGACCAGCAGTTGCTGGATCTTCCGCACAAGGACCTTCGTCGCGCGCGCGCCGCCGGCATGTCGATGATTCCGACCAGCACCGGCGCAGCCAAAGCGCTCCATTTGGTCATCCCCCAACTCAAGGGCAAAATGGACGGCCTCGCAATCCGCGTACCGACCCCGAACGTTTCGCTCGTAGACTTGACGGTGGAGACCGAAAAGGATTGCGATGTTGCCGGCGTGAATGAGGCGTTCAAGAAAGCAGCAAACGGTCCGCTGAAAAATATTCTCCAGTATTCAGAAGATCCCATTGTCTCTATCGACCAGAAGGGCAACCCCCACTCGGCCACGCTCGATGCGCCGCTGACTGCGGTCATCGACAAGCGACTCGTCAAAGTCACCGCCTGGTATGACAACGAATGGGGTTATTCCTGTCGCGTGCGGGATCTGATCAAGGTCATTGCCGGCAAGGCCAAAGGTTGATAGGCCGATTTCGCTGTAGAGCGCTCACCGCTTCACGCTGACCTCCGCCGATGTGAGGGTCGAAGGATGAATTTGCATAAGCAGACGATCGACGATCTCTCCCTGTCCGGGAAACGGGTCATCATCCGCGCGGACTTCAACGTCCCCCTGGACGACTCGCTGCAGATCACCGACGACACCCGCATCCGCTCGACGCTCCCGACCATCAACCGCGTGGTCGACGACGGCGGCAAAGTGATTTTGTGTTCGCACCTCGGACGCCCGAAAGGGAAATTCGATCCGAAATACAGCCTGGCTCCGATCGCCAAGCGGTTAGGGCGCCTGCTCGGCAAAGACGTCATCTTTGCGCCTGATTGCATCGGTCCGGCGATCGAGGGTCTCGTCGCCAAGATGAAGCCGGGCGACGTGATGTTGCTGGAAAACCTTCGATTCCATCTAGGCGAAGAACAGAACGATGAGGGATTCTCCAAGTCCCTTGCCGCACTTGGCGACGTCTATATCAACGACGCCTTCGGCGCGGCGCACCGTGCCCATGCCTCCACCGTGGGAATTACGAAATTCATTCCCGCAGCGGCTGCCGGCTTTTTGCTCAAGAAGGAAATCGAGTATCTCGAAGGAGCGGTGGAAAATCCGGTTCGACCGTTTGTTGCCATCCTCGGCGGCGCCAAGGTGTCCGGAAAGATCGGCGTGATCGAAAACCTCGGCAAACGGGTGGACAAGGTCATCATCGGCGGCGGTATGGCCTTTACCTTTCTCAAAGCCAAGGGGCTCGAAATCGGCAACTCCCTTGTGGAGAACGATATGCTCGATTTTGCCAAAGGAATCGAGGACCACGCATTTTCGCGCGGGGTCAAGTTCTATCTCCCGGTCGATTGCGTTGTGGCCGCTAGCCGCGAGCCGGGCGCGGAAACCAAGATCGTCCCTGTCCAGGAAATACCCAAAGGCTGGTATGCGCTCGATATCGGTCCCGCTTCCGTCAAACTGTTTACCGAAGCCGTCCAAAACGCCAAGACCATCCTCTGGAACGGACCGATGGGAGTTTTTGAAATCGATGCCTACGCTCGTGGAACCTTGTCTATCGCTCACGCGGTCGCCAACGCCTATGCGCTGACGATCGTCGGCGGCGGCGAGACCGCCATGGCCGTCCATCGAGCCGGCGAATCGGAGAGCATTTCCTTCATTTCAACCGGTGGCGGCGCCGCACTGGAATTGCTCGAAGGCAAGCAGTTGCCCGGGTTGACGGCCCTGCCGGAGCGCAAGGACTAGCGCCGGCTATCGCGGCAAGTTCTCCACTGACCATCGAGACACCGTGCGCATACCCCTCATTGTCGGCAATTGGAAGATGAACAAAACGGCCTCGGAAGCGGCCGGATTCGTCCGTGAGTTAACGGCAAAACTGGCGAGCAGTTCCCGCGCCGAGATTGTCATCGCTCCACCCTTTACCGCCCTTGAATCGGCCCGCACCGCCTTGGGCCCCTCGTCTAGGATCAAGCTTGCGGCGCAAAACCTTCATTGGGAATCTCAAGGCGCCTTCACCGGTGAAGTGTCCGGCCCGATGCTGCGCGACTTGGGTTGCACCTATGTGATTGTCGGCCACTCGGAGCGGCGGATGCTCTTCGGCGAACGGGACGGCGACATTCAGAAGAAAATCCGAGCCGCATTGGCGCATGGCCTGCGCCCAATCCTCTGCGTGGGAGAATCTCTCGCGGAGCGGGAAGCGGATCGCACGGATGCGGTCGTCACCGCGCAACTGACTGTTGGATTGGCCGGCTTGACTCTGCAGGACTTTTCCGCATTGACCATCGCATACGAGCCGGTCTGGGCCATTGGGACAGGACATGCGGCAACCATGGCTCAAGCCGTATCCGTCCACCGTTCCATCAGAGCTTGTATGGCAAACGCGTCGAATCAAGGCACAGCTGCCGGGATGAGAATCTTGTACGGCGGGAGCGTGACACCGCAGAATGCCGAGTCGCTATTGTCTGCTGACGAGATCGACGGTGCTCTCGTAGGCGGGGCTTGTCTCAAGTCGGACTCGTTTGCTACAATCGTGGCCGCGGCGGAGAATAAGTCAATTCACTGATGGGAGTCCCATGCATACGCTCGTGATCATCATTCACATCATCGCTTGCTTCCTTATGATCGGCGCCATCCTTCTGCAATCAGGCAAGGGAGCCGAAATCGGGGCATCCTTCGGCGGATCGAGCCAAACAGTGTTCGGGAGCCGCGGGCCGGCAAATTTTCTGAGCAAGTTCACCGTCGTCGTCGCGGTCGTGTTCATGATCACTTCGTTCAGCCTCGCCATCCTTGCCAAAGAAAAGACGTTTTCCTCCACCGTCATTGACCTCAAAAAGAAAGAGACGTCGCAACCGGCACCGGCCGCCCCGGCCGATAAGCCGGCAGCAGAATCGCATTCATCCGGCGATTCCTCTACCGCACACTAATCTGCTTGTTCAGCGTAATACGTTAGACGCGAGTCAACCAAGACTCGTGGGTGGCATCTTCTCCGCGCACAATGGCGAAGAAGCGTTTCTGAAGGGCCTGCGTGATGGGGCCCGGCTTCCCTGTCCCGATCCGGCGATTGTCAATTTCCCGAACCGGAGTCAGCTCAGCGGCCGTTCCAGTCATGAAGACTTCGTCGGCAATATACATCTCGTCGCGCGTGAAGCGCTCTTCCATGACCGGAATCCTCTGCTCCCGTGCAAGATCCATCACGGAATCTCGAGTGATCCCTTCAAGGATCGAGGTCAACGGGGTCGTCTTGATTCTCCCTTTACGAACGATGAAAATATTCTCCCCAGTTCCTTCCGACACATAGCCCTCCGGGTCCAAGAGGATCGCTTCGTCATAGCCGTCGGCCTTCGCTTCCCGCTTCGCCAAAATCGAATTCACGTAGTAGCCGGAAATCTTGCCTCTGGTCATGGAGACGTTCACATGGTGCCTGGTAAATGACGACACGCGAGCGCGCATCCCGTTGGCGAGGGCGTCATCCCCGAGGTAGGCGCCCCACTTCCATGCGGCGATGGCCAGTTTGATGGGATTATCCCCGGGGTAAACGCCCATGGCCCCATACCCGATATAGACCAATGGACGAATATAGCAGGCATCGAGTTTGTTCACTCGAACCGTCTCGACAATCGCCTCCGCCACCTGTTTCTTCTCGTAAGGGATGGTCATCATGCCGATATGGGCTGAGTCAAACAAGCGATCCACATGCTCCTGGAGGCGAAAAATCGCCGCACCAGACTTTCCTTTGTAGCAACGGATCCCTTCAAATGCGGCAAGGCCGTAATGCAGCGAATGGGTCAAGACATGGACATTGGCGTCCGCCCAATTCACGAACGAACCGTCCATCCAGATTTTGCCTTGAGGTTCCATGATGTGGAAACGGACTATAGCAGTGGCCCAGAAGAAGCGTCAAGCAAACGGAGGATGCCGCATCTGCACGCGAGGCAATAGCGTAGAGGCCTACGATTCTCCGCGATGGGCACGGGCCTGAAAGGCTAGCAGGTGTGCAATGCGTGTGGCAGCGGAAGGGCTGATCTTGACGATCTTCAATCCGAATTCAGCCTCCTTTACCCATTGAACTGTGACCCGCTCAATCTCAAGAGGAGGCTTGTCCTCTTCCAACGTGAGCCGTACAGTGAGGTCCGTTCCCGGCCTCATGGCATGATCACCCAACACCCTCATGCCGCTATAGGAAAGATTGGTGACGACCCCTTTGCCGACGAGGTCCCCGCTCATATAATAGTAGAAATACCAGGTCGGAATCCGGCGGTAGGGCCGCATGATAAAGCGGTTCGTTGTCTTCCTCACTTGGGCCCTGGTTGATGCTTTCATATCTCTGATCCTCCGAAAGGGTTTCCCACTTGTTTGGTTTCAGGATATCCGCATCCGACCCCCGAAACATAGTCCTCGAACAGGTTAACTCCAAAGGTTGGGCCAGCTTAAAGGCGAGGCCCTGCCAATAATTTTGAGTTGGAGGGGGCTGCTTTATCTTGACACCCTGGAAATCACTGTGATAAACAACCATGTTCTGTAACGGAGGCATGGGTTTATGTATGCAATCATAGAGACAGGCGGCAAACAATACCGGGTCGAAAACGGGACCCTCGTCCAGGTTGAAAGTCTGCCAGGCGAAGTCGGCGGTACGGTCGAATTGAGCCAGGTGCGGCTCGTCCACAGCGACCAGGGCATCCTTGTCGGACAACCGTTGGTGAAAGGCGCCAAGGTCAAGGCGGAAATCGTCGACCAGGGCCGGACTCGTTCGATCATGGTGTTCAAAAAACAGCGGCGGAAGAATTATCGGCGCACCAAGGGCCATCGCCAAGGTTTCACCAAGCTTCGCATCACCGGCATCGAAACAGCTTAAGAAGGATCTGCCATGGCAACAAATAAAGGCGGCGGCTCATCTAGAAACGGGCGGGACAGCAATCCGCAATATCTCGGCGTGAAGGCCTACGGCGGTGAAACCGTCAAAGCTGGAGCCATCATCGTGCGCCAGCGTGGGACCAAGTTCTTTCCCGGTTTCAATGTCGGCCTTGGCAAAGACCACACCCTCTTCGCCCGCGTGACGGGAATCGTCAAATTCGAGGGCGGACGCGCGCGACAGAAGGTCAGCGTCTACCCCGCGCCCGTAGCGTCGTAACAGGCGCACTTCCTTTCTCCTTCGTTACCACGTGAGTCACGGTGAGGATCTCTTGCAGGGCCCTTCTGCCCCGCAAGACTCCTCTCAGTGACGCTTTTCTAATTTTCGTAATGGACGGTGTCCGATGTTTGTCGATGAAGTCCGTATCACCGTCAAAGCTGGCCGGGGTGGAGACGGCAGCTGCAGTTTCCGTCGGGAAATGTTTGTGCCACGCGGCGGCCCCGACGGCGGAGATGGAGGAAACGGCGGAGACGTCATCTTCACGGCCTCACATCGCCTCACGACGCTTCTCGACCTCCGTTATCAGAAACATTACGAAGCAGAAGATGGAAAACCCGGCGGCGGCTCCAATTGCTCCGGGCGGAGGGGCAAACCCGTCATGGTCACGTTGCCGGTAGGGACTGTGGTCTACGATGATGAGACGGGAGAGATCCTGGCTGACTTGGTTACAGACGGTGAGACCGCGACGATCGCGCATGGTGGGAAAGGTGGCCGTGGAAATAGCCATTTCGCGACGTCCACTAACCGTGTCCCGACGCACTTCGAAGTGGGCACGGAAGGCGAAGAACGCCAGCTTCGCCTGGAACTCAAATTACTGGCCGACGTCGGCCTGGTGGGATTTCCCAATGCGGGGAAGTCCACGCTGATCGCCGCCATTTCAGCCGCACGTCCCAAGATCGCCGATTATCCCTTCACGACGCTGATCCCAAATTTGGGCGTCGTGCGCTATGGCGAGGATCGCAGTTTCGTGGTCGCCGACATTCCGGGATTAATTGAAGGAGCGCACGAAGGGAAAGGCCTCGGCATTCAGTTCTTGAGGCACATCGAACGCACCTCCCTCCTCTTGCACCTCATCGATGTGTCAGACTGGGCAACGGAAGATCCGGTGGCCAGCTTCGAGGTCATGCGCAACGAACTGGCTTCTTACGATCCTGCGCTGGCGAAACGTCCCTTCGCCATCGTCGCGACGAAACTCGACGCGGCAGGGGACGGCACGCGGCTCAAAACCTTACAATCCTACTGCAAGCGTCACTGCTACCGCTGTCTTCCCATTTCCGCCGCGACCAGAGAAGGACTTCCGGAATTGATCGCCTTTGTCGGTCAGCAAGTCGAACAACTTCGGACGGCAGCATGCGAGACGAAATCCTAAAACAGGCCAAACGGATCGTCGTCAAGATCGGGAGCAGCTTGGTCTCCTCCCGCGAGGCCGGTCTGCAACCCGAGCGAATCGATCGCCTGGCCGATGAGATTGCAGCGCTGCGCTCCAGCGATCGTGAACTGCTGATCGTCTCGTCCGGCGCGATCGTCTCCGGCATCAAGAAACTCGCACTCAAGGACTACCCCAAAAGTCTCCCCGTCAAACAAGCGGCCGCAGCGGTGGGGCAAAGCCGGTTGATGTGGGCCTATGAGAAATCGTTCGAACGTCTCGGCCTGAGGGTTGCGCAGATTCTCCTGACCCACCAGGACCTGGCCGATCGGCGCCGCTTCCTGAACGCCAGACATACGCTGGCCGCGCTGATCGATTTTGGCGTCATTCCAATCATCAACGAAAATGACACCGTGTCCGTAGAAGAAATTCGTGTGGGTGACAACGACAGTCTGGCCGCCGAGGTCGCCCATCTCGTCGATGCAGATCTGCTCGTGATCTTGTCCGACGTCGATGGGCTTTTCACGGAGGATCCGCGCAAGAACCCTTCGGCCCAGCTAATTCCCGTGATCGGTGAGATTAATGATGACATCGAGCGGCGGGCCGGTGTCTCGACAACGTTTGAAGGCACAGGGGGCATGGCAACGAAGGTCCGCGCTGCGAAGAAGGTTGGCGAGTACGGGGTGGCAACACTCATTCTCAACGGGCAGCGGGCAGGGCTCTTACCCACAGTCCTCAACGGCGGTGACGGCGGCAGCCTCTTCCTCGCCAAAGAGCGGCGGTTGACCAGTCGCAAGCATTGGATCGGCTACACCCTTCGCCCGCGCGGAACGATCACGCTCGACCAGGGAGCTGTCGAAGCCTTGGCCAAACGGGGCAAGAGCCTCCTGGCGTCAGGCATTCTGAACGTGACCGGGCTCTTCGAAGCCGGAGACCCCGTCAGCTGTCTCGACCAGGACGGCAAAGAATTCGCCAAAGGCCTCGTGAATTTCTCTTCGGATATTCTTAGCAAGATCAAGGGCTTGAGAACGGCGGAGATCCAACAACAGCTGGGGCCGCAGGAATATGAGGAAGTCATTCATCGGGACAACCTCGTGATCCTTTAGAGGTGAGTGCGTCTTTCCGAGCGCTGAGTATGATGTCTCAAGATTCTCAACCTCAGCCCTCAACACCTAAATCTCACCACTCCGGACCGCTCCGCCTCGGCCTCTTTGGCGGCAGTTTCAACCCGGTCCACAACGGCCATCTGACCATTGCTCGTCAGGCCTGTGACGCGCTCCGCCTCGACCGCGTCCTGTTCATTCCCACGAGCGACCCTCCACACAAGCCCCACCAGAGCCTGGCCCCTGCAAAGGAACGCTACGAGATGGTCCGGTTGGCTATTGCGTCGGATCCACTTTTTTCCATTTCCGATGTCGAGTTCCGCCGGCCTGGCAAGTCATACACCATCGATACAATACGGCTGCTTCGGCAAGAATACGGGGCTGAGACCGCGCTCTTCTTCTTGATCGGACTGGATGCCTTTCTCGACTTCCCGAGCTGGCGGGAGCCCAGGGCCCTTCTCAACCTATGTTCATTCGTCGTCATCTCTAGGCCCGGCCTGGCATTCAGCTCTCTCTCGGGCCTGACCATCCTGTCTCCTCTTCCCGCAAAGTCGCTGGCCGACCTGGATGCAGGGCGACAATCCACCTTGGACATCGCCGTGGGAAAGCACCACCTGATCCTCCTTCGATTGCCTCCGTGCGAGGTGTCAGCTTCGGACATCCGCACGAGGGTCAAGCAGGGCCTCTCGGTGGCAAATATATTGCCGCCCTTGGTGGAATCTTATATACTTAGTCATCACTTGTACGAATAAGAGGACACCGATCGCACGAACATCGAAGGCCACAGCCCTTGCTATCGCGAGGGCCATGCTCGACAAGAAAGCCACAGACGTCCTCATCCTCTATGTCGCGAAACTGACCTCTGTTGCCGATTATCTAGTCCTGGGTTCCGCCGATTCCGACCGTCAAACCAGGGCGATAGCCGATCACGTTGACAGTGTACTGTCCCAAACCGGACCGGGAGCCCTCAGCATAGAAGGCAAAGCATCGTCACAGTGGGTGCTTATGGACTTCGGCGATGTGGTCGTCCACATTTTCCGACAGGATGCGCGCCACCATTATGGCCTCGAACGATTGTGGGCAGACGCGAACCAGATTCCCATTCCCGGGGAAGTGCCGGCTCAGCCGGTAATCGCTCAGAAGCCTGCCCCGCGAGTAAGGACCAGCGCAGCCAAACGAGCGTAATGCGATGCTCAGACTGCTTATCACGATCTTCCTCGTCAGCACCGGAATCTTCGTCTACAGTTATTTCCGCGAACTGAATCCCGGCACCATCACCGTCCATACAGGCCCCTCAACGCAGTTCGATTTGAGCGCGGTCACCCTCGCCGTCTTCTCCATGGCCGTCGGGGCAGTGCTCGTGGCGCTGGCGGTCGGCATGCGGCAGACCGTACACGTGATCGGCAATTGGCGCAGCACACGGCTGCAACGACGGAAGGAAAAAGTCGACGCGCTTTACCGCGAAGGCACTCATGCCTTCATGTCGAAACGCACGAGCGAGGCTGTCAACCTCTTTGAAAAAGCCCTCGCCATCGATCCCAATCGAATCGACTCTTTGCTCTGGCTGGGCAACATCTACCGGTCCGAGAGCAATTATTCGGAAGCCATCCGATTGCACCAAAACGCCCATCGGATCGATGACCGCAATATCGAGATCCTCTTAGAATTGGCGAAAGATCTCGAGGGCGCCAAACGGTATGAGGATGCCCTGCAAGCGCTCCACAAGATCCTGAAAATCGAACCGGACAACCTCACGGCGCTGATTCGCAAGCGCGATCTTTTGATTCGCCTTGAAAAATGGAGCGACGCGCTCGAAATCCAGCATCGCATGGCGAAGGCCAATCTTCCGGAATCGGAACGCCGTGCCGAAGCGCAGCTCCTCACTGGCTGCCTGTATGAAGTCGGCCGCCAGCTCCTCGAACGCGGGCACGCCGACAAGGCCAGGCGCTATTTCCGTGGCGCCATCAAGAAAGACCGGACCTTTCTCCCGGCCTATATCGGACTCGGCGAGATCCTCATCCAGGAAGGTAAGACCAAACAGGCTGTTGAGATTTTGAAAAAAGTCTTCGCGAAGACCCGTAACGTAATCATTCTCCACCGCCTTGAGGAGCTCTTCCTCGAGCAGGGCGAGCCGAGCGAGATCATCCGCACCTATCAGGAAGCCCTGGCGCAGGATCCGAACAACTCCATTCTGCAGTTCTACCTGGGGAAGCTCTACTATCGCCTGGAGATGGTCGACGAGGCCTTCGACATTCTCTCCACCATCGAAGGACCTCAGGACCAGTTGGTCGACTATCACAAGATCATGGCAAATCTTTTCTTACGCAAGCAGCACATGGAACAGGCCGTCGTCGAATTGAAGAAAGCGTTGCAATTCAAGAAGCGTGTCGTCGTCCCCTACGTCTGCACGGCCTGCCAGCAGGAAACGACGGAGTGGTCCGGACGCTGCCGCCGCTGCGGCAATTGGAACACTTTCGTCGCACTCCCCTGGCTGGAAGGCGGCCAAGCATCACCAGGACGGGACAGCAGCCAGCTGCAACCCCGCACAATCCCCTACCAAGGCATTGCTTCTCCGTTTGAAACCGTGTAGGTTTTCCGCTCATACAGACAACCTGACGGAAACCGGCGTTGCGTGAACCCCTCGCGACAGCGTGAAGAGTGAAGGAGCCTCCGATGGTCGTGCATCAGGAATTCGCCAACAAAGCCCTGCGGGATGAACTGCTCACCCGTTCAGAATGCCATGCCGTTCTGAACACCCCCGATGAGAATCTTCTCGAACTTCTGCAGGCCGCCTTTGCCGTCCGATCCCGCTATTTCGGGAAAACCGTCCGCCTGCAGATGTTGCAGAACGCCAAGAGCGGCGCCTGCCAGGAAGACTGTCACTACTGCTCACAATCCGCTGTCTCAACCGCACCGATCGAACGCTATAACCTATTGCCGCAGAAACAGATGATCGAAGGAGCACGCCAAGCCGCTGCTTCCAAGGCTCAGCGCTATTGCATCGTCATCAGCGGCAGAAGTCCGCTCGATCGCGAGATCGAGGAGATCGCCGGTGCCGTCCGAGCCATCAAGCAGGAAATTCCGATTCAGATCTGCTGTTCGCTCGGCTTGATGAACGAACAGCAAGCCACGCGGCTGAAAGCTGCCGGCGTCGATCGCGTGAACCACAACTTGAACACGAGCGAAGCCTTCCACGCCTCGATCTGCACCACTCACACCTTCCAGGACCGTCTTTCGACGATAAAAAACGCTCGTGCGGCGGGATTGGAAATTTGCTCCGGTGGGATCGTCGGCATGGGCGAAAATGATGAAGATCTCATCGATCTCGCCATGGCCCTACGCGAAGTCAAACCGGACTCGATTCCGCTGAATACCTTGCATCCGGTCGCAGGCACTCCCCTAGAGAAGTGCGACAACCTCACGCCCCAACGCTGTTTGAAAGTCCTCTGCCTCTTCCGCTTCCTTCATCCGCGAACGGAAATCCGCATCGCCGGCGGCCGAGAGCACAACCTCCGTAGCCTACAACCGTTGGCCCTCTATCCGGCCGACTCAGTCTTCGTGAACGGGTACCTCACGACACCCGGCGCCCCGGCACCGGAAGTCTGGGGGATGATCGAAGATCTCGGCTTCAAGATCGAGGTGGATTATCAGCAGCCTGTGACCAAGTAGTTCTTTTCTACTCCTCTCTCAGGCCGTCAACAACAGTTTGTCTCGCTGCCCAGCGGGCGGGAAAGTACCCGGCGAGCCAGGCTGCAGCGATTGCGAGCAGCACGGCTTGGAAGAGCACTGCTATCGGAATCGTCATACGGATCGTCCAGCCGAATGACTGTTTATTGATGACGGCGATCAGCACCCAGGCCAGCGCAAGCCCACCGATGACGCCCAAGACCGCCCCGATGATTCCCAGGTAGACAGCCTCCCACAGTACTAACCGTTTCACTTGGTCCGTACTGGCGCCGATTGCCTGCAATGTGGCCAACTCACGGCGCCGCTCCAGCACAGCCGTCACAAGCGTATTCACAATGCCGAGGATTGCGACCAGCACCGCGATGGCTTCGAGTACATAGGTCAAGACGAATGTACGGTCGAAGATATTCAGGATTTCCTGCCGGAGTTCCTTGTTTCGGATAATCGTCGGCGGCGTCAGGCGCTCCCGTCCCCTGGTGAGCCCTCGAACCACGGATTGGCGGACCTGCTCGCTGTCCACCCCAGGCGCGAGATACAGCGCAAAGACTGTCACTCGGTCGTCGTTCCAGAGCTGGCGATAGAACGTTCGCTCCATCACCATTTTCCCGCCGTCGGTCGCGTAGTCGTAGAAGATACCTTCAACAGGAAGCGCCTTAGGCCCATTCGGCGTAACGATCATTACCGTTCCGCCGACACGCAGGTTGAGTCGATTCGCCAGCACTTCCGATAGCAGCACCCCTCCCGTTTCGGCGGCCCGCATGAGGACGCTGGTCGAATCGCCCTCCACCATGAGGTATCGGCTGCGTTGCGCATGAAGCCGGAGGTCCCTCGATACCAGCGCCACTGGTTGCCCCTGCGCTTCGACCTGCACATCCCGATAGGTATCCACGGCTGCCACCCCCTCTGTGGCTTGTAGCGTGGACAACCATCCAAAAGGAAGTGCGCGCGAAGCTTGGCCTACATGCTTCCCATGCAGCCATGCCGGCGGGGCGATAACCAGATCAGCCATCACAGTATCGTTGACCCATACCTCGACAGTTTCACGAAAACTTCGCACCATGATGACCACGCCGATCATGATGGCTAACCCCACCATCAAGGCTGAAACAGTCACTCCGTTGCGGCCTGGATGGCGAGCGGTATGGTCTGCTGCGATGTGCCTGAGATTTCCCGAGAGCGCCAGAGACGAAGGGCTGCGACGTTGACTCACCGATCTCAAAGCCACGATACAGACCGGCGCAAAGAATGAGAGCGCACCCAACAGGCAAAGCGTGGCGAGATAGCCAAAGATCGGTAATCCTGCCACTGGGCGACCCAACGTGCAGAGGCCGCCAAAAACCAGCAATGCAAGGCTGCCCCATACATAACGCCGCCCTCGGAGTTGCGCCGTCGTTTCATAATCTCCTGGCGCGAGGGCTTTGGTCGTCACGGTTCGGCTTGCATCGATGCTGGGACCAAGCGCACCAGCCATCGAGACTGCCATCCCGACGACAACACCTTGCACGAGAGCCATGAGGCTGTGTGCATCATACGTCATCGCGGCTCCTTGTGCGGCCAGAGGCACGTAGAGATCGCTGATCGTACGGCTGACGAGCAGCACCAAACTCCGAGCCAGCCAAAGACCAGCAAGGCCTCCCAGCAATCCTCCAAGCAAGCCAAACAAACCGGCTTCGACGAGAAACAAACCAGCCACATGCCGTTCCGTCATGCCCAACGCACGGTAGATGCCGATCTCCCGGCGTCGTTGGGCCACGGAGAAATTCATCGTGTTGTAGACCAGAAACATCCCGACCAGAAGTCCGACCCAGCTTAGGACCGTCAGATTGAGCTGAAAGGCCCCGATCATCTTCTCGACTTGCGCGGTTCGCTGCGCCGGTCTCTGCACAATGAGATGAGGCGGGAGGACTGTGTGCACGGCAGAGGCGACGTCTTCTGGCGTTCGATCTGCGGCCGTCACCAGCTCGATGCGATCCAGCCGGCCGACCGATCCGAAGAGGACTTGCGCAGCAGCAAGGTCCATGACCACCACGCGATCCCACAGCGAGTCCCGTTCCTCATCACTCCGAATGAGCCCTGCCACCCGCAGCCGCACATTCTGAGAAGCCACTGCGACGTCAATCGTGCTCCCCTGCGCGAGATTCCACTCGAAGGCCAGCTGACGTCCAAGGTAAAGACTGTCGGGTGCCAGCAGATCGTTCAGCGCCTCTTCCGAAGTACCTCGTTCCAACCTGAAACCACGACGGCCGGCCTCCTCCAATAAATCGAGGCCGTAGACTTGGAGGCTTTCTCCACGATGTGCTCCGTCGAGTGCTACAACCGCTTCTTCAATCACGGGGGAAGCCACGAGCACTCCCGGAACATGCCGAACAGCGGCGATGACGGTTTCGTCGAGGCCAAGATCATGGCCGACAACTTCCAGCGTGGCGGGACCGGCAACCGTCAAGACGGCTCGTTCGAACCCCCGAAGCACCTCGACATTCGCGGCAGAGATGGCCACCGACGCCAATACGCCGAGCCCCACGCCGGCAACAGTGAGAAGGGTACGAAACGGTTGCTGAAGAGCGTGGGCGCGGATCAACGAGGCGACGAGGAGTTGAATGCCCATCATCGAACCTCCGCCTTCGCGCAGAATGGCGTAGCATGAACACCTAAGTAACCTCTCATTTCATCAATGTCCATGCTGGCGAAAGAGACTCTGCACAAATTAGTAGTTTCGTTTACAGAGTTCCACACCTTTGCTAGACTCGGTTCAGTTAATGCTGGCAATCGAGGGTGGGGGAAATGAAAAGCGCACTACGTCGAAAAGCCGAACCGGCTATTGAAGAGCCCGTCGATCTCGAACTTCTGACACCGCGACAGCGCGACATCCTTCGTCTGGTGTCGATCGGGCATACGAACCGCGAAATCGCGAACATGCTGCAGATCAGCGTGCGGACCGTTGAAGTACACCGCTTCAATTTGATGCGCCGCTTGAACGTGCGAAACGTCGCACAGCTGCTAAGGAGAGCCCTTCAGCTCGGACTCCTCTCCAAATCCTTCGGCAAGTAACCCTACCAGGTTCTGGACGACCTTTTTGAACACCCTGCTATAACTCCCTCAGCTTCCCTCGGCATTCTTCCACCGACCGGTAGCCCTTCTTATCGAGGCAAGCGGCAAGCTCCTGCTCCAGTCGCTTGAACACCTCGACGCCTTCCTCAACAAGCGCCGTCCCAATCTGCACGGAAGAGGCGCCGCAGAGAAAATGCTCGAACGCATCGACGCCGTTCATCACTCCGCCTGTGCCGATGATCGGCATTCGCCCTTCGAAGTGTTTCCAAAAGGCCCGCACGTTGGCCAACGCAACCGGTTTGATGATCGTCCCGCCGAGGCCCCCGAAACCGCCCTTCGGCTTGATCACCACCGTCTCCGTTACAGGATCCACCACCAAGCCATTGCCGACGGAATTGATCAGGTTGAGGAAATCGATACCGCATCTCCCGATCACGTCGCCCATAAGCTTGTGATGCGCCGGATCGAAATAGGGCGGCAGCTTCACACCCATCGGCACCGTGATCACTTTGCGCACCCGCTTCATCAAGCGCTCGGAGGCCTCCGCATCGTAGCCGATTTGCGGTTTCCCCGGAATGTTAGGACACGACAGATTCACTTCGATCAAATCGGGCTGTACCTCGTTGATCACTTGGGCGATCGTCGGGAAATCGTCTTCACACAGACCCGCGACACTGGCGATCACCGGCTTCCCCAGCTTTTTCAATTCGGGAATCATTTCGGCATAGGCCTTGTACCCGAGGTTGGGCAACCCCATGGAATTGATCGATCCACCAGGAAATCCATAATAGCGCGGCGCAGGGTTGCCTTGACGTGACTCAACCGTCATCGACTTGGTCACAATCGCGCCGGCATGGGAACGGCCCAGTGCCAGAAGTTCTTCCCGCGTCACACAGAGGGCCCCGGAGGCGTTCATGAAGCAGGTAGGAAACTTGATTCCGGCGATGGTAGTTGAAAGGTCCATCATGCTCCTGTCAGGACCGCCTGGTGAGCTGTTCGCGAGACCAGTTGCCCATCTTTCATCGTCCAGATGTAGTCGGCTGCTTCCGCAGCCGCCGCGCTATGCGTCACCAGCAGTACCGTCTGATGGAACTCCTGCACCAGCCGGCGCAACAGCGCGATGACCTCGGCTCCATGGTGGGAATCTAAATTCCCGGTCGGCTCGTCGGCCAAAATGATCTTTGGCCGATGCACAATCGCCCGGCCGATGGCGACGCGTTGCTGCTCACCTCCCGACAACTCGCTAGGCCGATGCTGACCGCGATGGGCCATGGTGACCAGCCCTAGCACGTCCGCCACGCGCTTTCGAACCGTCAGACCGTCCTCGCCTCGCAACAACAACGGGAAGGCTACATTTTCTTCTACCGTCAATCCGGGAACTAGATGAAAGGCTTGAAACACGATACCGATCGACTGCCGCCTGGTTCTTGTCCAGTCGTTAACGGTAAATCGGGCCGTGGACTGCCCGTCCAGCAGGATCTCTCCTGATGTCGGCATGTCGAGCCCGGCGATCAGATGGAGCAACGTACTCTTGCCGCACCCACTGGGCCCGACGAAGGCGCAGAAGGTACCTGCTTCAATGTGGAGACTCACTCGATCAAGGCCACAGATATGGTCTCCCCCCCGCTCATAGACCTTGGACACCTGTTTGAGCGTCACCATAATGGGGAGCGTCCTCCTTCGATCGATCTCGCTTTCGTATATCACAACCATTTACAGAGCGACAACCTTGACAGACGACGAGAAGCGCGATAGAGACTGCCGCAAACCTACGGACTATGTCGATGCTCCCGACAAGCGCGGACAGCCAGATTCTCGTATGGTACCGGCAAGCCCTTCGATTTCTGATGCCGGTGGAATGCATCGGCTGCGATCGACCGTTGACGAGCGATCCAGTGCCGTTCTTCTGCCGTCAATGCTGGGACCGCATCACACCGATTGGCGGACCAACTTGTTCCCGTTGTGATCAGCCGTTCGTTTCGTTGGCGGCCACATCCTGGACACCGAACCACCAATGCCAGAACTGCCTTGATCGTCCGCCGGCCTACGAACGAGCCTGGACCCTCTTTCCCTACCTCCCGCCGTTGCAAGACGCCATCTGTTCGTTCAAATATCGCGGGAAAGTCGCTCTGGCAAAACCTCTCGCCTCGCTTATGATCAACGCATTACCAAGAGAGATCGACCCCGATTTGATCCTGCCGGTGCCCTTGCATCCCGCCAGACTCCGAGCGCGTGAGTTTAACCAATCGTTGTTGCTCGCAGACCAACTCGCCCGCCATCTTTCACGTCCCGTCTCGTCAACCCATCTTGTCCGCGTGCTGCCGACCGATCCTCAAACAACGCTCTCGCGGCATGAGCGCTTGCGAAATCTCCGATGGGCCTTTAACGTCAATAAGCCCGACGTCGTCGTCGGGCGCCGGCTCCTTCTCGTTGATGACGTCTTTACGACCGGCACGACGCTCAATGAGTGTGCCAAGGCCCTGCTGAATGCTGGCGCTGAGTCTGTGTGCGCGCTGACGCTGGCCCGCACGATCGATACGAGTCTCGTTCCGGACCGCATCCTCGCCGAGCACGCCACAAGGTCGCTGAGCGCGTTAGGAATTTAAGCGATGCCGTTGTACGAATACCGATGCCTCGACTGCAAACAACGCAGCACAATTCTCGTCCTCAGCCTTGCCAATCAGAAACCAGCCATGTGCACTCATTGCCAAAGCGCTCGACTGGAACGATTGATGTCTCGATTTGCTTCGCCTAAGTCGGAAGAAGCAAGGCTGGAATCGTTAGCCGACCCGAACGCGCTTGCCGGACTCGACGAAAATGATCCGGAAAGCATGGCTCGATTCATGAAAAAGATGGGAGATGAGATGGGCGAGGATTTGAGTGAAGATATGGTCGAATCCTTGGAGTCCCCTGAATCAGACCTGCCGGAATCGGATGGGACTGACACCTTGTGACAGGCAATGTCATACATTTTCACTTGACAGATTCGCTTCGTTTTCTTACCCTGAGGGCAGTTTCCGGAGCCTTATGAGGCACATGAACCACAACCGGTTACGGTTTCCTCATGGCCAAAGAGCCCAAGAGCGAGCTGATGACAGCGGAGGAGACGTGCCGCTATTTGAAGATTACCCAGCGGACACTCTATCGCTACCTTCAGAGCCGGCAGATTCCCGCCTTCAAACTTGGGAAAGAATGGCGATTCGTACGTTCGGATCTCGAGCAGTGGATCCGCGACCGGACCAGAGGCCCGCTCGCGTCGTGAAGGAGACGCTGCACTAATGTTTGCCGGCGAATACCTTTGCAAAGTGGACGAGAAAGGGCGTTTTATCGTCCCCTCGCCCATTCGTGAACAGATCGAATCCGAGGGACAAGCTGTCGTCTTCCTGAAAGGCCCTGAAGAATCTATCCTCATCTACTCCTCGAAAGAGTGGGAAAAGGTGCTGGAACGGACGAAGACCACGCTGGACGAGGAACAAAGCCGGCTGTTCATGCATTTCGTGGTTTCGGAAGCGGGGACGTCGGAAATCGATAAGGCGGGGCGCATTCTGATTCCTGGGAAACTACGAAAACTCGTCCCGCTTGATGAGGATCAGGAGATTATTCTCGTCGGCCTCTTCCATCGCATGGAAATTTGGAATCCCAGCGAATGGCGCCGCTATATCGCTCGTTCCGAAGACCGGTACGAGCAGAACATGGCGAAGATCTTAAATCTTCTCTAAACTGGCGCGCATGCCTACCTACCGGCGCCAGACCCGAATGCCTCTTTCCAAACTCCCCGTCCGCCTCACTTCCTATCGAACGATTAATTCCGCCACCATCTCTCGGCGCCCCTCCGCTCGAATCACATCTGCGCCTCGGAGGCTCACCGTGTCCGCAGCGCCAGCGCAACCAGCAGCGTCAGATGTTGCTGTGTCATTGATCTTGCCCATCCCTCCCAGCATCAATCATCAATATGCAACGGTGAACGGGCGGCGCCTGCTTTCCGCCGCAGGCCGCGCCTACAAAGCCCAGGTGGGCCAGCTCGTCTGGCTGAACCTGGCAAAATCCCTAGATCGCGCGACGCTGTTGGCAGGTTTACAGTCTGCCTCGCTCGCCTTGTCCATCCGCTTCTACTTCACGTCGGCGATGCGACGCGACGTCGACGGCGGACTAAAAATTGCCCAGGACGCCTTGTGCGAAGGACTCGGCATCAACGACAACCGTATCGTCGAAACCCATCTCTACAAACATGTCGACAAAGCCAACCCTCGCATCGAAGTCAGGCTGACCACGACCACCCGTTCCTAGAACATCTCGTCAGACATTCAAATACTCTCTTTATGGTACTGTGTTATTCGTAGCGCAGCGCGTCGATAGGGTTGAGTCTGGCAGCTTTGTTGGCGGGATACAATCCGAAGAAGAGTCCAACCGCAAGCGAGAACAAAAAGGCGACGACAATCACGTCGCTCGAGATAACCGTCGGCCAGCCGGCCACAATCGTGGTGAGTTTTGCACCGACAACACCCAGCACGATCCCCAGCGCGCCCCCTAAAAGGCTCAACGTCATGGCTTCGATGAGAAATTGCATGACGATATGACGACGCTTGGCCCCAACAGCCATGCGCACCCCGATCTCCTTCGTGCGCTCGGTCACCGACACCAGCAGAATGTTCATGATGCCGATTCCGCCGACCAACAAGGACACGGACGCGATGGAGAACAGCATGATTGTCAGGGTTTGGCTCGTTCCCTCTTGCACTCTGCCGATGTCCACCTGCGTCTTGATAGTGAAATCATCCGCCTGCTCACCCTGCAACCTGTGCCGCGCACGAAGCACCTCCCGCATCTGCTCGACAGCAACGGGGAGGTCTTCAGCCTGATCGGTTGAGGCAAACATTGCCCCAACAGATCCGATAAACGACGTACCGAACACCTTTCGCTCCGCCGTGGTAAAAGGAATAAAGATCACATCGTCCTGATCGGAACCTTGCGCGGACTGCCCCTTCGGCGAGAGCACGCCGATGACGCGGAACGGCACGTTCTTGAGGCGGATGATGGCGCCCACCGGCTCCTCGCCCGGATCGAACAGATTATCCACGATCGTTTGGCCGATCAGCGCGACACGGGCTGCGCTGTCGAGGTCCGTTTGCGTGAACGGTCCCCCACTGCTGAATGACCAATCCCGGATCGTAAGATAACTGGGCGACACGCCGTTGACCGGGCTGTTCCAATTCCGATTCCCGTTCACAATTTGCATGACATCACGCCGAGACCATCCCGTGTCCACCAAGAGAGGGACCCGTTTTTTCAGGTCCAAGGCATCCGACACCGTGAGGGTGATGGCTGTTCCCTGGCTTCCCCGAACACCGCTTGCTGAGGTGAAACCGGGGAACACGATGATGACGTTCGTCCCCATCGTGGCAATCTGGGCTTGTACCGCCCGCTTGGCGCCTTCTCCTATCCCTACCATCGCAATCACGGCTGCCACGCCGATGACAATGCCAAGCATCGTGAGACCGGCGCGCAAGCGATTGCGCCCCAGGATGCGCAATGCCGTTATGACCGTGAGCCAGATGAATGCCGACATTTACACCCCGACAGTCTGTGTGCGGGTTTTCGTTGGTCGATCGGTCAACACTTGTCCGTCCTTGATGACAATCTCGCGGTGCGCATAGGCTGCAACATCCACCTCATGCGTGACCAGAATGACGGTAATCCCCTCTCGGTTCAAACCTTCCAGGATGGCCATAATTTCCCGACTCGATTGCGTATCCAAATTTCCGGTCGGCTCATCGGCCAAGAGCAGAGAAGGCGCGGTGACCAGGGCCCGTGCGATCGCCACACGCTGCTGTTGCCCGCCGGATAACTGCGTCGGGTAATGGTGTTCCCTCCCGCTCAGCCCCACGCGCTGAAGCGCGGCGGCAGCCTTCGCCCGTTGCTCTTTCAGCGAAAGCCCCCGATAGAACAGTGGTAATTGTGCGTTTTCGAGAGCACTGGTGCGGGGGATCAAATTGAAACTCTGAAAGACAAACCCGATTTGCTGGTTACGAATCTCTGCCAGTTGATCGCGCCTGAGGTTCTCGACCTCGACCCCATTCAGCCGATAGTACCCCTTCGTCGGTTGATCCAGACATCCCAGAATATTCATCAATGTGGACTTGCCGGAGCCGGAGGATCCCATGATCGCGACGAACTCGCCCTGCTCAATCGTGAGGCTGAGCCCGCGCAACGCCTGCACTTCCATGTCGCCGACACGATAAATCTTCCAGATGTCGTTGCACTCGATCAGCGGATTCATGGGTGGCTTTCTCGAAACATGTGGCGCGGAACGCCACAGGATCCTGCCGAAGAGACTTGGCGAAAAGGTAGAACGATCGTTCTGGAGAGACACTCGGACAGCAATGGACGGGTCACCAAACGCGCTTCACCCTTTACTCTATAGGCCGCGGTCACGCGACCGCCGTTGTCCCCCCGATCCAAACCCTGGCGGCAGATCCCCGCTCCTCTTTGCGCCCCGGGACTGGTCGATCCCCACGATCACCTGATCGCCTTCAGAGACCGCTTCGGATACAATCTCCGTCGCTGATCCGTCGGATATTCCTGTCTGCACAACCACTGGAGCGAGTTCACCATTATCGGTGTGCTTCCAGACGGTTCGAGCCAAGGTCCCGCCGGCTGGTATGGCTTGGCCGCCTCCCTCGGCTTTGACCGGCTTTCCCTCCGGCTGGCGAAACTCGCCCTGCTCGGACTTCGGCGGCACAAACCGGAGCGCAGCGTTGGGAACCTTGAGCACTTGGTCTTTCTGCGCCACAACGATGGATACATTCGCCGTCATGCCGGGTTTCAGGCGGAGATCCCTATTGTCGACACCGACCACAACATTGTATGTCACGACATTCTGAACATTGATCGGTGCGAGGCGCACCTGGCGGATGGTCCCTGAAAACTGGACCCCGGGGTAGGCATCGACCGTGAACGCCGCCTCCTTCCCCTCTGAAATTCCCCCAATGTCCGACTCACTGACGTTGGTATCAACCTGCATCTTGGTCAGATCGAGCGCAATCAGAAAGAGGTTGGGCGTGGCAAAGCTCGCCGTGACCGTCTGGCCGACTTCGATGTTTCTGGCCACCACGATGCCGTTGACCGGCGAGCGGATGGTCGTATACTTGAGATCCAATTCGGCTGCATTCAGCGCGGCTTCAGCTTGCTTCACCTGCGCCATGACCACATTGACCTGTGCGTCTGCCCCCTGCGCATTGGTAATTGCCACATCCAGATCGTTCTGCGAAACGAATTGTTGGTCGATCAGCGATTTGGCCCGTTCCAACTCGCGGCGTCGCTGGGCCTGGTCGGTTCTGGCCCTTGCGACATTGGCCTTCGCCATTTCAAGATTGCTGGCGGCTTGATCCCGACGGGCCTTGAACGGTTCCGGGTCGATAGTGGCGATGATATCCCCGGCTTTGACAACCGAATTAAAATCGGCGTGCAGACTCTTGATCATCCCGGAGACTTGTGTGCCCACTTGAACAGATACGACAGGATTAATTGTGCCTGTGGCCGTCACGAGAGAAATGATCGAGCCGCGCTCGATCATGGCGGTGCGGTAGCGCACAGGTACTTTCCGCTCACCGTTGAAAAAGACATAGCCGGCGATCGCCAGGCCGACGACCAACACCGCGGCTATCAGGACGACACGGCGCATGAATCCCTCTCGACATGGTCTACAGCGGCTCTATTCTAGCAAGAAGAGGCAGGGGAATCATCTATTGCGGCGTTCTTTAAAACACCACGGGCCGTCCACTATTCAAGTGGACGGCCCGTGGCATGGTCAAACCGCTACAGCGTCTGCTAACTATTGGCTGACGCTGATCCGATCTTTGATCATGTCGAATGTCTCTTTCGGCACCACATTCTTTGCCACCAATTCACCCTTTACCTTGTACGGGCGGTTGGCAACGATCCGATCTGCCACATCTTTGCTCAGTCCCAGCAACAGCACCATTTCGCTGGAAGAGGCCTTGTTCACGTTCATGATACCAGTGGCGCTTGGCACTCCGGCCGGCGGAGGAAATGCTGATGTCGACGGTGAAGACGGAGCCGGCGCGGGGGACATTGACGGAGCCAGAGCTCCGGCGCTCGAGCGGGATTGATCCTTCAGTTCTTTTTGATAGCGTGCCACGAGGGATTTCAACGTCTCGTTATGGCGCTTGGCATCTTCATATTCCTGCCGCACCGCACGATTCTGAGCAGCTAACTGTTTGACGCGATCCTCCAGCTCCTTCGTACGCACTTCGGCACTGCCGCGCTCCTTGTCTCTTCCATGCTGAATACGATCGAGTTCATCATGGGCAGCCTGCGCCTCGTTCCCGAATTTCACATTCAACTCTTTCAGTGTTTTGACCTGCTGTTCCAATGCACTCTTCTGCGCGCGGGTTGTGGCCAGGTCGGTTTTCACCGCTTCCGCTTCGGCTAATGCTTCTTGATACTTCCGGTCCGACACGCAGCCCACCACTGAGACTGCTCCCGCCACGATTACCGCGGCCATCCACACTGGCTTCATGAGACCCTCCCCTTCCCTCAGACATTCTTCTCACCGCATCGTGCATCGTAAGATGCGGTATGGGTGTCAAAGAATGGAGCACCCACCTCTACGTATAGGACTCTGTGTATGCCATGCACGATGCTTTGTCAACAGATTTGCTGGCTGGATAGCGATCCGGCCTGCATGCAAGCACTCGAATCATTTCCTCACTCTGCTTGACTGATAGCGACCACTTTGTGATTATGCGCGAGACCCTCTCACAAACACTCGCACACGAATTCGAAGGTCCCAGCATGAACGAATGGAGCCCGGCCCTTGCAGTTATTCTCGGCATCGTCGAAGGGTTGACGGAATTCTTGCCCGTCTCGTCAACCGGCCATCTCATTTTAGCAGGCCATGCTTTGGGGTTTACAGGGGATGTGGCGGCCAATGCCGAGATCTCGATCCAACTGGGTGCCATTCTCGCAGTCGTCGCCTACGAGCGGGAGAAACTTCGGACTTTGTTCTCGCGCGCCATCGGTGAGCAAGCAGAACTTCGGCGATCCTTGCAGCACCCCCCCCAGACAACCTGGCGCGAGACCCTTCGTCGATCCATCGCGGCGCATCCACACCTCTGGTTCTTGCTTGGGCTGGGAGCCGCATTCCTGCCGGCCGGCCTGGTGGGATTCGTCACGCATGGCTGGATCAAGGCCCATTTATTCAGCCCGCAAACTGTCGCCATCACCTCCATCGTCGGCGGTCTGATCATCTTGGCCGTAGAGGCCCGCCGGACACAAGCCAGCGTCCTGCAACTGGAACAGGTCGGGCTTCGCAACGCCCTGCTCATCGGACTGGCGCAATGCGCCTCACTGATCCCCGGCATGTCACGCTCCGGCTCGACGATCATCGGAGGCCTGCTTGTCGGACTCGACCGGAAAATTGCGACTGAATACTCCTTCTTCCTCGCGCTCCCGACCCTTATTATTGCGACGTGCTATCAGATGTGGAAATCGCGCGGATTATTCCGGCAGGAAGATTATGTGGCACTCGGCATTGGCCTGCTGGTTTCGTTCGTCGTTGCCTGGATCGTCATTGCTGCATTTCTCACGTTCGTGAAACGTCATACGCTGCGCCCATTTGCCTATTACCGCATCCTCATGGGCATTGTGGTGCTCTACATTTTCGGGCCCTAGCTCGGGAAGTCATGATGGCCGCTGTACCGTCCGATACCGTCCTTGTATTCGATACCTGGGTCAGGGGAAAGAAGGGGCTCTTGCATTTCGACGTGATGACGACGGATGAAGAGACCGCGCTGAAGCTGGCGAAACAGTACTTGGATAGCTTAGGCGAGCATGCCGCGACGGTCACGCTCAAAGAATGCCAGTTCTGTCACAGTGAGCCGCTGCTAATGTTCTCCGACGAACAGCAGAAACAATTCCGCGAGCAGGGCGGATTTATCCTTCCACTGCCTGCATAAGAATTACACCGAAGACGGCGGCGGCGCTGGCGCTGGCAGCGTCGTTTCTTTCCGTTCAAACGCAAAGTGGAGGATCAGACACACCACTCCGACGCTGATCGCTGAGTCAGCCACGTTGAACGCTGGCCAATGGTAGGATTCTACATAGACGTCGAGAAAATCGATCACTTCACCGAATCGGAGGCGGTCGATTAAATTTCCAATCGCTCCGCCCAGAATCCCCGCGATACTCAGCTGCCCGATCCAATCCTTCTCCGGCAATCGAAACAGGATTGTTCCCAGCAACGCCAAGGCAAAGAGCGAGGTGACGGCGAAAAACACCATCCGGAAAGCATTGCTGCTGCCAGCCAGCAGGCCGAACGCCGCGCCGGGATTCCGAATATAGGTCAGGCTGAACAGATTCGGAACGATGGGAATCGATTCATGCAGCCGCATCGACTGGACGATCCAAAGCTTCGTGACTTGGTCAACAACGACCACGGTGACACCAATCAAGGCAAGCAGGAGATAGCGGGCACTGTGGCTCATTGCACGGCCTCTATACAGCGGTCGCAGAGCGTAGGATGGATCGCATGCGTTCCTACCGCTTCACGATAGTTCCAACAGCGTTCACATTTTCCGAACGACGATTTGGCCGCCATGATCGTCAACGGGCTTTTCGCATCGCCACTCTCATTCAACTTCACCTGCGAGACGATAAAAATCGTCGGCAGGTCCCGCTCATAGGATTTCAGAAACGCATGATCAGCTGGGCTGGCGCGCAGTTCTACCGCCGCTTCCAGCGAGGACCCGATGACCTTGTCGCGGCGGCTTCCTTCCAGGACCCCCTGCACCTGCGTCCGATAGTCCAAGAGCTGTTCCCATCGCTGAGCCAGTTTCGCATCCTGCCATTCGGGATGGGCCTCCGGAAACCCACTCAAGTGAACACTCGTGGAACCGAGGGCGCTCCCCATCTGCGTCGCCAGCGACCGCCAAATCTCCTCGGCCGTAAAGCTGAGCACCGGCGCCATCAGCTGAGTCATCGCCACGATGATATCGTACAGCACCGTCTGTGATCCGCGGCGCAACGGCGAATCGGCGCGGAACGTGTAGAGCCGGTCTTTGAGGATGTCTAAATACACCGCGCTCAAATCCACAGAACAGAAATTATTCAGCGCGTGATAGATCGCATGAAATTCGAAGTCGTCGTAGGCTTGGCGGACTCGTCCCTTCAGCTCTTCCAATCTCATCAGCGCCCAACGATCAAGCTCGGGCAACTGCTCGTAGGGGACGCGATGCTTCGCCGGGTCGAAATCATACAGATTGCTCAAGAGGAACCGGCAGGTATTGCGGATCTTCCGATAGGCCTCGATCAAATGGTTCAAAATCTCCGGTGAGATGCGCAGGTCCTCTCGATAGTCTTGTGCCGACACCCACAGGCGCAGAATTTCCGCGCCGGATTGTTTGATGACGTCCTGCGGGGCCACGACGTTACCCGCCGACTTGGACATCTTCTTGCCTTGCCCATCCAAGACAAAACCATGCGTGAGCACAGCCTGATAGGGAGCGCGGCGATCGGTCACCACTCCTGCCAGTAAAGCACTGTGAAACCAGCCTCGATGCTGGTCCGACCCCTCCAGGTAGAGATCCGCCGGCCACCATTTGCGCGGCTTGAGCACAGCGGCATAACTGACGCCGGACTCGAACCAGACGTCAAGAATGTCGTGTTCTTTTTCAAATTCAGATTTGCCGCATTTAGGACACGTCGTGCCGTGCGGTAACAGTTCCGATGCCGATCGCTCGAACCACACATCGGTCCCCTTCGCTTCCATCTGGGTCGCAATATGGTCGATAATCACGGGGTCCGCCAGCACATGCCGGCAGCCGACACAGGTAAAACCCGGAATCGGGACGCCCCACACACGCTGTCGCGAGAGACACCAATCGGGCCGATTCTCGATCATCCCGTTGATACGGTCGCGGCCATAGGCCGGTATCCAGCGGACCCGCCCGATCTCCGCCAGCGCGTCTTTGCGTAGCTCGTTCGTTTCCATCGAGACAAACCACTGTTCGGTCGCGCGGAAAATGACGGGACTCTTGCAACGCCAGCAATGAGGATAGGAATGGTCGAGCGAGCTGTGACCGAGCAAGCGTCCATTGCCCTGCAGGAATTCCACAATCTTCGGATTCGCCTTGAACACATGCAGCCCGGCGAACTCTTTCACGACGTCGGTAAACCGCCCCGCGTTGTCGACCGGCGCAAGAATTTCCAACCGCTCGCCCGGCGACGCTTTGGCATTGTGCTCAAGGACGAGGAGGTAGTCTTCCATCCCGTGTCCCGGTGCGATATGGACGCAGCCTGTCCCCTGCTCCAATGTCACAAAGTCTCCGAGCAACACCGGAGACAATCCTGTCGTGAGGGGCCGTTGGGTCTCAAGACCTTCGAATCCCTCCCCGCCCTTTTTCACCGCGAGGACAGTGGCCTGCTCTAGCTTGCAGGCCTTGGCAACGTTGTCGAGTAATTTGTGGGCGACGATCAGCACTTCCTGCCCAACCTGCACGAATGCATAGTCGATGTCCGCGTGAAGGCACACCGCTTGATTGGCGGGCAACGTCCACGGAGTGGTCGTCCAGATGACAACGGAGACCAGCTTGATGTCTGCAGGGAGTGAAACACTGTGAAACCTGGCACTGAGCGCCTTGGGCGAAGTCACCACCGGAAACTTCACATAGATCGACGGCGAGGTGTGGTCCTCATATTCGACCTCAGCCTCGGCCAAGGCGGTCTGGTCTTGCGTACACCAAAGGACCGGCTTGAGCCCTTTGTACACCCCACCGCGCTCAACGAACTTGCCGAACTCCCGCACGATCGTCGCTTCGTATGCGGGATTCATCGTCAGATAGGGCTGCTGCCATTCTCCCAGCACACCGAGCCGCTGAAACTCCTCGCGCTGAATCTTGTAAAATTTGTCGGCATACTCGCGACAGAGCTTGCGGATAGCCATCGCGTCGAGCGTTTTCTTTTTCTCGCCGAGATCCTTCAACACCTGATGCTCGATCGGCAAGCCATGACAATCCCAACCCGGCACGTAGGGGGCCTGGAATCCGGCCATTGTCTTCGACTTTACGACAATATCTTTGAGAATCTTGTTCAGCGCATGGCCGATGTGGATGCGGCCGTTCGCGTATGGAGGACCGTCGTGCAGCATGTACCGTGGACGACCCTTGCCCGCTTCTTGAATTTTCTCGTACAGCCGCTCCTGCTCCCACCAAGCCAGCAACTCCGGCTCCCGCTGCGGCAGGTTCGCCTTCATCGGGAAATCGGTCTTGGGCAGATTCAGTGTCGATTTATAGTCCATGGACGACGGCCTCGCGAACCAATGAATTAACGGGTGAATATACCGGAATGCCGGGCGGGGTACTAGTCCTTAGCCTTCTTGCGGGATCGTCAAAAATGACTCCCGGCAAGGCCGCAGTGAGCGAGAGCCCGAGGCGTACGGTTTGATGTACTTGAGGGTTTGAGCGACGCGAGAACGACGCTGGAGGCGCTTTTCACGATCTCATTAACTCACGGCCATCATGCGATCGAGCGCAATCCTGGCCCATCGCTTGTCGTCTTCGGGAACAACGATGCGGTTCACGACATGACCGTCGGCGAGGTTCTCCATGGCCCAACAGAGGTGGGCGCCGTCGATGCGGAACATCGTCGCGCATTGGCAGACGGTGGATGACAGGAAGAAGACTTTCTTGTCGGTCAAGTCGCGTTTCAAACGATTGACCAGATTCAGTTCCGTTCCAACCGCCCAAACCGTTCCAGCAGGAGCCGCCGTCACGGTCTTGATGATGAACTCGGTCGAGCCAGACAGATCCGCCTTGTTCACGACATCCTCATGGCACTCAGGATGGACAATGACTGTGCCGTCCGGATACTGTTTGCGGAAGTTGTCGACGTGAACTGGCTGGAACATCTGATGCACGCTGCAGTGGCCCTTCCAAAGGATCAGCTTGGCTCGGTTGATCGCCTCACGGGTATTGCCGCCGTTCGGCTGATAGGGGTCCCACACGATCATCTGCTCGCGCGGCAGTCCCATTTTGTTTGCCGTATTGCGGCCCAAGTGTTCGTCCGGAAAGAAGAGAATTTTTTCGCGCCGAGCCCAGCACCATTCAATCACGGCTTTCGCATTGGATGAGGTACAGGTGATCCCGCCATGCTCGCCGCAAAACGCCTTGAGGACCGCCGCCGAATTGACGTAGACGGCCGGTATCACCTTTTCCTCCACCGGCAGTATGCGTCCGAGTGTCTCCCAGCACTGATCGACCTGCTCGATTGCAGCCATGTCGGCCATCGAGCAACCGGCTGCCATGTCCGGAAGGATGACGGTCTGATTCGTCCGGCTGAGAATGTCCGCCGTCTCCGCCATGAAATGCACGCCGCAGAAGACAACATAGGGACGCTCTGAGCGCTCAGCAGCTAACTTCGAGAGCAACAGCGAATCCCCGCGGAAATCCGCATGATCGATGACTTCATCCCGTTGATAATTATGGCCAAGAATCATGACCTGGTCGCCCAGAATTCGCTTGGCCTCGGCGGTTCGGCCAAAGAGTTCCTCGGCAGACAGCTGCTGGTAGTCGGTAATCGGTTTAGCAACCGTCGATAGTCCCTTCACAGGTCCCTCGGGTAAATCTTGTAGAGGGTCATTTTACGATAGGAGTCCCTCACAATCAACGAACCGGCCGCGGCGAAGAAGTCCTAGCTTGCGATAGCCCAGTCGGTTCGCTGCCAAATAGGCCTAATAACCCGTTGACTTCACCCGGGGGCGCGGATACGATCTCACCCATAGCTAGGGGGGCCATACGGCTGAGAGTCCGAGCACTCGGACGACCCTCAGAACCTGACCTGGGTAATACCAGCGTAGGGAAGCGGATCAACCGAAGACGCTGGTTTCTCAGCCGCACCCCTTGCTCACGAGGTGCGGCTTTTTATTTGGCACAGATCTACATCCGTCAGCAATCGCCACATCTTTCAGTTGTGGAGACAAGAACGCATCGCTCGAGGCTGAGGGCTGAATGCTCAACGCTACAATGAAAGGATCTCCTATGAGCGAATCTAGCAGCAGCATAGTTGGCAACCGGAAAACAACGCCGCCCTCGACCTTGACGACCGCTCCCTTCCCCGCCTCTCGAAAGGTCTTTGTGACAGGCCTGCGACCAGGCGTACGGGTCCCGATGCGGGAGATCAGCCTGACGTCGACTAAATCGATGAACGGCGGCATCTCGACTCCCAATGAACCGATTACGGTCTACGACACCTCAGGCCCGTACACAGACACCTCAGTGAGGATCGACATCCGGTCGGGACTGGCCGCCATGCGCCGCGAATGGATCCTCTCCCGCGGCGACGTCGAACAGCTCCCCGACGTGACCTCGCAGTATGGGCGGATGCGTGCGACCGATCCGAAACTCGCCGGCTTGCGCTTTCAACATATCCGCAAGCCGCTCCGCGCCAAGGCCGGCAAGAACGTCACCCAGATTCACTATGCCCGCAAAGGCCTCATCACGCCCGAAATGGAATTCATTGCGATCAGAGAGAACCAATCCCGCGAGGTCACACGGGAACTTGCTTCCCGAAACGGACATGGAGGCGGCACCGCGCAGCATCCGGGGCAGCCGTGGGGCGCCAGCATCCCCAAGACCATCACGCCGGAGTTCGTCCGCGATGAAGTGGCACGGGGCAGGGCCATCATCCCCGCCAACATCAACCACCCGGAAAGCGAGCCAATGATTATCGGCCGCAATTTCCTGGTCAAAATCAATTCCAACATCGGCAACTCCGCCGTGGCCTCCTCGATCGACGAAGAAGTCGAAAAGATGATCTGGTCAATCCGCTGGGGCGCCGACACCGTGATGGATTTGTCGACCGGCAAGAACATTCATGAGACCAGAGAATGGATTATCCGGAATTCGCCGGTGCCGATCGGCACGGTGCCCATCTATCAAGCGCTCGAAAAAGTGGGCGGAAAAGCCGAAGAGCTGACCTGGGATATTTTCCGCGACACCTTGATCGAACAGGCCGAGCAAGGCGTCGATTACTTTACCATCCATGCAGGCGTGCGGCTCGCTTACATCCCCATGACGGCCAGACGCATGACCGGCATCGTCTCGCGAGGCGGCTCGATCCACGCCAAATGGTGCCTGGCGCATCACGAGGAGAACTTTGCCTATACGCACTTCGAGGAAATCTGCGAGATCATGAAGGCGTATGATGTTTCGTTCAGCCTGGGAGACGGATTGCGACCCGGCTCCATTGCCGACGCGAACGACGAAGCCCAGTTCGCCGAACTCGAGACGCTGGGCGAACTCACTAAGATTGCCTGGAAGCACGACGTGCAGGTCATGATAGAAGGTCCGGGCCACGTCCCGATGCACATGATCCAGGTCAACATGGAGAAGCAGATCAAGGAATGCCATGAGGCGCCGTTCTATACGCTCGGCCCCCTCACGACCGATATTGCGCCAGGCTACGACCACATCACCTCGGGCATCGGAGCCGCCATGATCGGCTGGTACGGCTGCGCTATGCTCTGTTACGTGACCCCGAAGGAACACCTCGGCTTGCCGGATCGGGAAGACGTCAAAGCCGGCGTCATTACCTACAAGATTGCCGCGCATGCCGCTGACCTCGCGAAAGGGCATCCCGGGGCGCAGATTCGCGACAACGCGCTCTCCAAGGCCCGCTTTGAGTTCCGATGGGCTGATCAATTTAACCTGTCGCTCGATCCGGACACCGCGAAACAGTTCCACGACGAGACCTTGCCGGACGACGCCGCGAAAGTCTCGCATTTCTGTTCGATGTGTGGCCCGCACTTCTGCTCGATGAAGATCACGCAAGACGTACGCGACTATGCCGCCAGCAAACAGGTGAGTGAACAGCAGGCGATTCAGATCGGAATGAAAGAGAAGGCGGAAGAATTCAAGAAGACCGGATCGGAACTCTACCGGTAGGAGCGACCACCATGGGAAAACCAAAGCCAGCGCCGTTGCGCGAACGTGACATTACCAGACAGATCGCGCGCGAATACTACAAAGAATTTGATCAACTTATTGAGAGCGACGTCATCATCGTCGGCGCGGGGCCGTCCGGCTTAATTTGCGCGCACGATCTTGCGGACATGGGCTTTCGCACAGTCGTCGTCGAGCAGAGCCTCGCCCTCGGCGGAGGGTTCTGGCACGGTGGATACCTGATGAACAAAGCGACGATCTGCGCTCCCGCACATAAGATCCTCGAAGAAATCGGAGTGCCCTGCAAGAAAGTCAAAGACTGCGAGGGCATGTATATCGTGGACCCGCCCCATGCCACAGGCGCCCTCGTTGCAGCGGCCTATCGTGGCGGCGCCAGGGTCCTGAACCTTACACGCGTCGTCGATCTCATTCTCCGCCGTGACGGGGTGCTGGAAGGAGTGGTCGTCAATAACACCACGGCCGAGATGGCCGGACACGACATCATCCACGTCGACCCGATTGCGCTGGAAAGTAAGATCGTCGTCGATGCCACAGGTCACGATGCCGTGGTGGTCAATCTGTTGCACAAGCGCAATCTCTATACCGAGGTGCCAGGAAACGGCGCCATGTGGGTTTCGCGCTCGGAGGAAGATGTGATGGACCACACCGGCGAGGTCTATCCCAATTGCTTCGTGATCGGCTTGGCCGTGGCGGCCGTCCATGGCACGCCACGCATGGGCCCGGCTTTCGGCTCGATGTTGCTGTCCGGCCGGTACGGAGCGGAACTCATTAAGAAAAAACTCAAGAACGAATAGTCTATGGATGTACAAGATTTCTTAGTACAGGGTGAAGGAAGAGAAGAAGACAAACGCGAGGCGTGGCAGCTCTTTCAACAGGCGTACGAGCGCCAGATGAAGGGCGAATTGGAAGAGGCCGTCAGCCTGTATCGGCAGTCGCTTGCCACGCATCCGACCGCGGAAGCCCATACCTTTCTTGGCTGGACCTACAGCTTCATGGGACGGCTCAATGACGCCATCGAAGAATGCCACCGCGCCATCGAGCGGGATCCGGATTTTGGAAACCCCTATAACGACATCGGTGCTTATCTCATTGAGAAAGGCGAACTCGACGAGGCGATTCCCTGGTTTCAGAAAGCCATGCAGGCAAAGCGGTACGAAAGCCCGGCCTTTCCACATCTGAATCTCGGGCGGGTCTATGAGAAGCAGGGCAATTGGACCGAAGCCATCGCCTCCTACAAACAAGCTTTGGCCCTCAACCCCGACTACAGCCTGGCGAAGAAATCGCTTGGTCGCCTGATCAGCTCACTCAATTAAATGGATGCTGCCCCCAAAACTGTTCTCGTCGCGGTGACCGACATCTTCTTTTACACCAAAGTTCGCGACGCTCTGCTCCCAAGCGGATACAAACTTGAGCGGGCGCGCACGCAAGAAGACATTGCAGGAAAAGCCTCGGCATTAAACCTGTCTGCCGTCATTTTGAATATGAACGACGACACGGTGAACGCATTTAAAGCACTGGAGATACTCAAAGCCGATCCGCAATTTAAGACTATTCCCATCCTTGCCTTCGCCAATCACGAAGAAGTCGACACCTGGAACCGAGCCAAGGCCCTGGGTGTAACCAAAATCGTGTCCCGCAACGAATTCTCCGCCCGAACGAAAGATCTCATGGAAGAAATTACCAAGGCCGTTTCATGAAACAATCCCGTCTTCACAACCATCACCGCATGCTGGGCGCCACATTTGAAGACGTTACCGGCTGGACTATGCCCGCGCACTATGGCGATCCGGTCGCGGAATATGGTGCCGTGCGTCAGGCCGTGGGTGTGACGGATCTTTCCCACCGCGGCAAAGTGCGCGTCACCGGTGATGATCGCGTGAAATGGCTCCAGAGCGTCATCAGCAACGATATTGTGCCCTTGCAGCCAGGCCAAGGCCGCTACTCCAGTTTCCTCACCCACAAAGGGAAAATGCTCACCTACTTCCGTGTCTACATGCAGGCGGACGCGGTCATGCTGGAAGATGCAGGGGAAATCGGTGACGCGACTTATGCCGCACTCCGCAAGTTTCTCCTCTACGGCACCAAAGCCAGGATGGAGAACTGTGCAGAAAACTGGGGACTGTTGCTCGTGAGCGGTCCCAAAGCCGCTGTGGTGATGAACGCCGCCTTTGGCACCGACGTGGAAGACCTGAAACCTCTCAACTTCATCTCAGCGGCCATCGGCGGACAGACGGCACTGATCATTCGCACCGAGGAAACCGGGGAATCGGATTACGAAGTGCTGATTCCGGCTGATGGACTCGTCGCCGCATGGGAGCGCCTGATGGATGCAGGCGCTCAGCACGGCATCAAGCCGTTCGGCACCCAGGCGCGCGAAGCGCTCCGGATGGAAGCCGGCATTCCCAACGCCGGACCGGATTTGAACGAAGAAATCGTTCCGCCGGAAGCGAATCTCGAGGGCAAGGCCTTCAGCCTGAGCAAGGGTTGCTACCCGGGCCAGGAAGTCGTTGCGCGGATGGATACGTATGGCAATGTACGCAGGAAGCTGGTTGGGCTCGTCCTGAAGGATTCGACTGTTCCGCCCCGCGGAGCCAAACTCTTCAGCGGTGATCGTGAAGTCGGCTGGATCAGCGGCGCGACACGTTCGCCGCACCTCAATGCCGTGATCGCTTTTGGTTTTCCCCTCAGAGACTTTTCGGCTCCGGACACTGCACTGACTGTTCAAGTCGAAGGAAAGCACCTTGCGGCGACCGTCAAGCCGCTCCCCTTCTACTCTCGATCCTAGAGCGCCTACCTTTCAGGATTTCTGGCCGCAGAGACTGCCCGGGCGAAAGCCAGCAGGCTGGTCCGTTCTTCATCTTCGAGTGCCAGCAGAAGATGCGCCTCCTCGCCATGCATCAAACGCAGACTCAGGAACGGCTCTTCGCGGCGTTTTTCTTTATTGTCCCACATCGCATCGATGACCTGGACCTTGTCCAACTGGCCAACCGACACGACGTCGTAGCGAAAATAGGAATCGCCGATGACGATGTCGAACACGACGTTCCCGGCCGTGAGTAACAGGACGTTGAACCGGCCCTGGTCTTCGTAGCCTTCCGGTAAGAACTTATTGATGTGGCAGAGTGCCACCTTGCGATCGCCCAACGCCGCCCGAATTTTGTCCTTCAAGGCCGCATAGTCGATCTGCAACGCCTTTTCATCGGGGCTGGTTGCCGCCACTGCCGCCGCTTGCGTCTTTTCGAAGATTTCCTCTGCCGACATCAACCCTGCCATAATCTCGTCTCCTTATGACCTTGTTACTGTTGATTCTGCCGCGCACGAACCGCTCGCGCCACGCCTACGAAGCCGAGACCGACCCATGCAAATTCCAAAAGAATGAACCCCGCCCGCTGATCCACGATGGCGACAATGCCCAGGAGGAGCGCCCCCACGATATTCAAGACGAGGTACCCGGCGTGCAACTCCCGCCAGACTCCCCCGAGATTGAGCCCGTATGCCGTCAACACCATGAGCGCCCCGACCAAAGAAATGATTTGCAGTAGCATGGAACGACGTAGGACTCCGGGATAACGGACGCAAAACGAATGGGTACGGTAACCGGTGCAACCTGAAGAATGCAAGAGGATGTTCCTGTGATCGAGCCGTTATCGGGCAATAAGCCGATGGGAGAATCGCGTCTTTCCTGTGTCGTCGATGATGGTCACATCGAACGAATTTGGCGTCACCCGAACCAGTCCGAAGTTGTAATAGCCCGCTTCATTGATCAAGTTCTTCGGATGCAAGCCCGGACTTGCAGGAGTCAATCGACCCGGACTCGCCGACAGCGGGCCGGCGATATACTCGTGGAAATCTGGGATGCCGTCACTATCAGGATCATAGCTATTCGCCTGCACCCAATGAACATCCCCGCCGAGAAACACGACATTCTTCATCTTGTTCAACATGATGGCGTCGACGATCACCTGCCGCTCCCGCTCGAAACCGGTCCCATCCGACCCACCGGCCCACCCGTCATAGCCGGGAACTGACGCACCGCCTCCCTTCGGAATGGAGAGCGGGACACTGGTCACAATCACCTTCCACGTGGCGTTGGAACCGCGCAAGCCGTCCAACAACCATTTCAATTGCTGGGCGCCCAACATGGTCTTGGCTGGACCGTCCTGATCGGCATTCTTGCTGCGATACTGCCTCGTATCTAAAATAAAGAGTTCCAAATCAGCCCCGTAGCGCAGGGCGCGATACATTCGCTGCGGATCCTCCGAGGGGGAAGCGATCGGCCAGTATTCCCGCAGGGCCTGCCGGCCGGCCGGCATCTGTTCATCATATGGCCCGGCAAAGTTGTTGCGGACTTCGTGATCGTCCCAGATTACATATACCGGCACCGTTTCCAGAAACCGGTGCAGCGACTGCGCACCGCGCTGATACCGGTGGCGCGCGCGATATTCCGAGAGCGTCGACGCCTTGAAGTCTGCGCCAGGCTCGTTCGGTGGAGAAGGACAGGTATCGTCGCTGTAGATCGTATCTCCCAGGAACACAAAAAAGTCGAGACCCTGCTTCTGCATCATATCGAAAATCGGATACCCGCCTGTCCCCTGGCGACATCGTTGCTGGCCGCCCAAGTCACCGCTCCAGGCAAAGGTCACGGGAACCGAGGTGGCTGCATCCGGCAAGGCCGTGAATTCCCCTTTCGCCGCGAGCGGGGCATCGATGTGATTCTTAGTATCGGAAGCCCGTCCCACAAACAAGTAGAAGCGATAGCGCGTGGCAGGACTCAGCCCCTCCAGGGGAATGGTGACCGTGAAGTCCGTGTCCGCAGTCGTCGCAAGTCGGGCCGACTTTGCGACCGGAGCAATAGCCGTCGCCATCTTGGAAGCCTTCTCCCAGACCGAAGGAGATGCGTATTCCACTTGCACCAGAGCCGGCCCTTCGGTGCGCACCCACAGCATGGCACCATGAGCAGTCACATCCCCCAACGCAATACCTTGCGGCAAGACGTCCGGCATCAGAACAGCCGCTTCAGCAAATGGACTCCCGGGCGGAAGCCCATCCCGCGACGCCGAGGCGCAACCGACTACCAAGAGCATGATGATGGCAAGAGCCGGAAGGAGGCGCAGGAGCAACATCATGAGAAGGGACTTACCCGAACGGGCAAATCCCGTCAAGGTCGCTTCCAGGAGACCGGTTGAAAATCCTCAGGACGGTCCTGCATACTAGGCATTATTAAAGGAGCCGTTGATGAATAATCTGAATTGTTTGATCCAAGGCTGCCAAGGAGGCGTCTACTCCCCGGCCGGCACCCAGAACGTGTGCAAGGAACACTTCCTCAGTTTTCTCACCTGGCGCCGCCGCAGAGGCCCACAGATGTTCACCACCTATGCCGGCATGACCATGGAGCAACGCGATCCCATCGTCGCCGAATGGGCCAAGACTATCCGCGTGGAAGAAGTGCCGACGGCGCCTTCCTCGAAACCCTGATCTAGAGCGCTTCACCTTTCAAGAAGTGACAGCTGGCGACGGCTCCAGACTGCGCAAACCGAAAGCTTCCCCCTACCCCATCACCGCGCTTCCGTGATGGTGGATCATCAACCACTCATCGCCGATGCGCTCAAACAGGTTCGTGGCGAGGACGCGGGCCTGCTGCGGTTCATCGGATTGCTGGGTTGTAATGTTTTCAATGCAGATGACCCAGGCCATATCGCCGGCTACCTGCACCATCACTTCGGTGAGCTCGAATTTCATCGAGAACGTGTTATTGAAAATGAGCACCCAGGAGTCCCGCACGTTCGACCAGTCTGAACGGAGCGTCCAGCCTGGATGCACGCAGGTCACGTACTCGAGATGGGCCCAGACCTCGTCCATCTTGGCGATGTCCAAGGTTTCGAAGGCTTCGTAAAACCGCTGATTGGCTTTGGTGACTTCTTCAATACGCTGTTCAATCACGCTCCCCCCGTTTCTCAGCGGGCTATCATACTGGAATCAGTGTTCGGGGGCGAGAAAGAAACAGGGCCGCTAGGTTCCGGCAAGAAGACTTGTTCGGCGGTGAACCACCCAAACGCCCGACAGAATGAGGACGATCCCGATGATTTCCACAAGACCGACCGACTCCTTGAGGATAACGGCAGACAGCACCACGGCGGCGACCGGCGTCAGATTCCCCAGTACCGAGGCTCGCGAAGGACCGATGCCCTTGACCCCGAACAACCAGGCCTGCTGAGCCACCGCGGTAGCAAACACGACCAGATAGCCGAGCGCAAACCAATCCTTCGCCGCCACGGACGCGACTCCGTTCTGTACCATCTTCTGATCGGTCCAGAGCAGAGGAATCTGGACCACTGTCGCCACCAGCAGCGTCGTCCAATTCACCGTAAGCGCCGACAAGCGATCCATCACTCCGCGGCTTCCGATACTATAGAGCGCCCAGCTCACGACACCCAGAAATACCAGCGTGCTCCCAAGCAGCGGCTGTTTGCCCGCAGCCTGAAATCCCGCCACGGACACAAGGGCGACTCCCAGGAAGGAGAGTAGACCGCCTGCCCACACCGCTCGCAGCGGGACATCTTGAATCATCAGCGCGGAAAGCAGCGCCGTCACGACCGGAGCCGATCCGATGATGACTCCTGCGACGGCGCCGCTGACATACTTGAGACCGATGAGAATCAGCAGATGATTCCCGAGAACGCCAAGACCGAGGAGCGCGAGCGTCCGAAGATCCGATCGGGTGAGGCTCACCATCCGGCCTTCTTGCCACCACCAGATGGACAGCAAGATGGCGAGGCCGCCGATGTCGCGCAGCACCGAGGCTTCAACGGCCGAGAATCCGCTTAAAGCCAGCTTCTGCGCCACGATCGATCCGCCCCAAAGCACCGCGGCAGCGACAATGGATCCGGAGGCGGCGAAGTCCGTCAACTTGTTCATCTCACGGGCCTATAGCAACAGGCTGCCGGATCGTCAAGCAGTTTCTCGCCACGATCCACAAGAGGTCTCCACACCACACTCTTTCCATCCCACCTTGTGTGATAGCTCACCAGGAGCTCACCTTTATGATCATGGGCTCTCTCAGCCCGGCGCGCTTGAAGAATGGGACCTCCGCAGATCATAATTTCGCATGGCCCAGAGCCCCCTGGCGATGAAGTCCACTGACAAAGAATGGTTGGTCGGCGGAACCACGGTTCTGCTCACCGCGGCGCTGTTCGTCCTCGACGTCTATACGCCGTTGAGTTTCGCCAACCATATTCTCTATGCCACGGTGATTTTGGTTTCGACCGCTTCTCGCGTCACCTTCATGCCGTGGCTGGTCGCAGGAGTTACCTCCGCCCTGACGGTGATCGGTGGATTCCTCAGTCCACCCTTCCCGGATCTTCCCATCTGGATTCCCATGGGGAATCGGGCGTTCACGATTATGATCGTCTGGATCCTCGCATGGTTTGCCGTGAAACGGCGGCAGGCGGAGTCGGCCCTGCACCAGAGCAACGAAAGTCTTGAGGAAAAAGTGATTCAGCGGACCCGCGAACTGGCCAGCGTCAATGAGGCGCTGGTCTCCGAAGTCACCGAGCGCATGCAGACGGAGCAAGCGTATCGACAATCGGAAGGGCGCCTTGCGGGCATTCTGGATATTGCAGAGGACGCCATCATCGTGATCGAGCAGGATCGATCGATCGCATTGTTCAACCAAGGCGCTTCGAAATTGTTCGGCTATGACTCTGCCGACGTCCTCGGGCAATCGATCGACCGCTTACTCCCGGAACGGTTCAGACTCGACCACGCCCGTCATATCGAGGGGTTCGCTCACAGCCAGGAACCGGCACGCCGTATGGCCGACCGACAGGAAGTCTTTGGCCTCAGAAAGAACGGAACGGAGTTTCCCGCTGAGGCCAGTATCTCGAAACTCACGGTCGGCGGCAAAACGACCTTTACCGTCATCTTGAGAGATATCACGGAGCGTTTGCAAACCGAACGTCAGTTGCAGTTACTTGCGACACAATTGATGACGGCGCAAGAGGAGGAACGCCGGCGCATTTCCCGCGAACTGCACGACGATATCAACCAACAGCTGGCATTGCTGGCGATCGAAATGGGGAATTTGGAGAATGAGCCGGAACTGGCTGCAGACCAGGCAAAACGGTCGTTCCAATCGTTGGCGCTGCGTCTTGCCGCTATTTCCGATGACGTCCGACGCATGGCGTACCGATTCCATTCCTCCATCCTAGACGACCTCGGACTCTCCGCGGCCCTCCAGCGATTGACCGATGAGTTTTCGACGAGGACGGGTATCAAGACCGTCGTCGTGCAGGAAGACTTGACGGAGCCATTGCCGAGAGAAATTGCCTCGTGCCTGTATCGGATCGTGCAAGAAAGCCTCGTGAATGTAACCAAGCACGCCCAGGCCTCGCGCGTGGAACTGGAATTGACCTGCGATGGCCAGGAGGTTACTCTAGCCATACATGACAGCGGAGCGGGCTTCGATCTCGATCAGATTCGGGCGCGGCCTCACGGCCTGGGACTCGTCAACATGCGGGAGCGCGTGCGATCCGTTCACGGCCACTTCGAGATCCGGTCTCAACCGGGCCATGGCACACATATTTCCGTACTGATACCACTTCCAGGAACACACCATGAAGAAACCACGAGTCCTCTTGGCGGATGATCACACCCTCGTCCTCGAGGGGTTCAAGAAACTGCTGGAAGAGCATTGTGAATTGGTCGGGACAGCTGAAGACGGTCGCACGTTGGTGGACCTCGCAGCCCAGACCCATCCGGACTTGGTCCTGCTCGATATCTCAATGCCGTTGTTGAACGGGATCGATGCAGCGAAGAAACTGAAAAAACTTTTACCGGATGTGAAGCTCATTTTTGTCACCATGCATGCCGATACCGCCTACATCAACGAAGCCTTCAAAGCCGGCGCTTCCGGATACTTATTGAAACGATCAGCCGCCAAAGAGCTGGTGCAGGCTGTTCAGTCTGTCATGAATAACAGTTATTACGTGACTCCTCTCATCACGAAGGATGTCATCACTTCGTTTCTGACGCCGGGGCAGACTCACGTCCCCGCCGTAGACGACTTGACAGCCAGGCAGCGGGAGATTCTTCAACTCGTGGCAGAGGGATTCTCTGCCAAGGAAATCGCCGGCCAACTCAAGGTGTCCCACCGAACCGTCGAATTTCACAAAGCCAAGGTCATGGAACTGCTCGACCTGCATACGACCGCCGACCTGGTGAAATATGCCGTCGCTCATGGTCTGGTCAGCGCTTCCTGAGCTCCTTGGGCACAGCCCCCCAGTTCATCGTAGTCATTTCACCTCAACCTGGTAGTTTCCAACCTCGCCTCCAGTAGCCTTCCTATCCCCTTCTCGACGGTCGAACGCCTATGCTCAGACCGTGACACGAGCGCCCACCCTTTGCATAGCGAGGTGCCTCGATGAGACGTCTTCGCATTGTGCTCGCTGACGATCATCCGCAAATTCTGTCGTTGCTGCAGGTGCTGTTGGAACCAGACTATAAAGTCGTGGGCACGGCTGAGGACGGGCAATCGTTGGTCGCGGCAGCCCAGGCTCTTCGACCCGACGTCATCCTCACCGACATCGACATGCCGAATTTGAACGGCATCGAAGCGACTCGCGAACTACACAAACAGTTACCGGACTGCCGTGTGATCGTGCACAGCTCTCACAACGAGCCGGAAATCATCGCAGCCGCCTTTGCAGCCGGAGCCTCGGGGTACCTGATCAAGGGATCGTCACAATCGCTCATCTCCTCGATCCGGTCCGTGATCCGGCATGTCTCGGCATATGATGATGCCCCTTACGCGAACAGAGTACCGGAACGCGCCATCCCGCGCGAGAGCCGTGCCCGGCAGGAATCCTCTTGGGGAAATCTGTAGCAGGGGCTGGCGCAGAACCGTCATCCCTCGCAACAGATTTCAAGCTTGTCAGCCCTATGAGTGGATAGTCGAACCGGGCTGAACAAAAGCCGAGGATAGGAGGGCGTTCAATGCAATGTTCCCGCTGTCGGAACCTCGCCGTGCAGGAGGTGTTCGTCGATTACGAGTCCGACGGTGCGATGTCGTTCGTCGGATACCGTTGCGTGGTCTGTGGAAATATTCTCGATGAGATGATTCAGCGCCATCGTGCCGAGCATGGTTCGTCGCTCTGCGGCAACCGTCGGAGGCATCCCCCGTCGATGAGAACCGAACGGGAGACCCGCGGAGCTCGCAGCGAAGAGGCGGAGGAATATCGCACATGAGATTAGGGGGAGCCGTGCGCACAGCATGGACGAGAGAGGAGGCACCGAGCGCGATGGAGAAGGCACCGATTCGTCGACGCATTTTGGTTATCGATCACGACAATGACGTCCGGGCATTTTTATGCGATCGGCTCAGTACCCTCGGCTTCGAGGTGGCAGCGGAAGACAATGGCACCTCCGGTCTCTCCCGTATTACCGACGGCCGTGACTCTGCCCCCTTTCATGGAGTACTCGTGGAATTGCAGATGCCGGTGCTGGACGGATTAGCCGTCCTCCGGGAAATCCACGCGCGCTTTCCGACAATCCCCGTAATTGTCATGTCCGATTCCATCCATGTCGGCAAACTCCGCCAGGCCATGACGGCTGGCGCGAAAGAGTATCTGGTCAAACCATTCGATCCGGAACTCTTTCGACGCAAATGCGTGAACGTCTTTCTCGACGGAAAGGAACTGACACGCTGAAACAGGAGAAGACACGTTAATGGCTGGGTCAGGGAGTCGGCAAGTTCCTGACACCGTGCGCCAAAGGCCCGAAAGGCTCCCCTCCTGTAACGGTGTCCGGAGGCCGCGCGTGTTGTTCGCTCTGGCCTGGCCTCTAATCAATCGGCGGAACGAGCGCCAACAGGCGAGGAAGGAGCGCAGTACCAATGGCACCTGTATTCATCCTCTGTGCTCTGACAGCACTCATATGGGCGATCGCGATCTGGGCAACATGGGAGAATGAACCTCTAGACAGTGAGTCTGCCCCGGAAGAGGAGAAAGGGGAACACAGACCAGAGGAAACCCGAAAAGCGGCGTAATCGAGTGAGCTTTTCAACAAGAAGAAATGGTCCGCACAGATTTCCTCGAACGCGCCATCACGACCGGTTACGGTTTTTGGTGGAGGCAACGTCAACAAAACAAGATGTAGCGCTTCAACAAAAACATGTCGTGGCGTGATGTTCCACATGTACGCCAGCATCGATGCTGACGTATACGCAGTCAAATTCTAGCAAGTCCCCTCTCATAGATAAGAGGCGCATGCTATGACGCTCAGGTAACTGAGAGAAGGAGAAATTTGCTCGATGGTGACACGGCAAGTAATGTGGATTAATACGCGGGAGCATCAAGCCAGAGCCCAGATCGGACTGCGCCGCAAGCTGACTGTGGCAAGTCTCCTCAGCATCCTGCTGCTCGGAATACTCAGCTGCACGACCGGCCCCCATGCAGGAGGAGCTGGCGCTGTTCGCTACATACAAATTCGCCACGATTTCACTCCATCCACGCTCTATGCGCGAGTCGGAGACGAGATTCGGTGGCACAATGCATCGCCTGATCCGGTCCGGGTGGGCATTCTCGACAACAAGTGGCGCGATCATGTCGCATGCGAAAAGGGCTTTACACGATTCGGAACAATGGAAGACGTGGTCACGATTCAACCGCAGGAGTATGTGAGCCTCTGTTTCTCAAAAGCCGCTACCGTTCGCTACAACGTCTGGTTGCATGCCGAGAACCTCAAAGGATCCATGAGCCCCACAGCGGCGATTCGGATTGATTGAGACCGCTCACATGATACCCACCGTCTAACTCAACGTGGGACAACCCCAGCTGGGGACTCTCGTGAGCATGTTCATGCTGCACATGCTCACCGCCCGGCACCAGGGCATACCTATCGTGGGTTAAGACGTGCTCGCCCAGGAAACGGAGGTCGCGCAGAAACCTCCCACCCCCTGCGTGAGGATAGATGTCAGAAAGGACCGATAAGATGGTGTTGCAATTTTATTTTACTCTCGTGTGTCTGACGGCTCTGCTGCAACTGAGTAGCCTGTGCGGCGCCTCCCGCGCGTCCGCGGAGTCCGGGCCACAGGCGTACAGGCTCGAAACGATTGTCGAACTGGCCCTGGCCAGAAATCCTCTCATGTCTTCCGCAGAAGGGCACATTGAACAGCAGCGCGGCCAACAGACCGCAGCCGGCGCCTATCCGAATCCGACTGTCACCGGAAACATCGGTTATGGTGAGATTCGAGACGCCGGTCGCGCAGACATCCAAGGCTCGCTTAATAGACAATCACTCACCGAATACAACGTGACCGTCGGGCAGCCGTTGGAATGGCCGTCGCTGCGAGCAGCAAGGCAGCAGGTCGCAGAGGGTGGATTGGCCACGGCGACCGCTGGCTGGTCGGACACCCGCATGAACCTGACAACACAAGTCAAGGTGGCGTTTTACGACCTGCTGCTGGCCCAGCAGGGTGTCGCCCTCGCTCGGCAGAATCTGGAGATTGTCGAAAGTGTAGCGCGAATCGTCAAAGCGCGAGTGAAATCTGGGGAAGCACCACAATTTGAATCGATCAAGGCCGAAGTCGAAGTCCTGAAGGCCAAGCAACTACTTGCGCGAGCGGACAACGTTGTCAGAGTCAACCGAGTCGTGGTGGATACCCTGACCGGCGGCGCACTCGGGTCTTCCTATGTCGTTCAGGGCGATTTTTCAGGACTGTCGAAGGAATTGCACGTCGAAGAGTTGATGGCCCGCATGGCGATTCAGCATCCGACCATTCAACGCCTCCTGAAATCGGTGGAACAGTCGGACTGGAAGATTGAATATGAGCGGCAGTCACGGGTGCCGAGCGTGACGGTAAACGGCAGTTATTGGCGAGAGATCGGCCGGGAGGCGGTTCAGGGAGGCCTTTCCATTCCCATGCCGCTCTGGTACCGCCGACAGGGAGAGATCGCCTCGTCCTTGGGCACCAAGCGCCGCGAAGAAGCGGAACTGCTGCGGGCCCGCAACGAACTGGCCCGAGCCATCCATCAGCATTATCAGGACGCCAGAACCACGGCCGAGCTGATCGACGTGTTCGACAAAGGCCTCTTGAAGCAAGCCCAGGAAGCACTCAGACTTGCTCAGTTCAGTTTTCAGCAGGGAGCATCGAGCCTCTTGGACGTTTTCGACGCCCAGCGCGTGCAGCGTCAAATCCAAATGGATTACGCACAGGCGCGCTATGAATTATCAGTGTCGTTGACTCGCCTCGAGCGAGCCGTTGGTGGAGCACTATGAACCTACGTATTCCGTGTCGAACCATTCCGTGCACGAGGGAAGAACATGCCTTGAGACGGCCGTCCGGTCGGGTCTCTTTTTTGGTCTTCTGGCTCCTCGCCGCCCTGACGGTGACCGGATCAGGGTGCGACAGCAATCCGAGCGATGCGGTCGTGGCCAAATCGCCGGCTTCCGCCTCCGCTCCCGGGATCGTCCTGCTACCGGCCGAGGAATCAGCGCGCGTCGGGCTCGTCGTCCAGCCGGTCGCCCGGAGCGAGTTTCGAACCTACCGAGAGTTTCCTGCCATCGTGCAACCGAACGAGCGGGCCATGGCGGACATCACCACCTTGGTCCGCGGCCGTGTGGTAGATGTCTACGCGGACTTGGGCCAACAGGTCGAAGCGAATGCCCTCTTGGCCATCTTGTACAGCAGCGAATTGGGTCTGGCTCAATCCGCCTATCTGAAGTCGCGGGCCAAGCTTCATGTCGCCGAGCAGGCCTATGCGCGAGCAAAGTTCCTGCTGCAGGAGAAGGTGATTGGAGAGGCGGAAGCCCAACGTCGACAGGCGGAATTGCTCAGCATGCAGGCGGAGGCCCATGAGGCGCGTGATCACCTGAAACTGCTCGGCATGACCGACGACGAATTTCGCCGGCTCGACAAGAGCCGGGACATTCGATCCCACGTGCCGATCGTGGCGCCCTTCGCCGGACGTATCATCGGACGTAACCTGACCCGTGGGGAAGTCGTCGAGACGACCGAGAAACTCTTCGTGGTGGCAGACCTGTCGGAGGTCTGGGTACGGGCCAACATCCCGGAGAAAGATATCCCCTTCGTCCACTCCGTCCATGCGTCCGGCGGCAGACAGGCGGAGGTGCTGATCAATGCCTATCCGCGAGAAATCTTCAAGGGGACGATCACGTATGTGGGCGACGTGTTGGATCCCGCCACGCGCACCATGCAACTCCGGCTGGAGCTGCCCAATCCCGAGGGACGGCTGAAGCCGGAGATGTTCGCAACGATTCGACTCTATTCCGAGTCGCAACCGGACCGGCTGGCTGTGGCGGAGGCCGCGTTGCAACGGGACCAAGATCGGGTCTTTGTCTTCGTGCAACGGAACGCGAACGAATACGAAGCCCGCGAGGTTCAGATCGGCGAATCTAACGGCACCCTCACCACGATCCTTGGAGGCCTCACCGAAGGCGACCCGGTCGTCACGCATGGCGCCTTCATCCTGAAATCCGAACTCTTGAAGAAGCAGGTCTGATGGTTTCTCGCCTCCTCGACATATCCCTCCGCCAGCGCATGCTCATTGTGATCTTCGCAATCATGATTGGAGCCGGAGGCCTGTACGCTTTCAGAACCATTCCGATCGATGCGTTCCCCGATGTGACCAGCGTACTCGTGCAGGTTGTCACCAAGGCGCCCGGATTATCCCCGGCGGAGGTCGAACGGCTGGTGACGTTTCCCATCGAGTTGCAGCTGACGGGCGTTCCGTCCCTCACCGAAATGCGCTCGCTGACCAAGGTCGGCCTCTCGCTCGTCACGATCGTCTTCGACGATGCGATGGACATCAATCTCGCCCGCCAGTTGGTGCTCGAGCGCTTGATTGAAGTGAAGGAATTGCTTCCCCCCGGCGCCGAACCCATGCTAGTGCCCAACAGCACCGGATTAGGCGAGGTGTTTCAGTACTACCTGGCCGGGCCTCAAGGCCCCATCCTGGACGCGGCATCGTACCACCAAAGCTTGATCGATCACCGGACGATTCAGGATTGGATCATTCGACCGCTGCTCAAGAGCACCCCAGAGGTGATCGACGTCAATTCAATGGGAGGATACGTCAAGCAATACCAGGTGCTGGTCGAGCCGGCGATGCTCCGGAAATACAACCTCACCCTCCACGAGGTCTTTGACGCCATCGCCAGCAACAACGCCAACGCCGGCGGTAATATCCTGGAAAAGCACGCCGAGAAATACATTGTGCGCGGTGTCGGGCTCATCCGGACCCTGGAAGACATCGAGCACATTGTCGTCAAGGAAGTCGGGGGCACTCCGGTCTTCGTCAGCGATGTGGCGCAGGTACTGATCGACCATGCAGTCAGGCATGGCGCCACCGTGTTGAACGGCGAGCGTGAAGTGGTAAGCGGCATCGTGCTGATGCTGCGTGGCGGCAACGCCCGTGACGTCGTCGAGGGGATCAAGGCTCGCATCGACGACATTCATCGCCGGCATCTGCTGCCTGACGGGCTGCGCATTGTGCCGTTCTACGACCGGATCGAATTGATCACCGCGGCGTTGGATACCGTCTATAAGTCGCTGGGGGAGGGGGTGGTGCTGGTCGTGGTGGTGCTCTTCCTCTTCCTGGGCAATATTCGTAGCGCGCTGATCGTCGTCAGCACGCTGGTGCTGGCTCCTCTGGCGACCTTCATCTTCATGGGCCAAGTCGGGTTGACGGCCAATCTCATGTCGTTGGGCGGGCTCGCCATCGCCATCGGCATGATCGTGGACGGTTCGGTTGTCGTGGTCGAGAACGTCCATCGGCATCTTTCGGTCCATTCAGCCGTTGCGGTGCCGCGGCAAGATTTGATTATGACTGCTGTCAAGGAAGTGGGGCAGCCGGTGGTGTTCGGCATTCTCATCATCATCCTGGTATTCCTGCCCGTGCTCTCCCTTCACGGCATGGAAGGCAAGATGTTCAAACCGCTCGCCTACACCATCATGATCGCCCTGCTGATCTCCCTCGTCCTGTCACTCACGCTGTCACCGGTTCTCTGTTCCCTCATGCTAAAGAGAGGAAGCGAGGAAGATCCTTGGATCGTCCGGTTAGCCAAGCGCTTCTATGCCCCGTCCCTTCGATGGGCGATTGGACGAAGTCCGGTGGTGCTGGCGGTGGCGATCGGCTCACTCCTCGGCAGCCTGGCGCTATTTCCCTTCCTCGGGAGCGAGTTTATCCCGATCCTGAACGAAGGGTCCGTCGCCCCCCAAACCATTCGGCTGCCGAGCGCGTCCCTTCCGGCCTCCATCGAAATTGAAAAGCATATGCAGCAGGCCATCATGGAATTTCCTGAAGTGGAGATGGTGGTCTCTAAAATCGGGCGCACAGAACTGGGAAACGATCCGCAGGAACCGAACGAGAGCGATCCCGTCGTCCGGCTTCGCCCGCTCGATCAGTGGACAACCGCACGGACGATGCCGGAGCTGATGCAGAAATTCCGCGAGCGGTTGACGCGAATACCTGGCGCGACGTTCCTGATCAGCCAGCCCATTCAGCAACGGGTCGACGAGTTGATCTCCGGGGTGCGGACTGAAGCCACCGTCAAGCTGTTCGGCGACGACTTGGAGATCTTGCGAAGCAAAGCGGATGAGATCGCCGGCGTCCTGGGAACCGTCCGCGGGGTTCGGGACATCAAGGTCGAGCAACTCTACGGGCAACCCTATCTCACGATCGATATCGATCGGAGCAAGATCGCCCGGCACGGGATCAACGTCGCCGATGTGCGGGAAATCATCACCACTGCGATCGGCGGTCAAGCCGCGACCCGAGTATATGAGGGACAGCAACGGTTCGACCTGTTTGTGCGATTTCCGGAGCAGTACCGCGACAGCGCCGAAACTATCAGCAACATCCAGCTGGCCGACGGGGCCGGCGCACTGATTCCGCTTGCCGATCTGGGGACCATCCGGCTTGAGGAGGGTCCCGGCCGGATCAGCCGCGAACGGCTCCAACGCTATGTGTCGATCGGCTTCAACACGCTGGGACGCGATATCGGAAGTTTGGTTGCCGAAGCCCAGCAAAAGATTGAGAGCCAGGTATCTCTTCCCACAGGCTACACGGTCGCCTGGGGAGGATCCTTTGAGAATATGGAACGGGCGATGGCCAAACTGCGCATCATCGTCCCAATCACGATCGGGTTGATTTTCCTCTTGCTATACTCTACCTTCGATTCGCTACGTCAGGCCACGCTCATCATTCTGAATCTCCCCTTCGCGCTGATCGGCGGAGTGGTCGCCCTCTGGCTGACAGGGGAATATCTCAGCGTGCCGGCCTCGATCGGTTTCATCAATTTATTCGGTGTGGCAGTGCTCAACGGCATCGTGCTGGTCTCGTGCATGAACAAATTACGCCAGGATGGCTACAGCCTGGATGAAGCGGTCTTTACTGGAAGCTTGCTTCGCTTGCGGCCGGTTCTGATGACCGCACTCGTCGCCTTACTCGGGCTGGTCCCGCTCGCATTTGCCCGAGGCATCGGCTCCGAAGTGCAGCGCCCCCTCGCCATTGTGGTCATCGGCGGACTGGTCAGTTCCACCCTGCTGACGTTGGTCGTGCTTCCCGTTCTGTACCGGTGGGGCGAGGGACGAAATGACGTGCGCCCCGAAACAAATCGAGGACCGATAGACTTTGGTCCGAGTCATGCGGCCGATCGGCAGACGGATCAGATGGATGGGCAGAGGCCCTCTCATACTCATATACGCACACCGGCTCCCCACCCTTTCCGCCAGCCGTAACAGTGAACATGGATATAGCTACTGGTCTGGGAATACACACTAAGCTACGCGCAACCCGCGAATGGCCCCTCGCCGTGAGCGTGATCACCGCCGCCCTGTTTCTCTCGTTTGGATCTCAATGGCTTGGCGATCTTTCGCATGCGGCTTGGTTCGCCTGCATGTTGATGTGGCTGTTCACGGTGATCCTGTTGTCTGCCTTTGCGGTGATCCGGCATGCAGAAGTGATCGCGGAACAGCTCGGCGAGCCGATCGGCACGCTGGTTCTGACGCTGTCGGTGACCGGGATTGAAGTCATGATGATCGCGGCGGTGATGCACGGCGGGAAGGGCAATGCGACATTGGCCCGGGACGCCATGTTTGCCGTCGTGATGATCGTCCTGAACGGGATGGTAGGATTGTCCTTGCTGCTTGGAGGACTCCGGTATCACGAGCAGACCTATAACCTTCAAGGGGCGAACGCCTTTCTTGCCGTGATCGTCCCCTTATCGGTCTTCGGACTGGTGCTCCCGAACTTTACCGTGTCGTCCCCCGGCCCAACCCTGTCTCCGCTTCAAACGGCCTTCCTCATTATCATGTCGATCGGGTTGTACGGAGTGTTTCTCGCCATCCAGATTTGGAGCCATCGCAACTATTTCGTCTTGCCTGAAACAGAACAGGGGTTAATGGGAGCACACAGGCTTCCTGACCAGCACGAACGGGGCGGCCTGTCTGTTCGCTATCCCATCGGGATGTTGTTGGCCTATCTGCTCCCGCTGTTTGTCCTGTCGAAACAACTGGCCATTCCCATCAACTATGGTATGCATGAGTTACAGGCACCACAGGCCCTCGGCGGATTACTCGTCGCCATTCTGGTTCTGTCGCCCGAGTCCCTGGGCGCTGCGCGCGCGGCGTTGGCCAATCAGCTTCAACGTTCCGTCAACATCCTGCTGGGATCGGTGTTGGCCACCATCAGCTTAACCATCCCGGCCGTGTTGCTGATCGGTATTGCGACGAGCCAGATGGTTGTGTTGGGACTCGACGCCGCAGACGTGACGATTTTGCTGCTGACATTGGGGTTGAGCACCTTAACGTTTGCCAGCGCCAGGACCAATGTCTTGCTGGGAGCGGTTCACCTGCTCCTGTTCCTCGCTTACGTGATGTTGATCTTCGAGAAATAAGATGCCGATGCCCGGCGCTGGTCACCCTGTTCGTCAGAGAGAGGGAGAAACAACCAACTTATGGCATGACTTTATCCGGTCATGGCCGGACTCTTTGCAAGGGATGGGCTGTTGGCTTCACATGTAAGTAGGGGATCTCTCGTAATCTCCGTGCTCCCACCTGGTATCTTTACGAGTTTCCTCCCCGGAGCAATGCTCTAGCATAGGGCTGCTGGACTTCAGTGGCTCCGGAGGAGGCGTCCAATGACCATCGTAACCATGGCCGATCGTGTTCGTGGCGCGCTAGAAACGCGACAGACAGATTATCCGATGGATGAAATTGTGGCGCTCTGTCCGGACCTCACCTGGAGTCAAGTCTTCAAGGCCGTTGACCACTTGAGTCGGACGGGTCAGGTTCGCTTGTGGATCAATCGCAGGCGGACATACATGGTCAAGGCACTTCGATTGCCGCTGCCGATTAACCCCTGTGCCGATTCGATTCCCAAGTAAGCCTTTCCATCCGGTAGCCAGCACCCCCGCTCTGAAGAACAGAACCGATACGGACGACCGCACGACATGCCGAGATGTCGCGCTGGTCGGCTGAGAGGAATTACGCGTGACGCCGTCCATCCTTCGCGAGGAACTTTACAATGGCGGGCTGGCATGAACGCTCAACCTGAACCTGCATCGAAGCGAAGCTAGATGCATGAGTTATAGCTTGATCGAATCCATCTTCTGACTGCCGAGATGGTGAACGACACGATCCAGTAGAAACCCATCTCAAGGGACCTTGACTTCAGTGTTCAGCTGGAACGTCCTGAAGGCGATGGCGGCAGCCCGCGGATGAGGAACTGTTTGCGCAGATAAAATCGATTCCTGCACCCCCTGCACCGCCATGGGAATAGACCGAACTGTCGGCAAATGAAGTCCCGCCAGCCACGCCGACCGGACCGATAACAATCCGCGGAAGCACAGTAGGGGCAATTCACTCCATCATTCCTGGGCATCTGACCACTCATACGGGGTTACACTGATCGGTAGCGCCAACACGTTTCGCATGTGCAATGCAGTAGGTTCGCGAATCACCGTGCCCTCCTTTTATCGGACAATGAGATGATACGGCACGGAGTCTCTCGGCGAGTCTTAACGATAATAGGCTATGCTTCCACTGTCGTTTGTCATATGCCTCGAAAGAGGGAGAGTGAATTCTAGTAGTCATTAGGCTGACGCGTACGCAGGCAGGTGGTAAGCCACGGGCCGCCGGTGCAGCGCACATCAGCTATGCTTCGTGCTTCCTCCACTCCCGCGTGCACGCTGCAGCTATTAATTTGGCTCGAGCAGAGTTTAGTCACGGTTGAATACCTAATGAGCAGCGGCTCTTGACCTATCTGTACAGTTGATGCAGACTAGCCGCACAGCGTTGGGCAGACCTTTCAGAGGTTTGGTCAGTCCCATGAATGGACGTATTGAGACGAAGTATGTCGCGTTGGTACTCTTGTTCACCTTCTGCCAGGTGATCGGCACGATGTGTACCTTGCCCGATCTGTCGGTGGCAGAAGAAACCGCCATCTTGGTGGAAGAGGGTATGGTCTGTCCGATGGATGGGACGATCATGTGTCCGCCGTCAATCACCTCGTCTCCTGAACGTCAGATCATTCATAACCTCGTCGCGGATTTCGATCATGCGACAATCCTGTTGGGTTCAGCTGCAGGTCTTCCCGTTCGGTCTGCTCCTATGCTGTGGTCCTGGAGCAGCGCGTCTGCCATTGTGCCCATCTCCATAAGTTCTCCCTCGGTCCTCCGAATCTGATTCCTCACTTCCAGTGCGTTCACTCCTTGCTCGGCTCCTGAGCCTGAGCGGGTACTGGTCCATTTTCCGAACGTCGCCTGGAGGTGTCACCGTGAAACCATCTATTGTTCCCATTCAAGGGTATATCATTCCTCTCGTCGTCTTCTCGGCCGTGGTGCTTTCAGCCTGGTCCGTTCGTGGAGCGGAAGATCGTGGCATAGTCGTTCCGGACGGGGCCGCTCATACCTCGCATGGAGAACTTCGGATCGACCTTCCGGGTCTCATTGGAGAACTGGAACGCGTCAACCCAGAAATTAAGGCTGCCCGTCAGCGCTGGGAAGCCTCGAAGGCGGTCGTGCCGCAAGTCCAAACACTACCGGACCCTCGCTTGCAGCTTGGCTATCAACGCATGCCCATGGTTCCTCCGGTTGTGGAAGGCGCGATGTATGGGTTCGGACAGGAAATCCCCTTTCCCGGCAAGCTCGGTCTCAAAGGAGAAGTGGCCCAGCGTGAAGCGGAGCGACTGGAGCAGGAATTCAATGCCACGCGGCTGAGACTCATTGCGAACTTGAAGGAGGCGTATTTCAACCTGCACTTCGTGCACAAGAGCATCGAGATCGTGGAGAGAAACAAAGTGCTCTTGATGCAGTTCGAGAAAACCGCCAAAGCGCGTTACAGTGTCGGGCAGGCCGCGCAGCAGGATGTGTTTCGGGCTCAAGTGGAAATTTCGCGTGTCCTTGACCGGTTGGCGGTGCTCGATCAACAGAAAGAAAGTCTGCACGCCGCAATCAATCGTCTCTTGAACCGTCCGCCCGCTGGACCACTGGGGACACCCGCAGAAGTTCAAACCACGATTTTAACCATCCCGCTACAGGACCTGAGCCGGCGCGCCGATGAATTTTCCCCCACGCTGCTGGCGACAGCAAAGAGCATCGATCGCTCTGAGCGATCCGTCTCGCTCGCCAAGCGCCAGTATTACCCTGATTTCGATATCACGGCCCTCGGCCTCCGGAACGACAAGATCAACGATAACGGCTACCAGGTGATGGTGGGGATTAAGATCCCGCTCTTCTATGAGACCAAACAGAAGCAAGGCGTCCGAGAGGCCCTCGCTGGTCTTGAGGGAGCGAGAGAAGACTTCGCCACAACTCGGCAGGATTTGTTGTTCCAGGTCAAGGACGGCTTTGTCCAAGCGCAGCGGGCCGAGCGGCTCATTACGATTCTGCGCGATGCGATTATCCCTCAGGCTACGCTGGCACTGCAGGCCGCGCAAGCGAGTTATACGGTGGGGAAAGTGGATTTCCTGACGCTGCTCAACAGCCTCTTGATCCTGCAGGACAGCCAGCTCGAACTGCATGGCGAGATGGTGAACCATGAGAAAGCGCTCGCCCGGCTCGAAGCCGTGACCGGCGGACCATTAGGTGGCTCTCTATCGGAAAGGAAACCAGAACCATGACCTGGTGGCGCAGCCTCAGTATCGGCGTGGTGCTCCTTGCGGCTGGTGCCGCGGTCATGTGGTTGATGTCGCGATCCGTAATTCTTCCGCTGGCAGATTCCCAACAGGACGACATGGCTGGGATGGACATGCCTGGGATGGGCAAGACACAGGAAAAGAAATCAGCACCGGCGCAACAACCGGTGGGAACTGAGTCTCCGCGTGAGCGAGAGGGTGGATCGGGGATCGTGACGATTCCACCAGAACGGCTGCAAACAATCGGCGTGAAGTACGAACAGGTGGCGCGTCGTCCTCTGGAGAAGGTCATTCGAACCGTGGGGCGTGTTGCCGTGGATGAACGCAAGCTCGCCAAAGTCACGATCAAGTTTCACGGGTGGATTGAACAGCTGTTCGTCAGTGCCACGGGGGATCATGTGAAGAAAGGGCAACGACTCTTTACGATCTACAGCCCCGATCTCGTGGCGACACAGGAAGAATATCTTCTGGCGTTGCAGAGTCGGAAGCAGCTGGGGGAAAGCGAGATTCCGGAAGTCGCGGCAGGCTCCAAGGATTTGCTGGAAGCGACTCGCCATCGCCTGCACCTGTGGGACATCGGCGAAGAACACATCCGGGAATTAGAACGGACGAAACAGGTGACCAAGACGCTGCCGATCCATTCTCCGATCAGTGGGACCGTGATTCGGAAAGAAGTCCTGCAAGGGACTCACGTGGAACCTGGGGAAGAACTCTACACCATTGCGGATCTCTCCCATATTTGGATCTTGGCGGACATCTACGAGTATGAGCTGTCCTTCGTGAAGACCGGCCAACAAGCCGCTGTCACGCTCTCCTACGACCCCAGCACGGTCCTGACCGGACAGGTGGGCTTCATCTATCCCACACTTGATCCTAAGACTCGGACAGCAAAGGTTCGTTTCGAACTCGACAACGCGGACGAGAAGCTGAAGCCGGACATGTATGCCAACGTGGAGCTACGGGTGAACCTGGGTACTCGCCTAGCGATCCCCCAAGAAGCCGTGATCGAATCCGGCGAGAAGCAGGTGGTGTTCCTCCACCTGGGCGGCGGGAAGCTGGAGCCACGTCTGATCAAGACGGGCGTGAAGACCGGGGAGTGGTCCGAAGTGCTGACCGGCTTGAACGAGGGGGACCATATTGTGACCTCGGCCAATTTCCTGATCGACAGTGAAAGCCGACTCAAGTCTGTCGTCGAAGGGATGGGCGGCATGTCTGGCATGAAGTCGAAGGATTGAGCGGGCCATGGTCGAACGCGTCATCGAGTTCAGCGCGAACAATCGCTTTATCGTCTTTCTGTTTGTGTTTGCGTTGTCCGCGGCCGGTCTCTGGGCCATGCGGCAGGCGCCGGTTGACGCGCTCCCGGATCTCTCCGACACGCAGGTGATCGTCTACACCACCTGGGCGGGGCGGTCTCCCACCCTGCTGGAAGATCAAGTCACCTACCCCATTGTCACGGCCCTGCTGTCTGCCCCCAACGTTACGGTGGTGCGGGGGTTCTCCGACTTTGGTTACTCCTACGTCTATGTCCTTTTTAAAGACGGGACCGACATCTACTGGGCCCGCTCTCGCGTCCTCGAATACCTCAATCAGCTCGCCGGCCGCTTGCCCGAAGGCGTGACCCCCCAGCTCGGCCCCGATGCCACCGGCGTCGGGTGGGTCTTCGAGTATGCCCTCGTGGATGAGACGGGACAGCACGACCTCGCCGCCCTGCGGAGTTTTCAAGATTGGTATTTGCGCTACTGGCTGCGCGGTGTGGAGGGGGTGGCTGAGGTGGCCAGCGTGGGAGGCTTTGTCCGTCAATACCAAGTGAATTTGGACCCCACCAAAGTCCTCGCCTACAAGCTCTCGCTGCCTGCGATCATTGAGACGATCCGACAGAGCAACAATGATGTCGGTGGCCGCGTCGTGGAGTTTACCGGGATCGAGTACGTGATCAGGGGACGTGGGTATCTTCAGAGCACGAACGACATCGAGAAGATTGCGGTGGCGGTCAATGAAAACGGGACCCCGATTTTGCTGCGTGACGTGGCAACCGTGCGCTTGGGGCCGGACATGCGCAGGGGCTTGGTGGACTTCAACGGACAAGGAGAAGTCGTCGGTGGGATCGTGGTCATGCGGTTCGGCCAGAATGCCCTGGAGGTGATTGACCGGGTCAAGGCCAAGCTCAAGGAACTGGAACCCTCCATGCCCACAGGCGTCAAGGTGGTCACCGCCTACGACCGAAGTGACCTCATCCGTGAGTCGATTGGAACCGTCAAGGACAATCTGATCGAGGAATTGATCATCGTGAGCGCCATGCTCGTCGGATTCTTGCTGCACCTGCGTTCGGCTCTGATGCCGATCCTGACGCTCCCGATCGCGGTACTGATCTCTTTTTTCCCCATCTGGTACTTCGGGGTGGGGATGAACATCATGTCGATCGGGGGGATTATCGTGGCAATTGGCGACATGGTGGATGCATCCATCGTCATGGTCGACAATGCGCACCGGCGTCTTGAAGAGTGGGAGCGGGGGGGACGCGTGGGCGACCGGACGCAGGTCCTGATCGACTCGGCGAAAGAGGTCGGCCCGTCGATCTTCGCCTCGCTGTTAGTGATCGCCATCGCCTTCATGCCGGTCTTCACCCTGGAGGCGGAGGAAGGGCGGTTGTTTCGCCCACTCGCAGTCACCAAGAATCTCGCGATCGCGATGAGCGCGGTGCTGGCGATCACGCTCATCCCGGCGTTATTGGATTTTCTGGTGCGTGGCCGCATCATCTCCGAACAGCGTCATCCGATCAGCCGGACACTGCAACGGCTCTATGCGCCGGTCCTCCGGTTCGCCCTGCGGTTTCGGTGGGCCGTGGTTGTCGGAGCGGTCCTCCTCACGCTGCTCACGGTCCCGCCGTTTATGCGCCTCGGCTCCGAGTTCATGCCACCCCTCTACGAAGGCACCATCCTCTACATGCCAACGACGCTGCCGGGTCTCTCTGTCACCGAGGCTGGCCGATTGCTGCAGATCATGGACCAGAAGCTCCGCGCGTTTCCGGAGGTGGCCTGGGTGTTCGGGAAAGCCGGGCGCGCCGAAACCTCCACCGACTCCGCGCCGTTCGGCATGATGGAAGTCGTGGTCGAGCTGAAACCGAAGAACCAGTGGCGGCCGGGCATCAGTTACGAGGGGCTCGTGGATGAGATGGACCGGGCACTGCAACTCCCCGGCGTAACCAACGCCTGGACCATGCCCATCAAGGCGAGGATCGACATGCTGACCACCGGGGTACGGACGCCTGTCGGTATCAAGATCTTCGGCCCCGATCTCACCGAGATTGGGAAAATTGGCGAGCACCTGGAGATGGTGCTGAAAGACGTGCCGGGCACTCGGAGCGTCTATGCGGAACGGGTCTTCGGCGGCTATTACCTGGATTTTGTCATTAACCGGGACGAGATCGCCCGCTATGGGCTCAAGGTCATGGACGTGGGGCGGATCATCGAGTCCGCTATTGGTGGCGAAAATATCGCCACGACGATCGAAGGCCGTGAGCGGTACCCGATCAATGTGCGGTATCTGCGTGAACTCCGCGACGAGCCCGAGAAACTCCGGCGGGTCCTGGTCGACACCCCGACTGGCGCACAGGTCCCCCTCGCGCAACTGGCGACGTTGCGGTTCGTCAACGGGCCTCCCATGATCCGGGATGAAAACGGAATGCTGGCCGGGTACGTATTTGTGGACATGGTCGGCCGAGATATGGGCAGCTATGTGGACGACCTCAAGCGCGTCGTCCAGGAGAAGGTATCACTCCCCACGGGGTACACGATCACGTGGTCCGGGCAATACGAAAACATGCAACGGGTGCGGGAGCGACTCACGATCTTCATCCCGCTGACGATCACCATCATTTTTGTCCTCTACTACTTCACCTTCCGCTCAGTCGCGGAGTCCCTCATGGTCCTGCTCGGCGTACCCCTGTCCATGGTGGGCGGGATCTGGTCACTGGCCCTGCTGGGCTATAACATGAGTATCGCCGTCTGGGTGGGGTTAATTGCGTTGGCTGGTGTCGGGGCTGAAACCAGCGCGGTCATGCTGGCCTATCTGGATGAGGCATGCGCCCGTCGGCAGAAGGCCGGCAGGCTCCGTACGCTCTCCGATCTGATCGAGACGGTTCAGGAAGGGGCGCTGGTGCGGATCCGGGCCGTCAGCATGACCTCCCTGGCCAACATTCTCGGGCTACTCCCGGTCATGTGGGCTACCGGAACCGGGGCCGATGTGATGAAGCGTCTGGCCGCGCCCATGGTCGGCGGGGTGTTCACGGCCATGCTGCTGACCCTCCTCGTGATTCCCGCAATTTACGTGTTCTGGCGCTGGCACTCGGATGTGAAGAAATCTGAGATATGAGGCAGGAGACGAGAGGACGAAATGATTGATGATGCCACCAACGATTCGGCACTCTGGTTCCTCGGTGCAGTAGAAGCTTCTCAGCATGATGATGGCCTCATGGGAGGGAAGGGAAATCAATCGAGCACATTGGAACGAGGAGGGAAGCAAGATGGCCAAAGATCCTGTATGTGCGATGGAAGTGAATGAAGAAACTGCCAAGTGGACCAGCACGTATGAAGGAAAGCCCTATACCTTCTGCTCGGCTGGGTGCAAGAAAAGTTTCGACAAGGATCCAGACAGATATCTTCTCGATCGCGATTTGCTTGGAAGAAAGATCAAGCCTCAATAAGCCAGGAGGCGACATGAAAGATTGGCATAGGTCCACGGTTTTGGGATAGCGACAGATGGGTCTCTTCTACCACTTGAGTACTTCTAGTGCTGGCAAGAGGCCAGTTCTCCCGCTTCCGAGACCTATTTAAGAGCTATCGGAGAAGACCTCTCCAAACCGATAGTCCACGTAAGCCGCAGGTCACAAATCCAGTTCCCGTCAGCTAGGCGATGTGTTTCCTCTAGCACTAGCCATTCTTTCTCACCACGAGAATCCCATCTCGAATAGTGACGAGAACAGCGGAGACTCTCCCGTCACTGGAGACTGCCTTGTTGAGTTCTTGAATCGCCGCCGTCCGTTGATCTGGGGGTGGATGTTTTAATACTTCACCGTCCCACAGCACATTATCGATTAGAATGACACCGTTCGGCGCTAATAATTCGAGAGCCCGGCTAAAATAATTTAAATAATTTTGCTTGTCCGCATCGATGAAGATTAGATCGAATGGCCCGTCGAGATTCTGCATCGTATCAAGGGCCGGCCCCATTCTCACCTCTACTTTCTTGCCTACTGGCGACCGCGCAAAATACTCCTGCGCGAGGGCAGCTGACTCTTCATCTACTTCGCAGGTGATGATTGTGCCATCTTCGGGAACGGCTTCGGCAAAACAAAGGGCGCTGTAGCCAGTGAACATCCCGACCTCCAGAACCCGCTTCGCCCCGACAACCTGCGCCATCATCTTCAGAAACGCTCCCTCCAGAGGTCCAACGAGCATCTGTGGAAACTCCATACGGCGATAGGTCTCTTCGCGTAGCGCCCGACAGAAGGCCGATTCCGCCATCGAATGGGCCTCTGCATAAGCTTCGATCTCAGGTGTGACCAGGCTTTTCATAGTTGCGCCTCTCTGACTTGTTCTTGACCGGTTAGAAGTGAGCAGGACCCCCTACTGAACAATCGCGAGCAGTCTTCGTCGATCTCGCAGGTTGTTACCCTGCCGTCTTCCGCAAAGGCCTCCGCGAGGCAAAGCGCGCTGTACCCCGTAAATATGCCCGCTTCAAGCACATGCTTTGCCTGTCCAAGTTGGGCGATGATCTTCAAAAACGCACCTTCGAGGGATCCGACGAACATCTGGGGATATTCCATTACGCGACAGGTCTCTTCCCATAGGGCACGGCAGACCCCGGATTCCGGCACGGAATGGGCCTCGGCAAAAGCCTCGATCTCAGCGGAAACTAACGGCTTCATGGCCACCCTCCTCCTCCGTTTGAAAATCGGGCATGAGGTGCGTAGACTTGTTGCATACAGTGCGGCACGATCATAGCATGCATTGCATCCTTGTGAGTCCTGGAGCCCTCCGAACATGAAAACTCTGAAAACCCTTGAACCACTGGCCACGAGGCTGCTGGAGATTCAGCGCATCAACAGCGCCGCTTCGGTCCTATCCTGGGATCAAGAAACCTACATGCCGGCAGGCGGGGGCACGGCCCGTGCGGAACAAATCGCCACCCTCCAGGGCATTGCACATAAAAAACTGGTTTCCCATGACACCGAACGGATGCTGGGCAGCTGGCTCGATCTCGGCACCGGCCGGCCGCTCGAGCAGGATGGGGAATTGTGGGACGAATCCTCACGCGCCCTGCTCCGAGAAGTCTGGCGGGATTACAGCCGCGCCAAGAAACTCCCGTCAGACTTTGTCATGACCATGAGCCGGGAATGTTCCTTGGCTCAACAGGTCTGGATCGAGGCGAAAGACGAACACAGCTTCAAGAGATTTCTTCCCAACCTCTGCACGGTCCTTTCGCTCAAGCGCCGGGAAGCCGACTATCTGGGATACCAGGGCTCTCCCTACAATGCTCTGCTCGACCTGTACGAGCCCGGCTCGACCATCGCGGCGCTGCGCCCCCTCTTTGCGCAGCTCAAGGCGCGTCTGGTCCCGCTCCTGAAAAAAATCCAGAACAGCAGCGTGCAGATCGACGACGGATTTCTCTACCACGCCTACGACCAGGCCAGACAACTGGAATTCGGCCGGCTGGTGCTGATCGCGATGGGGTATGATTTCGAGCGGGGCCGCCTGGATCTCTCGGCCCATCCCTTCACCACGTCGTTTCATCCAACGGACGTTCGGGTGACGACGCGCGTCCAGGAGCACGACCTTCCTTCCTGCCTCTTTAGTTGCATCCATGAAGGCGGACACGGACTTTACGATCAGGGTCTCGATCCGTTGCACTATGGCACGCCCCTCGGCGAATCGGTGTCGCTCGGCATTCACGAAAGCCAGTCGAGAATGTGGGAGAACTGCGTGGGCCGGTCGCGATCCTTCTGGCGATTTTTCTTTCCGATCTTGCAGGCGAATTTCCATCACCAGCTGCGCGATGTGGACTTGGAGCAGTTTTACGCCGTAATCAACCGGGTAAAACCCTCCTTGATCCGGGTCGAAGCCGATGAACTGACGTACAACCTCCACATCATGCTGCGATTTGAGATAGAGCAGGATCTGATTGAGGGAAACACGAAGCCGGAAGAACTTCCTGAGCTCTGGAACCAGAAGATGAAAGACTATCTGGGCGTCGTTCCATCACACGATGGAGAAGGCGTGCTCCAGGACGTTCACTGGTCCATGGGAGCATTCGGCTATTTTCCGACCTACACGCTGGGGAACCTGTACGCTGTGCAATTTTACGATCAGGCGAAACTTGAAATCCCTCACATCGAAGACGAGATTGCCGCAGGACAACTCATGGTTCTACGCCGATGGTTGGGCCAGAAAATCCATCGATGGGGCCGCATGTTCACACCCGATCATCTCGCCCAACGCGTGACCGGCGTCAGCCTCAGCCCTGAACCATTTCTGCGATATGCAGAACGGAAGTACGGCGAATTGTATCGGCTCTAGAGGGCAGCAAGCCGCTGCTCCGCTTTCAGCTCTCCTCGTTCACCCCCCGCTCTAATATCCCATCGCCTGGTTCAATTTCACCGAGAGCGCCGGAGGGAAGGTGAATTCCGTTTGCACTTCGATGCGGTGGGGCACGAGCAGTGTCGTGTGAAAGACGATATCGCGGATGGGGATCTTGAATTCCGGATCTTGCGGCGTGCTGAGTTCGACGGATTCCACCGAATTGGTAATCGCTCCGCTATCGTGCGGTCCATAGGTGGCCACCACCGCTTTCAATATCTCGATCACTTTCTCATTCACCTCAACGCCGGCCACTCCCTTTTCGATCAGCGGCAGGACCTCCTCCCTGGCCTGATCCGATATCGTGAAATTCTCCACCCGCTCCTTACGCCTGAGCGACGTGAGGTCGTTGTCGAGATCTTTGCTGAAGGCGCCATAGGCAAATCGGAAGAATTCGAAGTGGAATCCCTTGAACCCCTTCCCGAACATCTGCAGCTCGCAGAGAAAACACAATTGCTGCAGCTTGACGTCGCTCAACAGGCCGTGCGGTTCCGCTTGATGGAGGACATACAGCAAAAGCGCTCGGTCTACGGTGATCTGATGGGGCTTACGCATAGGCGCGAATCCATTCCCTCGCCGACATTCGGCCCCGCACTATAGACAGCCGGAGGAAATCCCGTCAATCGCTGCCCCCTTGACCGGCTTATTGGTTTCGTCTTTAATGACCTGCTGTTTGGAGGGAACCGGAATGGCATCGGGCAAATATGGAAAAGAAATGGAGTCGCTGAAAGAACATCTGGCGAAACACCATCTGAAATTCACGCGCCAGCGGGAACTGATTCTCAGTGCCTTTCTTCGACAGGAACACATCACCGCCGAAGCAATGTACCATCAACTCGCCAAGGCTGATCCTCACTTAGGATTGGCCACGATCTACAGAACGTTAAACCTCTTCTGCGATGCCGGCATCGCCCAGGCCCGACACTTCGGGTCGCAGACCCAGTACGATAACGTCTCCCACAAAGGCCATCACGACCATCTCATCTGCACGGGATGCGGAAAAATCGTTGAATTCGAAAACTGTGAAATCGAGAAACTGCAAGAGGAAGTCGCAACAAGAAATGGCTTCACGATTCAGACCCACCGACTTGAACTCTACGGACTCTGCTCGCGCTGCCGCCATTGACGGTTGCTCTTTTTTCGAGTATAATTTTGAGACGGCTTATCAATTTCAATTAGGAAGGTCCTCCTACCATGCAATCTCCCAGCACTTGGATTAACTGGATCAACCCGCGACGAACCACCCTCGGTCTTCTCACACTTTTGTTCACAACCGGGTTGATCCTCGCCTGCCTCGTACAGTCCTCGCCGGCTGCTGACAAGATTACAGTCTATTCTGGCCGCGCAGAGCGTTTAATCAAACCGGTGTTCGATGACTTTACGGCCAAGACCGGTATTCAAGTCGAGCTGCTGTCTTCGGGCACGACGGAGCTGGTCAATCGGCTCAAAGCGGAAGGCGACCGCACCGCAGCGGATCTCTTGATCACGAACGATGCCGGCAGCCTCGAACTGGCCAGAACCGCCGGAATACTCCGCCCGCTCAGCATGCGTGAAATCGACCGCGCGATCCCTCCGCAGTTCCGCGCACCGGACAATGCGTGGGTTGGATTGTCCGGGCGATTCTGGATTATCGTGTACAACACGTCGATGGTGAAACCGGACCAACTCAAATCACTTCTCGATCTCGCCGATCCCAAATGGAAGGACAAAATCGCCATTCCCAATTCCGGCAGCGAATATTTGCAAGCCGGTGTGTCCGTCATTCGAGCGACACACGGCGACGCCAAAACCAAGCAGTTCCTCCAAGGGCTCAAGGACAATGCCGGCGGACAGGTGTACCAAAAGAGTTCGCAAATCGTGGATGCCGTAGCCAAAGGCCAGGTGGCACTGGGCATCGTCAATCATTATTACGTCTATCGTCACCTGGCGACTCAGCCGACTGCCCCGATCGCGGTCTTCATGCCGGACCAACAGGAGGGCGGCATGGGAGCCATCATGAATGTTGCCGGCATCGGCATCATCAAGTCGACGAAGCATCTCGAAAGCGCCAAGCTCCTCGTCGAATTCCTTGTCGCCCAAGCGGGCCAAAAACTTTTTGCCGAACTCGACAAGGAGTACCCGCTGCACCCCGAGGTCAAAGCCGATCCAGCCTTGGTCGAGCGAAAGAGTTTTCGCGCGGCGCAAGTGCCCCTGACGAAACTTGCTGAACTGCGCGAACCCACTCTTCTGCTGATCGAACAAGTGGGTCTCCGCTAATTTGAGGGAACCCACTGTGATCACGATTCGCCAGCAACTGTCCTCCCCGCTCCAACTGATCGCATTGGTCAGCGCCGGCATCATTTTGCTCCCGCTCAGCTACGTGACGTCCCAAGCCCTTTCTGCGGATCCCGCGGTCTGGAGCCGGCTCTGGGCAACCCGCATTCCCGAACTGCTCTCGAATACCATTTGGCTGGCCGCGACGGTCGCCTGCCTCACGTTGATCCTCGGTGTGTCCACGGCTTGGCTCGTGACGCGCCTGGATTTTCCCGGTCGCCGCCTGTGGGAAGGAGCCTTGGTTCTCCCCCTCGCCATGCCCACCTATGTGCTGGCCTATGTCTACTCATACCTCCTGGGATTCGGGGGACCGGTCGAGCATCTGTGGCAAGTGGTCGCGGGACCACAAGCACGAATCTTTTCCCCCCACAGCTATCTGGGCGCGAGCCTGGTGATGACACTGGACACATTTCCCTTCGTCTATCTTCTGAGCCGAAGTGCGCTTTTGAGTATGAACGTGTCGTTCGAGGAAGTATCGCGCGCCAGCGGCGTCTCTCGCGTGCAGACCTTGTGGCGGGTAACCCTCCCGCTCATGCGTCCCTCGATTGCGGCCGGCCTTGCGCTCGTGATTCTGTATGTCGTATCGGATTTCGGAGCAGTATCGTTGCTGCGCTACCAAACGCTGACATATGCCGTCTTCCAACAGATGACCGGACGATCCGACAATACCGCTGCCAGCATTCTTAGCCTCTTGTTGGTGGGGCTGGCGCTGATATTCTTGGTCACAGAACGATGGTTCCGCCATCGCAGCCGGTTCTATCAAACGACTGGACGGTATCGGACTCCTCAGCGCCATCGTTATGGATGGCTGGGAACCTCGCTCGTCACCAGCTATCTGGGCTTGATCGTCGGCGCGGCGTTCGCGCTGCCGGCTTACCTTTTGGTCACGTGGAGCCTTTCCCCCGAAGCACAGGCGACCGTGGATAGCCGCTTTTACGGATTCCTGTGGAACAGCGGTTTTCTGGCTGCCTGCGCCGCTACCGGAGGGGTGCTGATCGGACTGCCGTTGGCCTACCTGGCCAACCGCCGGCCAACCTGGTTAAACCTGGGCTGTCTGCAAGCCGCCTATGCGGGCTATGTGCTTCCCGGACCGGTAGCGGCCCTGGCGGTGCTCGTCCTCTGTTTAAATCTGACCCCGTTTATCTATGGATCGGTCTTGGTCCTTATCATCGCGTACGTGATTCATTTTCTCCCGGCCGGCTTGCAGTCCCTCGAACCGGCGCTCCAGCAGATTACCCCGAATTTGGAAGAGGTGGCCCGCACGCTCGGTTTCAGCGTTCGACAAACCTGGCAGCGAGTCACGCTGCCCCTTGTGCGGAACGGATTCGTTGTGGCCTGGGTGCTGATGTTTCTTCAAACGATGAAAGAGTTGCCCGCGACCCTGTTACTGCGCCCGGTGGGGTTCGACACGCTCGCGATTCGTGTCTGGATGGAAGCAAGCGAAGAATATTATCAGCTGGCAGCGCCGTCTGCTCTGCTGCTCGTTCTCCTCAGCCTGCCTACATTGGTTTTGCTGGTGTCGAAGGACTGGCGTGCGGCATAAAATATAGATAACTATTACATGAAACCGGATCACTCCATAGCTCACGGTCCTTTCAGCGAGTCGACGCTGCAAGCCGATCTGTATACCCCGGCATCGTCTGTATTGGAGCTCCGCGTCGTTTCATGCGCCTACGAGACCGGCCGCCCTGCCGTGCGCGACATCTCGATCGCAGCCCGCGAAGGAGAGATCTTGTGTCTGTTGGGCCCGTCGGGATGCGGGAAAACCACAATCCTTCGAGCGATTGCCGGATTTGAGCCGGTGCGTTCGGGGCAGATCTTTTTGTCAGGACGACTCGTGTCATCACCAGACCAGATGACGCCGACGGAAGAGCGGCATGTCGGCATGGTCTTTCAGGAGTATGCCCTGTTTCCACATTTACGCGTCCATGACAACATCGCGTTTGGGCTCCGCCACCTCAGCCGACGTGAACGCAAGGCGCGCGTGCAGGACATGCTCAGGTTGATTGGACTTGAGGGATTCGACCGCCGGTACCCGCACGAGTTGTCCGGCGGACAGCAACAGCGTGTAGCCCTTGCCAGGGCGCTCGTTCAGCATCCCGTGGTCCTGTTGCTCGACGAGCCTTTCAGTAACCTGGACCCCGATATGGCTAGCCGCATGCGTCAGGACCTCCATGACCTGCTACGTCGCACGAAGACCACGACCATTCTCGTCACCCACGACCATGACGAAGCCTTCGCCCTGGCGGATCGCATCGCCGTCCTGAATCAAGGCCGACTCGAACAGTTCGACACACCGGAAACGATCTACCACATGCCGGAAACCCCCTTTGTCGCCGATTTCGTCGGTCAGGCCGACTTTATCCCTGGCACGGTCTCCAAAGGGATGGTCTATACGGAACTCGGCGAGTTTCCCAACACGCTCGAATGTGAGGAGGGCGCCACGGTGGTCGTAATGATCAGGCCGGACGACATTCATCTGGTGCCGACCAAGGGAGCGACGTCGCATGTGGTCTCCCGCCAATTCAGAGGCTCCGAAAATCTGTATGCGGTGAGCCTGCCCTCAGGCCAAGTCGTCCATAGCAGCCAAGGCTCAACGAGCGTCTATCACGAAGGCACGCCTGTGGAACTCCGCGTCCTTGCGTCTCACACGGTGCTCTTCAAGCAATCTGATCAATCGCCCAGCGCAGGTTCTGCCGTAAATCCCGCACATTGACAGCCCTTTTGCCCTTCTGGCAGCATGGGGGCTCATACACACGCATCCCAACCCCTCCAGGCGTCGAACGTCACCTTTGGAGTTGAAGGAGCCGCTGATGGACGCGTTGAAGAACGCAGTCGATTTCGGAATTATCGGTCTGCTGCTGGCCTTGAGTGTCTGGTCCGTTGCTGTGGCCGTGGAACGCTGGCTGTTTTACCGCCGGATTGATCTCGGCCAATTTTCCTCGCTTCAAAGCTTGGAAATCGCCCTCACCAAACGGCTGGTGATTATCGGGACCGTCGCCGCCAATGCTCCCTACATCGGCCTTCTCGGCACTGTCCTCGGGATCATGCTCACGTTCCATACGATGGGAACCTCGGGGACGATGGCTGTCAATACCATCATGATCGGACTCAGCCTGGCGTTGAAAGCCACGGCCGTTGGGCTGCTCGTGGCCATCCCCTGCGTCGTCATGAACAACATGCTGCGACGAAAAGTTGCTGAGATCATCGCCGATTACAAGGTACAGGATGGATCGAGAAGTTAATCAAATTAACGTGATCCCCCTCGTCGACGTGATGCTGGTCCTGCTCGTCATCGTGCTGACGACCGCCACCTTTATCAGCACCGGGCAGATTCCCGTCAATCTCGCGAAAGCGAAAGAAGTAGGCGACCGGAAAGACGTGCCGGTCGTCATCACATTGAATGCCGAAGGCCTCCTGTTCTTGAACGACAAACCCGTGCCCGAGAACGGTCTGAACAACGCGCTCAGCGCCTTTCCCCGTGAATCCGCCGTCGTCGTCCGTGCAGACAAGACGACGCTACTGGAACGATTTGTCTCCCTGGTGGATGACGTGCGCGGCCTCGGTTTTCAACAAGTAAGCCTGGAGGTCGTACGGCTGTGACCACCGCGGATAGAACAGTAGCGTCGACATCCACCAGTGCACATACGGCCGGCTGGATTGCTTCGCTCATTCTTCATGGGACGCTGGCGTTTGGAACCTTCGTCTTCACGCAGCAGATTCGCTTGGCCCCGCAGCTGACTCCTTTTAAGTGGAACGTCGCGATCGTGACACAGGAACAGCGATCGATGCCGACGCCGGCGCCCGTTACTTCTCCCGATCATGCGCCACCGACCACCAAACCAACAGCTGCGACGCCCCAGGCACAGGCACAAGCAGTTCAGCCAGTCAGCCCAACCAGGCCTGAGCCGGAGAAGGTCGAGCCAGTTCAGCCCCTCACGCCTATCGCCTCTGCCCCTCTGTCACCAACTCAGCCGGAACGACAGCCTGAGGTTGCAAAACCAGCGCCTCCCGTTCAGGCTATCGTAGCAGCTCCGACACCGGTTGAGGCCGTCGCCCAGGAGCCAACAGCTGTTCGACCGATCGACTCCCCGTCGCAACCGGCCCCGACCGAGCCAGCTCCTCTTTCAGCCAATCGGGAACCAGCGAAACATATCGAGACGAGCCCTGCGATTCATGAAGCATTCGCACCGCCGCCGCCAGACTCGACCACGGTACCGGTACCGGAACCAACCGTGACAGCAACTCCCAGCCAACCTTACAGCGCACAGGGCGCACCAAGTGAAGCCATATCAACAACAGCAGCGCCGCAAATCGCTGCGCTTGCGCCAACTCCATCTGCCGTACCGCCCCGCCAGGACTATGGCTGGTTATCCGATACGATCTTGCGTCGTGTGGAGGAACTCAAGCGGTATCCGCCGGAAGCCAGACTCGACCGAGCAGAGGGGAAGGTAGTGCTCAAGGCGGTGATTCGTGCGGATGGCAGCGTAGACGATGTAGAGATTTATCAAAGCTCCGGCTATCGAAGCCTCGATCAAGCAGCGGTCGAACTCATGAAACGGGCTGCCCCCATTCAATTGCCGCGTCCGCTTGGGAAAGCAAAGATGACGGTGAAGATTCCGATGAGTTATCGGCTCGAGCCCTAGCGGCAGCCATTCGGTCAGGGCAACCGAATCCGATTTTTCAAACCAGACGAGACCGACATCCGGCCTTCGGCATCCACAATAATGGCCTCCACACCGGCTAGACGCTCAACGAGCTCCATACCGCGCTCAGGCCCCATCACAAAAATCCCCGTGTCGAGCCCGTCTGCCCAGATGCCTTCGCGGGCCACTATTGTGACGCTCTGACAGAGGCGCGCCGGTTGGAGCGTCAGGGGATCCAGAATGTGATGATACCGCACACCATCCTTTTCAAAATAACGTTCGTAATCGCCAGCCGTTGAGATTGCCTCGTCCTGTAAGTCGATCCAGACTAACACCGCCCCTTCTTTCCGCGGATGTTGAATGCCGACGGGAAAGGGACGGCCCCCGGGTAGCCGCCCAAACGTCTTGATATCCCCGGACAGCGCAACCACGCCGGCCACCGCACCGGCTTTCTGCATGGCCACGACGGCTTGATCCGCCGCATAGCCCTTGCCGATTCCTCCCACGTCGATCCGCATGCCCGTTTTTTCCAGGTAGAGCGTGCGCTTCGATACGTCGGCACGGACTGCCTGCAGATCCAAGAGAGGCCTCAAGGCATCCAACTCAGCGGTAGTCGGAACGCGAGGCTGTGCCGAGATATTCCACGCACCGATCGCTGGACCAATGACGATGTTGAAAGCTCCATTCGTCACCTCGGCTACCTGCAACGACCGAAGGACAACAGTGAGCGTCTCCGGGCTGACCGGCACGGGCTTGATGCCCGCCGAATCATTCACGCGAGAAAGTTCGCTGTCAGAAATCCACGTACTTAATAGCTGCTCGAGGCGTTTGATTTCTTGAAACCCGGCGTTGATGACCAGGTTCGCAGCATCATGATTCACCGCCACCGCCGTGATGGAAACCAACGTGCCCATGTGCATCTGAGCACGTTTGACAACCACTGGCTCTGAGGATTGTGACAGGCTGCTACAGCCTATCATGACCATCATGATTGGAATTGCGATGATGCTAGAAACAATACTCGATCGGCTTTTTGCAATCATCGATTACTCCTACCATTGGTGACGTTGGAAGTAGCGGGGAACACGGGGGTACGACATGACTTCATAGAGGCGTGTTTCGCTTTCCGGAGGGTTTGGCAGAACCGTGACAATCGACCGAACTTTGTGTGCAGGATACTTTTGCCTGATTACTTCCTCTGTCTGATTGCGATCCTGCTCATCCGCAATCATTGAGAGAACCACCATCCGCCCGTATCGCGGAGAATCCACCCCGAATCGCCAGGTTCCCAGATAGGTGATGGCTCCCTCCTGCAACGCAAACGAGGCCGACAATTGAGCCATCGACATAAACGGTCCTTCGTTAATTTGGACACGATCCAGCTCATACTCTCCTGGCGGCAACGACAACACAAACTGCTGGTCATCAGACTGAACATCCACGCGAAACCGCTCGTGTGTTTGTCGATTCACCAGCTCGAAAAATCGCACAGACGGCCCATAGATGCGTCTGGTCTCGCCAGTAATCACCGTAGAGACGCGACCCACCGCAAGCAACCCCGTCTCATCGCTTGAATCGACTGTAACAGGCAGGTCAGTGACACACCCGCTCAGGGTTATGAGCAGGGTGACAACTATCGAGTTCCAGGGCGACCAAAGCCCTGCCGAAACCGCAAACATACGCCGATTATAGGGAACCAGCGGCCTCAATGCACCCTTCTGCAGCACAGAAAGCTGCCAGCTAAAGATCAGTTGACAGGAGGTCGGAGAATCGGATATTAATAATCGTTCTCAATTTCATTTAAGAGGCGCGCTCGTCCCATCCATGGACATCACACACCCATCATCCACTCCTCAAATGAACCGTTGCGAGACACGCTGCGAGTGCGGGCAATTGATCGCGAAGGTGTGCGGTCAAGGCTTGGAATTGAAGTGCAAACGGTGCAAGCGAATTGTTGTGATCCCCTTCACTGCCATTGAAGGATGGACTGAAGTTTCACCAGGTCGCGCGTTATGAAAGGAGGTTATCGCTCAGTTCCCGTGCGAACAATCACTATGAATCGTCATCACGGCCAGAGACCTTCGAGTCCCGAGTCAGACCATCACCATTATTCAATCATGGAGGTTTTCAATGGGGATCCGGTCAATCCTCGGGGCTCTCGTACTCTCCGGCCTTTCGGTCACACCGATCTGGGCAGAGAACATGACCCCGGAAGAAATCAAGAAGCTCGTTGATGAAGCAGTCGAAAAACGTCTCCAAGAGCACGAACAACGCGAGGGCGCTACGGAGCGTCGAGAACCGGCGCCACCGTCTGGACAATACCCCACGGGGGTCGGCCCTATGACGGATGTCAAGGTCGAACGTCCGGGCGAAGAGAAAGTACCCCTCTCGTTCGGCGCTACTGGTTCAGGACGGTTGGTCTATGCGAAACCGTTTGTCGCAGCCCCGAAAGCCATCGTCGGCGGTTATATGGATATTCAGTACCGAGCCCAGAGCAAAGGCAGTATCGATAATGGCTACGGAGGCACCGCCAGCGGCTTCGACCAGCAGCGGTTCGTCCCGTTTATCTATGCGGACGTCACCGAGCATGTGAAATTTGCTTCGGAACTGGAAATTGAGCACGGCATTAGAGAGGAGACCCAAAACCATGAATTCAGCTTGGAATTTGCCCATATAGACTATCTAGTCAATGAAGCAATCAATCTTCGAGCAGGTATTTTGCTGCTTCCGGTCGGCAAGTTTAATCTCCTACACGACTCACCCTTGAATGACTTAACTGATCGTCCGCTAGTTAGCCAATTTATTATTCCTACGACATTGTCTGAAACCGGAGCAGGATTCTATGGAACCCTTTATCCAGGAAGAACCAGCAAGCTGGACTACGAGCTGTATGTTACGACGGGACCCTGCTCGTACGATTCCAATGGAACTCCTAGGATCACTGAGGCAGATGGGACGAAATCTTCCAGGCAACGGACTTGCAACTCAACCGATGGCTTAGACATCAACAACGGTAGAGCGATCGTCGGACGCCTGGCCTTTAGCCCGGTACTCGGCGTCGAAGTAGGAGGGTCAAATTATTATGGCAATGGCGCCCCCAACGGCAACTACAATCCCCTCAGCATTACGGCCATCGACTGGACGCTCCAACGGGGTCCTTTCGAGGTCATCGGCGAAGCCGCTTGGGCCTATGCGAGAGGGAACTCGCGTGCGATTCAAGGAAATCAGATTGGATTTGCTCCGGGCTCCCTCCTGACGGGAATGGGTGGCAACAGCGGCATAGGGATTCCGCCGCAACGTATGAACGGCTTCTACATCCAAGGCAACTACCATTTCATGCCGGAATTCTTGACGAAACTTTCTCCGAAACGATTTGGTGAGGGCTCGACCTTCACGGCTGTGATCCGGTACGACAAGGTGAACACGAATCTGGACAACTCCAATGGGACAGGTGGCTGGGGCAATCTGGAACAGATTTCCGTTGGTCTTAACTATCGGCCCGTTGAAGATGCGGTCTTTAAAATCAGCTATCAATATCAACCGATGTCATTTAATCCCAATACGAATCAACGGATCCACGACAGCGCGCTGGTGCTTTCAGCTGCAACGTATTTCTAAACCGATGGCCTGCGAATCCTCCAGCATCCTGGAGGGTTCACAGTGAGATCAAGGAGGATGACCTCACGTGCGAGCCAGTATTATTGCACTCGTTGGCTTACTTGCCTGGAGCGCCTGCGCGACCATCAGCGGCAGCAAGGATCAGTTCTTTGTCTGTTCATATGATGTGGTCTGGGATGCTGCCTTGCAATCTGTGAAAGATCGACCGATGCAGATGCAGGATAAGGACAAAGGACTTATCGAAACCGGCTGGATCGAAATGGAAGGCCCAGAACGCTCCTTCGGCATATTCAATCGCGAAGGGTTCGGAAATCGAGAACGTGCCCGCATGACGCTGGCAGTGAAACGATTGAATGACGTGACTTCGGTGAGTGTGCTCGAAAACCGGCAGCGGTGGCACCTCAAAGGCGGGATCACGCAACAGTCCACCAAGTGGTGGCCCATTGATCCATCCGAAGAGGCCGAGGCAGCGGTCGTGAAGCGACTTAATACCAACCTGAAAGAAAGAGGGTGCGTCGTCTCATGAAGCTTCCACATTGGCTCTTAGCAACATTCCTTATTATTCTCGTTGTTCCCCTGCCTGCCCGAGGCGAACGCATCTGGGATGCGGAATTGAAGCGGTATCTCACCGACCAGGAGATGAGCCATGCTGAAGTCTTTCTGACCGAGGAAGAGGCGTTGAAAATCATGTTTCCGAAGTCTGAACGTATTCGACAAGATGTCATCCGTCTGACGCCGGAGAAGAAGACCCAGATAGAAGAGCGGATTGGCTGGAAATTTCCCGAAGAGTCCTTCGAGGTCTTCATCGGCGAGACAGGCGCGCAGGTGGATGGCTATGCCTTGATCCAAAATACCATCGGCAAACATAAACATATGACGTATATGGTCGGCGTCGACAACGCCGGGGCATGCACAAACGTGGAGTTATTGGTATTTCGGGAGGCCAAAGGCAGCGAAGTGCGGACGAAACGATTCAACGTGCAATACGAAGGCAAGACCCTCCAGGATCCCATCCGCATCAACAAGGACATCATCAACATCAGCGGCGCCACGATGTCGGTCCGTTCGCTCAATGCCGGGGTCAAACGCGCGTTGGTGTTGGTCGATGAATTCTATCTCAAACCGGCCGGACGCGGCAGCGATACGGTGGCTGCACGGCGCGCCGAGAAGGGCTTTTTCGGCACGATTTTCGGCAATTGAGCCAATCAAACCGCTACGACCATGCGTAATTTCAATACCCGGTTCCGGCTTCGGGATACCGACCGCCATATTCGGCTGCTGTATACGCTATTTCTGCTTTTGATGCTCAGCGGATTTCTCTTTTCATTTTTTTGGGCCCATAGCATGACCAGCTTGTCACCACAAGGCATCGCAGACCACTACCGGGGTTCCGATACCACGTTCGGAGAGCCGATGTCGTTTCGAGAACTGGCCGAGGTGACACATTTCCACCTTTTCACTATGCCTGTTGTGTTCATGATTCTCGTGCATGTGCTCTATCTCACCAGCGCAAGCCATGGCATGAAAGCCGCGATGACCTGGACCGGGTTCAGCGGCGTGATCCTCGATCTTGTTTCACCGTGGCTCATCACCTACGTGTCCCCCGTCTTCGTCTTGACCATGCTGACGGGAGACACCCTCATGATGGTAAGTTTTTTGGTAATGATGACGATTCCACTTTACGAGATGTGGGTCTTGAAACAGCCTCTGATGGCGGGGAAGCGGAGCGAAGGCTCCTGATGTAGTCCAACAGTCAAACAGCCTTTTTCGGCCAGAGGTCTTTCACCCAGAGCCCAAGATCACACGATGTGGTCTTGGGCTCGTTCTTTTTCAGGAGAAGCCGATGGAACAGCAGGTCTGTGACGATACTCACCCTGGCATTACTACAATCCTGGCCATGCTCAGTAAGATCGATGGCCTGCGACTTCCTTTCGCATCACGTCGTGACGTTGAGCTCATCCTCCTACGACAAGTGAGCAGGGAGTTAGATCGCGCCCTCCCGTGGCAAACCGGTCATGGCCGCCGTTCAGCTGCAATCTCATTGTTGATCGGGCAGGCAATCGGTCTTTCCGCTCATGCGTTGTATGACCTTGAACTGACCTCCTTGCTGCACGATATCGGGCTCTTGAGGCTTCCACACCATGTACAGAAGGGCCAGACACCTAATGAGGCCGCGTCCTACGTCGCGGTGCAGAATCATCCGCGGCTTGGCGCGTCGCTGGTGGAGCCATTCTCGTTCCTCCGAGAAGCCTCGATCATGATTGCTCACCACCATGAACGCTGGGACGGATCCGGCTATCCATATGGGATTAGAGGACCGTTTATCCCTCTGGGAGCGAGGATTCTATCCATCGCCGATGCCTACGACGCCATCAAAGTCCGCGGCACATCAGACCCGGCTGTCCGAAATCTCATTGCGCTCAGAATTCTCAGGGTTGCTTCCGGCACTCAATTCGATCCAGCACTCGTCGAGGTATTGGGCATGATTCAACACTCTCTTTCCGGTTCCGATCTCAGCGAATTGGTCAATGGACGCTGTTTAGATCCACGGTAGATTTCCACGCCTTTACAGGCGTGGCCCTAAACTAATTACGATCTTCGATCGTCCTGCTTCGCAGGACCTTGCTCTCACCCCCG
>JAWOMO010000073.1:0-3222 GCA_033852435.1 Nitrospira sp.
GTGCCATAGCGCTATCAGTATGTTTCGTCAATAAGGTGATTGACTTCTTTGGGAAATTCAATACCCAGGAAACGCGCCGTCTTGAGATTCACGGTAATGGTCAGCCGTTCAATCGGCACCGGCTTCGCCGGAAGCTTCTTGTCCCCGTCCAGGATACGCTTTGCCAACAGTCCTGTCTCGCGGCCGACTTCCCCGTACGAGACCGACAGGCTGAGCAGGGCACCCAGACGCGTGAATTCGGGGGAGAATCCGATCACCGGAATACGGCGTGCCAATGAGGATTCGAGAATAAAGCCGATCGACTCGTTCGTGAGGACGGTCGAATCGGGGATGAGCCACAACGCGTCAACAGTCGACAGCAGCGAACGCAATTGTTGAGGAACGTCCTTTTCGCTCTCGACGGGGAAGTCTTGCAACTGGAACCCTTGGGCAGAAGACTGCGCGGCAGCCTCTTTAAACTTGCCGGAGCTGTTACCGGGGCTGGAGAGACTACCCAGCCGTCGCAGATTCGGAAGAAACGCGCGGAGGATCTTGAACTGACGCTCCGCCGGGATCTCCAACAACGTGCCCGTCATATTGGAACCGTTGAGGTAGTGTTTCAAGGGGTCCAGAATCATCATGTAGACCACAGGGATGTCCACAATCTCAAGTTTGGCTGCCAGCGCGGCTTTGAGGCCGACAGCCACGACCAGCGACGCGTCCGACGCGCGAATCTTTCTGGCGAGTTTCCTGCCCTGCTCCAGATCCGCCTGCAGATCATATTCCGTGTAGATGGCCTCGGATGGCGCAGTCGCTTTGAACCCATCGATGGCTTGCTCGTACGCGTTGATGCCGGAGGACTTGAGGATCGCAATGTCCATAGCCATGGCTTCGGGTTGGCAGAAGGCGAACAGGCTGAGCAGGAGCGCGAACCCCAGCACAAGCCTGGAAGGCCGACAGGATCCTGTGCGGGAACGGATGACTATGCGAGTCATGAAGCTCATAGGCAATCGACCGGGAATGTCCACTCCTCCTGCATCAGTCCTGTCTCGCCTTGTCGGGACGGGCATTCTCAAGGGCGATCGTGCTGCGGACCATGCCCAACATATACACGGCGTTCCCCTCACGGTCTCGAATGATCTGACCGCTCCAGACGAGCCAACGGACAGATCCGTCCGGGCTCATCGTCCGATGCTCAAATACAACGTCTGAGCGACTCTGTTTCAATGCCTGGTCCATGGTTTGTGCCATCGCCACCCGATCGTCCGGGTGGACAAGGGCGAGCCATTCCTCGCGGGAGCGTGCCCGTGAGCCATCCGACACGCCGAGCAATGTGTCGACTTGGCGGGACCAGCAGAATTGGCCGGTGTGACAGTCCCAATGCCAGCCGCCGATTCCCGTGGACGCGAGCGCGAAGCGAAGCTGAGCTTCTTTGGTCCGGAGCGCGTTCTCCGCGAGCTTCCGCTCCGTAATATCGGTCGACACCCCGCAGACCGCATAGGGGGTGCCGTCCTGACCGCGCAACGGGAACTTGATCGAGAGGTAGGTATGCAGCCCGTCCCGATGCGGGGCCTGCTCTTCGTATTCCACCGTCGCATTCTTCTCGAACACCTCAACGTCGTTCGCGCGAAAGGCATCAGCGATCTTGCGGGGGAAGACCTCGTGGTTCGTGTGCCCGATAATCTGATCGGACGTCAGGTTGAAGAGTTCCTCGAAACGGCGATTCACGAAGAGGAAACGTCCGTCCGGGTCCTTCGCATAGATGACGGCGGTGGTCGCGTCAGCGACTTCTTGAAGCAATTGTTGGCTTCGGCGAATCGCTTCTTCCGTCCGCTTGCGATCCATGATCGATTGCAGAGAGCCAGCCATGCGGATCATGCGGCCGTCGGTATCCCAGATCGCTTGCCCGCGTGCGCGAACCCAGTGGTAGTCCCCCTGTTTCGTTCGCAGCCGGTACTCTTCATCGTAGGAGACACGTCGTTCGATATGCGCGGTCAGGGCGGCAAAGACGCGCTCACGATCATCGGGATGCAGCCGTGAAGCCCAACTCTCCAGGACGTCAGGAAATTCCTCCGGGGTATAGCCGAGCATTTCGCGCACGCGGGAGGACCACCAGATCGGCGTTTCGGGAGAATTCCAAGGCTTCCCTGGCACAACTTGACCGTCCCAAAAGCCGTCGTTCGAGCCATGAATCACCAGCTCCAGACGTTCTTCGCTTGCCCGGAGCGCCGACTCGGCCTGTTTGCGGTCAGTAATGTCACGGAACACCATGACGGCGCCGACAACTCTGTCGTCTTCCCGGATGGGGGTGCTGATGTATTCGACCGGGAGACTCGTTCCATCTTTGCGCCAAAAGATATCGTCAGTGACCCGATGGACGAGTCCGTCGTGGATGGCAGCATAAATAGGACAGGCTTCAGCAGGGTAAGGCGTTCCATCCAGTCGGGTATGATGGAGGACCGTATGCATGTGACAGCCTATGAGCTCTTCAACGCGGTATCCGAGCATGCAGGCGGCACTAGGATTGACGAAGGTCGTCTTTCCGTCCCGGTCGAGGCCGTAAATGCCTTCGCCGGCCTGTGTCAGAATGAGCGTGTGCTGGCGCTGGAGTTGTTCGAGCGCTTGCGCCGCTTTCTTTCGTTCGGAAATATCCCGGATGATTCCGCTGTAATAACGGCCGGCGCTGGTTGTCCAGGTCGCTAGCGAGAGCTCGATTGGAAACTCCTCGCCGTCTTTCCGAAGACCGTGGAGTTCGACAACTGATCCGATCACCCGGCTTTCACCGGTGGCTTGGATGCGAGCCAGGCCTTTCTCGTGGGCCTGGCGGTAGCGAATCGGCATCAGGACCGTCAGCTGTTGTCCGATCATTTCCTCGGCGGTATAGCCGAACAGCCGTGAGGCGGCGCGATTCCACGACACGATGGTGCCCAGGCTATTCGCAACGACAATGGCGTCAGAAGCCGATTCGACGAGCGACCGGAACCGGTGCTCGCTTTCGGTCAGGGACTGCTCCGCCCGTTCGGCCTTGACCGCCAGTTCTTTGACACCGATGGCGCGGCGGAGCGTTTGTCTCAGTTCCTCTCTATTGTAGGGCTTGGTGAGATACGCGAAGGCACCCTTGGCCAGCGATCCAACCGTGCGCTCCTGTGCGATATGCGCCGTCACGATAATGACAGGCAGAGACGCATCCAGGCGTTGCACCTCTCTGAGGACTTCAAGCCCATCGCCGTCCGGCAACCCCAA
>JAWOMO010000077.1:0-2600 GCA_033852435.1 Nitrospira sp.
CCGGCAGTTGCCGCCGGGAATGTTGTGGTCCTCAAGCACGCGTCTAATGTGCCCATGACGGCCCTCGCCATTGAAGAGGCTTTCCGGAAGGCGGGCTTCCCGGACAACGTGTTCAAGACACTGCTCATCGACTCGGCCGATGCATTGAGGCTTATCGACGAGGACCTGGTCGATGCGGTCTCGCTTACCGGGAGCAATAAGGCCGGAGAAGAGGTCGGCGAACATGCGGGCAAGAGGATCAAGAAACTCGTTTTAGAACTTGGCGGTTCTGATGCGTTCATCGTCCTCGACGACGCAGACCTCGAAAAAGCCGGCAGGATTGCCGCCAACGCCAGGATGATCAACACCGGCCAGAGCTGTATTGCGGCCAAGCGGTTCATCGTCATGGAGAGCGTGGCCGAGGAGTTCAAGAAGCACTTCACCGCGCGGCTCAAAGAGCTGAAGATCGGCGATCCCATGGACGAGACCACCGACATTGGCCCGGTCGCCAAACGAGAGATCCTCAATTCCCTGAACGATCAGCTGAGGGACGCCGTGAACAAGGGGGCGGAGTGCGCGCAGATGCCCCAACCCCTCAAGAAAGGGCTGTTCTTCCCGCCCTGCGCGGTATATAATCCGAAACCAAACATGAAGATTGTGCATGAAGAGGTCTTTGGCCCTATCGCTCCGGTGATAACGGTGAAGGATGAAAACGAGGCGATCCGGGTCGCGAACGATACGGAGTACTGTCTCGGCGCAGCGGTCTGGAGTAGGAACACGGACCGCGCGGAACGTGTTGCTGCCCGGATCGAGGCTGGAGCCGTAGCCATCAATGATATGGTAAAATCTGATCCACGGCTGCCCTTTGGCGGCTGTAAAAAGTCTGGGATCGGCAGGGAGCTGTCGTACTTCGGGCTGAGGGAGTTCGTGAACATCAAATCGGTCGTGGTGAGGGAATAAATAATAGAATAAGGTCTAAGCACGAAGCAGGAAATTCTAAACAATGAGTAAGTGCAAATGTTAAAAATTCCAGATTTTGATATTTGAAATTATTTAGGATCTCGTGCTCTGAATTTAGGATTTCCTCGTGAGGTGTTCATGAAGGCATCGGACCTGTTCGTGCGGCAGCTGGAAGAGGAGGGCGTAGAATATATTTTCGGTCTGCCGGGAGAGGAGAACCTGGATTTTCTCGAGTCGCTTCGTACCTCGAAGATCAGGTTGATCGTCACGCGACACGAACAGACTGCGGCATTCATGGCAGCCACCTACGGCAGGTTGACAGGCAAAGCGGGCGTTTGCTTCTCGACTCTCGGGCCTGGCGCAACGAATCTGGTGACCGGTGTGGCCCATGCCCAGCTCATCGGCGCGCCGCTGGTCTCCATATCCGGCCAGAAGGCGATTAGATCGAACTGGCAGGCGCGATTCCAGCTCATCGACGTGGTGAGCCTGATGCGGCCGATCACCAAGGACTCGATCTCGATCGTAGACGCAAATACGATCCCGACCGTTCTCCGCAATGCCTTCAAGCTGGCACAGGCGGAGCGGCCTGGCGCGGTGCATATCGAATTGCCCGAAGATGTCGCGAAGGACGAGGCTATCGTGACCGTGCAGAAACGGGGGCTCGTGCGGAGACCCGCATGCGACTCGAAGGCGCTTATGCGGGCAGCCGATCTCATCAACCGGTCGCGCAATCCGCTCATCATTCTGTCATCGGGCGCGAACCGGAATCTCATCACGCGTCAGCTCACGCAGTTCATCGAAAAAACGGGTATCTACGCCGTTCATACCCAGATGGGCAAGGGCGTGTTGAGCGATGCTTCGGATTACAGCCTCTTTGCGACGGGCATCCATAAACGGGATTATGTCAACTGCGGCATCGACCGTGCCGAAGTCGTTATCACGATCGGGTACAACATCGTAGAGTACCCGCCCTATGTCTGGAACAGAAGCCTCGATAAGAAGATCGTCAATATCGATTTCACCGAGGCGGAGGTCGACCAGTATTACAACCCGGACATCGAAGTCATCGGCGACATATCCTGCTCGCTCCGGCAGCTGGGAGAGCTGGTGACGGCGAGAAAGGATGGCGAAACGTTCAAGATGATCCGGGAATTCCTGGACCGCAAACTTTCCCTCCAGTTCAAGAAACAGTTCCCTCCGACGCCCCGCGAGATCGTGTGGCATGTCCGCGACATACTGTCGCATGAGGATATCTTGACGCTGGACAATGGGATCTACAAGCTGTGGTTCTCGCGGCTCTTCCGCACTTATAGGCCGAACACGTTCCTGCTGGACAACGCCCTTGCGACCATGGGCGCGGGCCTCCCCGCCGGCATTGCCGCCAAGATGGTGAGACCGGACCGAAACGTGCTGGCCGTCGTTGGAGACGGCGGATTCATGATGAATTCGAGAGAGATCGAGACTGCCTTGCGATACCGTGTCCCTCTCGTGGTTCTGGTCTTGAACGACAATGCCTTCGGCTTCATCAAGTGGGAGCAGCAGGCCAAGGGATTTCAGAGCTTCGGTCTCGATTACGGGAACCCGGATTTTGTGAAGTACGCGGAAAGCTATGGAGCCGTCGGGATCAAGGTGCAGGAGGGTGATTCGCTGTCGGACATCCT
>JAWOMO010000118.1:0-10991 GCA_033852435.1 Nitrospira sp.
GAGACAAGGCCATGGTTCTTCAGCGTCTTCGGGTATTCATGGTTAGCCATTAGTTTTGCCGTCCTCCTCGGGGCTAGCCTGGACGTGCGGGGGCCCATCAGCGCCGTCCTAACATCGCCGCTACTCACCTTCCTGGGGAAACGCTGCTACGGACTTTATCTGTGGCATGTACTCGTGGCGGGATTTGTGACTCGAGGATTACACTCGCTACAAGTTGGGTTTATTGCGCATGCATTGCTCTGGTTAGGGGTGCTCGTGATTGTTGCAAGCGTGTCCTGGCTCTTGTTCGAAGAACCGATTCTTCGGTTCAAACGATTTCTCCCATATTTACAGAGACAACCAGGGCAGTTGGAGCCCAACCGAGCAGCCTTACCAGCCCCTGCCTGATGAACTTCCGTTATTCGGCCGAACAGACTCCCTGAACCATAGCCGCACGTATTTCAAAACATAGGCGTAGGGCGCTAAGTACCCAACGCGTTGAGAGATCTTCCATTTTCCATGCCTTCGCGTGCACATGTGACCTGCTACACTTGTAGAGGTCCTCAACGGAGAGAGGCATGATTAAGGGGTGTATGGGGCCCATGATGCTGGCGAGTGTCTGTGCTGCTGCTTTGATTGGGACCATGGTGGTACAGTCGCTGGCAGCTCAGAAGAAGGCCAAGGAGCAGGCCTCTGTCGTCTCGCCTAAACCTCCGCAGTCATTGCCTGAGCACCCTCAAAAGCCTACGAATGCCAATGGAAAGAAGGCTGCCGCATCCGTGATGCCAGAGCGGCAGCCTGAAGTTCTCCAGCAACAAGCCAAGCAGACGCTGTCAGTGGTCAAGCCGACGGTTCAGAAGGGCCATCGGCGGGTCAACCTCCATAAGAAGCATGCGCCCAAGGCCGTGGTACAGCCAAGAGAGGATCTTACGCATCACGGCCTGCTCGAAGATTCTCAACGGTACGATCCTCGTCCCGATCACCGCACAGCCGGTGTACAGAATCCGCAGACGCCTGACCTGACCTACGACCATTTCCAGGAGCTGGATCGCAATCAGGACGGGAAGATCGATCCGGTTGAGCGGGTCTTCGGCCGTCTGGATATGGATCGGGATCTGCACGACCGCCACCTGCAATAGCAGCTCTTCACCTCAACAGCTTCTGTTCGTTTCATTCATCCAAACTTCCCTCACTTTCGTAGGACTGATATGAGTTAAGCTGCCGCAGCTGCCTGCCTGCCGATCGGATGGTCCTGTCAATGTAAGGAGACTGGGCTTTGACCGACTGAGAGTGTAGCAATCGACATTGACAGTGAAGAAAGGAGCCTCCATGATACGCGAACAGACCATGCCGAATGACATCACAGCCGCCCAATCAGCGAACGGATCGAGCCTCGGGAAAATGGCCGTTGCAGTGGTGATTGCTTCTGCGATCGGAGCTTTTGTGTACTTCGACCTCGGCCGGTTTCTTTCGCTTGAGGCGCTGAAGGAGAACCGCGATCATCTCCTGGCTTTTACCGAGGCCAATTATGCGGCGTCGGTCGTGCTCTTCATCGTCGCCTATATTGCGGTGACGGGCTTGTCGCTGCCAGGCGCGGTGATTCTCACGCTCGCCGGGGGGTTCTTGTTCGGCAGTCTGTTCGGCACCCTGTTCGTGAATCTCGGAGCGACGACGGGAGCTACGCTCGCGTTTCTCGCCGCCCGCTATCTTTTGCGGGATTGGGTTGAACAGAAGTTCGGCGGGTGGCTAGGGCCGGTGCAGCAGGGGTTTACGGCTAATGCCTTTAGTTACCTCATGACGCTCCGGCTGATTCCGCTCTTCCCGTTTTTCGTCGTCAATTTGGTGTCCGGCCTGACGCGGATGAACGTCGGCAGTTATGTGGCTGCCACAGCCCTCGGCATCATCCCGGGATCATTCGTCTATGCCTATGCCGGTCGCCAATTAGGGACCATCAACTCGTTGAAAGAAATCGCCTCTCCCAATGTCATTGCCGCGTTCGTACTGCTCGGACTCCTGGCGTTGGTGCCGATCGTCTATAGGAAATTGACGGCGAAACAGGCATGATGTCCACCCCCCTACTAGACGAAGGAGTCATAGGCTATGATCACGCATCTGGCAGAAAGAGGACCGTCGATGGCTCATTCTGAGTCAGACATCATCTCTCCCTTCGATGAACATAACCGAATACTGGTGGAAAACGTCCATCCGTCCGACTGGGTCAATCCCGAGCCGACCGGTCGCTATAACATCGTGGTCCTGGGGGCCGGGACGGCTGGATTGATTACGGCTGTCATTGCAGCGAGTCTGGGAGCCAAGGTCGCATTGATCGAAAAACATTTGATGGGCGGCGATTGCTTGAATGTTGGGTGTGTGCCTTCCAAAGGTGTCATTCGGGCCGCGCGGGCTTGGGCCGATTTGCGGAATGCGGCAGAGTTCGGTCTGCACATTCCTCCCGGAGTGAAGTACGATTTCGGGGCGGCGATGGCGCGTATGAGGAAGCTGCGGGCGCGGATCAGTCACAATGACTCGGCCCATCGTTATACGAAGCTGGGCGTGGACGTGTATATCGGCAGCGGACGATTTTCCGGCGCCGATACCATCCAGGTTGAAGGGACTGCCGGGAATCGGACATTGACCTTCGCGAAGGCCGCGATCTGTACCGGTGCACGAGCATCGGCACCTCCGACGCCGGGGTTGAAGGAGGCGGGCTATCTCACCAACGAAACAGTGTTCTCGCTGACAGAACTGCCGCAACGCCTTGGCGTCATTGGCGCAGGCCCCATCGGTTGTGAACTGGCGCAGGCGTTTGCTCGCTTCGGAAGTCAGATCTACTTGATTGAAGCTTTGCACGGCATCATGCCGAACGAAGATCGCGACGCGGCGGACATCGTCCAACAGCAGATGGTACGAGATGGGGTAAAGCTGCTCTGTTGCGGAAAGGAATTAAAGGTCCAGAAGGTCGAAGGCGGCAAGCGGCTGACGGTCGGTTCGCACGGACAGCAGTACGACGTGACGGTCGACGAGCTTTTAGTTGGCGTCGGACGCACCCCCAACGTGGAGGGACTGGGATTGGATGCGGCCGGCGTCGAATACGACCAGAATGGCGTGAAGGTCAATGCCAAACTCCAGACGACGAATTCCAGGATCTTTGCTGCGGGCGATATTTGCTCACGGTACAAATTTACGCATGCAGCCGACGCCATGGCGCAGATCGTCATTCAGAACGCCCTGTTTCCGCATCCCTTCGGGTTCGGGTACGCCAGCGTGGAATCATTAACTATTCCCTGGTGCACCTTTACGGAGCCGGAGGTCGCCCATGTCGGGATGTACGAGAAGGACGCGAAGGAGAAAGGTCTCGAAGTCGAAACCTATACCTACAAACTTGATGAGGTCGATCGCGCGATCCTTGACGGGGAAGACGCGGGTTTTGCGAGGATTCACATCCAGAAGGGCACCGATAAGATCGTGGGCGCGACGATCGTTGCCGCCCATGCCGGCGACATGATCAGCGAGTTTTCCGTGCTGATAAAATCCGGTGCCGGAGCCAAAACGCTTGCCGGAACGATCTATCCTTACCCAACGCAGGCTGAAGTTAATAAAAAGGTCGTGAACCTCTGGCGCAAGGCGCATTTCACGCCACGAACCAACAGTTTGCTAACCAAGCTATTTGCGTGGCTGCGGCGATAGCGATTAACAGGACATGACAGGGGCGTGTGCGGCACATAGAGCATGGCTATTCGGCCTGGGGCTATTAATCGTGCCGATATGCCTTTGGGCTCAGAATCCGCCGCTACTCGAAGTAGCGAAGTTTTCAGCTGGTCAGGTAGGTGCGGGTCTGCCGGAGGGTTGGAAACCTCTGACCTTCAAGAAAGTGCCAAAGCAGACGGCCTACGAGTTAGTGAAGGATGGCGACGTGGTCGTCATCAGAGCCGTCAGCCAAGCTTCTGCATCTGGTCTCATCAAAGAAATCAAGATCGATCCGAAAGAGTTTCCGATCATACAGTGGCGGTGGAAAGTCGAGAATCTTCTGAAGCACAGTGATGTGGCTCGCAAAGAAGGGGACGATTATCCCGCCAGGCTCTACATCACCTTCGAATACGATCCCGAGAAGGTCAGTTTCGGGAAGAAGCTCAAATTCAAAGCCGGTCAGGCTATTTTCGGGGATATTCCGATCGCTGCCTTGAATTACATTTGGGAGACGAATGCGCCGCTCGGTGCCATTCTCGACAATGCCTATACCGATTTTGCAAGAATGGTCGTGGTGGAGAGCGGGCCGCAAAAAGTAGGCCTATGGGTCGACGAAGCGCGCAATATTTATGAGGATTACATAAGGGCATTCGGCGAAGATCCGCCCATGATCAACGGTGTGGCGATCATGAGCGATACTGACAACACGAAAGAATCAGCCATCGCCTACTATGGCGATATCCGGTTTGTCCGCGCGAAACAATGACACAGGTAGGAAAAATAGAAAAAGAAGAGGCCGACCTGTTCAGGGTCGGCCTCTTCATGGACACCACCGCGCCCAGGGTGGGTGCGCGGATTCAAAGGGGGGTTACTGTATCGAATTCGCGAAGCCGCCCCGCGTAATCTCCGCGCGAACGGTGTCCCCGACCTTCTTCTTGTTGATGTGCTTTGTGCCTTGACCGACGTACAGCTTCACCTGATTGCCTTCGTAATCTTCGACCAGGTAGGCATCGTTCTCGATCTGTTTGACGGTGCCACCGACTGTCCTCCAAGCTGGGCCTGGTTTCTCGTCATGGCGACCGGCCTTAGGTGCATCTGGTGTTTGGGGGACGGATCCCATCGATGACGCAGCTTCCGCGGCAGACGACGAATGGGACGAAGACTTTTTTGAGCTCTTGGCCACTGCCGGCGCGACGGCGAGAGCAGTCACCGCCAACGCTGCCACGATGACCGGGAGAATCTTTTTCTTTTTGGCCTTTTTCATGGGTCAACCTCCTTACTGACATGAAAACGCGTGTTCAGACGGAATATTCAGCAAGGCGTGTGCCCGCAGGCCATGCGTTGATAATCCTTAATTGTTACGAGGTTACAAGCGGCTGACGAGCGGCGAGCTCAAAAGCCCACAGAAAGCGGAGAAAAAACGGCGATACTGTGTGCAAATGTGATCACAATGGCATCAGATGGCATGGTCAAACCGAAGGCCTTTTTGGAGCCTGGAAATCATTTCCTATGGAGTGAAAGGGTTCAATTATGAATCATTCGGTTTGTCTGGGCCTGGCGTTCATTCTGGCGGGCTGCGCCGCGGTGCCGACTTCATTTCACCCACGAGATCCGATTTCCCCGGCTGAGTTTTCGCATTACGCGTTTGATGCCGCCGTGCGATCTGCTGTCAGTAACGGCCAGGTAGACTACCGTGCTATCCAGAGTGACCAGCGTTTTACGCAGTATCTCGATCAATTGGACCGCATCGATCCGAACAGCTTCTCTCGCGAGCATCGAATGGCATTTTGGATCAACGCCTATAATGCGTTCGCCATCAAAGGCATTCTCGATGGCGAATCGCCGGCTCCCTATGTGGGCTGGTACCGCTATTTCAAAGCACGAGACTACGCCGTCGGGGGAGCACGAATGAATCTCTACGACCTGGAACATGGGATCTTACGCAAGCAATTCAATGAGCCGCTGGTGCACTTCGCCATTGTCTGTGCATCGGCCTCTTGTCCTAAGTTGCAGCCATGGGCCTACGAAGGTGCGACGCTCGACCGACAACTCGACGAAGCGGTGCGGGGATTCATCAACGATCCGGCTCGCAATCGATTCGATCGACAACAGAAAGTGGCCTCGTTGTCGATGATCTTTAAATGGTTCGAGTCGGATTTTGCCGTGGCCGCAGGGTCAGTGCTCGCATTTATCGCCCCCTACGTCAACGATCCTGAATTGGCAAAAGAACTGTTACAGCCGGGCTACCGCATCGAGTATCTCGAGTACGACTGGAGCCTGAACGGTCTTCCACCCGAGGAGCCGGCGTATGCTCGTACGTCCTGATGAAAAAGTCCCGATTGCGCGGCTGTTGACCTTTCTCGAACATGGTGAGCGAATGGCGAACGAGTGCGCGAAGGCCCAGGCAGGTTTTGCCATCGATGCGGGATCGCGCCGGTTCCTCATCAGCCAGGCGCGGCAAGAGGCCGCACACGCGACGGTATTTCAGGGGGCCATTGCCTGGCTGGCGCCGAGGCATCTTGGCGATGCGCCGTTTCTCCCGGCGCTGGAAGAGTATCGTTCGATCCTCAACGAGGCGTTAATCCGACAGGACCTGTGTGAAACATTTCTGGCCGAGCAAGTCATTCTTGAAGGATTAGGCGAAGCCATTCTGACGCGCATCGAAGAGGGGTTGGTCAAGCGTGCGGCGCCGTTCGGTCGGCTCCGGCGCATCCTGTTGCAGCAGGAAGAGGCCCATCACGGTTTCGGACGCCGCATGCTGGAACGGGCGACGGCCGAAGGCCGGACTGATGTGAGGACGCTATGCCGTCGTGCGCAGGACTACCTCGCTTTGACGGACCAGATGGTGCTGACGTTGAGCGATCTGTTCGAATCGATTGCCGAAGATCCCACGGCGTGGGCGAACGATGTGAGGAAATTTTTGCCCGCGTGGCTGGTTGCGGACACCCCATGATCTCCGTCATCATCCCTGCCTACAACGAAGAGAAAGCGCTGCCCGAGACACTCCGCGCGCTCTTCCGGCAACCTGGCGACTACGAAGTCATCGCCGTCGACGGCGGAAGCACGGATCGTACGCTCGCCGTCCTTTCCGAGTTTGGCTTTGAACGTTTTTCGCTTTCTTCCCCTCATCCCTCACGGCGGTTGCTAACGGCACGAAAAGGCCGTGCGTCACAGATGAATGCTGGGGCGATGCAGGCGCGCGGCCAATGGCTGCTTTTTCTGCATGCCGATACGATCTTGCCGTCCGAGGCCATTCGGCGACTGAACGAGATGGACTTGGATCTCACGATTCAAGCCGGAGGATTCATGCATCAATTTTCCGGTAACGATTGGCGACTCAAGATGATTTCGTTTCTTGACAATGTTCGTTGCATGCGAAGCCGGATCATCTATGGCGATCAAGCCCTGTTTGTTCGCCTCGCATTGTTCGAACAGCTCGGAGGGTTTCCCGATCAGCCGATCCTCGAAGACGTGGCGTTTTGTGAGAAGTTGATCACAGGAACCACTCCGGTACTCCTCTCGCCACCCGTTATCACGGATGCCAGGAAATTTGTGAAAATGGGCGTTTGGCGCAGCTTTCTCCGTGTGCTCCTTATCATCCTCCACGTTGAATTCCGATTGCCCGTCCTTCCTCGCAGGTTCTTCCAAGATGTCAGATAGGACCCTGCCAAAATCACACATACGCGGGAGCGTACGTCCCGCAATGTCGACTGCGAGAAACACGATCGCCAAGGTAAGCGTTATCAGTAGCGTTCGAACCAATGCAAAAGAGAAGAGGGGGCTCACGATCGATTTCATGAGCCCCCTCTTCTCGTTCGAAGGAGTGAACGTATCGCCTAGGGGACGGCGGAGTGTCAGCGGGGGTGTTGCGAATGCAGTGAGATTGCTACAATGCGCACAATGAAGAACCAGATGAAGCAAACTTTCCTCCTACAGCGATTGCCTGCGCGGCACTTGAGCATGCTTAGGCAAATCGGCCGACTTGCCGACGAGCAGGACCTGCCTGTCTATCTGGTCGGAGGAGTGGTCCGCGATCTCCTGTTGAAGCGGACGAACTGGGATCTTGATCTCACGGTAGAAGGCGACGGTATTGCCTTCGCACGTCTCGTGGCAGACCGATATCGCGCAGGATTGGCGACCTTTGAACGGTTTGCGACGGCCAGGCTCGTCATGCCGAACGGGATCAAGGTGGATATCGCCTCAACACGCCGCGAGTCGTACGTGCGGCCGGCGGCCTTGCCGAACGTCGAACCGGCGACTCTACATGAAGATCTCCGTCGTCGGGACTTTACGATTAATGCCATGGCGATTCAGCTGAATTCTGCCACGTTCGGGCACTTACACGATCCCTACGGAGGACAGGGCGATCTCAGGGCAAGGACCATTCGCGTGCTGCACGAAGGTAGTTTCGTCGACGATCCGACGCGCATGTTCCGCGCTATTCGGTTTGCGCAGCGCTTTGGGTTCCGTCTGGAGTCTCAAACGGCGCGACTGCTAAAAGCAGGAGCGGCCACGGACCTGATCGCACAATTATCCGGGCCACGGTTGTGCAACGAGATCTTGCTGCTCGCGGGCGAGGTCTGCCCCCAGCGGTCATTCGACTGGCTGCGACGGTTGAAGCTGCTACGATTCTTGCACCCTGACTTGCGGTATGCCGGACCGGCGAGACGGATCGTACAGTCTCTTCCAAGGGCGTTAGCCTGGTGGTGGAGGCGCTGCAACGGCGATTCAATTGACCGCCCGCTCTTGTATGTGATGGCATTGCTCGCTGGAGCGGAGCAGCCCATTATCGAAGCGGTGGGGATGCGGCTTATGCTGTCCAATGAGCAGGCAAAGAAGGTTCGTGCCGGTGGGCAGAGACTGAAGAGCGTTGTGCGCGGACTTGGTGAAGCGCGACGGCTCAGGCCATCAGAAGTCCATCGTCTGTTGAACGGCTTGCCCGATGAAGCGTTGGTGCTCTGCTTGGCAATGGTGAAGGAGCGGACTGCGATGCTTGCCCGGGTGAAACGGCGAATTTGTGATTATGTAAAGAGGTTGCGCGTGACCAAACCTGCGTTAGGCGGAGATGAACTCCTGCACATGGGAGTCGAGCCAGGCCCAGCGGTCGGCACAATACTCGCGCTGTTGCTTGAGGCGAAACTCGATGGTGTAGCGAGGGGAAAGGCTGATGAGCGAGCCTTTGTACGGGCTCGACTCGCTGGCGATGCTTAATTCAACGGAATGATGCTTGCGGCGATTTCGTTCGGCAGCAAGAGGGTCACTGTCGCCCGATCTTCTTCGTCCGGCTGGATCAAGGCGAAAAGCGGAATCGGCTGCGGCACGCTGTTCGGTGGAAAGGTCAGCAGGGCCGGGAAATCAATAAGGGGCGAAACGGTCGGTTGTGTCGCCAGGCGAAGCCTGAAGGCCATCAAGACGTCGCGCAATCGGTTGGCCTGCTCTTCCTGGCTGAGCGTTTTGACCGGGGCAATGCCGACGTCCCAGAGTGGCTTGGTCACCGTCACAGGGAAGGAAAACCCTAGCTGTCTGGCCGTCGGTGTAACGTCAATCAAGGCCCCCGTTTCGAGTGCTTGCTTAAAGGGTATCTTGGTCGGCACATTCGCAGTCTGCTCCACTCCCTCGGTGCTTGGTTCAGCCGTCGAGCCTTCCGGTTCTGTAACTGATTCAGGAGAAGCCAGATCACTCGTTGGGGCAACTTCCTCTGAGATCTTCGAGGCTTCTACCCGTATATCGGAAGGTGCCGGTAAGGCTTTAATAATGCCCTCATAGACAGTTCGAGCCCGAGCCGACCATTTAGGGTTGAGGGGTTTTCCGGCAAACGCGGCTTCCGCGGCGTTCTTCTCGTCATGGGAGAGTGCTCGAGGGGTCTGATTGTTATCCATGCGGAGCTAGATAAGCAGGGGGGCGCGCAAGTCAAGGGCTGAAGGTGGGCTAGTCCGGTAGCGGTTTCCCTTTCGTTTCAGGGGCAAAAAGCAAGACGAACAGACCCAGGAGGTAGATCAGTGCCACAGTGCTGGCGGCGCGACCGAACGTGCCAAGCGCCATCACGAGCCAGCCGGTCACAAAAGGTGCGATTGATGCGAGCACGCGTCCGGCATTGAAGCAGAAGCCGGCACCGGTCGTGCGGAGGGCGGTCGGATACAGTTCTGGCAGATAGATGGGGAATCCGCTGAAAATTCCATTGTTAAAGAAGCCGAGAATTGGCAGCAGCATCAACACGCCGGCATAGGTCGAGGGCAGCAGGTAGGTCACCGGCAACATGATGAAACTGCCGAGGCACATGAAGGCAAAAACTGGTCTCCTTCCAAATATGTCGGCCAGCGGACCGAATCCGAGGTAGCCGAAGATGGCGCCGGCATTCAGTGCCATGATGGCATAGCTGACGTACTTGGTGAGCGTGGCGGAATCCTGTCCGTTCAGATCCGGCAGCTCGCGGATGAGCGTCGGGGCCCAATTTGTCGAACCCCAAAGGCCGAATACCGCAACAAACGCTAACGCTGACCCCACCAATGTTCCACGTCGTAAGTCGCCTTTAAAGATCGCCGTGAGTGGGAGGGTCTGTTGTTCATGCGCGTGCGTCCAACGTTCCGGTTCCTTGACCCACCAGCGAACGAGGAGTGTCACGAATGCCGGAAGGATGCCGATGAGGAAGAGGCCTCGCCATCCGTATGCATCTTTGAGCGCCAGGTTGAATGTCGCGGCAAGGAAGAACCCGGCCGCCCAGGCCGATTGGAGGATCCCTGCGGCTTTTGCTCGCTTCGCTTCCGGCCAGGTTTCCGCGACGATCGCCGCACCGGCTGCCCATTCGCCGCCGATGCCGAGGGCCGTGAGAAACCGATAGATGGCAAGATGCCACCAGACTTGTGACAGGGCCGCCGCGCCGGTAAAGATGGCATAGATGAGAATCGTGGCGATCAGAACCTTCGTTCGGCCGAACCGGTCCGCCAAGATGCCAAAGATAATTCCGCCGATCGCCCAGCCGATCAGGAAAATCGAAAAGATGATCCCGCCATACCAGCCGATCTCTTCGGCCGAGACCGTGCCACCGGCGGAGGTTTGAAGCAGTTCATGCAGTGCGGGGTGCAACACGATCGCATAGATCGTCGCGTCCATCGCATCGAACACCCAGCCGAGCCAGGCGACGAACAGCACAAGCCACTGGTACGGCGTAACGCCTGATCGCCAGGAACTTTCGGTCACGAGGACCATCCGCATCGAGGGCACTGGTGCACGAGAGAGCTGAGATTTGAGTGTTGAGTCGCGAGTGACGGCATGGGTGGCGCAAGGCTACGGAGCTTGTGGTCAGGAGTCAAGCTGAAGCGGGCATG
>JAWOMO010000018.1:0-7552 GCA_033852435.1 Nitrospira sp.
GGGACCTTGACCACGATATTTTTATGAATGTTGGCGAGTTCCTCCCCTTCCTTGACCATCGCATCGGCTTCGAGGCTGACGACTTCCGCGCTGATCGGCCCATCAACAAGGTGACAGATCTCGACGAGCGCTTCGCGAAACATCCGGCCTTCTTTCGCGACGAGCGACGGATTTGTCGTCACACCGTCCAGCAGGCCAAGACTCGCCGCCTCTGCAATCTCTTTGACGTTCGCGGTATCCAAATAGAGTTTCATCGTGACGTCCTCGCCTTGCCAATGGCCCGTGGTCTGTGCCTTCCTCCTACCCTGGTAGAAGTTCGTATACGCAAGAATCACTCCGTTGGAATCTTCTGCTTCAGGCTGACACGCCGAACTTTCAAAATCCTTTGAGAACTCCGACTCTTTGAGGATCGCACGTGGACCTGTCGTGGCGACGCTTCAATTGTGCCATCGCGTCATACCTGTGCCATATCGCGCAGTGCGCACGGAGCGCATAGGCCATCAGACAGATAGGACGCGTGAACCAGGCGGTTGAGGAGAATAAAACGGGGACATTCTGAAATTCCCGGCGCGTGGCGGTCGTTTCGTTCATCTTGTTCATTGAATTGTTTAATTAGTTTGGGTGGCGGCCAAAAATAAACAAGACAAACCAGACAGACTCGCCTACCCCACCGCCTTCATAGTGATGAATACCTGTCCGACTTTGCAGTAGACTGGCTGCAGGAGACCTATTAATCAGGTAGCTGGGAATTTCTCCAGCTTGAAACCAGGAGGCAAGGCGATGCGCAAGCGGATCATCGGCCACGTTCAGAAAGAGACCGCATCTCCTGACCAGGATTGGCTGAATGTCGAGGAGCTCGCGGAGGTGGAGATCACGTCGGAGGATGCCGCTCATCCAATCGAGTCCGCGTTGCTGCCGGGTCGGGCTTCAGGTTGGCGTGCCGCAGGGCCTGGGAAGCAGACGATCCGGCTTCTCTTCAACCATCCGCAACGGCTGCGGCGGATCTGGATGAATTTCTTGGAGGCCGGAGCTGAACGCACGCAAGAGTATGTCTTGCGTTGGTCGCCCGATAGAGGGCAGTCCTTCCGGGAAATCGTGCGGCAGCAGTGGAACTTCAGTCCCCAAGGCACAACCTGCGAGACGGAAGACTACCACGTCGAGCTCCCGGCGGTTACTGTGCTCGAATTGGACATCATTCCGGACATAAGTCGGGGAAATGCGTTTGCTACTTTGGCGCAGTTGCGGCTTGCCTAACTCCACGCACGTTTGAAGAATGAGGGCCTGGGGGGCCACCAAATGAGTTAGGCCTCATTTCACCGCGCGTGGTGTGAGGAGGCAGGACTGCGCGCTTACTGCTTCGGGGACAAGAAGATACAACCACATTTAGGCGGAAGCGGTCCTGCCAAGAAAGTCCCGTACCAGTTTGGCAATTTCGAGAGGCTTTTCGATCCCCACGAGTTGACTGGCATCTTCGATAATTTTCAATTCCGCGTCCGGGATTTGTGCGGCGATAAAGTCAGCTTGTGCGGGCGTTGCCGCCAGATCCTCGCGCCCTGCAATGACAAGCGTCCGAGTCTTGATCCTGTGAATTTCGCTGCTAATGTCTGTGCGATTGAAAGCCGCAAGTGCCGCAGCAAACATTCCGTTGGCGTCCTCCGTGCTCACCAGCTCGGTTCTGTATTTTGCAATCAATTCCCGTCGTGTTTGATATGTCTGGGTCGCAAAGAACAATTTCATCGCAGAATCGGCAATGTCTTCGCGGTGTCCGTTGCGAAACATTTTCCACAGGTGCAGAGTCGACGCTTTAATCGTTGAAGGATCAAGCTGCGCACTCGTCGCGATCAGTACGAGCGAATCAAGGGCGTCGGGATGTGCAAGAGCTAGACGCATGCCGATCATCCCGCCGATCGAACATCCGAACCACGCCACTTTTTCTAAGTTCAGCTGTCTTAACAAAAGGTAAAAGTCTTCCGCCATCTCCTCAAGTGTCATAACCTCCCGATAGCCGCTGAGACCATGACCATGGATGTCCACGGTCACGAGATGAAAATCCTTCGCGACCTCTTTCAGCAGCTCATTGAAAGCGTCTCCGCCCCAGAGCAGCGAAGGGGCGAACACAATCGTCGGGTTGTCCCGGCTTCCTGACTCTCGATAATGAAGGGCAATACCGTTGATGGGAATAACCGGCATCAACATTCCCCTAATCGAAAACAATCTTTACACCGATTCGGGCATGACACTACTGGGAAGGACTCTCTAGATTCAAGTCATCAGGGGTGTGCAGAAGAAACCATTGCGCGGCGCATGGCGGGTCTGATTCCACTTGTAATGAGATACCTCCACGTCATCCGGTTCTGATTGTTTTCTCGGGGTAAAAATACTTCTCGAATCCTTCTCTCGCCTTCCTGTAATCGTTGTCCGTTGCATACTTCAGTCGGTAATTGAATCGACACTTGTGGTCTGTCTCGTATTGATACACGTCTTGAATGAACAACACAATTTGGTCAAGATCCGACGTCTGATCCCCCTTCTCCAAATTCACGACCAAATCGGAAGGAATATCTCCAATGACTTGAAGTGTTTCCTCACCATTTTGAACGCTTGCTTCAATCAACGTATTATTGTCTTTCTGACACAAGGCATAACCGCGTTTTAAGCTTTCAATAGCTTCGTGAAAGCCTTCTTTCGTTGAAACCTTTGCGCCCACCATGAGCTTCAATTCATTCACAAAGAGCGTCATATCGTTAAGTTGTTTTTTCAAGTCATCGCTCTTCTCCGTTGCCGCGTCGAGCCTGGCTTGAAGGTCTGCGTCTAGCGTTGTTGGTTCCGCAACGATTTGCTGCGGCTCTTGTCCCCTGCTCTCCACATTGTCCGTCACATAGACGATCAGCGCCGCAAAGACAAGGAGCAGCATCAATTCAACAAGTGACAAGCCGAGTGTCCAGCTTGAACGCGATTCACTTTCCATCAACGGCATGCTCCTCGGTCACTCTCTCCTTCAAGAAGAACATCACTCCTCGCATCGTCGATTCGATAGCTTTGCTCGCGTCGAGGCTTGAGTGTATTGCCTTCTGCACATCCATAAGCCCATTCCTGACATCGGTCGATATTGCGTTTAACGACAAGTTCCTCAGCTCTGTGTCCAATGTCGACAATTGTGTTGAGACCATGGCAAATGCCGATCGTAACGATTGCAAGCTGTTGAGCTGACCGTCCAGCTCTGTACGACTTGTCTCCAACGCCGTGGTCATTTTGACAAATTCTTCGGTTCTATCTTTGATCGTACTGGACAAGTCATTCACGGCGACTCCAATTTGCTTGGCGGCTTCTGACCCATACAACGAATCCCCAAAACGAGTCACGGTATCGGTCGCTTGCATCACACTCTTCTCCAGTCGTTGCACTGCCTCTTCAACCTCTTTTCCCCGCTTCTCTAGGGTGGCAACGACTTTGGCGACCTCTGTCGTGACAATGTCCTGAGGAATCTGTATGGCCGCAAGCCGGCCAAGCATATCCTTTAGCGACGACTCAAAGCCTGTGCTCATCATTGTGGTCATCGTCCGGTATTCCTCGGAGATCCTTTCGCGAACATCCACTAATGACTGCATAAGATCATGGTGCATGGCAACGAGATCACTGGCCGCGCGCTCCCTGAAGGAATTGATTTCCATTGTGGCTTCGTTTATCTGTTGGTTGAGAGCCGCCACCCGACGATCAATCGTTTCTTGGGCATGGACCAGCCGGTCGGGAGGCGAGACTTGAATTTGGATGATCAACAGTCGAAGAAGCATTCCACAAAACGTCGTGACCAGTGCATAGCCAAAGGTGGTGAGGACCGCATCTATAGTCAGTTTGGGTGCGGGCCAGACCAGGAAGGTCTCAATAAGGGCGAAGAGTGCCCAGAGAAAACCCGTATAGTAGAGCGAGTCTGCAAATTGGAGGCTGTTCTTCTTTTTGAGAGAATAACCATAGGCTGCATAGGCCATGAGGAGCCCGATCAGACCCAACATGGTAGAAGTTCGGGAAAATTGCGAAATCGTCGAGTAGACGAGCGCGCCAATACCCGTCACTGTCACACACAACCAAGCTGTTACAAGTTTTATGTGATCCTGCAGCGCAGGGTGATCGCCGGATAGCCCGCTCTCTTCAAGCTCATCCGAGTCGGGCATTGGCCTTTCGAAGGGTATGGTTGGAAGCCGAGGCATAACTCCCTCCTCAACGTCATACAGAAGTTTCCGAATGTGGCCCATATATTCCTGCGTGTATTCTCAGCTAGCCCTAGTCCTTATACAATCCTGGGGATTTCCCCTAGTTGCCGGAATGGTCACAAATCTGAACTCCTATCCCGACGAGTGGCGTTCCGGGGCTATGTTCGTCTCTCGTAAATCATCATTCGTCAATCGTTCAGGTCACTAAACACTCACCGCTCACCCCTTACCCCTCACTGTTCCTCGCCCCCTCAACAGCGATGGACTCAACGCTCCTAAAAAAGTAGAATTTCCAGGTTTCGTCTACCTTGCGTACAACACATGTACGGAGTCGCAGATGGCTAGTCAATCAACGCCCCCAAACGGAATACCCAGGGCTCATGACACAACTCTAGTTGGCGCGCGTACGGCACTAGCGTTACTGTTGTTTGTAGCGCTGTTCGTCCCGTCCGTCGGGTTCTCGCAATCGAAGACATCGGCTTGTCCGCCCCCGCCTGCCACACCCACGGCGGATGAAATTCAGGCGATGGTCAAGGCAGCAAAAGATCGGGGCTTCCTCTGGAAATATGAAAAAAGTGGGAACAGTGGTTATCTCTATGGCTCGATTCATATGGGCCGACGGGAGTGGATCGTTCCGGGACCGCAAACGATGGCAGCTCTTCAGTCCACCGGGGTGATCGCGCTTGAGCTGGATATTCTCGATCCAAAGGTCCAAGCCCAGATGTCAGATCCTTCCCGGTTTGGTATCAAGAGCGTGACGTTACCGCCGCCGCTGAAGCTCCGTATGGAAACAATTGCCAAGCGTGTATGTGCGCCTGTTGAGGCACTCGCAGGATTGCATCCCTTGATGCAATTGATAACTGTGACGATGCTGGACGCACGCTTCTCTGATCTTGAGATGAGTTATGGCTCGGAGATGTTTTTGGCTGGATTTGCACGGGGGGCAAAGAAACCCATCGAGAGTCTGGAAACGCCCGAGTTGCAAATGCATGCGCTATTCGCCGGTGAAGCTCAAGATATTTTTGAAACCGTTGAGAGTGGACTGACGCTTTTTGAAACCGGCAAGCAGCGAGCGCTGACTGAACGGATGGTAAATGCGTGGGCAACCGGAAACCTGGATGAGCTTCAACGCTATGCGGAGTGGTGCGAGTGCATGATCACCCAAACCGATAGCAAATATATGAAGGGCTTGCTCGACGATCGCAATCCCCACCTTGCAGCGGGTATCGACAAGTTATCTCGCGATGGCAGGAAGGTGTTCGCAGCCGTTGGCTCGCTCCACATGATTGGCCCAAACTCTGTTCCAAAGCTGCTGGAAAAGATGGGCTATACGATTGAACGCGTCGTGTTTGAAAAATTGTAGGGGACAAAGAAAAGATACCACGCCTCATTGCCCGGCGAGTGGCAGTCCGGGGCGTTACGCACTTCTCGCCTCCCTCACACCTCGATAGAGCTGGTTGGTTTGAAAAGGTAGACTGCCCCTGATTCACATTCTCCAAAGGAGCCATTCAATGCTGACACTGTGGCCCATTTTCGTGACTGTGTTTTTCGCAGAGCTAGGGGACAAGACGCAACTCGCTACACTCTTGTTCGCGGCCGATCATCACGTCAGTAAACTTGGCGTGTTTGCCGCATCTTCTGCGGCGCTCGTGCTTTCCAGCTTGCTTGCCGTCCTGGTGGGTGGACAACTTTCCCTCTACGTGTCACCACGGGTGCTGAAACTCGTGGCGGGGGTGGGGTTTGTCGCCATCGGCATCTGGGTCTTGCTCGATGCCCGCACGAGCTAGCCAGTGAGGATATGAAACGGCGCCAGAAATCATCTCGTGGCACGTGGCGGTCTGGTTTTAGCGGAAGGCAATCAAGTTCGAATGGTTTCTCGACGGTCCATTCAGCTCCTGACAGCACCCCTGGTCACTGAGGGAGGCGAGGAATAGAATCCGTTGTCATGCGCTCCCTACACCATCGCGCCGGTCTGGCTGTCCCTGTGCTTTGGCTTCTCTCCGTCGCGCTTCTCGTGCAAGGATGCTACTCCAAAGCGCCGCCACCCGGTGTCCGATTCCCGATCACATCCGGTTCTCATACCGTCTTGCCAACCGCCCAACAGCAAATCCTTCTCTGGGGGGATCCTCCCCTGGCCGATGTGGCCTTGGAATGGCTCCGCTCCCATCATTACTCGAGTATCCTGATGCCTGAGCAGGGCCCTTTCCATACCCCGCAGGTTTCGTACAGTTTCTCGGACCGCAAGGTGGCACTTGCTGTCGCCAAGGAGATGAAGGCGGACTTTGTACTGTTTCTGGAACGCGAGGAAAGTAAGGAAGGAGCGCTGATCGAGCCCCAATGCGGCTCCCTCTTTCATGTAAGCGTGAATGTACGTGGCCTGTCGGTGGAAAGTGGCGACACAGCACTGCGAGGCAGCGCTCATTACCCGCACTGTGTCGATCCCAGCGACGAGACGTTTCGGAACCTGACTTGTCAGGCATTCGCCACAGCGTGGGGATTTCGGCCATCGGGGCAACTCGATATTCCATCGAGTCTGATGTGCACATCCGGCCAGACCGAGCCGACACCGATTCGCTAACTCTACGGAGGACCTTCAGAAGACTCGGTGTCAGGCCCCATGGTTCTCGGTATCGGTGTACTATGCTGGTTCTGCATACTCAATAGTTACGCCGCATAACGTGAATCACCGGCGAGGGAAGGAGCGGTCTGTGAAACACACGCGCATCATCGTTACTCACTTCGGCGGGCCCGAGGCACTTCAGGTGCTCGAAGAAGAGTGCCCCGAGCCGAAGGACGGCGAAGTGCGGGTGAGAGTGCTGGCCGCAGGTGTTTCCTTGCCAGACCTCATGATGCGCGAGGGCGTTCATCCCGAGACACCCCCGCTGCCCTTCACGCCGGGGTGGGATCTGATCGGCGTGGTGGATCGACTCGGCGGCGGCATCTCTGGACTCGAATCAGGTCAGATCGTTGCCGCGCTGCCGATCACTGGCGCGTACGCGGAGTTCGTCTGCCTTCCGCCATGTGAACTGGTGCCGGTGCCTTTAGGGTTGGACGCCGCCGAGGCTGTCAGCCTCGTGCTCAACTATGTCACGGCGTACCAGATGCTGCATCGCTCCGCCAAGGTCGGACCAGGTCAGAGCGCGTTGATCCACGGCGCCGCCGGCGGGGTCGGTTCGGCGCTCTTGCAGCTTGGGTGCCTCGCCGGGTTGAAGATGTACGGGACCTGTTCGTCGCGCGGGGCGTCGGCGGTTTCCGGCCTGGGCGGCATCCCGATCGATTACCAGTCTCAGGACTTCGTCAAAGAGATTCACCGCCTCACGGGTGAGGGCGTGGACGTCGTGTTT
>JAWOMO010000167.1:0-36050 GCA_033852435.1 Nitrospira sp.
ACATCCGTCGTTTCCGGATAGGCCGGGTCGGAAATGCAGCAGTTGTCGACTGGACAGACGGCGGCACATTGCGGTTCGTCAAAATGCCCGACGCATTCCGTGCAGCGATCGTGCGTAATTACGTAAATATTGTCGCCGACACCCTGGCCATCACCCACATGGTTTCCCTTCGATTCCGCGTCGCTGCGAGTTTCAAAAATCGCCTCGTTCGGACATTCGGGTAGGCAGGCTCCACAAGAGATACATTCATCGGTAATCAGCAGTGCCATGACCCTCGCCTCCTTCTCCCCACAATAGAGACAAACACGGTTGACAAGCCCGCCCCGTCACGACCATATTGCGTGACGCGACGTTCGCGCATTCTAGTCCGCCGCTCTTTTCCAAGTCAACAGAACGGCGTTCGCTCAGAAGGCCTAGATTCCCTGATATGATGGGCCTTTGGGCCCAGTTGCGTCGCCCGCGTGAGATGCCTATGGCCTCAATTCCGACCAGCGAACGAGAACAGAAAAAGAAGCGGATCATCATGATGATCCTGCTGGCGATTCTGTTGATGAGTGTCTCCATGTTTTTGATGCAACGCGAAGACTCGAAGACCATCATCGTGACTTTTCCGAACGGAACCGAACTCGAGGCTGAAGTTGCCGACACTCCCGAGAAACTCCTCTTCGGATTGGCGTTTCAGGAGGCATTGCCTCCGAACGGAGGAATGATTTATATCTTCGAGGCGACCGGCCCTCATCGCGTGACAACCAAAGAATATCGGATTGCCGTCGACATGATCTGGGTCGATGAGAGTCATCACATCGTGTCGATCACGGAGAATGTGCCGCCATGCCGTCAGGAGACTTGTCCATGGCACGGCTCAACGACGGAGGTCGTCCGGTACCTGATCCAGACCGAGGCCGGTTTCGCAAAGCGGCAGGGTCTTGCCGTCGGGGGTGAATTGAAATATACGCTGCGCATGTGAGTTGGGCTATCATCGCAATGAAATGAGAGGAAGGAAGTAGGAGCGTGGCAATCGAAGGGTTTCAATTGGTCGCCACAGTCGGCGAAGTGCCGCCTGGTCAATCGAAGGTGGTCACAGTGAATAATCGCGCGATCGCGTTGTTCAACATCGAGGGAAAGTATTTCGCCATCCACAATCTTTGCCCGCACGAGGGCGGTCCGTTAAATGAAGGAAGGGTCAAAGGGTTTGTGGTGTCTTGTCCTTGGCATGATCTGGCGTTTGATATACGCAACGGACAGGGGACGGATGGGGGCGGGTACTGCATCGGCAGCTACGAGGTTCGTGTAGAGGGCGAGGAGATCCTCGTTGGTCCCAGGCGAAAGGCATAGCGGGGGACTCGAGTAGCTCACATCACGCTCTTTGAATCGGTACGAGACAAGGAAGAATTTGAGGATAGACGGATGAGCATGACAGACGGAGGTGCCAGGCCGCAGGATCATGCCAAGATGATCGAAGCCACCCTCGACGGGCCCATCGAGATCCACTTGTGGGAAGACCGGACGAGAGGAGAACTCTGGGTTCCGACGTATGATACGACGGGCCTGGCATTGTTGGCCGATGACTATCTCCGCATCGCGGGCAACAACGCCGTCGATAACGGGCGTCGGACCTTCGAGTTCAAAGCCGTCAAGCCGGGCAGCTACCAAATCGTGTTTGAAAAGCGCATGGGATGGAAGTTCACCGCCGAAGACCGGCGCGTCTTTCAGGTGACGGTTTCCGATTCCTCGTCCTCACGGAGCAAGTAATCGTGCCGGATATCGCCCTCGTCAACGGACGGTTTATGCCGCTGGCCGACGCGATGGTCTCGATTGAAGATCGCGGCTTTCAATTCGGAGACGGTGTCTATGAGGTCATCAGGACGTATCGCGGTCGCCCCTTTGAGCTCGATGCGCACCTAACCCGCTTAAACCGAAGCGCTCGAGCACTGGATCTCCCGCAGCCCTATTCCCATCAGCAGTGGCACCAGTTCATTCTCGAAGGGATCAAGCAGGCCGCCTTTCCGGAGGCGAAGGTCTATCTTCAAATCACACGAGGCGTCGCCCCGCGCGACCATGCCTATGCGGCGAATCTCGTGCCGACCGTCGTGATGACGGTGCGTGAGCTGCGTCCACTCAGTCAGTCCATGCAGGCTGCCGGTGTCGACGCCATGACCATCGAGGACATCCGATGGGGGCGCTGCGATATCAAGAGCATTAATCTGCTGGCCAACGTGCTTGCCCGGCAACAGGCCAAGCAGGCGCAGATGTTTGAAGCCATTCTGGTGAAAGCTGAAGAGGTCACCGAGGGGGCGGTGAGTAATGTGATGGTGGTGCGGGATCGGATGGTGATCACGGCGCCGGAGGGGCCTTGCATTCTGTCCGGGGTGACGAGAGCCGTCGTGCTCCAGCTTGCTCGACAGGAAGGGCTTCCGGTCCAGGAGCGCTATGTGGCCAGACAGGAGCTGTACGACGCGGGGGAGGTCTTTTTGACCGGGACGACGGTAGAGGTGTTAGGAGTTGTCCGAATCGACGGCAAGACGATCGGAGGGGGAAAGCCGGGCCCTCTTACCCAACGGCTCGCCAGGAAGTTCGTCGAGCGGATCGGCTAGTCCGCCCCCTTGCTTTGGCAGAGGTGACATGCTATGGTTCCTCTGCTGGAAGTGGGCTCAGGCCCACTTTTTTGTTTGATCTCGTGAACAGAACAGCCAGAGAAACGGGGCTAGGGGTTTCGGTGAAGGAGTCCCGACCGGTCGTCGACCGTATCAGTGAAGCAGTGTCACCTATCCTCTGGACGTTAGGCCTGGAATTGGTGGACGTTGTGTGCGTGGGGCAGGGGCCGCGTTCGGTGGTCCGGGTATTCATTGATAAGCCGGGTGGCGTAACACTGGACGATTGCGAGCGCGCCCACAAGGCGCTCGGTCCAGCGCTCGATGTCGCCGACCCGTTTCCCCATGCCTACACGCTTGAAGTTTCCTCGCCAGGTCTGGATCGGCCCTTCAAACGGATTCAGGATTATCGCCGGGCAGTCGGGAAGCGAGTGAGCGTCAAGCTCAGAGAGCCGCTCGAGGGGCAGTGGCGCGTGGTGGGAACATTGACGGAAGTAACGGAGCACGCTGTGGCGTTGGTCGTAAGCGATCCGCCTCCGGTGCGCACGATGACCCTCGACTATGGAGCCATTGCCGAGGCAAGATTGAAAGTGACGTGGTAAGCATCGACGGCGCTAGAGTGGAGAGCGAATCATGAATCGAGAATTGATTTCAGTCATCGACGAGATCGGGCGACAAAAAGGCATCGATAAGAGCAAGGTCATCGGTGCCATTGAGGCCGCTCTTCAAACAGCCGCCAAGAAGCGCTTCGGGCAGGCCGAAAATATCCAGGTCGAGATTGATCCCAAGACCGGAGAAATTTCCGTCGTCTCGAAGAAGATCATCGTCGATTCAGTGACCAATCCGAAGGCCGAGATCTCGCTCAAAGAAGCTCGGGCCTATGACAGCGAAGCGGAAATCGGCGATGAAATCGGCTCGCTTATCGAAATGGACGAGCTCGGACGTATTGCGGCACAAACCGCCAAGCAGGTGATCTTCCAGAAAGTTCGCGAGGCCGAGTGGGAAGCTGTTCAGAAGGAATACTCGACGCGACAGGGCGATTTGGTCAACGGGATCATTCTCGGGATGGAACGCCGGAACTATCTCGTGGACCTGGGGAAGACGGAAGCGATTCTCCCGATCCAGGAACAAATTCCTCGGGAGACCTATCGCCGTGGCGACCGTGTGAAAGCGATGCTCCTGGAGGTGCGTCGAACGCCGAAAGACGTTCAAGTCATTCTCACGCGGAGTCATCCGCAGTTCGTCGCCAAACTGTTCGAGCTGGAAGTGCCTGAAGTGATGGAAAAAATCGTCGAAATCAAGGCCGTGGTCCGGGAGCCGGGTGATCGCACCAAGATCGCCGTCACCTCCCGCGAGAAAGCGGTCGATCCGGTCGGGGCCTGTGTCGGCATCAAGGGTTCGCGCGTGCAGGCCGTTGTGCGGGAACTGCGTGGAGAAAAAATCGACATCATTACCTGGACGTCGGATCCGCGGGTGTTCATCGCCGAAGCGTTGAATCCTGCGACCATCGAAAAAGTCGGAGTCGACGAAGAAAAGAAGTCGGCCTTGGTCGTCGTGGCAGACTCGCAGTTGTCCTTGGCCATCGGCAAGAATGGGCAGAATGTGCGGCTCGCGGCGCGGTTAACCGGCTGGAAGATCGACATCATCAGCGCCACGGAGTACGAAAAGGAAAAGGCCGAGCGGGACAAGGAAATCAAGGCCGCACTGGCCGAAGAGGCCGAAGCCCAGCGGCAGCAGGAAGAGGCTCGACAGCAGGAGAGGGCCCAAGCCGAGTCGGAGGGGTAGTAGACAGTCCAATTTTGGAACAGGTGTTGAAGCGCTATGCGTGTCTATGAATTAGCCAAACAGCTCGGGATGGAAAACCGCGATCTGATCCCGGAGTTGAAGCGATTGGGTATTACCGTTGCGTCTCACAGCAGCGCATTGGAGGACGATGCCGTTCAAAAGGTGCTTGAGAAGTTGGGCCCAAAGCACAAGACTGCAGCAAAGGCTGTGACGAAAGCAGGCGAAGGAGATACGGGACGCACCGAGAAGCACAAAGAGGCGGATGCAGGCGCGCCTCATCACCCCGGAGTGAAAACCGCCGGAACCCATCCGGTTGTAGCGGAAGAATCCAAGCCTGACAAGCGCCGTATCCTCATCAAGCGAAAACGTAGCGAAGAAGCGCCGCTCGAGGAGTCCCTGGCTCCGCTCGGGTCAGAATCTCTGGCCGCAACTGCGACGGAAGCCGTGGCAGCGCCGTCTGTTACGCTGCCTTCGCATCATGTCGAAAGCCATGTGGCCTCTTCCGGCGAGGTGCATCCGCCCAGCGGACTCATTCCGTCGCCTGCCGCGCCGACGCTGGAGCAGCCACCGGCTGTTAAGCCTGCCGTAGCGCCAACCATCGAATCCCTTTCCGGGAAGAAGAAAGTCTTCGAAGAGCTTCAGGCTGAGGGTCTGAAAGATAAGCTCAAGAAAGCCCGCAAACCGGGACGTGTTCGTGAAGAAGACGACGTCCGCGTACGCGAAGATGCGGCGCGCTGGCAGGATCTGCGCGCCATCCCGGTGCAACGACGGGACGATCGTGCCAAACACGTGCATCACAGCACGCCTGCGGAAATTACCAAGCCCCGCAAGAAGAGCGTGAAGCTCACACTCGGCATGACGGTGAAGGAATTTGCAGAATTGATCGGACAGCGCCCCGCCGACATCGTGCGCAAGTTGATGGACATGGGTCAGATGCTGACGTTCAATCAGCCGATGAATGTTGATGTCGCCTCAATGATCGCGGAAGAATCCGGGATCAAAATGGACGTGGCGGTGGAGAAGGGCGGTGAAGAGTTGTTGGAGACGGTGATTCAGACCGAAGGCACTGCCCGTCCGGAACCGCGTCCTCCGGTTGTGACGATCATGGGCCACGTCGACCACGGCAAGACCTCGTTGCTGGACGCGATCCGTGAAACGAAAGTGGCGGAAGGCGAAGCCGGCGGCATCACGCAGCATATTGGAGCCTATACGGTCTCGGTGCGTGGTAAGCAGGTCACCTTCCTCGATACGCCAGGCCACGAAGCCTTTACCGCGATGCGTGCCCGAGGAGCAAAGGTTACCGACATCGTGATCCTTGTCGTGGCGGCCGACGACGGGGTCATGCCTCAGACGATCGAAGCCATTCACCATGCCAAGGCCGCCGGTGTCCCACTCATCGTGGCCATCAACAAGATCGATAAGCCCGGCGCCAATCCGGATCGAGTGAAAAACGCGCTGTCCGAGCACGGATTGATTTCCGAAGCCTGGGGCGGCGACACGATCATGGTTGAAGTATCGGCCAAGCAAAAGACGGGTTTGGACCAGCTGCTGGAAATGATTCTCCTGCAGGCTGAAGTGTTGGAATTGAAGGCGGATCCTCACCAGTTGGCGAAAGGCGCGGTGGTCGAGGCCAAGCTCGAGCGGGGCCGTGGTCCCGTCGCGACGGTGTTGGTGCAAAGCGGAACCTTACATGTCGGCGATGTGTTCGTCGTCGGATCTTTCAGCGGCAAGGTTCGGGCACTGATCAGTCATACCGGCGCAAAAGTGCAGGAGGCCGGCCCTTCGATTCCTGTCGAAGTCAATGGATTACCCGGTGTGCCGTCTGCGGGCGACGTGTTTCAGGTTGTGAAGGATGAACGGGTTGCGCGCGAGATCGCAGAGGATCGGGCGCGCAAGCAGCGGGCTGCAGAGCTGGCCGGAGCCGGGAAGGTCTCGCTCGACGACCTCTTCGCCAAAATTCAGGAAGGTTCGGTCAAGGAATTGTCGCTGGTCATCAAGGCCGACGTGCAGGGTTCATCGGAAGCCCTGGCTGCGGCGATCGAAAAGCTTCCGACCGACATGGTCAAGCTCAAGGTCATCCACAACGGCGTGGGCGGGATCACGGAATCCGACGTCTTGCTGGCTGCCGCCTCAAACGCCATCATCATCGGATTCAATATCAGGCCGGAGCCCAAGGCCTCCGCGCTGGCGGAGAAGGAACGGGTCGACATCCGGCTGTACACCATCATCTACGATGCGTTGAACGACATCAAAGCGGCGATGGAAGGCCTGTTGGAACCGACGCTCAAGGAACGGGTGCTGGGCCGGGCCGAAGTGCGTCAGGTGTTTACGGTTTCCAAGGCCGGCACGATCGCCGGGTCGTATGTCATCGATGGAACCATTACCCGCGCCAGCGCCGGTGTCCGAGTGATTCGCGACAATGTGGTGGTCTATCAGGGCAGGTTAGGATCGCTCCGGCGTTTCAAGGATGACGTTCGTGAAGTGCAGCAGGGGTATGAGTGCGGAATCGGTGTCGAGAATTTCAACGACGTCAAGACCGGGGACATTATCGAAGCCTACGCGATCGATAAGATCGCGGCGAAACTCTAAGGCGTGGGCCGATCAGATCGTGAGCATTATCGTCGGGCTCTGCACGATCGAGTTGTTCTTGCCGGACAGCCAGTCGTTGAAAGACAAGCGGCAGGTCCTGTTGAGCGTCAAGGATCGGCTGCATCAGAAATTCAACCTGTCCGTAGCGGAAGTCGATGGACAGGATTTGTGGCAGAAGGCGGTGCTTGGGCTGGCCTGCGTGGCGAACGATGGCCGGCATGTGAATCAAGTGTTGGACCAGGCACTGAACATGATCCGCAGCAACCCGGCTGTGGAGATCGTCCAGTCTCGAGTCGAATTGTTGTGACGGCGAAAGGTCTGCACGCGCGGGCCAGCCAAGGGAAACGGACGATGGCCAAGACGGGGTATAGCCGAGCCGATCGCGTCGCCGATCAGATCCGTATGGAGGTGGCCGACATCCTCATGCGGAAGATCAAAGACCCGCGCGTCCGCTCGGTAACCGTGACCGACGTTGAACTGACGAATGACCTGCGCATCGCCCGGGTTTTTGTCACGGCGTTGGGGACTGATGCTGAAACTAAGGATGTCTTCGCCGGCCTGGCTAAGGCGAGCGGATTTGTGCGCAGCGAACTGGGCCGTCGGCTGACGCTGCGGTATCTGCCAGAAGTGGTCTTCGTCAAAGACATCAGCGGGCCGCGAGGTGATCGTGTGCTGCAGTTGCTGGACGAGATTCACGTTAAGACTGATGCCGAGGGAGAAACTCCCCAGGATCGTGTCAGTTCGTAATCGAGCGAGTCAGCGTACGCATGAATGGAACCATCCAAGGGCGCGGCGTTATGGACGGCGTCCTGGTGATCAAGAAAGAAGCCGGTTGGACCTCTCACGATGTCGTCGCCAAGATCCGGCATCTTCTCGGCGGCGTTAAGGTCGGTCATGCGGGAACATTGGATCCGGCCGCGACCGGCGTGCTGCCTGTCCTGATCGGGAAAGGGACTCGCATCGCCGAGTATCTGATGGAATGGGACAAGGAGTATCGGGCTATTCTTCGCCTCGGAGAGACCACCGACACGCAGGATGCGACAGGAACCGTGCTCGTTCGGCGTGCAACTGACGGAATCACGTCGGCGGCGATCGAAGAAGCAGTCGGACAGTTCCGCGGCAGGCTTGAACAGGTTCCCCCGATGTATTCAGCCGTCAAGGTCGCCGGCGTGCCGCTCTATAAATCAGCCCGTGCGGGGAAAACGATCGCGCGTGGAGCCAGGCCGATCGTGATCCATGCGCTAGACGTCCTAGCCATTGACGGGCGCGACGTGACCTTGGGTGTGGCCTGTTCCAAAGGCACCTATGTCCGCACACTCTGTGCCGACATCGGAGAGGCCTTGGGAGTCGGCGGGCATTTACTTGCGCTGGAGCGCTGTCGGGTGGGGCCGCTGACCCTTGATCAGGCTTTGTCCGTGGACGATGCGGAGGCTCATCTGGGGCTTGGTCGTTTGGGAGAGGATGTGCAGTCCCTCGATCAAGCTTTGCAGGGACTCCCGGCGGTGGTGGTGGATGCACAGACATCCGAGCGTGTGCGTCACGGTGTGCCGGTTCCTGCTTCCAAGGTTCTGCGTTGGCAGTCGGCAGTGGACGTGGATCAGAAACCGGGGGAGCCGGTGCGGATTCACGACATCAGCGGAATTTTGCTGGCGATCGGCAGACAGCCGCAGGCACCGCAGGGGTCGATTGCGATTGAAAAAGTGTTGGTCGGCCAGGAATAATTACTGTTCAGTCGGAAGGAAAGGAAGGAAGAGGAGAATTACCCATGGCGTTATTGAAAGAAGCTAAGGCGGAATTGATCAAACAATACCGGCAACACGACAGCGACTCCGGCTCTCCCGAAGTGCAGATCGCGGTGCTGACGAACCGGATCACGTATTTGACGGAGCATTTCAAGCTCCACAAGAAAGACCACCATTCGCGGCGTGGTCTGTTGACGCTCGTCGGGCGCCGCCGCCGCTTGCTGGATTATCTCCGCGACATCGACGATGGGCGCTATCGGGCCGTCATCGACCGATTGGGCATCAGAAAGTAGCCGGTAGATCCCGCTGTCGCGCACCGGCACGACAGCGGGCGGAACAGTCGCACAGGTGAACACTGACATGCGCTCCGCGAGCCACTTCAACGTGTTTCGGAGGGCATCTCTGTGGGCATCTGTGGGGCACAACAGAAGGAGACCATAGATGGTACATACAGTTGAACTCGATATCGCAGGCCGAACCCTGCGGCTTGAAACGGGTCGCGTCGCCAAACAGGCAGACGGCTCGATCTGGGCCTCGTACGGCGACACCGTCGTCCTGGCCACCGCCGTTGCGTCGCAGAACGCCAAGCCCGGCGTCGATTTTCTTCCACTCACCGTCGACTATCAGGAAAAGGCCTATGCAGCCGGCAAGATTCCCGGCGGGTATTTCAAGCGAGAAGGCCGGCCGTCCGAAAAGGAAGTGCTCACCAGCCGGTTGATCGATCGTCCCCTCCGTCCATTATTCCCAGAAGGGTACTACTTCGAAACGCAGGTGATTGCCGCGGTGCTGTCCTCCGACAAGACGGGATCGTCCGACGTGATTAGCATCACTGCCGCTTCCGCTGCGCTGGCCGTGTCGAACATTCCCTTTCTGGGTCCCGTGGCCGGTATCAAGATCGGCCGAGTCAACGGACAGTTCGTGGTGAATCCCGATCTGGAGACGCTGAAAAGCAGCGAGTTGGACCTCGTCGTCGCCGGAACGGCCGATGCCGTCATGATGGTTGAAGCGGGGGCGAACGAGCTGCCGGAAGCGACGATGCTCGCGGCGATCGAATTGGCCCATGCGGAGATCAAGAAGATCGTGGCCAAGATTAACGAGCTCCGCATCGCAGCGGGCAACAAGCCCAAGCGAGCGGTCGTGACAGAGCACATCGATCCCGCGCTGACTGGCCAGGTGAAGGCGCTTGTCGCGCAAGGGATCAGAGATGCCATCATGATTCCGAACAAGACGGCGCGGCAAGAGCGGTTGGATCTGATCCTGGCGGACGCGATCGAGAAGCTGAAGAATCCCGAAGACCCCAATCGTGAACGCCACGTCAAGATCGTCTTTCACGGATTAGAGTACACCGAAGTCCGAAACATGATTCTGGAGAGGGGAACGCGGGCCGACGGACGCGGTCCTGCCGACATCCGCCCGATCACCTGCGAAGTCGGCGTGTTGCCGCGCACACATGGGTCGGCGCTCTTCACCCGAGGCGAAACGCAGAGTCTGGCCGTCATTACGCTCGGGACGACGGATGACGAGCAGCGGATCGACGCCTTGGAAGGCGAGTACACCAGAACCTTCATGCTCCATTACAACTTCCCTCCCTTCAGTGTCGGAGAAGCCAGGCCGTTGCGGTCGCCCGGTCGTCGAGAAGTCGGCCATGGCGCGCTCGCAGAACGTGCGCTGAAGCCTGTGATCCCCGGTAAGGACGTATTCCCTTATACCCTTCGTATCGTCTCGGACATTCTGGAGTCCAACGGATCGTCCTCGATGGCGACGGTCTGCGGCGGGACGTTGGGCATGATGGATGCCGGCGTGCCGATTAAGGAACCGGTGGCCGGAATCGCGATGGGCCTGATCAAGGAAGAGGACCGGGTCATGATCCTTTCCGACATTCTCGGACTCGAGGATCATCTGGGCGACATGGATTTCAAGGTCTGCGGAACGAAGCAAGGCGTGACGGCGCTTCAGATGGACATCAAGATCGGTGGCATTACGCCGGCTCTCATGCACCAGGCCTTGGAGCAGGCCAAAGCCGGCCGCCTGCACATCCTCAGTTGCATGCAGAAGGCGCTGGAAGCTCCGCGGACGACCATGTCCGCATTCGCACCGCGCATCTTCACGATGAAGGTGAAGCAGGACAAGATTCGCGAAGTCATCGGTCCGGGAGGCAAGACCATTCGCGGGATCCAGGCGGATTGCGGCGTCAAGATCAATATCGACGATACAGGAACAGTCACCATTGCCTCGGTCGATGGCGCATCGCTGGAGAAGGCGAAAGGGATGATCAGCCAGATCGTCGAAGAGGTGGAAGTCGGCAAGACGTACTTGGGCACCGTGCGGAAGATCATGGACTTCGGCGCCTTCGTGGAAGTGCTGCCCGGGACAGACGGGCTGGTCCACATCTCCCAACTCGCGCATCATCGCGTCAAAGCGGTGTCCGACGAAGTGAAGGAAGGGGACCAGATTCTCGTGAAGGTGCTGGAAGTGGATCGGCAAGGCAAGATCCGCCTGAGCCGCAAGGAAACCATGCCGGCTCCAACCGGAGCCGGGACGAAGGATCAGTCCTCCGGGTAATTATCTTGTACCGCAAGCTCGTCCTAGACAACGGCGTGCGGGTGGTGACCGAACGGATACCGACGCTCAAGTCGGTGACCGTTGGCATTTGGGTCAACACCGGGTCTCGGGACGAGCAACCCTCCCAGGCAGGGTATTCCCATTTCATCGAGCACATGTTCTTCAAGGGGACGCGCTCCCGGTCTGCCACCGAGATCTCGCGAGAAATCGACGCGCTCGGCGGTGAGATGAATGCGTTTACGACGCGCGAGACCACGACTTTCTACGTCAAGGTTTTGGATCAACAGCTCAAGGAGGCGCTCGATCTCCTCGCCGATCTGTTTCATCATTCCCGCTTCGATCCCAAGGAAGTCGAAAAAGAAAAGCAGGTCGTGCTCGAAGAAATCCGGATGGTCCAAGACGATCCGGAAGATCTCGTGCAGGAACTGCACACAGGACAGGTGCTCGGCCGCCATCCGCTCGGCCGCTCGATTTTGGGACGTGAGGACACGATCCGCAGCCTGCGCCGCCGGGACCTGATGGGATACATCGATGCCCATTACGATCCGACGCAGATCGTGATCGCGATCGCCGGAAATTTCGACCAGGTGGCGTTGGCGAAGATGGTCACACGTTCTTTCGGCAAGACTGAACGGAGAAACGGATCGGCAAGAGCGGCAAGGCGTCCGCCGGAAGTGCGCGGCGGCATAGTCACGAAGAAGAAGCCGTTGGAGCAGGTGCATCTCTGTCTCGGGCTCAAAGGGGTGGCGGCCGGTCATCGAGACCGCTATGCGGTGTACGCGCTGAACAGCGTCTTGGGTGGCAGTATGAGTTCTCGACTCTTCCAGGAGGTGCGGGAGAAGCGAGGCTTGGTCTACTCCATCTATTCCTTCCTTTCCGGGTATTCGGATGTCGGCACCATGACGGTCTACGCAGCGACCAGGCCGAAAGAGGTGGAGCGCGTCGTCGATCTCGTTTGCCGGGAAATTCGAAGGATCAGCCGGCAGGGGATCGAGCAGAAGGAACTCGACCGGGCAAAAAATCAGATGAAGGGCAGTCTCATGCTGAGTCTCGAAAGTTCCCACAGCCGTATGAGCAAGCTCGCCAAAGACGAGCTGGTGTACGGGACGCGCACCTCGCTCGAAGACATGTTGGCGAACATCGAACGAGTCACGACGGAGCAGGTCTTCACCGTTGGCCGTCAATTGCTTGATCTGGATCATCTCGCCGTTACCGGACTGGGACCGCTCTCGCCCCACACGCTCCACGCGTTCAGATGAGAATCCTCTAATAGATCGTCGATTTCAGCGACAAAATCGTGCCGCGACGGAAACGTCGTAGGCATCATAACGTGTTGTTTTTATTTTTAATATTCGTACACATCCTAAGTTGTCCACAGGACAAACATTTTCTTGACTCCCTTTTATGATTTCAGTACCATGACCGCGTTTTTGCCGTATCACTGTCGATTCAAAGCGAGGCGGCACGAGAAGTAGCAAAGGAGGTGGCCGTTCATCCTTTCTCGTGGATGCCGGATCCTCAAATCGGTTTCACAACATTTATCGTACTTAAACGTGAGGCGTTCATCAGTTTTGTGGTTGTTACTTTTATGAAGGAGGGATTGGGTATGAAAAGGGTCGTACTTCTAGCTGCCGTTGCAGTGGTTGCTGTGCTCGGCTTGCTGACGGCCGAATTCGCCGTTGCCGCCGATGCTCCCGGTGCCGCCGGGCCAGCCGATCAGATAGTCGGCGGGAAGCCGTTTAAGGGTGAAGTGACCAAGACCTTGAAAGGCCGCGTCTGGTCTCAGTGGGCGGATAATCCAGATGGCGAGTTGCTCTTTGGGATCCAGTATTGGAACACCGGTGAGCCGGCCTCAGGGACTCCGTCAGGCCGTTCGTCCTCCGATCTCGATGTGAAGCCGCCGGATCCATTGTTCGTTTGCTGCGCCTGGGGCTTTGTTGGTGGAACTGACAGAAACAATCCGTATGCCGGCTGGTACCATGCCGCCACGACAGTTCGACTGGCGGTGAAGGACAAGGCGTTGATGGACAGAATCATCAAGGCCTCCCAGGAATTGGTCGCGATGGAAGTGAGCCTGGATGGCCGGACCATCACCGACTTCAAGGTGCTCAAGTAATCGACTTCGACAAGATTATATTCTTTTATGCTGTTGAAGGAGGACGCGATTATGAAGTTTCAATCGAAAGGCTGGGCCATCGTGGCCGCGGTCGCGCTGGTGGTCTCCGTGGCCTCCACCGCGCTGGCGATCGAATCATTCCAAGAGCGTTTTGAGTGGGGCGATATGAGCAAGCCCACCACCCTGCAGGGTCGCGTGATCGTGCTTGATCACTACGACGAAGCGGTATGGATTAATGTCGCCGTGTTCGGCGGCAATGCTGAAAGCGGCTTCTTCTGGCAGAAGATCCATCCGGGCAAGACCCTCAAGTTTTACGCGGACAAGGGTGCCTGGGAAGAGTTGAAGAAAATGGGCCGTCCTCATGCGGGACCTGCTGCTGCGAAGGAAGTGCCTCCTGGCAGCACCACGGATCTGATCGAGTTCACCGCGACGGAAACCGAACAGAATCACCGCGTGATCTCTTCCGTGAAGAAGCTTCCGGAAACTGCCGGTGCTCCTGGTAAGACGGTTAGCATCTCTGCGCTTCGGCTGAAGGAATGTGCGGGGAAGAACCAGGTTACCGATGCTGCTTGTGCCGCAGGGATACAGCAGCTCAACACCTCCCCGAAAACTCCAACTGGGCCGCCCATGCAGTACGATGTGTTGCTGCCAGATAAAAAGCCGCTTGCTGGGTTGGTGCCTTGGACGGCGAAGTATAACGAAGGTCACTGATCTTGTAGGTTCGGTGTAAGTGAAAGGCGGCAGCTCCGCGAGGGGCTGCCGTTTTTTTATGTTTGCTGGTTGCCGTCTGATTCGGCGGCACGCTTTTGAAGTTCCGCCAGGCGGTTGAGCGCATCGAGCGGGGTCATCGAGAAGAGATCGATTTGTCTGACCTCGTTGATCAGTGGATGAGGCTGAGGCAGCGAACGGGTTCCCGGATCTTGTGCTGACGAAGGAGCCGGCGTTGCGGTTACCGAGTCGGTTTGTTCCAGTTGAGCCAGCACTTCCTGGGCTCTATCGATGACGGGTGCCGGCAATCCCGCTAGCTTGGCCACATGAATGCCGTAACTTCGATCCGCCCCACCGGGTACGATCTTCCGGAGGAAAACGACGTCACCGTCTCGCTCCTGTACCGCCACCCGATAGTTCCGGATCCCTTCTCGGAGCGATTCCAACTGTGTCATCTCGTGATAGTGGGTGGCGAAGAGTGTCCGGGCACCGAGGTGTTGGCGATCATGGATGTATTCCGCGATCGCCCAGGCAATGCTCAGGCCGTCATAGGTGCTGGTGCCACGGCCAATCTCATCCAACAGAATCAGGCTTCGGTTGGTTGCGCAGTTGAGAATCTGCGCGCTCTCGGTCATTTCGACCATGAAAGTACTTTGCCCGGCGGCGAGATTATCGGATGCACCGACGCGGGTAAAAATCCGGTCTACCAATCCGACATGCGCCTCGGTCGCGGGGACGAAACTGCCGATCTGGGCCAGGAGGACGATGAGCGCCACCTGGCGCAGGTACGTGCTCTTGCCAGCCATGTTGGGTCCGGTGAGGATGACGAGCCGGTTGGCCTCTCTGTCCAGGAGTGTGTCGTTTGGGACGAATGTCAGATCCGGGCTCAGCTGCTCAATGACGGGATGCCGCCCATCTCGAATCAGAAGCGTACCCGATTCATCGAGGGTTGGCTGGACATAGCGATTCAACGCGGCGGTTTCCGCTAAACAGGCCAGGACGTCGAGCAGCGCGAGAGTGTGCGCCATGGTTTGCAGCCGGGGTACGTCTTTCGCAATCCGTTCGCGCAGCTGCACGAAGAGATCTTCTTCGAGCGCCAGCAGTTTGGTTTCCGCCCCGGTGACCCGTTCTTCGAGTTCTTTCAACTCGGGCGTCATGAACCGCTCGGCATTCACCAGCGTCTGCTTACGCAGGTAGTCCGCAGGCACCTTCGACAGGTTGGACTTGGTGACCTCGAGGTAGTAGCCGAACACTTGGTTATAGCGGACCTTCAGCGAGTCAATCCCTGTCCGTTCCCGTTCCTTGGCCTCCAGCGCCGCTATCCAGCTCTTTCCTTCCGTCCGGGCCTTGCGCAATTCGTCGACGCCGGGATGGTAGCCTGATCGAATCAGGTCTCCGTCGCGGGCGGACATCGGCGCATCAGGATCGAGCGTCTGTTCGATTACGTTATATAGATCGCGGCAATCGTCCCATGAGCTCCTCCGATCGGCGAGGAGGGCGGATTGAAACGATGCCAGCTGCGCCCGCAGTTCAGGCAGGGCGCTCAGGGACTGTTTCAATGCCAACAATTCGCGAGGTCCTGCGACGCCGAGCGTGATGCGGCTGCTGAGGCGGGCAATATCCTGCACGGCCCGGAGTGTCGTGCGAATGATGACGCGCTGGGCGATGCGCTCCTTGAGTTCGGTGACCGCATCGAGTCTGGCTTGAATGGCGTCGCGATCCACGAGCGGCCGCACGAGCCAGTCGCGCAAGAGGCGGCCTCCCATTGCCGTGGTCGTGCGGTCCAGCACGGAGAGCAAGGTGGCCTGCCGTCGCCCCGTACGGTCCTCGGCCACACCCATAGGACGCACCAGTTCGAGATTGCGGATCGTGGCGCTGTCCAAATGCATCGCGTCATGGCTCCAGCGCCGTTGGAGGCGGCGGATATGGTCGAGCGCAGCCGTCGGCTGAGTCTCTCGGAAATAGCGCCAGACCGCTCCGGCAGCTCCGAGACCGGCGGTCAGATCCTGGCAGCCGAAGCCATTGAGGGACTGAACGGCGAAATGTGAGCGCAACAATTTCTCGGCTTCCTGCTGATCGAAGAGCGCCGGAGACTGTTCGGAGAGCCTCGGTCCCTGCAGATGGTGGAGACCCAGTTCGTCGGCGATGTTGGGTCCTGCATGAAGCAGTTCGCGCGGTTCGAGGCGGGCCAGCTCATCCAGGAGTTGCTGGTCCGCTCCCGGACCGTGAAATTCCGTGACCCAAAACTCGCCCGTCGACACATCAAGACCAGCCAGCCCCCACAGAGACTGAGGATGGGCCGTTGTCCGCTCTGACCGGCTGACGGCGGCAAGAAAGTTTGACTCGCCAGGAGAGAGGAATTCGGTGTCGACCAGTGTGCCTGGCGTATAGAGGCGTACGACTTCGCGGCGCACGAGTCCTTTCGCCAGCTTCGGGTCCTCGACCTGTTCGCACAGGGCGACCGTGCGCCCGGCTTTGAGCAGCTTGGCGATGTAGCCCTGCGCCGCGTGGTAGGGAACTCCGCAGAGCGGCACTGGGTCCGTGCTCGACTTGTCTCGGGACGTCAGGGCGATGGAGAGCAGTTTGGAGGCGGCTTGCGCATCCTCATAAAACATTTCGTAGAAGTCACCGACCCGAAACAACAGAATGGCTTCAGGATAGCCGCGCTTGATTTCCCGATACTGCCGCATGAGCGGCGTAGCGTCATGGTCACTCATCTGAACGGTCTCGTTGCGGGACATCACCCAGCACCGGAGGAGACGTGCGTCCGCTGAATTTCTCCAGCGAGTGGCGCAATCGTTCGAGATCGACCTCGGCTTCCTGGAGGGCTTTGGTTTTCCTGCGCAGCTCGATGCGGCCTTTCACCCAGGGAGGGAACAGGAGAATACCGGAGACCAAGAGCCCAACGGCAAAGCCGGCCAGGATCGGTTTATAAATCGGCGTCGAGGCTTCGAACAGGCCGAAAAAGTAGCGAAGCGTGACCTCTTGTTCCTGGTTTTGAAGAAAGAAGGCCAGGCATAAGAGAAGGAGTGTCCCGACCAGAATGAGCCGAATCATGACGACGCCTTTCGCTTGGGCTTTGGCTGCGAGCGCCGCGTTGTAACGCGGCGCTTCGCGGTGCGAGCGTACCGCCGTCTGACCTCGACCAGCAAGGCAGTCGAAGTCGGTCCGGTCGCCGACAGTCGAATCGTTCTACTCCCAACCGCTTGATGGCGCAACAGAATCTCCAGCCGGTCCTGCGGCAGGATCGAGAGGCCCTTGTCGGCCCATTCGATCGCGGCGACCGTCGAACCTGAGAAATATTCCTGCAATCCCGTTGACTCGGCTTCGCGGGTCGAATTAACACGATAGAGATCGACATGAGCCAGTGGTAGCCGGCCTCGATATTCATGGATGAAAACGAAAGTGGGGCTGCTCACAGCGGCAGCGGGAGCGCCTAAGCCGGTGGCAATTCCTCGGACCAGAGATGTTTTCCCCGCCCCCAGAGGACCGAAGAGCGCGAGCGTTTCCCCTCCCTGCAGCGACAGGCCTATGGCGTGACCAAGACGATCCGTATGGAGGGGCGAGGGGGAGGCCAGTTCCCAGGCGTGATTCGATCGTACGCGGAGGCGACGGCTTGCCCCGGAGGATCGGGCTTGAAGATAACGACTAGCGGTTGATCGCCTGGAGCGCATAGGGAATGTGGTCGATAAGATCACCGGCGAGCATGCCGGCCTGACCGAGTTGTTGGGCCGCCAGGTCGCCGGCCAATCCATGAAGATAGGTTCCGGCACAAGCGGCTTCCCAGGCCGGGACCGCCTGGGCCAACAAGCCGACAATCATACCGGTTAAGACGTCCCCCGTTCCGGCTGTTGCCATCCCGGGGTTGCCGGTCGGGCAGACCGCCAAGAGGCCATCGGGCCGCGCAATCACGGTGCGCGCTCCTTTGAGCACGACGAAGACCCCCCGTTCACGGGCAAAGCGTCTGGCCGTACCGAGGCGATCGGCATTCACGCTTTGTGAGGTCGCATCGACTTCAAGCCGCGCCATTTCTCCTGGATGCGGCGTCAGTATAGGAGGAATTTTGCATTCCGTGAGCAGAGAAGCGCGGCTGGCCAACGCGTTCAGTGCGTCCGCATCCAGGACGGCCGGTCGATCCACATGTTTCATCAAGGATTGGACCAGTTCGACTGTTTCCGGGTGCGTCGACAACCCGGGGCCGATGGCAAGAGCCGTTCTGGCTTGCATGAAAGCAAGAATGCGATCCAGACCGGAACGGGCCAGGGTGCGGGCCTTGGTTTCGGGGAGCGGGACGGTCATTGCTTCGAGGAGCTTGGCTTCCAATACATCATTAACGCTGCTCGGAGTTCCCACTGTCACGAGGCCGGCGCCCATTCGCAAGGCAGCCCCCGCTGCGAGTGCCGCCGCACCGGTCTTGCCGACCGAACCGGCGATGATGCCGGCATGACCGAAAGTGCCTTTGTGTGCAGAGGCCGGGCGAGCCGGCAAGGTATTCGCGACCAGCTCATTCGTGACGACAATGGTCCGGCTGTTCACGGCCTCGACATAGGCGGGAGGGATCCCGATGTCGACGACTTGGATGGTCCCGGCGTGATCAATGCCGGCTCCGAGGTATAGGCCGACCTTAGGGAGGCCAAGCGTGATGGTTGCGGTGGCACGAACGGCTTCGCCCAGCAGGGCTCCGTTGTCGGCATGGATGCCGGAGGGCATATCCACCGCTATGACAGGCCGGTTTGCGCTGTTCATGAGCCTGATGGCATCTCGATAGATACCGGTGACTTCGGTCGACAAGCCGGTGCCCAGGAGGGCATCGACGATGAAATCGCTGGAGACCAACATCGCACCGGCTTGTTCGGTAGATCGAAACTGCTTCGTAGAGGACCTTCCCGCGACACGCAGCCAGCGACGATACATCATGGCCGCATCGCGACTGAGATCACCCGCCGGTGCTAGGAGCAGCACCGTGACCTTCGCGTGGCGCTGGCGGAGCAATCGCGCGACAACAAACCCGTCGCCGCCGTTGTTGCCCTTGCCGCAGAGAATCGTGGCGGTCTTGCCCCGAAGCGGCGAGAACCGATCCTCGAGGAAAGCAGTGACTCCGCTCCCAGCCCGTTCCATCAGGACCAAGCTGGGAACCTGAGCCTCCGTGATCGTCCGGCGGTCCAGGGCCTGCATCTGAGTCCCGGTCACAATATTCATGCGGTGGCCCTTGCGGTCATAGTCGGATTGTCCCGGACGGTCCTTGCCGCCCGAGGGTGAACTGAGCGAACGTCACGATCAACTGAGCAGCGCCTTCATTTCTCGCACGGCCTGATCGAGACCGACCATGACGGCGCGGGCGATGATGCTGTGGCCGATGTTGTATTCCACGATTTCCGGAATGTGGGTGAGGCGTTTCACGTTGTGGTAGTTGAGTCCATGCCCCGCGTTGACGCCCATCCCCAATTTATAGGCCAGCTTGGCCGCTTGCGTGATCGCCTCGATTTCAGCATCGGCCTCTTTCGATCGTTTCGCATTGGCGTACTTGCCGGTATGGAGTTCGACAAAATCGGCGGAGATCTTGTGCGCCGTCTTGATCTGAGCCAAGTCCGGTTCGATGAAAAGACTGACGGGAATGCCGCTGTTGTGCAGCATTCCGACGATCTGCTGAATGCGATCTTTGTGCGCGGCGACGTCCAGGCCGCCTTCCGTGGTGAGTTCCTGTCGCCGTTCTGGAACGAGCGTCACCATATCGGGCTTCACGGTCAGTGCGATTTTGGCCATCGTCTCGTCGGCGGCCATCTCGAGATCCAGCTTGGTCCGGATCAACTCCCGCAAAAGCTGCAGGTCGCGATCTTGAATGTGACGGCGATCTTCTCTGAGGTGCACGACGATGCCGTCGCCGCCGGCCAGTTCTACCAACACGGCGGCGGCGAGGGGGTCCGGGTCGTTCCCTGCGCGTGCCTGGCGAAGCGTCGCGACATGATCGACATTGACACCAAGTCTGGGCACGGAGCCTCCAGGGATCCAGGCTTACAGGGAGAGTTGAACTCAGGCGATGAATTGGAGCAGTCGCCGCTGTTGTAACAGAAACCAGCGTCACGGGCAAGGACTGGGATGGAACGGTTTCGCCCTTGCCGAACAGCCTTATCCAACAGGTTGTCGGATGCAGAACCCCACAGAATCACAAGATAATTTGACTCCACTCTACTTGTGCCCTTAGAATAGGGCTTCCCGAAATCGGGAGGTGGTTTCTTTCTTCCAGCAAGGGTAATTTTGACAGGCAACTGCAATGGGAATGGCCGATAACTTCTATCGACTCAAGCGACTTCCACCGTATGTCTTCGCGCAGGTTCAGAGCCTGAAGCTGGAGGCGCGCCACCGCGGCGAAGACATTATCGACTTCGGGATGGGGAATCCGGACCAACCGACCCCGAGCCATATCGTCGAGAAGATGATCGAAGCGGCGCGGAAGGGAAAGAACCACCGCTACTCCGCTTCGCGTGGCATCACGAAGCTGCGTCATGCTATCGCCGGCTGGTACAAGCGAAATTACGACGTCGATCTCGACCCCGAAACCGAAACGATCGTCACGATCGGGTCAAAAGAAGGGCTGGCCCACTTGTCCTTGGCCATGATCGGGCCAGGCGATGTCGTGCTGACACCGACTCCGACGTATCCTATCCATATGTATAGTTTCATTATTGCGGGCGGAGAAGTTCGCGGGATCGAGTTGCGTCCTGACAGCGATTTTTTCGATGATCTCCAGCGGGTCTATCGCCAGACCTTTCCCCGGCCCAGGATTTTGGTCATCAACTTTCCGCACAATCCCACGACGGCGATCGTGGACCTGGAGTTTTTTAAGAAAATCGTCGCCTTTGCCAAAGAACACAATGTGATCGTGATTCACGATTTGGCCTACGCCGACTTGGTCTTTGACGGCTACAAGGCGCCCAGCTTCCTTCAGGTGCCTGGTGCCAAAGATGTCGGAGTGGAGTTTTACACCCTCTCCAAGGCCTATAACATGCCTGGATGGCGTGTGGGGTTCTGTGTCGGCAACCGAGAAGTCGTTGGCGCGTTGGCCAAGATCAAAAGTTACCTCGACTACGGGATCTTTCAGCCGCTGCAGATCGCGAGCGTCATCGCGCTGAACGGCCCGCAAGATTGCGTGAAGGAAACCGTCCAACGGTATCAGAAACGCCGCGATGTCCTCGTCGGGGGCCTCAATCGCATCGGGTGGAATGTCAGCAAGCCGTTGGCCACCATGTTCGTGTGGGCCAAAATTCCATTGCCCTATCGGCACATGGGCTCACTCGAATTTTCCAAGCTCTTGCTTCGAGAAGCGAAGGTTGCGGTGTCGCCCGGGATCGGTTTCGGCGAGGGCGGCGATGAGTATGTCCGTTTCGCGCTGGTGGAGAACGAGCATCGGACAAGGCAGGCCGTTCGCGGGATTCGAAAGGCGCTGAAGCTCGAAGGGGGAGAGGAATGATCTCGCGCGTGGGCGTCGGCGTGATCGGCTTCGGCACGGTCGGAACGGGGGTTGCCAAGATTCTTCTGGAAAACGCGGCGCTGATCCGTCGGCGGGTCGGCGTGCCGATCGAACTCGTTCGCATTGCGGATCTCGATGTGACGCGCGACCGAGGCGTTACCCTTCCAGCCGGTGTGCTGACGAACGATGCCAAAGCGGTGTTGAATGATCCGAACATCCACATCGTTGTGGAGTTGATCGGAGGCTACGACTTCGCGAAGCGTCTCCTGCTGGATGCGATTGCGGCGGGAAAAGAAGTTGTGACCGCCAATAAAGCCTTGTTGGCTCTACACGGGGAAGAGATCTTTGCGGCGGCTTCTCGCAGGGGCGTCGACGTCGGGTTCGAAGCCAGCGTGGGCGGGGGGATACCCGTCATTCAGGCCGTCAAAGAAGGCCTCGCAGCCAATGCGATTCAATCCATCTACGGGATCATCAACGGGACGTCCAACTACATTCTTTCCCGCATGACCAATGAGGGGATAGGATTTGATGAGACGCTCGTGGAGGCTCAGCGTGCCGGCTATGCGGAGGCCGATCCAACATTCGATGTGGCTGGTACTGATTCCGCGCACAAGCTGGCGATTTTGGCCAATTTGGCATTCGGCACGCCGATTAATTTCAAGGAGCTGTACACAGAAGGCATCACGCACGTCACCAAACACGACATCGCCTACGCTCGTGAACTTGGCTATACGATTAAGCTGTTGGGAATCGCGAAGCTGGTCGAGGGGGACGTCGAGGCGCGCGTTCATCCCACGATGCTTCCCGGAGATTCTCCTCTGGCGAAGATCGAAGGGGTGTATAACGCGATTCAATTGGTCGGTGATGCGGTCGGAGACGTCGTGTTGGTAGGCCGTGGGGCCGGCGATATGGCGGCAGGGAGCGCCGTCGTCAGCGACATCATCGCCAGCGCTCGCAATCTGTTGAAGGGCGGAGCGGGACGGGTGCCCCCGGCGTCGTTCCAGCCGGATGAACGACGCCCGCTTCGCATGCGCCCCATGGAAGAGATTCGCTCTCTCTACTACCTCCGGTTCATGGTGATCGATCGTCCCGGAGTTCTGTCTCAGATCGCGGGAGAATTGGGCCGCTGTGGTATCAGCATCTCGTCGATGTTGCAGAAAGGGCGACGGGAGGGACAAACCGTCCCCATTGTCATCAAGACACATATGGCGAGAGAACGCGACGTCCAATCTGCCCTCCGCGAGATCAACCGTATGGTGTTCATGTCCGAGCCGGCGACCTTAATTCGTGTCGAGGGCAAGGACGAGTGATGTCATGAACCGCTGGTGTGGGGTCATCGAAGAGTATCGCAAGTTTCTGCCCGTCACGGAACGCACGCCAGTGATCACGCTCGGAGAAGGCAACACCCCGCTTATCAGAGCCGCGAGACTGGCGAAAAACATCGCTCCCGGCATCGATCTCTATTTGAAGTTCGAAGGCGCCAATCCCACAGGTTCGTTCAAGGACCGCGGGATGACGATGGCGATTTCGAAGGCGGTTGAGGCCGGCGCTCGTGCGGTGATCTGTGCGTCCACAGGCAACACCTCGGCTTCCGCTGCGGCTTATGGCGCGAGGGCGGGACTGGCCGTGTACGTGCTGATCCCAGCGGGTAAGATCGCCATGGGAAAACTTTCGCAGGCCATGATGCACCAGGCGACGGTTATCCAGATCGATGGCAACTTCGACCAAGCCCTCTCGATTGTGAAAGACCTGTCAGCGACGTACCACATCGAGTTGGTGAATTCCCTCAACCCCTACAGGATCGAAGGGCAGAAAACGGCGGCGATGGAAGTGTGCGACCAGCTCGGTGATGCGCCGTCCGTGCACGCGCTTCCCGTCGGGAATGCCGGTAACATCACGGCCTATTGGAAGGGTTATCAGGAATATCGATCGGCCAAGCAAACGACGCGATTGCCGCGCATGGTCGGCTTTCAGGCGGCCGGCGCCGCGCCGATCGTGCTCGGCCGGGTCGTGGAGAATCCACAGACCATCGCCACGGCGATTCGGATCGGCAATCCTGCGAGTTGGCAAGCGGCCGTCACGGTGACCAAAGAATCGTCCGGTTTGATCGATTCGGTGACCGACGAGGAAATCTTGCAGGCTTACGCTGCAGTGGCGGCGACGGAGGGGGTATTTTGCGAGCCGGCCTCTGCTGCATCTGTGGCCGGGATCATGAAGCTCAGCCGGCAGGGGGGACTACGGGAAGGCGAAACGGTCGTCTGCACGTTGACCGGCCATGGGCTGAAAGACGCCGATACCGCAATCAGCGTATCGGTGAAACCGAAAACTGTTCAAGCGACCAGGGAGGATGTAGCTCGTCTCCTCAACGTGTAAGGGTATGATGCGAGTGTGCGTTCGATGAAATATGTGATTCTCCACGCTGAGGGGATGGCCGACCATCCTCGGCAGGAATTGGCGGGCAAGACCCCTCTTCAGGCGGCCTCGACTCCTCACCTCGATCGTTTGGCTCACGGCAGCGAACTGGGCCTTCTCACTGTTGCGCTGGAAAACGGGCGGCACGGCAGCGGTCTCACCGGCACGTCGATTCTCGGATACGAGCCGAAGAAATATTATCAGGGGCCCGGTCCATTGGAGGCGGCGAGCCTGGGCGTGACCGTCGGCGAGCACGATGTGGTCTACCGTTGCACGATGGTGACGCTGAAGGCCGAACAGCCATCCGGCGCCAAGGGCGGAGGCTCAGACCTCAAGAAACTCGGTCCCCACCTCGTGATGGAGGATGCGACGGCCGGGCTGATTACCAGTGAGGAAGCCCGCGAGTTAATCGACGCCGTGAATGAGCAGCTCGGGTCCGAGATGATTCAATTCTATCCCGGTACGGGGCATCGTCACTTGATGGTCTGGGTCGACGGGAAATCGCGGGCCGTCTGCACAGATCCGCAATCACTGGTCTCGCGATCGATCGGTGATGCGCTGCCGAAGGGAGACGGCGCCGATATCCTGCGAAAGCTGATGGATGCCTCATTGCTGATTCTGCGCGATCATCCCGTGAATGACGACCGGCGCGATGCCGGCAATAAACCGGCCAATTGCCTGTGGCTGTGGGGTGAAGGGCGTGCGATCCCCTGGCCGAGTCTGGCTGAGCGGTTTGATGTTTCCGGTGTGGTGATATCTTTGAGCGACGTCCACCGCGGGCTCGGTTTGGTGGCAGGGCTTGAGGCGGTTGACCCAGCTCGTCTGATTGGCGCTGATCTTCGGAGTCGGGCCACCGTGGCACTCGACGAGTTGAAGAAGAAGGACTTCGCCTATGTGCATCTGGAACTGCCGGACGAGGTTGTCTACGATCCTGATGTGAAAGCCAAGGTGCATGCGATTGAGGCGGTCGACAAGGAGTTCGTCGGGCCGTTCCTCGACGGCCTTGGGAAGCTGGGGCCCCATCGTCTGGTGACGATCAGCGATCCCGGCAGTGTGCATCAGGGGAAAATGGCGGAAGGGCAATGGCTTTACGCCTACCAGGATAGTGCGGCCAAATCAGCTTCAGGATCCGGTCGCCGGTTTACCGAAGCCGATGCCAAGGCGTCGGCTACCCCTCCCCGAGATGCCACGAAGTTCGTGGTACGTCTCTTCGCAAAAGGGTCGTAACGATCGTGGCGTTGATCGTCCAAAAATACGGAGGAACCTCTGTCGGCACGATCGAACGGATTCACCGTGTGGCGGATCGTGTGGAGCAGGCGGCCAAAGGAGGCAATCAGGTCGTCGTCGTCCTCTCGGCGATGAGCGGCGAGACCGATCGCCTGCTGAAGCTGGCCCACGAGATCACCGCGATTCCCGATGAACGCGAACTCGACATGCTCCTCTCGACCGGCGAGCGGGTGACGATCGCACTCCTGGCCATGGACCTGCGAGGCCGCGGGCTGGACGCTCGTTCGTTTACAGGCCGTCAGGTCGGAATCATGACCGACAGTGCCCATACCAAGGCGCGGATTACCAGAGTGGCCGCGGAGCGGATCCGCGAATCATTGGCCAAAGGTGTCATTCCGGTGGTCGCCGGCTTTCAAGGGATTAATGAACAGTCCGATGTGACAACGTTGGGTCGCGGAGGCTCCGATCTGACGGCGGTGGCGTTAGCCGGCGCCTTGAGGGCGGATCGCTGCGTCATTTTCACCGATGTCGACGGGGTCTATACGACGGACCCGAACATCGTGCCGTCGGCCAGGCGGATCGACAAGATTTCCTACGAGGAAATGTTGGAGATGGCGAGTCTGGGCGCCAAGGTGTTGCAGAGCCGCTCCGTCGAATTCGCGGCCAAGTTCAACGTGCCGCTGGAGGTTAATTCCAGCTTCAAAGAAGGAAAGGGAACGCTTGTGACACGCGAAGATGAAGACATGGAAGCCGTTGCAGTGTCGGGTGTCACGGGCGACCGGAATCAGGCGAAGATCACGGTCGTCGGCGTGCCGGACAAGCCAGGAATCGCAGCAGCGCTCCTGGGGCCGGTCGCGAAGGCCAACATATTAGTCGACATGATCATTCAAAATGTGAGTCACGCGTCGCTGACGGACTTTTCCTTTACCATTCCTCGCGTTGACGTGAAGAGGGCGATGCCGATCATTCAGGATGTCGCGAAAGACATCGGGGCCAAGTCGGTCTCAGTTACGGAAGCCATCGCCAAAGTGTCGTTAGTCGGTGTCGGCATGCGCTCCCATTCGGGGGTTGCTGCGAAAATGTTCGAAGTGCTGGCCAGGGAAGGCGTGAACATCATGATGATCAGCACCTCCGAGATCAAGATTTCTTGTGTCATCGATGAGAAGTATCTGGAATTGGCCATGCGCGCTCTCCATGGCGCGTTCGGCCTGGATCAGGCGCCAACCCGGGACCGTTCGGCCAAATAATGACGTCATGATTTGAGCCTCGACAGGCTCGCCCTGCTCCTGTTACCCTTTCTCCCATGGCGAAAAAAGCGTCCCGTTCACGCACCTCAACCGGCAAGTCTTCAGTCCGCTCGTCCTCCGCGGCTGTGCCGTCCCCCGCGAAATCCACGCTGTTGGAGATTTACGATACAACACTGCGCGACGGAGCTCAGGCCGAAGACGTCAGTTTTTCCGCCGAAGACAAAGTCCGCGTGGCACAGCGGTTGGACGAGCTGGGGGTCCAGTTCATCGAAGGCGGCTGGCCCGGTGCCAATCCGAAAGACATCGAGTTCTTCCGGATGATCAAAGAGACTCCCTTGGCGCATGCGACGGTGGTGGCGTTCGGCTCGACGAGAAAAGCGAGCAATCCAGTCCAGAAGGATCCGAACATCCAGGCCCTGCTGGATGCAGAAACCAAGGTCATTACGCTGTTTGGAAAGTCCTGGTCGCTTCACGTCACGGATGCGCTGGGGATCTCGCTGGCCAAGAATCTCGACATCATCGGCGATTCTGTGGCGCATCTCCGCTCAAAGCATCGGCGCGTGTTCTACGATGCCGAACATTTTTTCGACGGGTACAAGACCAAGCCGGACTATGCACTCGAAACCATCAGGCGGGCGGTGGAGGCCGGGGCCGAACGCGTGATTCTCTGCGATACCAACGGCGGGACGATGCCCTGGGAGATCAGGGAAATCTGCAAGGTCGTCCAGCGAGAGTGTCCGGTGCCGCTCGGCATCCATGCGCATAACGATTGTGAAATGGCCGTCGCGAACTCGCTCGTGGCGATTGAAATGGGCGTGGTGCAAGTTCAGGGGACGATCAACGGGATCGGTGAGCGGTGCGGCAACGCCAATCTCTGCTCGATCATTCCCAATCTCCAGTTGAAGATGAAGCGTCCCGCATTAGGGGAACGACTGACTCATCTCAAGGAAGTATCGGGCTTCGTCACGGAAATCGCAAATTTGATGCCCAACAAGCACCAGCCCTACGTCGGGGATTCGGCCTTCGCGCACAAGGGCGGCGTCCATATCCATGCCGTGCTCAAGAACCCGGCCACGTACGAACACATCGTGCCGGCGCTGGTCGGTAACCGCCAGCGCATGTTGGTGTCGGATTATGCAGGACGAAGCGGGTTGCTGGAGAAAGTCGAAGCCTATGGCATCAAGCTGGATAAGGACCATTCGAAGGTCCAGGAACTGATGGCGACGCTAAAGGAGCGGGAGAACGAGGGGTATCAATTCGAAGGGGCAGAGGGCTCGTTTGAGCTGCTCATGCGCAAGGCGATGGGAACCCATACTCCCTCGTTCCAGTTGCTGGGTTTCCGGGTCATTGTCGAGAAAAAACAAGACCATGGAGCCTCGACTTCGGAGGCCACGGTGATGGTAAAGGTAGGCGAGGCGGTCGAACATGCCGCGGCGGTGGGGGCTGGGCCGGTCAATGCCCTCGACCATGCGCTTCGTAAGGCCTTGGAAAAATTCTATCCTCAGCTTCGCGAGGTCAAGTTGCTTGATTATAAGGTGCGCGTCCTCTCGGCCAACCGTGGGACCGAGTCGAAGGTGAGGGTGTTGATTGAATCGGGCGACCACAAAGACAAATGGGGCACCGTCGGGGTCTCCGAGAACATCATGGAGGCCAGTTGGCAGGCCTTGGCCGACAGTATCGAATACAAGCTCCTGGCCTCCGAACGCTAGGCGCCAAGATCTCCCCCTAGAATTAATTCTTGACAGCCCACCTAACCTCACGTAACTTATGGTAAAAGTGTCTCTCGTGTCAGGCGGAATGACGGACATTTCAGCCGACGCTGTTCTGGTGGCGCAAGGGGGGGAGCATGAGAAAGGCGGATATCGCGAATGAAATCTATAAACAGGTCGGCATTTCCAAGAATGAAGCAGCCGATATCGTCGAGCTTGTGCTCAACATGCTGAAGGCCGTGTTGCAAAAGGGAGATTCGGTGAAGATCGCAGGATTCGGAAATTTTGTCGTCAGGAGCAAGGGCGCACGGAAGGGCCGGAATCCGCGCACCGGTGAGGAAATCGGCATCACGCCCCGTCGTGTCGTCACCTTCCGTCCCAGTCAAGTGTTCAAGAAGTACGTCAACTCGTAACAGCGTTCGCTCACCTGTATCAACTCCCGCCACGAGGACCGGTCAATGGGGAATGAACCCAGGCTGGGTAGCAAAGTCTTCTACAAAATCGGCGAAGTGAGTCAGATGACGAAGCTTCCCGCCTACGTGCTGAGATTTTGGGAGTCGCAATTTCCCTTTCTCAAGCCAAAGAAAAGCCGAGGGAACCAGCGCCTCTATGTGCGACGCGATATTGAGACAGTGCTGGAAGTCAAACGGATGCTGTACGAGGAAGGGCATACGCTTGAAGGCGTGAAACGATATTGGGCGCGTCGTGGCCGCGTGTCGGTCCAGCGTCTCAAACCGAAGGAGCTGGCTCAGAAGCTGCGCGGGAATTTACAGGCCATCTTGAAAATTCTTGAGTCTCACTCATGATCTCCCGAAGCCGCGGAGTCTCTTTCCCAACCGGTTGCAATTGACCAGCGTTCAAGGCGACAATGCACAAGATTATAGTACAGGAAGCACACGTCGGGGCGTGGCGCAGCCCGGTAGCGTACTCGCTTGGGGTGCGAGTGGTCGGCCGTTCAAATCGGCTCGCCCCGACCAATATCATATCAATAGTGCTGAGTCTTGAGTGCTGAGAAGCAGAGACAAATTGGGCACTCAGTACTCAGCACGTAGGTGTCGATTCTAAACAGCGAGCTGCCAGGGGCAGCTTTTTTTATGTCTCACTTACGACCGCGCATTCTTGTCACCAACGATGACGGGATTCAGTCTCCAGGCTTGAGCATCCTCGCCAAGAGCTTGGCCAAATTGGGCGAGGTGTGGGTGATTGCACCGGATCGTGAACGCACGGCGGTCGCCCATGCCGTGACGCTGCACAAGCCGCTTCGGGTCCAGCAAGTAAGGAAGCGGACCTATGCTATCAACGGCACTCCCGTGGACTGCGTGAATCTCGCGCTGCTCAACATTATGCCAAAGCGGCCTCATCTGCTGGTGTCAGGGATCAATAAAGGGGTGAACCTCGGCGACGACGTGTTGTATTCGGGGACGGTTTCGGCTGCCGTGGAGGGGACGATACTCGGCATACCGTCGATGGCGGTTTCGCAGGAAGGGCGCGATCAGTTTCAATTTGCGACTGGGGCGCACTATGCCATGCGGGTTGCGAGACTGATCCTCCAGCGCGGCTTGCCGGATGAAACACTCGTCAACCTGAACGTTCCTGATCGCACGATACGGGCCATTACGGATGTTCGCGTAACCTGTTTAAGCCGACGGCGATTCGAAAACCCGATTGTCGAAAAAGTCGATCCGCACGGCCGGACCTATTATTGGATTGCCGGTACTCGGGTGTCTTGGAGTCGAAGCAAAGATGCCGATCATGAAGCCATCGAGGAAGGCGCGGTATCGCTCACGCCCATCCACCTGGACAGCACGAACTACGGTGTCCTGGATCAACTGCGGACTTGGGAGTCTGCCATTCGAGGAAGCTCAAATCGAAGGGGTTCCTCGAAGGCCAAAAAGCGAAGAGTGAGGCACTGAGGCGACATGGGGAATTTAATCGAGGCCATCATTACAATCCTCAGCCGCTTCGTGATCAATACGATCTCGACGTTTGGCTATACCGGCATTCTCTTGACGATGGCGATCGAGAGCGCCTGCATTCCATTGCCCAGTGAAATCATCATGCCATTTTCCGGCTATCTGGTCACGACGGGGCAATTCACAATGCTGGGTGTGACGTTGGCCGGCGCGATCGGTAACGTAGTGGGATCGATCGTCGCGTACTATGCGGGAGTGTGGGGCGGCCGGCCGTTCGTCGAGCGGTATGGACCCTATATGCTGATCTCGCACAAGGATCTTGAAATGGCTGATCGGTGGTTTGCGCAGTACGGTGAGGCTGCCGTATTTTTCAGTCGCATGCTGCCGGTAGTGCGCACCTTTATTTCTCTCCCGGCCGGCGTCGCCCGCATGAATTTCCCGCGTTTTGTGATCTTCACGTTTGTCGGAGCGCTCCCCTGGTGTTATCTCCTGGCCTATATCGGAGTGAAGATGGGGGAAGAGTGGGAGCATCTGCGGGATTACTTTCATCAGTTCGACATCGTCATCGGTCTGTTCCTCGCTCTCGCCGCAGGATACTTTCTCTGGTCGCATTGGCCAAGACGTAGTCTCACGCCGGGGTCGTAGGTCGCCATGCTGACATTCTTCAACACGCTGACGGGCAAGCAGGAACCGTTTAAGCCCATCGAGCCGAAACGGGTCCGGATGTACGTTTGCGGTGTGACGGTCTACGACTACTGCCACATTGGCCATGCGCGCAGCGCGCTCGTGTTCGATGTGCTCCGGCGCTATCTGGAATACAGCGGCTACCAGGTCGACTTCGTCAAGAACTTCACCGACGTCGACGACAAGATTATCAAGCGGGCGAACGAGCGAGGCGTGTCCTGCGACGCCATCACATCGGAATTCATCGAGGCCTACTATGAGGACATGGGCAAGCTCGGGATCAAGCGAGCGACGAAGGAGCCCAAGGCTACGGAGCACATGGCCGAGATCGTCGCCATCACCGAGACATTGATCAAGAAAGGGCTGGCCTATCAGGTCGACGGAGACGTGTATTTCCAGGTCGATAAGTATCCGGCCTATGGGCGACTATCCAAACGCAAGCTCGAAGATCTGCAGGCCGGCGCTCGTGTCGAAGTTGATGAGCGGAAGCGTCACCCGATGGATTTTGCGTTGTGGAAGAGCAGCAAGCCCGGTGAGCCTTCATGGCCCAGTCCCTGGGGAGCTGGGCGTCCCGGCTGGCACATTGAATGCTCGGCGATGTCCATCAAGCACCTGGGCGAGACGTTCGATATCCACGGCGGAGGAATGGACCTGATTTTCCCGCACCATGAGAATGAGATCGCGCAGTCCTGCGGCGCGACCGGGAAAGAGTTTGCCCGCTATTGGATCCACAACGGTTTTGTGCAGGTCAATCAGGAAAAGATGTCGAAGTCGCTAGGGAACTTCTTCACCATTCGAGAGATTTTCGAGAAGTCTGAATGGCCTGAGAACATTACCGGAGAGATGCTTCGCTATTTCCTCCTCGCGACTCATTACCGGGGCCCATTGGACTTTTCCGATCAAGCCATAGAAGAAGCAAAGTTGGCTTTAGACGGGTTCTATGATCTGTTCAACCGCCTTGAAGAGCAAGATACTCAGATGGGTAGCGATGAGGAACTCGTGGAAGTTATCGGGCGGGCGCGCGCGATGTTTTGCCAAGCCATGGATGATGACCTGAATACGTCCGTGGCCTTGGCTGCGTTCCAGAAGCTGAGAGGAGATGTGAACAAACTTGTCGAACGAGGTCTCTCTACAGAGGGGCGCCGTCAGGCTCGAGCAGCGTTTCTAGAGCTCGGTACGGTTTTGGGTTTATTCGATCTTGGGCGATGGCAGTTCAAGAAAGGACCGTCGAGACCCACAGGCGTAAAAGTGGTCGTGGTTCAACTGACCGACGAGGAGGTCGCCGAGAAAGTTACAGAACGCAATGAGGCCAGAAAACAGAAGAACTTCAAGAAGGCAGATGAGATTCGCGGATTCCTCGCTTCCCACGGCATCACAATCGAGGACAAGCCCGATGGCACCAGTCGCTGGAAGCGATAGTCGCCCTGAGTTGCTCTATGGGCTACATGCAGTCCGGGAGGCCTTGAAAGCCGGGACACGTCCACTTCAACGTCTGTTTCTTCTTCGAGCCGACCGACAGTTTGCCGATCTCGCCCAGCTCGCGAAGATCAAGCGCATTCCTGTTCATATCGAACCGCCGGCGGCGTTTGACCGGTTGGTGCCTGATGGAAGGCATCAGGGTGTCATTGCCTTTGTCGCTGCCAAGGCCTATAGCAGCACGGAGGAGATTCTCGAGCGGGCTCGTCTTCGCGGCGAGCCGCCCTTCCTGGTCATTCTCGACGGCGTCGAAGACCCTCACAACCTCGGCGCGGTCTTGCGGACTGCCGAGGCGACCGGCGTGCACGGTGTCTTTATCCCTGAACGCCGCGCAGCGGGGCTGACCTCCGTTGTCGCGAAGGTTTCGGCCGGCGCGCTCGATCATATGCTGGTGGCAAGGGTCGGTAATCTCTCTCGCCTGATTGAAGAACTGAAAGAGGCAGGAGTTTGGGTTTACGGTGTTGAGCCGACGGCGCCGAGGCGATACACCGTTATCGACATGACCGGGCCGATCGCGCTGGTGTTAGGGGGAGAAGGAGAGGGAATCCGACCCGGCGTGCTGAAGCAGTGTGATGATCGCATCAGCATCCCGATGAAGGGGAAGGTCGAATCGTTGAATGTATCAGCGGCTGTGGCCGGGGTGCTCTTGGAAGGAGTGCGGCAGCGCGACGCGAAGCGGCAAGCCCCGAAGCCTACCGAATCCTGATCATGTTGCCTTGAATGGCTGTCTTCAGTAGTTGCGCCGTGTTCGAGACGCGCAGCTTCTTCATCATATTGGCCCGATGCGCCTCGACAGTCTTCACGCTGATCTTTAGTCGTTGTCCGATTTCCTTGTTCTTAAACCCGGCCCAAATCAATTCGAGAATTTCCTGTTCTCGGCTGGTCAACGACTCGGGCCGTTTCTTCCGTGGTGGAGGAGCGAGATCGGCAAGAGAGTTCTTGGACTTTGCCTTGACGGTTCGTGCCATCTTTCCTGTTCTCCTTTGATCGTGAGAGGATTACGCTATAATTCAACCGAAGCCGGGGTCGTTGGAGAACCTTCCGATCGCCGTAGAGACGGAATTATAGGAACTCCTCCGGGCCATGTAAATCAATGCATAATGGCCCTAGTGTAAATACGTATTCAGTCATCGACCGTACCGATCAACCCGTACGGAGCATTCGAGAGGATCTTGTTCTATGGGTGATGGGTTTTTCTATCTGATCGCAGGCGCTCTCGGAGCCTTGATCGGGAGCTTTCTCAACGTCTGCATCTACCGACTTCCGCGCGGAAAGTCGATCGTCTGGCCTGGGTCCCACTGTCCGTCTTGCGGAAAGGCGATCGAGTTCTACGATAATATTCCGGTGCTGAGCTATCTCTGGCTGATTGGTCGCTGCCGGGCATGCCGGGAGCGGATCTCGATTCGTTATCCGTTCGTCGAGACGATCAACGCCGCCGGCTATCTTGCCATTCTCTGGACCTTCGGCCCAACGTGGACGTCCGTGCTTTACGCATTGCTCTTTTCGGCGTTGCTGGTCGTGGCGGGAACGGATCTAACGCACAAGATCATACCCAATGTGGTGACTCTGCCCGGGATTGTGTTGGGTCTGCTCGGTGCAGCGACGGTCTTGCCCGTTGGATTGCTCAATTCCCTATTGGGCGTGGCCGTCGGGGGAGGCATCCTCTGGGCGCTAGCCTGGGCGAGTCCCTACCTATTCGGCAAGGAGGGGATGGGCGGTGGCGATATTAAATTGCTGGCAATGATCGGCGCATTCTTGGGATGGAAACCCGCGTTATTGACGATCATGATCGGATCGCTCACCGGTTCGATCATCGGAATCAGCTTGATCGCACTGAGACTCATGAAACGTGACGAGTACATTCCCTTCGGGCCGTTCCTCGTTCTCGGGGCGCTCTTGTCGATGTTTTTTGCCCAACCGATGTTGGATTGGTACCAAGGTTTGCTCAGTCCCTCCTATTAGCCTCCTCCTTCAGCGACGATCCTGTATCTCTTCCTTCGTCTTCCTGTATCCGAATCTCTTTGGTGGAGAAGCCCGTCCCTCAGTTGTCGTGCAAAAAGCACGGCCCAGCTTGGCCGCGTCAGAGATATCGAAGTCTCGCCAGTTGCAGAGATCTCCCCGTGGACAAGAAAGATGGAGTGCTGCGCCGGGCACCAGAAGCTGCTCTCATTTTAGATTGAACAGGGGATGTAATCCGTGCGACCAAGTAATTATACGTATATGAGAGCACTTGGCGTCACCTCTGCCACAATTCACGGCTTTTTATCCTTAAGTCAGTACGACTGACGAGACTTGGAGCCGCTCAAAGCGACAAATTGTTGTCTTTTTGGGGATAAAGTGTGTTCCCATCGAGCCGCGGAACCACGAACGCCTTTCGTAGGCTCTTGAATTTCTTGAAACCTATTCTGGCATGACTCCTGCTCGAACTAAAGCAACAAGGGCTTCTGTCCTTGCGCAGGTGGGTGATTCCTATAGTTACCGTGGATCTTTCAGCAAGAGAACTGGCTGAAAGACTGAAAAGGAGGTATGTGATGGCGAGTCGATTGGTTCTCGCAGTCGTAGGGGCCTTCTCGATTTCTCTTCTGGGTGTGGGGTCAGGGGAAGCCGTGGTGTGTGATCCTCACTGTGCCCCTGCGAAGTCAAACAAGGGAGGCGAGGTAAGAGGGTTGAATCGCGCGAACTCCGTCGCTGGTGACTATGATACTGGCGACCATGGGGACCGTGGGCGTGACAACGCTGCTACGAAGCAGGATCTTCACAAACCGGGCAGGTCCGGTGTAACTGATAATGAAGGTACCGGCGGATCCACCGGAGGATCTACCAGTGGGACAACCTCCGGTGGTACCACGGGCGGGACAACAGGTGGCACGAGTGGAGGCACGACCACTGGCCCCTGTACTGGTTGCTGATAGGAAATTGTCCTAAGCGATGAGAGGGCCGTTGAGATTACAATGGCCCTCTCTGTCATTCTGCAGATCCCGGTCTGTGACAGGCGCTTCAGAGTCACTCTTCGGCCATGGAATGAACCTCCACGTTCTGGCTCTGCCAACCGCCTTAGTCTCCTTCTCAACGCGACAGAAGATTAACTCTTGGGAGTCAAGGTGAAACGCAGAATTCGCCGTTGTGCGCAACAATTTCGCGGACTGGTTCCGTAAAGGGCCAGAGTCAAAAAATGTCATTTGGTGATCAAAAAAGCGGAATCTTCTTCCATCAACCAGTTTGTTCCTCTCGGTAAATCAACTAGTTCCGCACAACAGTAAGAGATTAATGAGGGCACGCCCCTTGCTCTACCCGTCAGAGGCAACCCATGCCTTGGACAAGGAGTATTTTCTGTGAAGGTTTTTGCTGTTAGGAGGCAAACCGGCTTCACCCTTGTGGAGATGATGGTCGTCTCCGCGATTATCGGGATTGCGGCAGCGTTGGCTGTACCCAATTACTTGCAATGGCAAGCACAGTACAAGCTTCGGCAGGCCGTTTCGGAAATCGCCAGTCAGCTGACGTTAGCGCGCATGGCAGCGATGAATCGAAATAGGGGCGTTGATGTGGCGGTGCAAAATTCAACGGGAGCTGTTCACATTTCTGCTGTGACCTCAACCTCCGGTATGCCTGTGATAAACGACACACCACTTCAGCCCGGCACATCGGTTGTGGGGAGTCCGATCACAGTGAGTTATTCTTCCCTCGGATTACGGACAAGCGGAGGAACTGGGATCCAAACGATTGGGGTGTGCGATGCCTACAGTCGCCAATATGCCGTCACGGTACTTCCTACTGGCAAAGTAAATTGGTCGACGAACCCGAGCGCAACACCCTGTCCTTGA
>JAWOMO010000080.1:0-31368 GCA_033852435.1 Nitrospira sp.
GAAATCGTGCTCACCTTCATGTTTCTGATGATCATCCTTGGCTCGACCGATTCGCGTGCACCAGCGGGATTCGCTCCGATCGCGATCGGATTGGGTCTCACACTCATCCACCTCATCGGCATTCCCGTCACCAACCTGTCGGTGAATCCCGCCCGGAGTACGGGTCCCGCCGTGTTCGTGGGAGGATGGGCGTTCGCACAACTCTGGCTCTTCTGGATCGCGCCACTCGTGGGTGCCGCCCTGGCGGGTGTCGCCTACCCAGCGATTGCAGGCGCGAAGAAACCCTGACCGACTTCAGGGACCAGGAGTTCGTCCGCATCAGCCCTCTGGGCTGATCCGGGCGTGCTATCCGGTGCCAACGAGTTGTCATCTTCGCTCCTATGAAGAACACTATGAGCGAGGTGGGCAGGCGTCAATTATCTAAGGCGTGATTGGTACGAAGCGTCTGGTCCAAAAACCTCGGTAATAAGGAATGGCAAGAGGCTTTGAAAATCGGCAGGATGCCTTGGCCACCTCTGGGGTTCAAAAACAACTGCTTTTGGGCTAGGTGGTGTACAGCAGAGTGAAGTAGAAATGACTCCCTTGTCCGGGGACACTCTCGACGGCAATGGTTCCCCCATGCAACTCAATGAGCCCTTTCGCAATTGCCAGTCCCAAGCCAGTACCCGCAGCATGTCCAGAGCCTGACGACACCCGATAGAACTTGTCGAAGATCTTCGGGAGATGCTCTGCGGGGATTCCGCAACCTGTGTCGGAAACGCCGATTTTGATGTACCGATCATCCAGGACCTGCGCACCAATCTGGACTCGCCCGCCTGATGGTGTAAACTTAATGGCATTCTCCAGCAAATTGGCAAGCACCTCATACAGTTTGTCCCGGTCAGCGCGCACCTTCGGCATACGCTCCATGGAACCTATGTCCATCAGGATCGATTTCCGCTGTGCGAGGGGCTGAAACACTTCCAGGAGATCATTGGCTAGCTCTTGGAGTGGCAGAACAGTAGGGCGCAGCTCCATTTTCCCTGCTTCAATTTTGGACAGGTCCAGCAATTCATTCAGCATGCGCGTGAGTTGGCCTGCATTGAGTTGGATGCGGGAGGCATAGTGATGTTGCTTCTCATTCAGTGGACCGGCCAGTCCCTCCAGCAAGTTCTCGGCGAGGCTCTTGATCGAGGTAAGCGGTGTCCGCAGTTCATGCGATACGATGCCAACAAAGGCACTTTTCAGCCGGTCGAACTCTTGAAGTTGCTCAACGGTCGCTTGGAGCGTGCTCGTGCGGTCCTGAATCCGTCGTTCTAGAGTTTGGTTCAGCTCATCCAGCGCCCGTTCCGCGCGCCTTCGTTCGGAGACACCTACGGCCAACGCCAATGCTGTCACACTAATCACGGCCATGAAGGCCTGTAACAACAACAAGCTTTCATTTGGGCTGCCCCGGGCAAAGGGACCAGACCCCCGTAAAGTTCCCCAAATGGCTAGTCCTACACATAGCAGGATGGCCGTTACCGTTTCCCGTGGCCCGAACCGGACCGCGACCCATATCAGAATGGAGAGAGTGAGGAAGCCAAGCGGATAGTGCGGACCAGTCATCGCCTGGCCGCTCTGAAAGACAACCCATGTAACCAGGCAGAGTAGCGGGATCGTTACACCCATTTCTAGCAACTGGGAGCGACTCCAGTTGATCGCATGGTCCGATACCCAAAGAACGATAACCGGGGTGACGATCAGAGCACCAACGGCATCACCTAGCCACCAGGTTATCCAAATCGCGCTGTACTTCTCCCAGTCTGCGTAACCTCCCAGGGCGAGACTGGTCACGCCGAAAGTCGCGCTCACAGTAGTACTGAGCAGAGCAGCCAGAAGCACAAATGCAAACGTATCGCGTTGTTCGGCGAAGACCGTTCGACCGTTAGCGAAATGGTTTACCAGGAATGCGCCTAAGAGCCCTTCCAACGTGTTTCCCGTCGCGATACCGAGAGAGGTGGCAATCGAACCAGCTGTTGTCACATTGACCACAAACGCTCCTAGAAAGATCGCGGGCCATACCCAATATCCGAGCAGAAGAAAGGCCGCCAAGCTGATTCCCGTCGGAGGCCATACCGGAGTTGCACTTGGATGCATAACAGCCAGTTGAAGACCAAACTTTCCGGCGAGAACATAGATCACGGCGAGACTGCACAGGACGACTAATAGCTGGATGGGGTTCATCTGCAGGCGTTGCTGTGAAGGTACTGAGATCATGGGAAAGATCGAACACGTTGATTTTTCAAAGGACGGTCAGTTAGATAGCAATGATAGGCGTCGAGCTAGTCCGGCGCAAGATAGGGTTGGCTTCGCGGGGTTGCCGCATAAGTGCTTAGCTGTGGACGTTGCGACCAGCAGTGATCTTCGGTGATATATCCCCTCATTCGTCCCCTTTCGTGAGGTTCCGTCATGAAGGGTCTGGCTAGTGATTCCCTATAAATTCAAAAACATTACTTTTTGGACCGGCTTTAGTATGGGACAAATTCCTTCAGAAATCGACCAGCTTTATCGGTGTTCTAGGTGAGGATTTTGGCCCAAGTGATTCGGGACAACTGGAAGCAACAATTCGCAGGGAGACGCGGCAGTCGTAGAGCGGAGCAATTGCTCCGCTCGGTCTAACAGTTTCTCTTTCGCCACTCCCACGGCAGCACCGGCTGTGGATCGCCTCATAAGCCTTTCTTCGCTTCTCACCCCTCAGTTTCGAGTTTCTCTAACTCGGCATCCCTCGGCGCATACTTCCGATACCATCAGCACCAGCCGTCTTTGACGAGCGTGTGATTGACGTTAGTCCCATCAGCGAGGAGGCATGTAAGCTTTGAGGCGAATGGGACATTACGCGGTAGTCGAGAGCAGATCGTGGGCAGGTGGCGGATCCTCGTGTCGTGGGAGCTAACGGCTAAGCTGCTGAATCTCGGTGGCTTCGACGCAGATACGGACAGGGATGTTCTCCCTGTTGCGGAACACTTCAATTTGGGCGGTCACCTGCACACGATCTCCTTCTCTCAACGGCTCGATCAGACGATTCGAGCGACGGATCGCGACGTCGATGGAGCCGGTGTCATCTTGCAGTGTGAAGGCGGTGCTCCCACACTTCCCTCCAAGTTCATTCTGGCGCGGACGCGACAGATGGACCACACCCTGGAGCGTCACCAGTTCCAAATTGGAGGAGTCAGCAGACGAACGAAGGTTCCCGATCGACATCTGGCCCCACGCCTCAGTGGTGACCAGCAAGAGCGCCGTTAGCAATCCAACTCGTACAGGTCCCATGGAGTGTTCCTTCCTCGGCTCAAGTTAAGCAGATGCATGTCGGCAATCGTGCGCCAGTACTTGTCTTTCTCAATAGGGTGAAAGTTGATCTCCCTGCCGAATCCGAGGGCTGAAGTGGCTCGCTTTGCTTGCTTGCCAGAGGCTTGGTTTTTCTCCGGACAGTCCAGGCCCTTCAGCGAAGAATCTGACGCAGCCCAACAGAAGGTCTCACACGTCTCTGCCAAACGAATGCTACGGAGAAGTTCCACCCAGCCCAAACTGTTCATACCCGCGACGCTCACACGCAGAACGGAGGTTGTCAAACTGTTTGAGATCCTTCGGGAACCGCGTCGCACACGTGCGGAGAGCCTCACTGAGGTGTTCAGCATGAGTTTCGTCCTCCAAGACCCGCAGTCTCTCCGTCAGATCAATGGGTGGGGCTTCTTTGGGATGTGTCGCATGTCCCTGCGGATGAGGCACTGTAGGTATGGGCGTGGGCGGAGTGGAATGAGCACCCGTGAGCTTCCAGCTCTTCAAGCGCTCTTCCTCATCGAGCACAAGGGTAAGCCCAAATTGCGGGTATTCCCAAATGGCTTGGCGACTCGGAGATAGGATGGAGATCGAGCGAGGTTGCCCCACTCGTTCCCAAATGTCATCATGACTCATTCCCACCTGAAGCGTCCGGTCGCGGATCGCCTGGGTCTCTGAGGGGACGCGGGCAGATGGTCCCGCCGATCCCGCACGTCGCTCGAGTCGTTGGAGGTCTGCGGTCTGTACTCGCAGGAGCCGCCAGACGTTCACCTTATTGGGTGCACATTCGGGTGATTCAGGGGCCTCATACACCATCTGCGTCTCGATCGTGATGCCCCCAATGTCGTTCGTCCGGGTGAAGTTCCGAATCTCCTGGACCGCCGCCTCATAGGCCCGTTGTCGACCATCCTCCACGCTCGGAGCGCAGGAGGCACGACCTGCAAAGAACATCTCATCGCCGAAGCGGAACATGGCCTGTTCCGTCCAGAAGGGGTGGGATGAGACATCGCCATGGGCCGAAGAACCGAGGCAGACGACGCCGAGCATCACGACCAGTTGGTAGCGGTACCGTATGGTGTTCACCTCTACCTCGCCATTAGCTGGTCTTTGATTTTGTCATCGGCCGCCTTGGGAGCAATCTTCTTCTCCACCAGCTCATCTTTCGTTTTTAGGGACGTTGGTCGCGGATCTGCTCCGCGATCGGTTCATCAACCCAGCTGGGGGCTGGTATCGACATTACCGCTTGGTATCGGGTTGTCCTTCCCCTGAGCTCGATGCACTAGAGGGTGAGGCACTGCTGCTGGTACCGGGCAAGGGCATGGTGACCCCCACCCCAAGCCAACCAGACCCTGGCTGCGTCCCGTGCCCAATGACTTGGGCCTTGGGGCGATTGCTCTTATCTTCCTGACTCACTATCCCGCAGCCAGACACGAAGACACCCAGGCAGATCGAGCAGAAGAGCATCTGGCGCAGGCTCATCATCGAACCTCCAATGCGGCTCGGTCTTTCTCTTCGGAAGCAGCCCCTTCTTCTATCGCGACTCCTTCCACTCTCTCGGCATTTCTCGAGGAACTCCTCAGGCATCCTACGACAATCCTGACTAGTGCGTGATTTCGATCTCTCTGAGCCGCTGGGTATAGGGGCCACAGAGCTCCTTCGCCTTGGGAGGCTCATCCTGATACTTCTCCAGGCAGACACGATAATCATGGAGCAACGCGGCCTGTTCTTCTTTGAGGTCAGCCGTGGTCTTTTTGACACGAAACTCTTCGTAGTACTGGCAGCCCCCAATCCCCCCGAGCAGCACGGTCAGTGCAATCCACAGCAGGAGTCGTGAGATCCCAGGCATCACCATCTATCCCTTTCCCTTCGGCAGAATCCCCTTCCGCTCTACCCCCTGAAGATGGGCTTCGGCAAGGTCAAACAATCGCTGTTTGACGGTCTTCCTCTGAATCGCCACCGCTACCTTCATGCGGTGCATCAATTCCCGGGGCGCATCTTTGACGATCCAGGTGCCTTTGGTTTCAGGTTGCTCTTTGTAGGAAGGCGTATAGACCGAAGGGTAGCATTGGTTCAGAAGGGTAGCAAATATCTCTTACCATTTGACATATATCCTCTATCCTCCGTGCAAAGACCGGACGGTTATTGCACGTTAATCTCTTATGCGCTGAAGCAAGATGGCCTTAACTGGCGGGCTGGGCAGGAATAGCAGCGAGAGTGACAGGAATTGACTCGAGTGTTGCGGACATGACCGGTGGCTATAACAGAGTCATCGTGGGATGCAGTACTGCAGTACTAGAGGTGTTTCTATTGAGTCGATTGATTCTATCTGGTTCGATCCGGTTGGGAATTTTTTAGCACAATCGGGCAATCACGCTGTGGCTGTGGCCGTGAACGAATCTGTTGCAAGCTGTTGAGAAGAAAGGGAGAAGATTGGTTGCGGGGGAAGGATTTGAACCTTCGACCTTTGGGTTATGAGCCCAACGAGCTACCAGGCTGCTCCACCCCGCGCGCGGATACTAACAAAGCGCTCCTCGCCAAGTCAAACCAACCACTGAACTCCCGTTGCTTTCATTTCTCATGAATGCTAAAGCGATTACATGCGTATCGTGTTCATGGGCACGCCGGACTTTGCGGTTCCTTCTCTCGAAGCCCTGCTGAAATCCGACGACGAAGTGGTCGGCGTCGTCACGCAACCTGATCGACCGAAAGGCCGTGGCCAGGTCCTCACCCCCTCACCGGTCAAGCAAGTCGCGCTGCGCGAACACATTCCCATCCTGCAACCGACCAAAATGAAGGATCCTGAGTTCCTTGCGGCGTTAGCTGCATGGAAGCCGGATCTGATCGCCGTCGCGGCATTCGGCCGAATCCTGCCGCCCGTGATCCTTTCCCTTCCGCCGAAGGGCTGTATTAACGTCCATGGTTCGCTCCTGCCGAAGTATCGCGGCGCCGGTCCGATTCAATGGGCAATCATCAACGGCGAAACAGACACCGGTATCACGACGATGTTGATGGATGAAGGGATGGACACTGGGGCGATGCTGTTACAGGAGAAGATCGTGATCACTCCCGATGACACAGCAGGCAGTTTATCTCCGCGGCTCGCGGAATTGGGTGGTCGATTGCTCGTTGAGACGCTCACCAGACTGAAGGCAGGAACGTTGGTTCCTCAGGTCCAAGACCATCCTCAGGCCACGATGGCGCCGCAGCTGAAAAAAGAAGATGGTGCGATCGACTGGACATTACCCGCGATAGCTATTGCCAACCGGATTCGTGGGCTGACGCCCTGGCCCGGGGCTTATACATTTCTCGGAAAAGACCGGTGGATGCTGTGCCGGGCTGTAGCGTTGACAGGGGGAAGCGCGGCGCCTCCTGGCCGGATTGCTGCTGTGACGAAAGACGCGATTCATGTGGCCACGGGAAACGGCGTCCTTGCAGTGAAGGAGTTGCAGCCTGCCAATAGTCGTCGGATGACGGTCGCGCAATACCTTGCCGGCCATCCTATTCAAGCCGGATTGCAGTTGGGTCAGCAAGCCATTCCCTAATGTTTCGATCCAAAGATTCTCAACTGCTCATGCCCAATGGTCCCCGATCTTCTCCAACTTCCCGCGTACCTCAATCGGCGCGTGCGGTGGCCCTTGCCGTCTTGGTGGAATCTGTCAAATCCGAAGAAGGGGTGGATGTCCTCCTGGATCGAAACCTCAAGCCCTGCTCATTCGACAGCAGGGACCGAAGTCTCGCTGTCGAGCTGACGTACGGGGTGCTACGTCGCCTTGGCACGATCGATTGGCGCCTTGAGCTGGTGCTCGATAAACCTCTTCCTCGTCTGCCAATCATAGTGCAGATGCTGATCCGGCTCGGGGCGTATCAGCTCATTTTCTTGGATCGCATCCCTCAGTCTGCCGCGGTTAATGAGTCGGTTCAGCTCGCCAGAACACATCAACGAGTACTGGGGCGTGATTGGAGCGGGTTCATCAACGCTGTTCTGCGTCAGCTCATTCGCGAGCCAGCTCCCCCATGGCCTTCTATGGAAACCCATGCGGCGAAGGCTCTTGCCATACGCTATTCGGTTCCGGAGTGGATGAGTCAACGCTGGATCGATCGGCTTGGTGCAGCGACGGCGGAACGAATCTGTGAAGAGGTGAGCGCTATTCCGCCTGTGACGCTCAGGGTCAACCGCACAAAAACCGGCAGGGACGAATTTCTGGCTCAATTGAAACAGGCCGGAATTGTGGCAAAACCTACTTCCGTCAGCCCGGTCGGCATCATGATCGAAAACGCCGGGCCGATTCCAGCTCTTCCAGGATTTCAGGAAGGGTTGTTCTATGTGGAAGATGAAGCGGCCCAGCTGGTCCCTCCCCTGCTCGACCCTCAACCAGATGATGTCATTCTCGATGCCTGTGCCGCGCCAGGCGGGAAAGCCACGCACATGGCCGAGCTGCTGCGCGATCGGGGGGTCATCTATGCGATCGATCGCAAAGGTGCACGCCTGGATCTACTGCGGCAGAACTGTGCGCGACTCGGGATTGAGAGCGTCCTGCCGATCACCGGCGACGTTCGTCATCCCTCGGAGTGGATTCGTGCCGTTGAAGCCGCGGGACGAGGCGCACAAAATCGTAAGGCGTTGTTCGATCGCATCCTGGTGGATGCCCCGTGCAGCGGCCTTGGCGTGTTACGGCGGCATCCGGAAGCGAAGTGGAGGAAGGATTGTGCGGCGTTCTCGCGTCATCACACCCTGCAATTGCAAATACTCGAATCGGTGGCTCCGCGCTTGCGGCCTGGCGGGGTGCTGGTCTATAGTACCTGCTCGACAGAACCGGAAGAGAACGAAGCAGTCATTGAGCAATTCTTGAGCACCCACGCGGAGTTCCGGCGCGAGTCCGTTGCGCCTTGGCTCCGGGCGGACGCACGGAGTTTCCTCACCGAGCGAGGGGACCTCTCAACGTTGGGCAACCGCCTCTTGATGGATGGATTCTACGCCGCGCGTCTTACGAAAGTTGAGTAATGGCCAAACCAATCCTCATTGCCCCATCGATCCTATCGGCTGATTTTGCGCGTTTGGCTGATGAAGTGGGTGCCGTGGAACGTGGCGGCGCCGATCTCCTGCATGTCGATGTCATGGATGGGCATTTTGTGCCCAATCTGACTGTCGGCCCACCGATCGTTGAGTCTCTTAAGAAGGTGACGAAACTTCCGCTCGACGTCCATCTGATGATGACCAACGCTGATGCCTTTATAGCCGAGTTTGCCGCGGCCGGAGCCGATTATCTAACGGTGCATGTGGAAGCGTGTCCCCACCTCCATCGGACGGTGCAATCCATTAAGGAACGCGGAGTCAAGGCTGGCGTCACGCTCAATCCGGCGACGTCTCTCCATACCATCGAGGAGATTCTTCCTGAGGTGGATATGGTCCTCATCATGTCGGTGAATCCCGGATTTGGCGGGCAGAAGTTCATCGGGTCATGTCTCCGGAAGGTGGCTGCGGCACGTCAGATGCTCGACCGGGCGAGCAGCCGCGCGCATCTTGAAGTCGACGGCGGTGTGAAGATCGATAATGCTGCGCAAGTGTTGGCGGCCGGAGCCGATGTACTTGTTGCCGGATCCGCAATTTTTTCAAGCCGAGACTATGCCGCCACGATTGCTGCGCTCCGGGCGGCTGGGCAGCCGGCTTCAGCGAACCGATAGGCTCTTCGGGTGGACATTTCTTCCCTCATCGACAGTTTGCACCCCCTCGAAATCAAGGTGCTCATGGCCTTCGGGGCGAAGCCGTCCGGGGCGACACTTGATTCGGAGCAGCTGGCAGCCGCGACTGAACTCGATCCCTCGCAGCTCAGCATGGCGGTGGAATGGCTGTTGGCCAAGTCGCTCCTCGCAATCGACAAGGAAACGGTGACCCCCATCGTGTCGCTGACGAACGTCGGCGAGCTGTATTACGAAAAGCGGTCCCCCATTGAACAGGTGTTTGCAGCGGCGCGGGGTGTGGATGGGACGGGCCAACGGCTGACCATCCAGGACCTTCAATCGAAAGAGGGACTGGATCCCTCCGAGATCAGCAAAGCCGTCGGCCGCCTGAAAAAGGAAGGCGTGCTCCTGGTCGTGCAGGGCGGCTGTATCGAATCGACGGGACGCTCGAGCCCGACAGTTGAACAAGTGCGAGCGCTCTTGCAGCAATTGCGTGAAGGGCCCCGCGAGCTGCAGAGTTTCCCTGAAGCCGAGCGGCAGGTCATCCAAGACTATGCGGTGAAGCGTGGTAACGCCAAGGAACCGTTTCGTGTCGACGATCGCGTTGCCCGATCCTTCAAGCTCTCCCCCGCAGGCGTGACAGCGGCGGATCACCTCGCCAAGCAAGGAGTGGCTGAGGAAGTATCGCAACTCAGTCCGGAACTGTTGAAGGACGGGAGCTGGCGAAACAAGCGCTTCAGAAAATATACCATCAGTTTGCGCGCGCCACGCATCGGGACCGGCAAGAAGCATCCCTACCGAGAGTTCTTGGATACTGTGAAGACCAAACTCGTCAGTATGGGATTTCAGGAAATGCGGGGATCGCTCGTCGAGACTGAGTTCTGGAACATGGACGCACTCTTCATGCCTCAATTCCATCCCGCGCGAGATATTCACGACGTCTATTTCGTGAAAGAGCCGACCCACGCGACGCATATCGCCGAACCGTTTCTGTCGCGTGTGACGAAAGCCCATCAGAATGGCGGCAGCACAGGATCGACCGGGTGGGGGTACCCCTTCGATGGCGAACGGGCCAAGCGGTTGGTGTTGCGGAGCCAAGGAACCGCCGTATCCGCGAGGACGCTGGCATCAGCTCCAGCCGTTCCGGGGAAATTCTTTTCCATCGCGCGCTGCTTCCGCTACGACCAGGTCGATGCGACCCATGCGACGGATTTTTTCCAAGTGGAAGGAATTGTGCTCGGAGAAGACATCAACTTTCGGACGTTGCTGGGCCTCTTGAACTTGTTTGCGCGCGAGGTTGCCCAGGCGAAAGAGGTGAAATTTCTGCCCGCCTATTTCCCGTTTACGGAACCTTCCGTTGAGATGCATGTCCGGCATCCCCGTTTGGGGTGGATGGAACTTGGGGGCGCCGGGTTGTTCAGACCGGAAGTCACGCTGCCGCTCGGTGTGACCGTTCCGGTCATTGCCTGGGGGCTTGGGTTGGACCGGATGGCGATGGTGGCCCTGGGCATTCACGATATTCGCGAATTATTTACCGACAGTCTTGATTTGATTCGAACGACAAAAGGACTGTTCTAGGCGACCTGCTGGGAATTATGCCGACGATCTCGATTTTCAAGACGGACTTTGAATCGCTTCTTGCCGGCCAGAAGCGCGCCAGGGGATCAGTCTCGCTCGAGCAGCTCGAAGAGTGGTTGATGTTGGTGAAAGGCGAACTCAAGGGACACAACCCTGAGACGGGCGAGCTCCGCGTCGAATTGCAAGATAGCAATAGGCCGGATTTGTGGTGCTGTGAAGGAATTGCCAGGCAGGTTCGAATTAAACAACAAGGCAAGTCCGCTTCCTATTCGTTTCTCAAACGGAAGCCCAATCCTGTTCAGCGGGTGATCGTCGCTCAAGGGATGGAGCGCGTCCGGCCTTATGTTGCAGCCTGCACGGCTCGGGGTTACACAGTCACCGATGAGGGTCTAGTTCAGCTCATTCAAACGCAAGAGAAGCTCGCGGATATCTTCGGTCGGAGACGTCGGACTGTTTCGATCGGGCTCTACCGCCTGGCTCAAATCCAGTTCCCAGTGACGTACGATCTGGTCAAGCCGGACCAAGAGAAGTTTACCCCGCTGGGGATGGAAACCGAGATGACCCTTTCAGAAATTCTCCTGGTCCATCCAAAAGGACTCGAGCATGGACATATTCTCGAAGGGCAGGATCGAATGCCGCTCTTGCGAGATGCCAAGAACCGAGTCCTATCGTTTCCACCGATCATCAACAGCCGAGAAGTCGGAGAGGTCCGGATTGGCGATGAGGAGTTATTTGTGGAGGTGACCGGCACGGATCTCTCGATGGTCGTGCTCACATTGAATATTCTCGCGGCAAATCTGGCGGACCGAGGCGCTACAATCGAGCCGATCGAGGTCCGATACCCATACAAAACTTCATTGGGAAAATCCGTCGTGGCGCCACAGGATTTAGGAAAACCGCGCACCCTCCCTGTCAAAACGATCGAGCAGGCATTAGGTCAGCCGATCGGTGTGAAAGGGGTCAGGCAGGCGCTCGAAGTGTACGGCTACGATGTATCAGTGGGAAAAGGGACCGTGAAGGCGAAACTCCCGCTCTACCGGCAGGACCTCATGCATGCGATGGATGTCGTGGAGGATGTTGCGATCAGTCGTGGGTATGGCGACTTCCAACCGGTCATGCCGGCTCAATTTACGGTCGGAGGCCTGTCACGAATCGAGCAGCTGTCCGATCGAGCCCGTGAACTCATGGTCGGATTGGGATTCCAGGAGATCATCTCGAATATCCTTGGATCCCCCGATGCCTATCGCAGCGCCATGCGGCTCGATGATACGGAGTGGGGCCGGATGGTCGAGGTGGGGAATGTCATGTCGCTTAGTTTTTCCTGTCTGCGGCAGTGGATGATTCCCTCATTGCTTCGGGTTGAAGCCGCTTCGAACCGGGCGTTTTACCCCCACCGCATCTTCGAAGCGGGAGAGGTGGCGATTCCTGATTCCTCGCAGGAACTTGGCTCACGTACGGACACGGTATTGGGAGCCGTGATCGCCCATGCCACTGCACATTTTTCTGAGATCCACTCCTGCCTGGATGTGCTGTTCTACCATCTCGACCGGCCTTACAGGCTCGAACCCTTAACCCATCCTTCATTCCTTGAAGGACGCGTGGGAAGAATTGTTGCTGGTGAGGTGGCCGTCGGGATGATCGGAGAACTGCATCCCGAAGTGCTGGAACGATGGCAGATTGCGGTGCCTGCGGTCGCGTTCGAGATCGATCTTTCTCAACTCACAGCGCCGCTGTGAGGAGGGAAGCGACGATCTGTCGCTCCCCTGTCCCGTTCACATCAGATACAGCAGAAGAAGTCTGGGCGCCCCGTAACGCTAGGCGGTTGCCGGCGTGAGGTGCTGTTTGGCCAGACCGACCAGCTTCTCAAAACCGGTCGCGTCTTTAATGGCCATGTCGGAGAGCACTTTCCGGTCCAGCAAGACATTCGCCTTTTTCAGGGCATTGATGAAACGGCCGTAGGTGAGACCGTGTGCTCTCGTCGCCGCGCTGATCCGCGCGATCCAGAGCTGACGAAAATCCCGTTTACGGTTCTTTCGTCCGGTATAGGCGTACTGTTGACCTTTATCGACTGACTCTGTGGCTGAGCGGAACAAACGGCTCTTGGCACCATATTGCCCTTTCGCCAGTTTCAGCCGCTTCTTTCGTCTCGCTCTTGTTTTTGGCCCACCTTTTGCGCGTGGCATGACTCAATACTCCTTGTTAGTTGCGATTCATTCACCAAGCACTATTTATACGGAAGCAGGCGGCTCAAGGCCGTGGCTCTTGTTGGATCTACGACCACCGAGCCGCTCAAGCGCCGTTTGCGCTCCCGATTCTTGCTCGTCAGAATATGGCGCTTGCCGGCTTTCTTCCGGGTGAATTTTCCCGATGCCGTCCTGCCGAATCGTTTGCTGGCCCCGCTGTGTGACTTAACTTTCATCGTCTGGTCCTTTGGTTAAACGTTCGTCGTTCTATGCTCTTGCTCAGGCCTTCGGAGCCACGATCATGATCAGACTCCGGCCTTCCATACGGGGGGCATACTCGATGGTCCCCGCCTCCGTCAATTCAGCGATGACAGAGTTCATGAGCGTCCGTCCCATCTCTTGATTGGCCATTTCGCGTCCGCGATACGTCAAGGTGACCTTCGTCTTATTCCCCTCTTCCAAGAAACCCTTGATCTGGCGGATCTTGATTTCCAGATCGTGCTTGTCCGTCCGAGGGCGCAGTTTGATCTCCTTGACTTGTGTCGACTTCTGGTGCCGTCGGCTCTGATGGTCCTTCTTGCTCAACTCATACTTATACTTCCCGTAGTCCATGATGCGACAGACGGGAGGAACCGACGTCGGTGCGACCTCGACGAGGTCATAACCATTCTCCTGCGCCTGGCGGAATGCTTCCGGAGTCGGGAGAATACCGAGTTGCTCACCTTCAGGACCGATGACCCTGACTTCACGAACTCTGATTTCGCGGTTCACGCGCAGCTTGGGGACGATAGGCCACCTCTCATGATGTGGGTGAAAGTTGCTGCCCGGCCCGGTTCACTTCGGCCCTGAGCAGGTCCAACGCGCCGGCGACGGTCATGCTGCCGAGATTTGCACCGCTGCGTCCTCTGACTGACAGCGTGCCACTCTGGACCTCACGATCGCCGACGACAAACATGAATGGAGTTTTCGCTTTTTCAGCCTCGCGAATCTTGAGTCCAATCTTTTCGTTCCGCAAATCCGCTTCAACTCGGAAGCCGGCCGCCTTCATTTCAGCGACCACCTTGCCGACGAAGTCGCGCTGGTTATCAGTAATGGCCATCACGATGGCTTGAACGGGCGCCAGCCAGGTAGGGAATGCTCCCCCGTAATGCTCGATCAGAATGCCGAAAAATCGTTCAATCGATCCCATCAAGGCTCGGTGGATCATAATCGGCTGATGAGATTTTCCGTCTTCGCCGATATAGGACAGTTCGAATCGTTCGGGGTTATTGAAGTCTACCTGGACGGTCGAACATTGCCACGAACGACCCAAAGCATCCTTGATCTTGATATCGATCTTGGGACCATAAAATGCGCCACCCCCTGGATCCAGGTGAAAGGAGATATTGCGTCCCTTCAGGGCTGCTTCCAGCGCGCTGGTTGCGAGTGTCCAATGCTCGTCGGCTCCCACTGATTCTTTCGGTCTGGTCGAAAGAAATACTTCGAACTCGGCAAATCCAAACGTCCGTAAAATGAAAAACGTAAAGTCCAGAACGCGGCTGACTTCCGTTTCGATCTGGTCCGGGCGGCAGAACAGATGGGCGTCGTCTTGTGTGAATCCCCGCACGCGCAACAGCCCATGAAGGACGCCGGTCCGTTCATACCGGTAGACCGTTCCCAGCTCGCCATAGCGTATCGGCAGATCGCGGTAACTGCGAAGGTGGGACTTATAAATCATGATGTGGTAGGGGCAGTTCATCGGCTTGAGCTGGTACTCGCTGCCTTCCAGCTTCATCGGGGCGAACATATTTTCACGGTAGTAATCGACATGTCCGCTGGTCTTCCAAAGATCGAGTCTGGCTACATGGGGTGAATAGACGAGTTCGTAACCGTCCTTAATATGCTGCTCGCGCCAGAAATTCTCGATCAGCAACCTGATCGCCGCACCTTTTGGATGCCAGAGCACGAGGCCAGGTCCGATTTCATCTTGAACCGAGATCAGATCCAGCTCTTTCCCGACTTTCCGATGGTCGCGCCGCTTGATCTCTTCCAAACGGGCCAAGTGCGCATCGAGCTCTGCCTTGCTGGGAAAAGACGTTCCATAAATCCGCTGGAGCATCGGGTTGCGCTCGTCGCCGCGCCAGTAGGCCCCGGCGGTGGTGAGGAGCTTGAATGCACCGACATGGCCGGTCGACGGCAGATGTGGGCCTCGGCAGAGGTCGACGAACTCACCTTGCGCATAGGCAGAAATCGGCTCCCCGTCTGGGAAGCCTTGAATCAACTCTACTTTGTAGTCTTCGCCTCGTGATTTGAAGAAGGCGATGGCTTCCTGCTTGGTGAATTCCCGTCTTGTAATCGTGAGCTTGCGTTTGGCGATCTCTACTGCGCGCGCTTCGATTTTCTCCAAATCGTCTGGCGTAAAAGGGCGTTCGAAGGCGAAATCATAATAGAAGCTGTCCTCCAGCGCCGGTCCGATCGTCAGCTGTGCTGTCGGGAACAGTTCCTTGACTGCTTGCGCCATGATATGGGTGCTGCTATGCCGGTAGACTTCGCGGCCTTCAGGACTATCGAAGCGAAGCGGTTCGATAGTCGAATCGCTGGTGAGAACCGCCGACAGGTCAGTGGCGTGACCATTGATGGTTGCCGCAAGCAGATCCGGGCCCACAGGGATGCCGGCCGTTGCCAGCGCTTGAGCGACAGTCTGCCCCGCGGGCACTTCATAACTCGACCCATTCTTCAGCGTGATCTTCGGCACGTGACCCCGTTTGCGTTGATGATTGGCGCAGCCCGCACCATTCCCCCGCGCTGTGGTGTGTCACCACAACAATCCGGAGGACACAAAATCTTGTATCTCCAGCAGGATACAAAAATACGAAAGGCACCCCAACCGTTCGAGACGGCTAGATGCCCCCGGCGAGATGGTAGGCGCGGACGGTCTTGAACCGTCGACCTCTACCGTGTCAAGGTAGCGCTCTCCCCCTGAGCTACGCGCCTATCGTCCGAACGCGCATGCTAATATAGGCCCGCCCAAGGTGTCAAGAAACGCAAAAAAGAGAAGGGAGCGTGCCGAGATTCAGGGCACGCCGCCTTCTCTTCTTGCTCACACACCGAATTGGCTGTTCAGCGATGGCTACCGTACGGCCGACTTCAACACTTTCCCGGCCGAGAACTTAGGCACCTTGGCGGCAGGGATCCGCAAGGCTTCGCCGGTTCTCGGGTTACGGCCCATCCGCGCTTTCCTCTTCGAGATGGTAAAAGTCCCGAAGTTCACCAGAGAGACCCGCTGTCCCTTTTTCAAGGACGAAGTCACTGCACCAGTAAAGGCTTGAAGTGCAGTTCCTGCAGCCACCTTGGTGATGCCGGCGGATGCTGCCATCTTCGCAATCAATTCTTCTTTCGTCATTATCCCCCTCCTGTTGATTAGGTTAAGGAAACCACCTGCCTCGACTTGCCGCCATGCAGGATGTTAAAGCCTGCTCGACACGTACAGAAATAATCAGCTTAGGCGTCGCGGACCTCTGCGCCCCGATTCCGCTTCACGGGGATATGGAGGTCCTGGATTTTTTTCCTCAACGTATTACGGTTTAGCCCCAGCAGCTCGGCTGCTTGGATCTGATTGCCCTTGGTTTCTTGAAGGGCCCGCACGATCAGTGGTCGCTCGATTGCGGAAATCAGCATGGGGTGTAAATTGCGGCCCGAGCCGTTACGCATCCCCTTCACAAAGTCTCTCATCTTCCAGTCTAGGTAGTCTTCAAGTGATGGCGCCGGCGCTCCGTTTGTGGGCACGCTCTTGGGCCGGGCCATTGCCTGTATGAACTTTGACGCCCGCCTGAGGGCGGGGCGGGAGCCGGTAATTACCAATGCATCTGTGAGATCGACATGGCTAGAAAGGAGACGGGAACTCCCCTGCGCTCCGGGCTTGGATTCCACGATCACGGCGTCAAAGGTCCGCTTGCTGGCCTCTCTTGGCAATGCAGCAACGTCCTTCGCCGTCGTCATAGCGGCATCTTTGAAGACTTGTTTGAGTTGGCTCTGTAGATCGGGATCGCCGCTCAACAATAAAATACTGAAGACCGAAGACGAGAGCGTCATGGAGGTGTCACCAGAAGAAGAGGCCCGGATTATTGCCCAGAGCCGATTTGATGTCAATGAAGAAATTGACGGAATCATCTAGACACGTCAGCAGACGTACGGGATAGCACTCGAGTTGCTGCACCTTCGAGCGAATTTGTGCCAAGTGAAAGCCACCCTGATACCAGATGGATCGGACGGCAGATCGTGCTTCCATCTTCTTTGTCGTCGATGCGGAAGCTGCTTAACTTTGGAGAGTGGTGGCGATTATTGCGTGGAAGAAGAAGCGGTTGGTCTACTAGATGATCGCGGTGTGGGATGCGAGGACGCGATTCTCGTAGCTCCTGAACCGTGCAAAGCAAGGGCTTGACAGCAAAGCAAGATTTGAAGTAATAGTGTGTTTCTCTAATTCCGACCGGAATACTATTGTATGAAGGTATCTCTTCGATCTACTTACGGAATTATGGCAGCCGTTGATCTTGCCATGCATATCGACTCCGTACCGATCCAGGCCAAATCCATCGCGAGGCGGCAGGGAATTCCAGCTCGATTCTTGGAGCAGGTTCTACACGCCATGAAGAAAGCCGGGCTGGTGTCGAGTCATAGGGGTGCGCAGGGTGGCTATGTGCTGTCCAAAAAGCCCTCTGAATTGTCCGTGGCAGAAATTCTTGAGGCGCTCGATGGGCCATTTTCCTCGGGCCCCGGCTTGAACGGGCACGGTTCTGTCAGACGCCCCAGCAAGTCGGAAGTCTTACTCGCGAAGGTGTGGGATCGCGTCGGCGCGGCGGAACGGGATGTGCTTGATGCGATCACAGTCGAAGAGCTCGCGGGTCAACAACGCCAACTCGAACAACAACGGTCCCTCATGTATCACATCTGAGGTCACTATGAGCCAGCTATCCACCACTAACGTCGCTGTTCGCACTGAGCCGATCCCTTCGGCCATTCTTGAGGAAATCGAAACGTTCGAAAAAGAAGCTCTGCGGATGCTCTCCGGTGAGATCGTCAACGATCTCTTCAAGCCCTTTCGACTGCAGTACGGCATCTATGGGCAACGTCAGCCCGGCGTTCAGATGGTCCGGATCAAGATTCCTTTTGGGGGACTGACCACGAACCAATTGCGTCGCGTCGCCGAGCTGGCCGAACGCTTTGCGACCGGTGTCGGGCATGTGACGACGCGTCAAGACATCCAATTGCATTTTGTGGAATTGAAGGATGTGCCAACAATCATGCGCGGGTTGGCGGAAGTCGGGCTGACGACGAGGGAAGCCTGCGCTAATACGGTGCGCAACGTGACGGCCTGTCATCTCGCCGGCGTGTGCCAAGGCGAAGTGTTTGACGTTACGCCCTATGCAAAGACGGTCGCGTATCATCTCTTGCGAAACCCGCTGAACCAGAGCTTGCCCCGCAAGTTTAAGATCGCCTTTTCTGGTTGCAAACACGATTGCGCCCTCACGCCCATACACGACATCGGTCTGCTCGCGGCCAAAAAAGAAGATGGAGCGATCGGTTTTCGAATGGTTGCCGGTGGTGGTCTTGGGGCAGCTCCAAGAATTGCTCAGGTCTTACGCGAATTTACCCCGATCGATGAACTGATCCCGAGTATCGAAGCCGTCATTAAGATTTTCGACACTTTGGGAAACAGAAAAAATCGAAACAAGGCCCGGATGAAGTTCGTGATTGAGAAGCTGGGTTTTGCCGAGTTCAAGCGTCGATGGGAAGAGGCTTACGTGGCGATGGGCTACGCACGCCCTACCAATGAGCCGCTCAGAGTGTTGTCCCACCGGGATGAGCCCGTTCGGTTGATTATGCCTACATCCAATGGCAATGACGCAACGAGGACCGCGGTAGAGGGCAATGGCCATCCGAATGGAGGACGCCAGGAAACGCCTTTCGAGATGTGGAGAAGAACAAACGTCGTTCGGCAAAAGCAGTCGGGCTATGTTGCTGCAGTAATCAAGTTGTTCATGGGGGATCTGACAGCGGAACAGATGCTGCACATTGCGGATCTGGCCGATCGCTACTCCAACGGCAACATTCGTACGACAATCAATCAAAACATGATCATCCGCTGGATACCGGAAGCGCAGATCGCAGACCTCTATGGCGATCTGGCCTCGAAAGGGCTATCAGATCCTGGCGCGGAATTGGTGGAGGATATTATCGCCTGCCCTGGTACCGACACCTGCGGTCTCGGCATCACTTCTTCGAAGGGGCTTGCCCGGGCGCTTGCGGAGGTGTTTCCTGCCGGACGGGTTCCAGAAGATCTAGCGGATGTCAGCGTAAAGATAAGCGGCTGCCACAATTCCTGTGCGCAACATCACATCGCGACGATCGGATTGCACGGAGTCGGGAAGCGTATCGGCGAACATACGGCTCCTCACTACGAATTGCATCTCGGCGGCAGAGTCAACGGGACTGCAAAGATCGGGCAAATGACGGTGAAATTGCCCGCGAAAGCCGTTTCGGCCGCCATCACACATTTGATCGATGTGTACCGGCGCGATCGCAAGGCGGGTGAAGGCCTGCCGACGTTCATCGATCGTGTGGGCAAGAATGCGCTGAAAGACGAATTGATTCCCTACACGATCGTGCCGGCCTTTGCCGACGATCCTACCTTTTACTATGACTGGGAAGGAGAGGAGGAGTTTGTCCTCGAGGATCTCGGGCCGGGCGAGTGCGCCGGCGGCGCGCTGGAAATGATCGAGAACGGGATTCTCGAAGCCGATCAGGAACTCTACCAGGCGAAGCTCTTGGCGGATAACCATCAGTACGCCGTCTCGGTGAACAAATCGTATCGTGCCGTACTCGCCGCAGCGAAAGCGCTGTTGGTGACGGAGGGGCTCGAGCCTTCCACCGACTCCGAAACGTTCATTGAGTTTGATCGCCGTATCGCACAGAAGGGAGTCGTTCCCGCGATCTATCGAGAACTGAACAAGCAGGTTGGCGATCTGGGTCCCAAGGACACGACGGCGGAATCAGCACGCGACAAGATGGCGTTTGCGAAGGGATTTGTCGATGCTTGCCGGGCAGCGACGGATCAGATGGGGAAAGATTTGAAATTGGCTTCGGCGGCTGAGGAGAAGAAACCGACGGCCGTCGTCCCCGAGGCCAAACCGGCTGCTCCAGCGCCGACCGGTGCGCCGGTGTACGACCTGCGCGGCGTCGCCTGTCCGCTGAACTACGTCAAGACAAAGCTCAAGCTCGAAATGATGGACGCGGGCGAAAAACTGGAGGTCTGGCTCGATGCGGGCGAGCCGATCAAAAACGTGCCGATGAGTTTGAAGAATGACGGGCATCTCGTGCTGGTCCAGGAACCATTGGAGCCGGAAGCGGCACACTATCGGGTGCTCGTTGAAAAAGTTGAATGAGGGGAAGCGGGCATCACATGACGAAATTGTCCGTCGAAGAAATTCAGTTCTGGGGCGAATCGTTCGAAGCGAAGCAACCGCAAGAGGTGTTGACGGCCGCGATTGAACGCTATGCACCCAAGATTGTCTTGGCCTGCAGCTTCGGTGCAGAGGACGTGGTGCTTGTCGACATGGTCCATCGGATCAATCCCTCCGTGCCCCTGTTTTACTTGGATACGGATTTTCTGTTTCCGGAAACCTATGCGACCCGGGATCGCATCATCAAACAGTACGGTCTCCAGTCGACGCAGGTGCTTCAAGTCAAATCCCTGCTCACGCCGGAGCGCCAAGCTGAACAGTACGGTGCCGCCTTGTGGGCCAGTGATCCGGACCGTTGCTGCCAGTTGCGAAAAGTCGAGCCGCTCACACGTGTACTGAAGGGATTTGAGGCCTGGATCACCGGAATCAGGAGGGATCAGGCACCGACGAGAGCCAATGCGAAAATGATCGAATGGGATGCCAAGTTTCAATTGGTCAAAGTGAATCCGCTCGCGAAATGGACATGGGCGGATGTGTGGACCTATATCAAGGTCTACGAGGTTCCGTACAACGAACTGCACGATCGCAACTATCCGAGCATCGGCTGCACGCACTGCACGGCTCCCGTGATGCCGGGTGAAGATCCTCGGGCGGGGCGCTGGAAGAATAACGCCAAGACAGAATGCGGGTTGCACAAGGCCTCCTGATGCCGATGCAAGAGTTCATCGCAAAAATCGCCAAAGGGCAAAAAGCCTCCAAAGACCTCACGTGGGATGAGGCCAAGCGGGCCATGAAGGCTTTGATTGAAGGCGAAGCCACGGCGGCTCAGGCGGGCGCGTTTCTCGTGGCGATGCGGATCAAGATGGAATCCGTGACGGAACTGGCGTCGTTCACCGCCGCGGCGAGATCCTACGTGGCTCCCGTTCCGATCCCGCGGGAGCTCGGTGTCGTCGATCTGCCCTCCTATGCGGGGAAACAGGATACGTTCCATGCCTTAGCCGGTGCGGCCATTGTCGCCGCCGCCGGTGGCGCTTCGATTCTCATGCATGGCTACGACGGCATTCCCGGTCGTCCCGGCAACGCTGGTGTGCTGAAGGCGTTGGGTTTGCCAATCGATCTCGAGCCGAAGGCCGTGGCCGACGTTGTGACGAAACAAGGGTTTGCCTATCTGGATATTGCGCTCTACCACCCTCCGCTCTACCGGTTCCTGGAGATGCGGCAAGAACTTGGGGTGCGCAACGTGTCTCATCCCATCGCCCGACTCTTGAATCCTGCTCGCGCCTCGTCGCAGATCATCGGCCTCACCCATCCGCCGCATTTTGAAAAAACCGCGGAAGCCCTGCGGATGCTGGGAACTCCCAGAGCCCTTGTCGTTCGTGGCGTTGAAGGCGACCCCGAATTGTCGATTGCGATGGTCACGAAAATGTTGGAGTTGCGCGACGAACGGATCGCGCCGCTGACGCTGGCGCCGAAGGATGTCGGATTAGCATTGGGTGCCTCGCGAGAAATGGCCGGCTTCGCTCCTGATCAGCGCGACAAGGAAGCAGCATTGCTCAAACGGATTCTCCACAATCAACTTCAAGGTGGCCCGCGGGACTGGGTTTTGCTCAATGCCGCATTACTCCTGTATGCGGCAGGGAAAGGGCCCTCTGTGGCTGCCTGCGTGCCGATGGCGCGCCGGGCGATTGATGAGGGGGCTGCAGCTAGAAAACTCGAAGAATTGAATCAGGAGCCGGTGGCGTCCGGCGCCGCCGGCCGAATCCATTGACCGAACAAGAAGGACGACTCTGTGAAACACCTCCGTCAGTTGGAAGATCAAAGCGTCTACATCTTGAGAGAAGCATATAAGCACTTCGACAACCTCGCCATGCTTTGGTCGATGGGGAAAGATTCGACCGTCCTCTTGTGGCTGGCACGTAAGGCGTTCTTCGGACACGTCCCCTTCCCGTTGCTGCACGTCGATACGAGCTATAAGATTCCCGCGATGATCGAATATCGCGACCGACTGGCAAGAGAGTGGCATCTGAATCTCGTCGTCGGACAGAACAAAGAAGCCCTCGCGGCCGGGATGAATCACACGATGGGACGAGTCGTTTGTTGCACCGCGCTGAAGACCAACGGGCTCAAGCAGCTCCTTGAGCAGAAGGGCTATACCGGCGTGATCTTGGGCGTGCGAGCGGACGAGGAGGGCACCAGGGCCAAAGAACGCTACTTCTCGCCCCGCGATAAGCATGGCGATTGGGATTTCCGCGATCAACCCCCGGAACTTTGGGATCAATACAAGACGACGTTCCCTCCGGGCACACACATTCGCATTCATCCATTGCTGGACTGGACTGAAATCAACATTTGGGAATACATCAAGCTCGAGAATATTCCCTTTATCGACCTCTACCTCGACAAGGGGGATGGGACGCGCTATCGGAGTTTGGGGTGCGCCCCCTGCACGACGCCGATCAAGTCGACCGCCAAGAGCGTGGACGACATCATTGAAGAACTGCGGCACACGACCGTCGCGGAACGATCCGGCCGTGCGCAGGATGAGGGGCGAGGAATGGAGTTGTTGCGAAAAGATGGGTACATGTAGCAACAGAATGCTGAAACGAGCATCCAGCTTCGTTCTCGGGTCGAAACAATCCTCAACGTGCCCCACAGGGTACGCCTCTGGTTGTTTCTCGCCTGCGGCCTCGCCGGGCTGCCCGTTTGAGCATTCTGAGGAGTAAGCATGAACACGGCGACCAATAAACCATCCGAGAATCTCAACATCGTAATCGTCGGTCACGTGGACCATGGCAAATCCACGTTGCTCGGACGTCTCTATGCCGACACAGGATCGCTCCCGGATGGAAAACTGGAAAAAGTCCAAGCCATCTGCCGGCAGCAGGGCAAAGAATTCGAGTACGCCTTCCTCTTCGATGCGTTTCTTGAGGAGCAGGAGCAAGGCATCACGATCGACACCGCGCGTACCTTTTTTATTTGGAAAGGCCGGCAATACATCATCATCGATGCGCCGGGACACAAAGAATTTCTGAAGAACATGATTTCCGGTGCGGCGAGAGCCGAAGCGGCGCTGTTGCTGATCGACGCCCTGGAGGGCGTGAAAGAGCAGTCGAAAAAACACGGCTATCTCCTGTCGCTTTTAGGCGTCCGTCAATTCGCCGTGGTTGTCAACAAAATGGACCTCGTCGGCTACCGGCAGGATGTATTTGAAGGAATCGAAAAAGAATATCGAGAATTTTTGGGACAGTTCGGGGCACTACCAGAACGCATTATTCCGGTCAGCGCCAAGCTCGGCGACAATATCGCCAACCGAAGCCAAGCGATGCCCTGGTACAACGGCCCGACCGTACTGGACACTCTCAGTCTCTTCAAAAAGGAGATGGCGCGATCGGAGCAGCCCTTGCGATTTCCCATCCAGGACGTCTACAAGTTCGACGCCCGTCGGATTCTTGCCGGTCGAATTGTCGCGGGACGACTGAAGATCGGCGATCACCTCGTCTTTTCTCCATCCAATAAGCGCGCCAATGTCAGGTCGGTCGAAGCGTTCAATATCGAGCCGTCTCCCACCGGAGCTGAAGCAGGTCAATCTGTCGGCGTCACGCTCGATGAGCAAATCTTTGTGGAGCGGGGAGAGATCGCAACTCACGAGGAGCATCTGCCGTTGGTCTCGACGGCCTTCCGTGCCAACCTGTTTTGGTTGGGACGACGCTCGTTAGAAAAAGGGCGCAAGTATGTGCTTCGTATTGGCACCAAGGAAGTGGACTGTGAGGTGGCGGCGATCCATCGCATCATCGATACCATGGATCTGAATCAGCAGCAGGGCAGCAACTCCGTCGGCAGGAATCAGGTTGCGGAGCTGACCATCCGAACCAAGGCTCCGATGGCGTTCGACCTGTCCGCCTCGTTTGAGGCAACCGGCCGGTTCGTGCTGGTCGACGAGTACGACATCGCCGGAGGCGGGATCGTGACCGAGCTGGTTCACGACGATCAGGAATTTCTCCGCGAAGAAGCACGTCGGCGGGACTTCGCCTGGGTCAAAGGCGAGGTGGGGATCGAAGAGCGGGCTCAGCAGTATGGCCATCGCGCAGCCATCGTGCTTGTTACCGGTGGGCGACATACCGGCAAATCTTTCCTGGCTAAAACGCTTGAAGCCAGGCTGGTTGCAGACGGCCGACATGCCTATTTGCTGGACGGGGAAAATCTCCGCCGGGGTCTGGACGCCGACCTTTCCGACGGGGAGCGGGGGCAAACCACGGAAATGGCTCGACGCTATGGAGAAGTGGCGAGATTGTTGGTCGATACCGGGTTGATCGTCGTGTCGACCACCAATCCTTTTGGCATGGGATACATCGAGGCTGCGCAAGCGATCAGGACGCTGGTACATCCGACCCCTGTGATTTCCGTGCATATGAGCAAGGTGCCGGAAGAAGTTCCGCCCAATACCGATATTGTGTTGTCCGGTCCTTCGGACTTTGACGCGGCAACTCGCCGTGTTCTCGATGAACTCAAACGGCGCGGAGTGCTTGCGCAGGCCATCGGCGCGAAGCCGACATTCCAGTACTCGATCTAGCAGGGCGTTGAAAAAGCCCGCCAGCGACGTTCTTGCGTCGCTCAGAGACTCAACGTCCGGGACGGAGTACGATTCGTCTCTTCGCTCGCCGCGGCCTTGCACGCGGAGCGGAGCGTCTCGGCGCGCCTGGGTTGGGTGGATGAGAACAGAGGCCTTTTTGAACACCCTGTGGGTTGGTTCTAGAGCCAACCACGGATGCTTGCCACATGCCTTCAGAATGCTGAAACAGTTTTTCAACAGCGGGCTAGGCTCTGAAGCCGTGGATACCTCTGCCTCCGACCCGGGTTTCCCCTTATGGGTGGTTTGACTCTCCGGAAATCCTTATGCTACCGTACTTTCTCCCTACATCTATGTGTTTGTGAGGCAATAGCCCATGGTTCCTGAAAAGGATCTGAAGACTATTCTTAGCAAGCTCCGCTACTCCGACGACGCCAAGGTCGTTCAACAGATAACGGAGCAAATGAAGCAAGTGCAGACCCGTATGGCGGGGATTAAGCACAAGCTGGTCGTCATGAGCGGAAAGGGCGGTGTCGGTAAAAGCATGACCACCGTCAATCTTGCCCTCGCGTTTGCCCGCCAGAATGCGCGTGTTGGACTCCTCGATGTGGACTTGAACGGCCCCTGTGTGCCCCGCATGTTAGGGCTCCATGGACAGTCCTTGACGATGACCCCGGAGGGGGCGACTCCTCCGATTGGCCCATTGGGCATCAAGGTCGCTTCAATGGATTTCTTCCTGGGTGCCGCTTCTCCGGTCCGTTGGAAAGGCCCGATGGATGTCAGCCCAGTCTGGCTGGGGCTCATGGAAATGAATGTCATTCGAGAGTTCTTAGCCGATGTAGCCTGGGGTGAACTGGACTATCTCCTGGCCGATCTACCGCCAGGAGCTGCTGCCGACAAGCCGCCGGTCATCGCGGGGTTTATCCCGGATCTCGCCGGAGCCATCGTTGTGACGACTCCTTCTGAAGTGGCCTCCGACGTCGTGCAAAAGTCTGTCACCTATGCCCGCGACATGGGGATCAAGGTTCTAGGTATCGTCGAGAATATGAGCGAATATCGCTGCCCCTCCTGTGGCGAACTGAACGAGCTGTTCGAGGGGAATACCGAAGCCATGTGCGAAGTCCTCGATCTCCCCCTGTTGGGTCGCATTCCATTCGATCGGAAGCTTGCCCGGACTTTTGATAAGGGTGAACCCTTGCTGGACGAGACTTATCCGACCATCCAGCGTTATCAGGAAATCGCTGGACGGATCAGAACCCTGCTGGACTATAAGAAGGTCCTGGCCGAACAACTGTGACGCTTATCTGAGAGGAGCCGCCATGAAATTCGTGTGCCTCACCTGCGAAACCTATATGAACTTCGAGAAGGTTGAGAAGCCGGGGGAGGGGTCGCTCGGCGTCTTTTTCGGTTGCCCGTCCTGCGGGTCCAAGTTTTCGATGGTCACGAATCCAGGTGAAACGCAGATGGTCAGCTCTCTCGGTGTCCAATTAGGGGGAAGGACGGTGGCGGCTGAGCCGTTCGAGATGACCAGGGGAACGCTCAAGGATGAAGCTTTGGCCGGTTCCGGCCAGATGACGGCCTATTTGAACGAAAAGATTCAAGGCGGACAACCGACTGCAGCCTCGGTTGCGCCGGCACCGGCGAAGGCCGGAGAAAAGTCCGGCGGGGGCTGTCCCTTCTCTGCCATGGTGGCGGAAATGGGGCTGACTTCCAGCGGTAAGCCTGCCACTGGCGGCGCGGGTACTTCTGAATTCAGCTGGACAGCCGACGCGAAGGAAAAGCTCGATCGACTTCCTGTGTTCGTGAAACCGATGGTCCAAAGCAGCGTCGAAGCCTACGCAAGGAAGCAGGGTTTTACGACGATCACGCTTCAGGTCATGGACGATTCCAAGAACGATTCTCCGAACGGCATTGCCTGGACACGCGAGGCCGAGCAGCGCCTCGATAACATTCCTGATTTCATCCGCCCGATGGCCCGCAAGGAAATCGAGCGGTTGGCCAAGGAGCGCGGTGTCGCCACAATCACGGCTCAAGTCATGGACGATGCGAAAGACAAGTTCATGAAATTCATGTAGCCATTGACCACATAAGTAAATGAACGTCAAGGCCTATTCGGTTCACCGAATGGGCCTTTCCTTTGTGACCCAAACAAGAGGTTTGTCCGTTGGATAATGATACTTCTTATCGATCAGGGCTCGTTCTCCTTTTACTCTTCTGCTTGCTATGCGTCATTGGCATCATGCAGGCCCATGCTCAGCATGAGGGAGAGGCCCATGCCGGCGAGCATGTCGCTGCCGTAGCCGGGCACGGTCACCATCATGATGGGGGGGCGGTATCCGATGCGTGGGATGGATCAGCCGCGGGTATTGCCTACTCTGAACGGAACCATCACGTGGCAGGATGGTTGGTTATATTGATGGGACTCGCGGAGGTGAGTCATGTGATGCGCCTTCCATTGTCAATGTGGGCCCGCCTGCTGTTGCCTTCCGCCATGTTGTGTGTCGGCGTCTTCCTCATGATATGGAGCGATCATGAAGCCTGGCCGGTCGGCCAGCTCAGCTTTGCAGAGACGTTCTTCGGTCAGGATCTGGAGACTGTCCAACATAAGATCTATGGGTTGCTGGCGCTTGCGGTTGGAAGCGTGGAACTATTTCGCCGGTTGGGCCTTTTGGGGCATATGGCTTGGGCGACGCCGCTTCCCTTGATGGCGATCGTAGGAGGATTCATGTTATTCGCCCATTCACACGGGGCTCATCCATCAGCCCATAAGATCACGATGCACCATGCCATAATGGGGGCGATGGCGGTTACGGCCGGTTCGTCCAAGCTCTTTTTCGGTGGGGTTCGTCCCGTCACGGAATCCGCCTCATCCAGCAAATGGGAATGGCTCTGGGCTGGTCTGATTCTTGTGATCGGCGCGCAGCTGATCATCTATTCAGAGTAGGGGCGACGCCCATTCCACGTTCCCTTGTAATTGACACCCTTCCAAACCCTGTGCTACGTGTACAAACTTGAGATGACGATGTCTCTTTTATGTTGGACAAGCCGGTCCGTATTCTCCCGGCAAATGGAGTAAGCCATGGGCGGACATAGTCACTGGGCAACAATCAAACGGCACAAAGGTGCCCAGGATGCCAAGCGCGGGAAGATCTTTACAAGAATCATCCGGGAGTTGACGATTGCATCCCGCTCAGGGGGCGATCCGGACGGCAACCCACGCTTGAGATTGGCGATCGCCAAGGCGAAGGAAGCCAACATGCCCGGCGATACCATGAAAAAAGCCATTCAGCGTGGTACGGGGGAACTTCCAGGAGTTACCTATGAGGAATTTACGTTGGAAGGTTATGGGCCGGGCGGTACCGCACTGTTGCTGGAAATTACCAGCGACAATCGTAACCGGACCGTTGCCGAGATTCGGAGCCTCTTTACCAAGAATCATGGCAATATGGCCGAAGCGGGGGCAGTCGCCTGGCAGTTTCAGAAGAAGGGCCTTCTGACGCTCGATAAGGGCAAAGTTGACGAAGATACGCTCTTGTCCGTTGCGCTTGATGCAGGTGCAGAGGATGTGAAGGTCGGCGAGAAGATGTATGAGGTCGTCACGAACCCTCATGATTTCGAAGCCGTAAAGAAAGCCCTTGCCGAAGCCAAAATCGACACGACGCTGGCGGAAATTACTTTTATCCCCCAGAACACCATCAGGCTCCAAGAAAAAGATGCCGAACAGATGCTCAGGCTCATGGAAATCATGGATGAGCACGACGATGTCCAAAAGGTGCACGCCAATTTCGATATACCCGACGATGTCATGGAGAAAGTCGCCGCGGCAGCAGCAGCGGGCTAGCAGACGATCCCATCATCCTTCGCTTCAGGAGACTCGCACGACCGACGCATGATCGCCTTACTGACAGGCCGACTGGCCTTCAAGGCGCCGACGCACCTGGTCCTCGATGTTCAGGGGGTCGGCTACGAAGTCTTTATCCCTCTTAGCACGTTCTATAGCCTTCCCGATCTCAATCATACGGTTTCGCTTAACATTCATACCCACGTGCGTGAAGATGCTATTCAGCTGTTCGGCTTCATCACGCAACAGGAAAAAGACGCGTTTGTGCTGCTGACGACGGTTTCCGGCATCGGTCCCAAGTCTGCGCTCGGCATCCTCTCGGCGTTGCCTCTACCCAATCTGGTTTCGGCGATTCAATCAGGCGATGTCGAGAAGCTGGAGACCGTTCCCGGGATCGGGAAAAAGACGGCAGGGCGGCTTGTGCTGGAGTTGAAGGACAAGGCAGCGAAGTTGCATCCGGCGCTGGCTCATTCCTCCGATGTCTCTACCGACGGGCAGGATTCCACGTTTGACGATGCGCTCTCGGCATTGACGAACCTCGGCTATAGGGCTCAGGATGCGAAACAAGTATTGAAGCAGGTGCGCAAGTCCAAGGTAGGACGCGTGAGTCTACAGGAACTGATTCGCGAGACGTTGAAAGACTTGGCAAGGGGGTAACCAATGGCCGTGACCTGTCGGTGTTCCGTTGTCATATTCTCGATGCTGGGGGCCGCGTTGATGCTCGCGCCGGTGATGTCCTTCGCCGATGACGCGCCGGCGGAACCGAAAAGCATTCGCAAAACCTGCGGAAAGTGCCCCGATGGCTATGCCACAACCGGCGTAACTGAGGCGCCGGCAATTTGTAAGGATGGGGATCCGACGTTGGTCCAATGCGTCCCGCTGGGAGCGAATATGTTGCCGGTGTGCGGATCGTGCCCTGAAGGGTATCGTGAGGTGGGGAGTTCTTCGGTGCCGGCTCGCTGTGGTAACCAGGATGGGGGGCGGCTCTCGCAATGCCAGCTCGAAAAGATGGAACTGAATATGCCGGACCCGACGAAGGGGGGAAAAATCTGCCCGCCTGATTGCGGGAGCACTCCGACACCGGGCCAAGGCGCCCTGCCGCCGCCCCCGCGATACATTCCGGCCCCGGAGAAACCGTGAGGCGGGGCCGAGAGAGCGAGAGAGCATGAGCGATCGAATCGTGAATGCCCAACTGACCGATGACGAGCGAACCATCGAGCAGGCCTTGCGCCCGCACACGCTCGATGAATACATCGGCCAGGAGCGCATGAAGGAGTCGCTGAGAATTTGCATCGAAGCGGCGAAGCAGCGCCGCGAAACCCTCGACCACACGATATTCTACGGTCCACCCGGTCTTGGCAAGACGACGATCGCTCATATCATCGCCAGGGAAATGGGTGGAACTCTGCGTGCCACATCCGGCCTTGTCCTGGCGCATGCCGGCGACCTCGCTTCGATTCTGACGAATCTTCAAGAACAGGACGTGCTATTCATCGATGAGATCCATCGCCTTCCGGCCTCGGTTGAAGAAGCGCTCTACCCGGCAATGGAGGATTTCCAGCTCGATCTCGTGGTGGGGCAAGGGCCTGCGGCCAGGACGGTGAAGCTGGACCTCCCCCGCTTTACGCTTGTCGGCGCCACAACGAAAGCCGGCGCTCTGACCTCGCCGCTTCGAGACAGGTTCGGGCTCGTTCATCGATTGGAGTTTTATTCGCCTGCTGAACTGAAAATTATCGTCATGCGGTCAGCCGGGTTGCTTGAGATCCCCATTGAGCCAGCCGGCGCGGAGGAAATAGCCCGCCGTGCCAGAGGGACGCCCCGGATCGTGAATCGGCTCGTCAAGCGTGTCCGGGACTATGCTCAAGTCAAGGCCGAAGGCCGGATCACCAAATCCGTCGCGCAAGACGCCTTATCTTGGCTGGGTGTGGATACGGCGGGGTTTGACGAGATGGATCGAAAGATCCTGCTCACGATTATTGAAAAGTTTGGGGGAGGTCCCGTAGGGGTTGAGTCCCTCGCGGCAGCCGTTCAAGAAGATAAGAACACGCTAGAAGATGTCCACGAGCCCTATCTCATTCAAGCTGGATTTCTTGATCGCACGGGGCGCGGTCGACAGGCCACGAAGTTGGCGTTCGATCATTTCAGCAGACCAGCCTCGCAGCTGTTCTAACAGCGATACGGTATTGAAGCCCCTGCGCCTGCAACCCCTCCCCCCCTCGCTAGCCCGACTGTTTCGTTAGGCCGAAACACTCAATGTCAAAGCCGCCAGTTGTTCCCGCTCGCCACCCCCATGGAATTCATTGTGCATACCAATCGCACAAGTTCCTGAAACTCCAGGAGTCTCCTTGCATTTCCGGGACCGGTTCCTGTATCATTTCTCTCTTGCTCACACCCGTCCTGCCTCTGGACGCTCGTCCAACTCATGGGGCAGGGGTGGAGGGGGTCCCATACATGTCCGGTGACCTTTCCGATTATCGGAAGGAAATCGATCGCATCGATGACGAGATTTTGCGTCTCCTCAACGAGCGTTCAAAAAGTGTGGTCGAGATCGGCAAACTCAAAAAACAGCAGGATGCCGGCGCCAACCTCCATACCCCCGCCAGGGAAGCGGCGATCATCGAACGGCTGATCGCGCAAAATACGGGTCCGTTTCCTTCCGACGCCATCCGGCCCGTCTATCGGGAGATCATGTCTGCGTCTCTGTCCCTCGAAGGTCCGCAGAAAGTGGCCTATCTCGGGCCACGGGCGACGTTCACGCATATGGCCTGCACCCAGAAGTTCGGG